>JAFVEY010000077.1 GCA_017475765.1 Clostridia bacterium | reverse complement strand
CAATATCTGTGTCCCCGTCATATTTATAAATTCCGAAAACACCGCATTCATCATGTAATTCAGACATAAAACTACTCCTTAATTATTGATCAGCTCTCTGACTCTCTGCTGAATGGCTTCATCCTTCTGCGCAACGCCGTTTTTCATATTTACCTTATCAGCAGCAAGCTTTTCAGCAAGAGCATCATCGGAAAGTGCAAGAATCTGAACAGCAAGTATAGCTGCATTGTCAGCTCCGTCTATCGCAACCGTTGCCACAGGTATTCCTTTGGGCATCTGAACAGTTGCAAGCAAAGCGTCCAGTCCGTCAAGAGTTGAGGATTTTATCGGAATGCCGATTACCGGTACGGTAGTATGAGCAGCAAGAACACCTGCAAGATGAGCTGCCTTGCCTGCTGCTGCAATAATCACGCCGAAGCCGTTTTCACGAGCCTTTGAAGAAAACTCGGCAGCAGCCTCAGGTGTGCGGTGAGCGGACATGATATGCACCTCAAAGGGTACTCCGTAAGAGTCAAGCGTTTTGATTGCTCCCGAAACTGTCGGGAAGTCGCTGTCGCTGCCCATAATGACAGCTACCTTTTTTTGTTCAGACATAATTCTTCTCTCCTATTTTTCAAGTATGGGAAAATATAAAAAATTCCCTTATACATTTTAGTATATATTTGCAAAAAAAGCAAGGTTGAATTAAAAATATCAGCCTTGCTTTTCGCAAATTTCTATTAATTTTTACACTCTTGGTGCATTTTGCTGGAGAGCCTGTCTTGCTCTCTCTCTGAGAGCAGCCTGGGCATCAGCAGCAGATACCGGCTGAGATGCTGCTGGCGACTGCATATTAGGAATTTCTACTGTTTTTGCCGCAACAGGAGTCTTGTCGATATCTCCTTCAACAACCAGTTCCTTAAGCGATGTTGCAAGACTTGCCATTGACTGGATTTCTGAAGGAATGATGATCTTTGTTGCTCTGCCGTCTGCCACCTTTGTAAAGGTTTCAAGGCTCTTAAGCGCAATGACCCTGTCTGTCGGTGCAGCCTCGTTCAGCATTCTCAAGCTGTCTGCATACGCCTTCTGTACTGCGAGAATCGCCTCTGCTTCACCCTGTGCTTCACGGATCTTAGTCTCTCTGATAGCGTCTGCACGAAGGATGGCAGCCTCTTTATGACCCTCTGCAACCAGAATCTGACTTGTCTTTTCACCTTCTGCGTCAAGAATTCTTGCACGGCGCTCACGCTCTGCCTTCATCTGCTTCTCCATGGCAGCCTGTATTTCACGGGGAGGAAGAATATTTTTCAGCTCCACACGCTTTACCTTGATGCCCCACGGGTCTGTGGCTTCGTCAAGAATCTCACGAATTCTTGAGTTGATGTTATCACGTGAAGTGAGCGTATTATCAAGTTCCAGCTCACCGATAATATTACGGAGAGTTGTTGCGCAAAGTGTTTCGATAGCCATGATCGGGTTCTCTACACCATAGGTATAAAGTCTCGGATCAGTGATCTGATAATAGACAACCGTATCAATTTTCATAGACACGTTATCACGTGTGATAACCGACTGCGGCTCAAAGTCAACTACTTGCTCCTTAAGCGATACCTTTCTTGCAATTCGATCCATAAAGGGAACCTTGACATGAATGCCATTGCCCCAGATTTTGAAGAAAGTACCGAAACGTTCAATGACATAGGCGTTCGACTGCGGAACGACATTGATGTTTGTTACGATGACCAATAAAACGATCACTCCGATAATAATTAAAGCAATTACTCCGCCCGGCATAATAAATACCTCTCTTTTTCATAATATTTTCGGATCATACCGATGAAACCACCAGTTTAACTCCTTCAATCCGTTCTACACGAATGTCCGATCCAACTTCGGGTATGGAACGATCCTGTGTTACTGCCGACCAATCGGCTCCTGCTACGCTTACTCTGAACAATCCGGCAGATGTGTCAACTATTTTTGTAACCTTGCCTGTTCTGCCGATATTCATGTCAGCGTTTGTAGGCGTGTTTTTGATACTGTTTGTCATTCTGCGGACAAACGGTCTGGTAAGTGCAAGCATTATGAAGGTAACAGCAAAGAAAATAATGATCTGTATCGTTTGATCAACGCCGCAGACATCTGTGATCAATGCCACTATACCCCCGACCGCTGCCCAGACAGACACCAGCTGCAGCTGTGTGGCAATCTCGAATGCAACAGCAATAACAATTACCGTCAACCAAATACCTAACATACTTTCACACCTCCTATGGACAATATCAACGATATATATATATCGTATTGACATAATATTAACATACTTTCAGCAAAAAATCAATCAAATTCGACAACTTCCGCTCCGAATTTACAAATTGCTAATATTTCAGCAAAAAAACGGTAAAATTCATTTATCGTTTTTTCTTTTTGCTTGTATTTTGTTTTTTGCGGCTGCTTTCAGCCTTTTGTATGCTGTCATATTTTTCAAAGGAGATACCGTATTTCTTTTCCGCATCGGTAAGCTGTCTGGCAGGTTTTGAGCCCTTCTGTCCGTGCGGAATCTTTTTTGCTGCGGCGGTATCGTGTGAATTTCTTGGTTTTATCAGGCATTTTTTATCAAAGCCGATAAGGTCTGTACGGTGAGCAAGTTCCAGAGCCTCATGAACAAGCTCATAGTTTTTGGGATTTTTATATTGTATCAACGCCCTCTGCATAGCCTTTGCGTGGGGATTATGCTCCACAAAAACAGGCTCCATCGTGCGGGGGTCAACTCCCGTGTAGTACATACAGGTAGATATCGTTGACGGTGTCGGATAAAAATCCTGAACCTGTTCGGGGCTGAGGTGATTGTCACGAAGATATTCCGCAAGCTCTATCGCTTCCTTCAGCGTTGAACCGGGATGTGAGGACATGAGATAGGGCACAAGAAACTGCGGCTTTCCGAGCTTTTTGTTGATTGCCGCATATTTTTTGCAGAAGGCACGATAAACACTATTTTCGGGTTTTCCGAGCTTTCTGAGAACCGTATCGGAAATATGCTCCGGTGCCACCTTAAGCTGACCGCTGATATGATGCTGACACATTTCTCTCAGAAAGGTTTCGTCAGGGTCTGCCATAATATAATCAAATCGTATTCCCGACCTGATAAATACCTTTTTTACTCCGGGAAGTGATCTCAGTTTTCGCAGAAGCGACAGATAATCGCTGTGATCCACACGAAGATTCGGACAAGGCTTCGGAAAAAGACATTGGCGGTTGGTGCACACTCCCTTTGTCAGCTGTTTCTGACAAGCCGGTTTTCTGAAATTTGCTGTCGGTCCTCCGACATCATGGATATAACCCTTGAACTCAGGATCTTTTATTATTGTTTCTGCTTCTGCTAAAATTGATTCATGACTTCTCGTCTGAATGATTCTTCCCTGATGAAATGTAAGCGCACAGAAGCTGCAGCCGCCGAAACAGCCACGGTTGCTGATTAGACTGAATTTAACCTCTTTAATGGCATCAATTCCGCCCATAGCCTCATAAGAAGGATGATAATTCCTCATATACGGCAAAGCATAAACTCTGTCCATTTCCTCCTGAGAAAGCGGCGGAGACATCGGATTCTGCACCACATAAACGCCGCCTTTATACGGTTCGACCAGACATTTGCCCGAAAAAGCATCTGTATTACAGTATTGAGTATAAAAGCTGCGTGCATAATTCAGCTTGTCGGCACAAAGCTCCTCATAAGAAGGAAGGGTGATATATTCATAAATATGATTAAGATTTTTTGTTTTATATACCGTTCCCTTGATAAAGGTGATCTCCTCAACAGGTATGCCGCTGTTCAGCGCATCCGCTATCTCAACGATCGACTTTTCGCCCATCCCATACGACAGGATATCAGCCTGCGAATCAAGCAGCACAGATCTTTTAAGGCAATCATCCCAATAGTCATAATGCGCCATTCTGCGAAGACTTGCTTCAATACCGCCGATGATGACAGGTTTGTTTTTATAGGTTCTTCTTATCAGGTTGCCATAAACAACAGTCGCATGATCCGGACGTTTCCCCATAACTCCTCCGGGAGTAAAAAAATCCTTTGAACGGCGTTTTTTCGACACGGAATAATGATTTACCATCGAATCCATATTGCCCGCGCTGATCAGAAAGCCAAGCCTCGGTTCGCCAAAAACATCAATACTTTTTTCGTCCTTCCAGTCAGGCTGGGCGATAATACCTACCCTGTACCCCTCGGCTTCAAGAATACGGCTGATAATGGCTGGTCCGAAAGACGGATGATCAACATAGGCATCACCTATAACAAAAGTGAAATCTACCTGATTCCATCCTCTTTTTTGCATATCCTCTTTGCATATCGGTAAATAATCCCTCATTTTTGATTCTCCGTTTATGATTGATTCAGAAGTGCTTCTTCCCATTCCTTTTCTTTGAAACCCATCAGCACGGTAGAGCCGTTAATCAGAACCGGACGCTTGACAAGCATTCCATCGGATGCGAGAAGATTGATCATTTCCTCCTCTGTCATGTCCGGCAGCTTATCCTTGAGCTGCATTTCACGATAAAGCATTCCGCTTGTGTTGAAAAACTTCCTTATTGGCAGTCCGCTGATTTCAAGCCACTTTGAAAGCTCTCCGTCTGTTGGATTTTCGTCCTTGATATGTCTGTCTGTATACTCAATATGATGCTCGTCAAGCCACTTTTTAGCTTTTTTACAGGTAGTACATTTAGGATATTCAATAAAAAGCATTTTCATTCCTCCAAAAATCAGATATGATATTTTAGACTATTATATCATATCCCGAAAAAATTTCAATATTTTTATCAAGCGGTTTACTGCAGTGGTCTGTATCTCAGCTGTTACTGAACACACAAAACATTCTTTGTTATTTTTTGCAGAATATCAATATACATTCCTGTCAGAAGTGACGGCTTTATTCCTGACGGCAGAATATAACCTATCTCCATATAATCATCTACTGTCAGCGGCTTTGCGATGATGTTGGAGCCATTCAGTTCCTCGTTAATGACACCGCTGCAAATGGTGTAGCCGTTAAGACCGACAAGCAGATTAAAAAGAGTCGCTCTGTCACACACAACAATATCCTTGTCGCTGTCAGCAGTGCTTAAAATCTCTTCGGCGAAATAAAATGAATTATGACTTCCCTGTTCATAGGAAAGACGGGGATAGGCCTTAAGATCATCGAGCGTAATGCTGTTTTTTTCTGCAAGGGGACTGTTCTTTCCCACAAAAACATGAGGTTTTGCCGTAAACAGACTGCTGAAAATCAGATTGTTGTCACGGAGCGTTTTCCTGATAATGGTTTCGTTGAATTGATTAAGATATAAAACGCCGATCTCGCTCCTTAGATGTGCCACATCCTCTATAATTTCGTATGTTTGTGTTTCCCGCATATGAAATTCATACTTATTCCCGATATCACTTTTCAGCAGCTCAACAAAGGCTTCGACCACAAATGAATAATGCTGGGAAGAAATACAGAACCTTTGTTTTTTGACAGTTTTTCCGGTATAACGCTCATTGATAAGATTGGTCTGCTCCAATACCTGACGGGCGTAGCCTAGAAATTCATCTCCGTCCTTTGTGGGTTCTATCCCTCTTTTCGACCGATAAAAAATCGTTATCCCCAGTTCCTCTTCCAGCTCGTGGATGGCAGCAGTAAGGCTGGGCTGGGCAATAAAAAGCTCTTTTGCTGCTTCCGTCACAGAACTTTTTTCTGCGGCTGTTACAACATATTCAAGCTGCTTTAGTGTCATAATATCACTCCGTAAATAGATTATAATATTATTATAACACAAATCATAGAAAAAATCTATGAATAAGCGCCTGTTTTTCATATTTTACATGCCGCTTTGACAGGTATATAGTTATATTCGTAATCTAAATGTTTGAAAGGATATGAAAATATGAAAACATCCATCATCGGCTATCCGAGAATCGGTTCACTCCGTGAGCTTAAATTTGCAAGTGAAAAATATTTTAAAGGCGAAATCGAGGAATTACAGCTTTTGGAAACTGCCAAAGAGTTAAGATTTCAGAATCTTAAAGAACAGCAGGAAAGCGGTCTTGATTTTATACCGTCAAACGATTTTTCTTTTTATGATGGTATGCTTGATACCGCTTTTCTTCTGAATGCTGTTCCGAAAAGATATACTTCTCTCGGATTGTCTGTACTTGATGAGTATTTTGCGGCAGCAAGAGGCTACCAGGGAGAAAAGGGCGATGTCAAAGCCCTTGCTATGAAAAAGTGGTTCAATACCAACTATCACTATATGGTTCCCGAAATTGACGATGATACTGAAATCAAAGTATCGGGCAATAAACCGTTCGAGCTTTTTGTGGAGGCTTTAGAAAATGGTGTCAGGACAAAGCCCGTTCTGACAGGTCCTTTTACCTTCCTTGAGCTTGCAAGATATACAGGTACAAAAACAAAAGAGGATTTTACCGAAGCAGCAGCAAACGCTTATATTGATATCATTAAAAAACTCTCGGAACTCGGCGCAGAATGGATACAGCTTGACGAGCCGTACCTCGTGAAAGACCTGACGGAAAGTGATATAACCTTCTTCAAAGATTTATACACAAAAATTCTCTCAGACAAAAGCGGCGTGGAAATCCTCCTGCAGACCTATTTCGGCGATATCAGAGATTTCTACAATGAGGTTACTGCTCTTGATTTTGACGGAATCGGTCTTGATTTTATCGAGGGAAGAAAAACTTTGGAGCTTGTCAGAACCAATGGTTTTCCGAAGGACAAAATTCTTTTTGCGGGTGTTGTCAACGGCAAGAATATCTGGAAAAATAACTATACCAACACTTTACACATTTTAGATGAATTGAAAAATCAGAATATTGATTTTGTTGTTGGTACTTCCTGTTCCCTGCTTCATGTTCCGTACACACTGAAAAACGAAACAAAGCTCTCAGATGCTTATAAAAAGCATTTTGCTTATGCAAGCGAAAAACTGACAGAACTTGCAGAAATCAAAAAACTTCTTACATCCGAAAATCCGGCTGAAACCACCGAATATCGGGCAAATTCAGAACTTTTTGCTCAGCCGAGAAGCGGCGAAAATACATCCATCAAAGAAAAGGTCAATGCTTTGTCCGAGAAAGACTTCACAAGACTTCCCAAATTTGCCGTGCGTGAGAAAATCCAAAAGGAAAGATTTAATCTTCCTTTGTTCCCCACAACAACCATAGGCTCTTTCCCACAGACTATTGAAATTCGCAAAACAAGAGCAGGATTCAGAAAGGGCGAAGTAACAGCCGACGATTATGATAGCTTCTTAAAGGGAAAAATCGAAGGCTGTATCAGATTGCAGGAGCAAATCGGCATAGATGTGCTTGTACACGGCGAATTTGAAAGAAACGATATGGTTGAATATTTCGGTGAATGCCTTGACGGTTATCTCTTCACAGAAAAAGCATGGGTGCAGTCCTATGGTACAAGGTGCGTCAAGCCGCCTGTTGTATGGGGCGATATTTCCAGAGCAAAGTCAATGACGGTAAAATGGTCATCCTATGCACAAAGCCTGACTGACAAGCCTGTGAAGGGTATGCTTACCGGTCCTGTGACGATCCTCAACTGGTCATTCCCCAGAGAGGATATTTCCTTGAAAGATAGCGCTTATCAGATCGCCTTGGCGATCCGTGAGGAAGTACTTGACCTTGAAGCCAACGGGATAAATATCATTCAAATCGACGAAGCTGCTTTAAGAGAAAAGTTGCCCCTGCGCAAGAGCGATTGGAACAGCGAGTATCTAGATTGGGCGATTCCCGCCTTCCGCCTTGTTCACAGCGGCGTGAAACCGGAAACACAGATACACACACATATGTGTTACAGCGAATTTGCCGATATCATCGGGGATATTGACAATATGGATGCTGATGTTATCACCTTCGAGGCAAGTCGTTCCGACCTTACCATTTTGGATGTCCTCAAGGAGAAAAACTTCCGCACAGAGGTTGGTCCGGGTGTTTACGATATTCATTCTCCGAGAATACCGGCAAAGGAAGAAATCAAAGCTGCACTCCAAAAAATGCTTGATCGTATACCTGCGGAAAAACTTTGGGTAAACCCCGACTGCGGACTGAAAACAAGAGGAAGTGAGGAAACTGTTCCAAGTCTTGAAAATCTTGTCGCTGCAGCAAGGGAAATACGGAGCAAGTATAAAGCATAATCAAACTTCGCAACTATTCAGTACCCTACGAAAAATTTTATATATATGCCTAAAAGATAATTCAAAAAGCAGGAAAACTCCCGCAGCCGAAATAATTTCCCGGCTGCGGGAGTTCCTTATCATCGTATAAGATCAGTTAAACTCAGAGAAAATAATATTAACAGGGTTAATTACATACTTCTCTCGTAAGCTTCAATCATCTTTTTGACCATCTGGCCGCCTACTGATCCTGCCTGACGAGAAGTAAGGTCGCCGTTGTAGCCCTGCTTGAGGTTAACGCCTACTTCGTTGGCACATTCCATCTTGAACTGCTCCATAGCCTGTCTTGCTTCGGGCACATTGATAGAGTTAGAATTGCTGGACATAATCGTATCTCCTTTTATCGAATTTTTACAGGGCGGTACCTGTTATTTACGGTGCGTTGCTACTATGAGATTCTGCACCGTAAATAAAAACGGTATAAAATCTATCATACAATCGCACTCTATCGTAAATTCAGCAAAAGGATTTATGAATGAATCTCTTTTGTTTCCGCCTGTGTTATTATTGTTTACAATAAGCTGCTTTATATTACAAATATTTTTTGGTAAATTATGTTGAATCAATTAAAAATAACACCCGCAAAGGTGATTAATAACCAATGCGGGTGTTAAAATAATGATAAGTTATGTATGAGAGTCTATTAAAGGAAATGTGCTCTCAGCTCTTCTCCGCTTTGCTCGCAAAGATATGCAGGCGGTATATCCAAAACTGTCTTTGCGCCTGTCTGACCTTCATCCGAAAGACGCTTTACCGCTCTTGCGTAGGCAATAAGGACGCTTGTTGTGAATTCGGGATTGGAATCGAGTTTCAGGCTATATTCAATGATATGATTATTTTCCTTGTTGATACCGGTTTTGCCTGTTCTGAAAACAAAGCCGCCGTGAGCCATACCTGCGTGTTCTGTCAGCAGTTCTTCTTCGCTGATAAAATGTACGATTGTATCATAATCTGCAAAGTAATTCGGCATCTCCTTGATTTCCTTTTCAACCTGTGCGGCGTCTGCACCGTCCTCAAGAACGACAAAACATTCTCTTGTGTGCTTCTGACGTGTTGTCAGTTCGGGATTTGCTCCGCTTCTTACAGCATCAAGAGCAGCATCGACCGGAATGGTATACTGTTTTGCATTCTTTACTCCCTCAATTCTGCGGATAGCATCAGAATGTCCCTGACTCACACCTTTTCCCCAGAAGGTATAATCCTTTCCATCGGGAAGAATAGCATTTGCATAAACTCTGTTGAGCGAAAACAGGCCCGGATCCCAGCCTGCTGAGATCAAACCCACCTTGCCGCCTTCCTTGGCAGCTGCATCAACACTGGCAAAATGTTCAGGAATGCGTGCGTGTGTGTCAAAGCTGTCAATAACATTAAAGAGCTTTGCATATCGGGGTGTCTGTTCGGGCAGATCGGTAGCGCTGCCGCCGCAAAGTACGAGTACGTCAATCTTATCTGTCCACTTTTCTATTTCGTCCACATTGATGACAGGAACATTGGGTGTAAGAATTGAAACCGATGAAGGATCACGGCGTGTAAATACAGCGGCAAGCTCCATATCATTTGCAGCAGCAACAGCAATTTCCGTTCCTCTGCCCAAATTTCCATAGCCTAAAATACCGATTCTTGTTTTCATTTTATTCTCTCCTGTTCTTGATTGGAATTAAATGTATCTAATATTATAATCTCATTGATCCATTTCGTCAAGCAATTCACTATAAGTTTCAACAAATTTATCTGCTGTGACTTTTATTTGATCCATATAATCATCGTTTGAGCTGTCATAAACCGCAACGGTTTTCATGCCGACCGATTTTGCGCTTTTAATACCTTCAATAATATCCTCAAAAACAACACATTCTTCCGGCTTTACACCCAGCTTTTCAGCGGTATAAAGATAAATATCGGGACTGCTTTTATTCAGCCCGACCTCTGAGGTATAGCAAATACAGCTGAAAATCCCATTCATGCCGTTGTTTTCAAGGCATGGTTTAAGAAGATACGGATTGTTGGATGTGGCAATTCCCAATATAATGCTCTTTTCTTTGAGCTTCTTCAGATATTCAACAACATACGGTTTCGCTTGTATATGATGGGCGTATTCGTTATGAGCCATGTCGAGCCATGTCTGCATAATTTCTTCTACGCTTTCATCAAGACCGTATTTATCCTTTGTATAGGCTGCCGCCGTTTCAAAAAACATACTGCGGACAATATCTGTATATTCTTTTGAAACAGGTATTCCCCGTTGCATCATAAAATCAACATCCACCTTTTCCCATACATACATGGAATCAATGAGTGTTCCATCCAAATCAAAAATAGCAGCTTTAATATTTTTCATACTTCCTTAGTCCTCGCAAACGTCATTTTTTAAGTAATTCCTCAAAATGATTGGTATTTTTTAGCATTATCAATAATATACAATATCCATCAGGCGCTGTCAAGCATCAGAGCAAATAAAATTTGATTAGATACTTGACATAGACAAATGATCGTGCTACAATGAAAACATAAAATAATTGCTGTCTTCGGGGCGGGGTGCAATTCCCCACCGGCGGTGTGCCTGTTGTATCGGGTAAGCCCGCGAGCGTAAGCTGAATTGGTGAGATTCCAATGCCGACGGTATAGTCCGGATGAAAGAAGATTAGTTATATTGAATACGGTTTTACCAAACAATATAATTACTCCCCGTAAATCAGACAAGATTTGCGGGGAGCTTTTGCGCAGACAGCTAAAATTCATTTTTAAGGAGATGCTGTTATTATGAAAGCAAAAGAAACATCTGTTATGTCAGGAAACAAGCCAATACTCAAGGGTCGTCAGTCAGCTTCCGACAGAGTCAAGAAAATTACTGGTCTTGCTATGCTCACCGCTGTCGCCTATCTGACGGTATTTTTCTTCCGGCTTCCGATTTTCGGATTTCTGACGATGGATTTCAAGGACGCAGTACTTGTATTCGGCGCTTTTATCTTCGGACCGCTGGCAGGATTTGTGATGTCTGCCGTTCTTGCCCTTGTTGAGATGATCACGATCAGCTCTACGGGCATTATCGGAATGATCATGAACTTATTGTCCTCTGCAAGCTTTGTTTGCGTTGCTTCGTTCATTCACAAGAAAAAGCCGGGTCTTAAATCTGCCGTGATCGGTCTGATTGCGGGCTGTCTGGCGATGACGGCTGTTATGCTTCTTTGGAATTATCTGATAACGCCGCTGTATATGAATGCAACAAGAGAACAGGTTGCTCAGATGCTGATCCCCACATTCCTGCCGTTTAATCTGCTCAAAAGCGTGCTGAATTCCTCTATTGCCGTAATGCTTTACCCCTCCATCCGTGTTCTTGAAAAGGCAAAACTCATATCAAAGCGTGATACTCAGAAATCCGACAGCAAGGCTGCCACCATCGGAATATTTATATTCACCGCTATTGCCCTGATCACCTGCGTATATTTCGTTTTGGTTCTGATGAAGGTAATATAAAATTCATATCAACAATAATAAACGAAAAGCGGAGTCTGTACCAAAACAATACAGGCTCCGCTTGTTTTATTTTTCCTCCGCAAAAGCAAAATCTATCGTTCCCGTTGCAACATTTGCATTGATCACTTCAATACTCACAACATCGCCTATCGAATAGCTTTTTCCGCTTCGGATATCGGTGGTTGTTGTTTTGCCGTCAAATTCAAAATCTGTTCCCTCTATTTCCAAAAGATTCACAAATCCTTCTATTCCGTTTTCGAGCATAACAAAAATACCCTTGCTCATTACTCCCGAAACAACACCGGGATGTATTTCTCCGATATGAGCGCACATATATTCCGCTGCATAGCATTTTTCGGCATCACGCTCTGCCTTTACGGCTCTTATCTCATAGTCCGATGAAAGTTTGGCAGACTGAACCGCAAATTCGTGATATCTCTGTTTGATGACATCAACTGAAACACCGCTGACAAGATCGGTCAGAATACGATGGATCGAGGTGTCGGGATATCGTCTGATTGGTGAAGTGAAATGGCAGTAGTCCGCCAGCGACAAACCGAAATGACCGAGAGGATGTGCATCATACCGTGCTTTCGCCATTGTTCTGAGAACCTGTGTTGATATCAGACATGAATATTTTGTTTCCCTGGCCTTTTCTATCAATGCGGCAAGGTCGGTCTGACGCACGCCATCTTTTAATCTTCTGGTCTGAAATCCGCAGGCGGCAGCAAGCTCCGACAGCGACAGAAGTTTTTCGGGGTCTGGTTCTTCATGAACACGATATACGAACGGTATGCCGGCGCTTTTCGCATAAAGAGCGGCGGCACTATTGGCGGTTATCATAAACTGTTCGATAAGCTCCTCTGCCTGTCCTCTTTCTCTTGCGGAGACATCAACACATACACCATTTTCATCAAGTACGAACCTTAACTCAGATGATTCAATTTCAAGCTCTCCTCTTCGTTTGGCTCTTTCTTTAAGCAGTTCAGCAAGTTTCTGTGCTTCAAATATACATTCATATACAGGCACATATTTTTCTTTAACAACTTCATCGGCACTTCCGT
Source organism: Clostridia bacterium (assembly GCA_017475765.1). GTDB lineage: Bacteria > Bacillota > Clostridia > Oscillospirales > Acutalibacteraceae > UBA1213. Next base: position 44,124 of record JAFVEY010000077.1, on the reverse strand, counting down.
CAAGAATCGCATTCACCTCAGAATATACGCCTCTTACCTTTGAAATAATGACGCTTTTTTCAAAACGGTAATCCACAAGCTCCGCTTTTTCGTCAAGCCGCATAATCGCTGAAAATGTCAGCTTTTTCGTATCGGCATTCAGCGAGCAGCAGCCGTTGGAAAGCTCCACCGGCAGCATAGGAATGACTCTGTCCGCAAAATAGACCGATGTTCCTCTCTGCTGTGCTTCCTCGTCCAGCTTGCTTCCTTTTGTCACATAGTGTGAAACATCAGCAATGTGAACACCAAGCTCCCAGCCGTTTTCCAATTTTTTGACAGATATAGCATCATCAAGATCCTTTGCGTCCGCACCGTCGATGGTAAATATCGGTTCTGCCGTAAGATCAAGCCGCTTTGATATTTCCTCATCGGTGATAGGCTGAGCAGCCTTGATCGCTGCCTCATGCTTGACAGGAACGGGAAATTTTGTCGGAATACCATAGGAATCAATAATGGCATCGGCACATATCCTGGCAGAACTGCCCTTTCCGTAAACCTTGATGACTCTTGCATAAACCCTTTTTTCTTTCTGATCATAAGATACAGCGGCTTTGACCTTATCCCCGACCTTGCTTTTCAGTTCTCCGCCCTGAACAATGCGGAGATGATGAGAAAATCCGGTATCAGGTATGATATAGGCTCTGCCGTGCTTTCCGAGAGGACGCTCTATGGTTCCCGTTATAATTCGGGAGCCTTGTTCCAGAATTCTGGCAACCTCACCTGAAAATCCCTTTCCCCCTGCCGTTATATTTTTGAGCAGGACAAGATCGCCCGGTATGGCTCCCTTGACGGAGGAAGCATGAATAAAAATATCATCCATTGCCGCATCGACAGGCTGTGCAAATGAAAATCCCCTTGACTGACGAACGATGACTGCCACCGCATAACCCATCGTTTCGGGCAAGCCGACCTTCTTTCTGTTAATGACAATTTTTCCTTTTCTTTCAAGATAAGAAAGAGCGTTATTAAACTCTTCAATTTCCAATACTCCGCTGAGTATCTGAAGATCTCTTCTTTCTATCGGTTCGCTTTGCTTCTTAAGAGCTTCAAGCACCATATTATTTACTTCAATATTCAATTTCTACCTCCATATTTTTTATACTAACCTTGATCATCAATTGATCATATCATTCCCAATCTAAAAAATGAATATCCTTTTGTTTCTATATTATAACAACGGTAATATTTTCAAAATAACCTCATACCTTTATGAAGATTTGATTTTATTTCTTCCATTGAGCTTGTTTCATCATCGTAATAACAATAATAAAACGGATGTTCTTCCTCTTCATTTTCCGAAGTAACAATAGTAAAGGATACATTCCTGAACGGCTGAAAGCCGCCCTTATTTACAACAATCTCTCCCATCAATCTTTCATTTTCGATGAAACAACAAAAGTAATCCGGTTGATCTGCTTTTATTTCGATATTCAATCCGGAGTTTTGGTTCATTTGCAACTTTCCAACAAGTTTATGTATTTCTGTCATTATCTCGTTGATGTTCGGCATAATACTCTCCCAATAGTATAAAAATTCCTGTCATTCTCCACCATCAAATAATAAGTCAAATGCTGTTTTGGTATCGGGCGTCATTCTTCTTGTACGGTTGTATAATGCTGATAAAGCAGGCTCTCCGTTTTCCTCCAGTCTCAACGGTCTGAGCCTGCTCTCGGTTTCTCCGAAAACAAGACTTCTTAATATTTCCTTCGGCATCGGGCGCACCTTGATACTGCTTCCGTCTGTTCCTGACATTGCCGTTTCCGCACAGCATTTGATCGGTTCCTGATGAAAATGATGGGGAATTGGTTTCTGCCGGTATAATCTCAGATTCGGCGGAAGTTCAGAAATATCGGATATCGGGTCATCATCCGAGGTAAGATATATCACAGCATTTTTGCCGCCGCTGCCCTGTTCAATGACTTCAACGGCAGCATATTCGGGAATCAGCGACCGGTGATAATCCCCTGTTTCCCTCATAAGATATTCAAAAGCGACCTCACTCTTTATGATCGTCATCCTTGCAAGCACACAAAGCGTTTCCCTCATAATGGTACACGGATATACCGTATCTCCTATGTGTATATTTCTGAGAGGCGGCATTAATCTGTGATGACTTCCGAATATCACTTTGAAAGGACCCAAATCATTTTGCGCAATAATCTTCTGCACATATTCTTCCGGCCAATATATCATATATCCTGCCATCATCACACCTCACAATCACTCGGTCATAAACAGTATTCCTAATGTACCCGGACCGCAATGGGAAGATATCGTACAGCTTGCTGTTGTGATATAGATATTTTCAAAGTAATCTTTACTTTTCAGATGATCATATACCAGCTTTACATATGCTTCCCCAATTCCTGCATGAGTAATAAATATTTTATCGGTACGGATGTTATTATAAGCGGAAAGCTGTTCATCAACATATTGAATCAACACATTTTCAAGTTTTCCTCTGTATTTTTTGCCGACCGTCATCGAGCCGTCCGCATTGCTGACAAAGATTGATGGCTTGATACGAAGAAGATTAGCACCGAGTACGGCAAGCGTTGAGCATCTTCCGCCCGCACGAAGATAATCCAGCTTATCGATCACAAAGCTGGAATGAACTTTTTTTGTCAGCGCTCTGAGCTTTTCGGCAATTTCCGGCGCATCCATTCCCTGCTCGATCATCTTTGCGGATTCTATGACAATATGACCTGAACCTGTTGAAAGATTACAGGAATCCACAACATATACATTGCCAAGCTCTTCAGCGGCTATGCAGGCATTCTGATATGACGATGAAATGGCAGAGCCGAGATTGATATGAATCACGCTGTCGCCACGCTCTACAACAGGTCTGAACACCTCCAGATACTCTCCAGTACTGACGGCTGCTGTTTTCGGAAGTGTTCCTGTTGCTTCAAAGTTTTGATAGATCTCAGGGGGTGTTATATTGACGCCGTCCTCATAGCTTTTTTCGCCCAGCACAATGTGGAGCGGTATATAGCTGACCTGATATTTGTTTTTCAGTTCAGGTGTAAGGTCACAGGTGCTGTCGGCGGTTAAAATAATGTTTGACATAAACTATTCTCCTTATGAATTTTTTATGTTGCGCTCTCTGCGCTTAAGCTGGCGGATATCGTTTCCTTTGAATTCAACTCTGTCAAGCATACCGATGATCCTTGAAATCATTCTGTCTCCATAGATCTCCTGCAGCCCCTTCATCGAAAGATTGGTGCTGATGATAGTCGGCAGTTCTGACAGAATTCTTGTGTTAAGTATATTATATATGGCAGGAATACTGAATTTTGTAATAAATTCCGTTCCGAGATCATCAATAATCAGAAGATCACATTCGCTCATCAATTCGGCGCTGACTCCTCTTTCATTACTGCTCCTCCCGAAATGCTCATCCTCCAACCTTTTTAACATATTCGGTGCGGAAACATAGATCACTCCGCAGCCCCTGTCAATGACCTCTTTGGCTATGGCAAGGGAAAGATGTGTTTTTCCGAGTCCCGGTCCGCCCTGAAACAGCAGACTGCTCGATTCTTCGGAGAAATTTTCCGCATATCTTCTGCAGAATCTCAGCACAGAACGCATATATTCCCGAACGCTTTTGCCGGAAACAGGAAGTGCTGTATCGGGATAATATTCAAGAACAAAGCTGTCAAAATCCGTCAGAGCAAGTTTTGATTCACCGTTGACGAATTGATAAGCAGTCTGTCTTAAAAGCTGCTTCATACAGCTGCACATCTTTCCGTCTATATATCCGGTATCGCTGCATTTTTCACATTCAAACTGCTGTTCAAGATAATTACGGGGCAGCTTTCTTTTTTCAAGTATTTCTTGAAGCTCTGTCTGTAATTGCAGACTTCTGTCTTTGAGCTTTGCAAGCTCATCCTTTATATCAGCGCCTGCAACAACTGCTTTAGCCGCCGCTACCGATGTCCTTACAAGACTTCTCTCTATTTCCTGTGCTCTCGGACAAACAAGGTACAGCCTGTGCCTTCTTTCTTCCAGCTCCTGCTCTGACAAAAGACGCCGCTTTTCCATTACCGCAGCCGCTTCACTAAAAACCTCTCTGCTGTAACTCATCATAATCCCCCTTCATCTATAATACTCATACTTTCATATTCGGAAATATCATAAGTTGCATCATAATTCTGCTTTGGTTTCTTTTTGCCTTTACTTTGGTCAAATTCTGCCTGTTCGGGCGTTGTGATGCCGGAATTGTACCATCTGCCAAGAACAGAATCAACATATTTTGGAATGTATTTACCTTTTGCATCCACACAAATCTCGTATGCTTTTCTTACCATATCAGGCGTAAACTTCCATTTATTGAGCCATCTGTCAGCATATTCCGTTTCCTTTTCTGTCGGCGAATGAACGTCCAGTCCCAGCGTTTTCTGTATGAGGTTTGCCGCATTCCTGCCGCTTGTCAGCTTTTGTATCTTCTTTTCTGCCAGCTCCAAATCGGTGATTTCTTCATCTGCCCATGTGATCGCCATCTTCTCAATATATCTGATATTGCATTTTCCGATACTGGAAGCATACTGCATGAGCATGATGATCACCTCAACAGGCAGACCGTCTGTTTCGTGTATCATCAGCAGCGTGGCTTTATCATTGATATTTGTCAGCCTGCCAAAAATTTCATCGGCAGCCTGCATCAGATAAGCAATACTGGCATCATCGGACATTCTTTGGATAAGATATTTAGCATCCGGTTTTTCGGGACGTGACAAAGCTCTTGTCGGTTTTTCGGTACTTTTTGTATCGCTGCTTTCCTCCTGTGTTTGCACAGCGGTTTCCTTCAGCGGTTGCTCTGCCTTTGTTGTATATGTCTCAGCCGATAATTCATCCTCCTGCACAGAGGTTACAGGCGGCGTAATAATTCCCTCATTGACGGTGATAACGCCTGTTTCTGTCCAGTATATCATACAATCCCTGACATCGGCACTTTGCATAGATAAAGCCGATGCGATATCATCTACTGTATAGCCTTCGCCTGCATGACGTAAAAGCCACAGAATCACCTTAAGCTGAGCCGCACCTGCCAATTTCAGGTGCTTATCCACAATTTCACTAGGGACAGCAAAAACGCTTCCCCATGTACCGAGATTAAGTTTATATTCCATTCTCTTCCCCACTTTTTGATTTTTTACCGTCTGCTGTCATTATACCACACATCAGTATTCTCTTCAATCAGTTTAAATACTTATTATGATATTCGGCAGCTTCTTTAACAAGCGCATGATATTCATTTTCAACAGCACCATCAATCACCAAAGATAACAGATACTTTAATATAAGCCCTATCTGTCTACCCTCCTTGATACCAAGCCGCATAAGATCATTGCCGTTGATTTGAAGTGATTTGATGGTAAACTGCTTTCCGTCTGCAGTTTCTTCTTCACATATCCTTTCAAGTTCCGCAATATAATCAAGCTTCTGATTCAGAAGATCCGGATTCTGTCCCTTTGCATCAGCCTTTTTCAGTTCCATCAATCTTTTGAAGTTTTCTGTTCCTATTTTTGAAAGCAGCCTTCGTACATTCTTAGGTTCTGCCGGAGGTCTCTTGTCATGGTATTCAATCAGTACAATGACATCCGAAATTGTTTTTTTATCCAATTTCAGCCTGTACATAATCTTTTCCGCCATTGCTGCACTTATTTTCGGATGACCATGAAAATGCCCTGTTCCCTTTTCGTCAATTGTATAGCACTCAGGCTTTCCGATATCGTGAAAAAGTGCCGCAAGCCTGAGAATCTTACCGTGCGGTGAATGGGCAATCACCTTTACGGTATGACCCCAGACATCATAAATATGGTGCGGATTTCTCTGCTCAAAGCCTATCATCGGAATGATTTCGGGTATAACAACCGCTATGACATCACTATAATCTGTCAGGATTTTTTCGACATACTCTCCGTCTAGAATACGTATCAATTCGGATGCTATGCGTTCAGCCGATATATTTCTCAGAAGTCCGGCGTTTTTATGCACAGCTTCTGAGGTATGTTTCTCTATCTCAAAACCAAGTTTTGAAGCAAATCTCAAAGCACGGAGAATTCTGAGGGCATCTTCATTAAAGCGCTTATCAGGATTGCCGACACAGCGTATAATTTTATTTCTGATATCCTCCATACCGCCGAAGTAATCGCATATTCCGTCTGTATGATTATACGCTATTGCATTTATGGTAAAATCCCTTCTGGAAAGATCCTCTTTCAGGGAGCGGACAAAGGTAACGCTTTCCGGACGCCGGTTGTCAAGATAAACTCCGTCTGTGCGAAAAGTAGTGATTTCAAAAAGACTTCCTCCGAAATTGACAGTAACTGTCCCGTGTTTGAGTCCGCTGTCTATGACATTATGACTTCCCAGCGTATTCAAAGTTTCTTCCGGCATTGCAGAAGTACATATATCCCAGTCGTGAGGTGCAGCGCCCATAATACTGTCTCTGACACAGCCGCCCACAACATAAGTACTGTATCCGCCTTTTATCAGACGCTTTATGATGATTTCCACATTTTCGGGTATTGTTATTTTCATTATATCACCTGCTTAAACCAAGTTAAAAACAAAGCACCTCCAATGAAAGCCATTGAAGATGCTTGATTGTAAATATCATACTTGAATTATTCGGCATCAGACTCCTGTGAATCCTCTGTGCTTTCTCCAGCATCCGCCTCTTCGGTACTGCTTTCGTCCGATTCTTCACTCTCCGAAGATTCTGTACCGCTTTCCTCTGCTGCCGATTCCGACGCTGATGTTTCTGCGCTGCTTTCAGCAGCAGACGCTTCTTCCTGTGAAACCTCGCTGTCTTCAGCAGCAACGCTTACCTCTGTGGAAGGAAGGCTGATTTCTTCTGCTTCCTCTGCTGTTCTGCCTGAAAGACCGAAATAGGAAAGAGCATTAAGAAGTATAACCAATACGAAAAAGACAATAGCACAATATCTTGTTATTCTTGCAAATAGAGCATCAGCTGTACGTGCTTTTCCTCTTGAAAGGAATGAATCTGCTCCGCCCGTAACAGTACCGAGACCGGCTTCGTGACCTTCCTGAAGAATAATAACAATAATCATTATAATTGATAAAAGCAGTACTGCCGAACCTACAACAATTTCCCAAACACCCATTATGTATAATCCTCCTAGTTAATTGATTGCTTAACATACCTACTTATAATATCATATAAAAAAAATAAAATCAAGTCATTTATCATAATAAATCATATATTTTGATAAAATTTTCCAAGTGTTTTTTCATTCAAATTACACAATATATCATTGTCGGACAAAATCATATCTTGATCCGGCATGAATAGAAATAATTCTGTCAAAGCTCCGCTGACCGAATACGGGCAGCGGAGCTGCTTTTGATTCTTTGATATTCTGTATGTCAGAAAGTGATCTGTTCGCTTTCATCGCTCTTCGGAAGCTGACCCATGGATGGTATATTTTTAGCCCGGTATCTGTCGGGATCAGCAAACATTCCCTCTGTCAATATCTGTGCCGAAATAACCCTGTGACCCTTTTTCTGCTTCATCACAGCAACGCCCTGAGTGGATCTTGTCGTTTTTGCGAGAAGATCGCTGCTGCGGAATATCAATGCTCTTCCCGAAGAAGACAACAAAACAATATCACATTCATCATCAGGAGAATAACAGATTGCAGCCAGCGGTTCCTTATCCGAATAAGCATTGGCAAGCTTTTTCCGGTTTGTTTTTGTCGAGTACGCTTCAAGCGGTACCTTTGCGACCTTACCGCTTTCAAAGACAAAGAACACAAAGCCCTTATAATCCTTTGTCGGGATCATATAAACTGCATTTTCTCCTTCTTCAAATGACAGCTTGGACGGTATATATTCACCGAGAACGCTTGTCTTTGTGTCGCTGAAATTCTGAGCCTTTGTTTTATAGGCGCTGCATTTATCGGAGAAGAAAATGATATCCGTGTTATTGGTTGTTTCAAAATGCTCGGATATTTCATCACCGTCTTTGAGTTTATGTTCTCCGCTCATTCTGAGTGAAAGGGGCGTGATCTTTTTGAAATATCCCTCTTTTGTGAAGAAAAGATTCACCGCATAATTGGGAACTTCCTCTTCCGATTCATCTTCAACGATATCATCCGCATAAATGATCATACTCTTTCGTGGCTGACCGTATTTTTCGGCAATTTCTGAAAGCTCACGGATAATGATATTCTTTATCTTTGTTTTGCTGGCGAGAATCGCTTCCAGCTCGGCGATATCCTTTTCAAGCTGTGAGATATCATCTGTGCGTTTGAGGATATATTCACGATTGAGATGTCTGAGCTTTATTTCTGCGACATACTCAGCCTGTATTTCATCAATTCCGAAGCCTTCCATAAGGTTAGGAATAACCATTGCTTCTTCTTCCGTATTCCGGATAATTTTAATCGCCTTGTCGATATCAAGAAGAATTTTTTCAAGACCTCTGAGCAGATGAAGTCTGTCCTGCTTTTTATGAAGATCGAAATAGGTTCTTCTTTTAACACATTCTATTCTGAATGCCGACCATTCATTAAGAAGCTCACGGACTCCCAGTACCTTTGGTGTTCCCGCAATAAGAACATTGAAGTTGCAGGCAAAGCTGTCCTCCAGAGGAGTCATTTTATACAGCTTTGTCATCAGCTTATCGGGATTGACTCCTCGCTTAAGGTCTATTGTGATTTTGAGACCATCAATACCGGTTTCATCACGAATATCCGATATTTCCTTTATTTTTCCCGCTTTTACAAGGTCGATCACTTTTTCAATGATCGCTTCTGAGGTTGTCGTCTGCGGAATGCTGAGGACATCAATACAATTTGCAAATTTATCGTAAGTATAGCGTCCTCTGAGCCTGATGCTGCCTCTTCCTGTGTCATAGACGCTCTGCATCACCTTTTTATCATAAATAATCTGGGCGCCGCCCGTGAAATCGGGGGCAATCAGAGTAGACATGATATCAAAATCAGGATCTCTCAGCAGTCCGATGGTGGTCTGACAAACCTCAGACAGATTGAATGAGCATATAGAGCTTGCCATACCTACCGCAATACCTGTGTTGGCATTGACCAGTACAGACGGAAATGCCGCCGGAAGCAAGGTAGGCTCCTTCATTGTATTATCATAGTTATCAACAAAATCTACCGTATCCTTATCTATATCCCTGAAAAGCTCATTGCATATCGGGTCGAGCTTTGCCTCGGTATAACGTGACGCTGCCCAAGCCATATCACGACTGTAAAATTTGCCGAAATTTCCCTTTGAATCAACAAAGGGATGCAAAAGTGCTTCATATCCTCTGCTCAGACGAACCATTGTATCATAGATCGCTGCATCACCGTGCGGATTGAGCTTCATGGTCTGACCAACGATATTCGCCGATTTTGTTCTTGTCGGACCTAAAAGCCCCATTTTATACATGGTATAAAGCAGTTTTCTGTGTGAGGGCTTGAAGCCGTCTATTTCGGGAATGGCACGGCTGAGAATGATGCTCATAGCATAGGGCATGAAGTTTTCTTCCAGCGTGGAAACGATTTTCTCCTCCACTATTTCGCCCGCACCTGCAATATACCCCTGTATTTTCGGTGCTGCGGGGGTTTTTTTTGTTGTCTTTTTTCTTGCCATATTTTTCCACAGCTCCTTTATGATACATCCAGATCGTCAATATATCTTGCACCGTTTTCAATAATATAATCCCGTCTTACTGTCAGATTATCGCCAAGCAGAATATCAAACATTTCAGAGGTCATTGCCGCATCATCAGGCATTACCTTGATCAGTCTGCGTGTTGCCGGATTCATGGTGGTAAGGCTCATCATATCAGGTTCATTTTCACCAAGACCCTTTGAACGCTGTATGGTGAACTTATTATTTCCGATTTCCTTGATGAACTGTTCCTTTTCTGCCTCCGTGTAGGCAAAATACACCTTTTCCTTTGAGGTTATCTCATAAAGAGGTGATTCTGCAATAAATACCTTGCCTTCCCTGATAAGCGTCGGTGCAAGGCGGTATATCATGGTGAGCAGAAGGGTGCGTATGTGGAAGCCGTCAACATCGGCATCTGTACAGAATATGATCTTATTCCACCTCAGAAGCTCCATATCAAACGAGGCAAGGTCTTTGTTTGCCTTGGATTTCACTTCCACTCCGCAGCCGAGTACCTTCAGAAGATCGGTGATGATCTCACTTTTGAAAATTTTATTATAATCCGCTTTCAGACAATTAAGTATCTTTCCCCTTATTGGCATAATCGCCTGAAAATCGGGATTTCTTGCCTGTTTGCAGGCACCGAGAGCTGAATCACCCTCCACGATGAAAAGTTCTCTCTCGCCTTTATCCTTGCTGCGGCAGTCAACGAATTTCGCTACTCTGCCTGTCATATCCATATTGCCAGCAAGGGTCTTTTTGATGTTAAACCTTGTTTTTTCGGCGCTTTCACGGCTTCTTTTGTTAATCAGAACCTGAGCCGCAATTTTTTCTGCATCAAGTTTATTTTCAATAAAATAAACCTCCAGCTGATGGCGGAGATATTCCGTCATTGCGTCCTGAATACCCTTATTGGTGATAGCCTTTTTTGTCTGATTCTCGTATGATGTGACACTTGAAAAGGACGAAATAACAATAACAAGACAATCACGAACATCGTCAAAGCTGATCTTCGCTTCATTTTTCTGATATTTGCCGTTAGCCTTAAGATAGGCATCTATTGAATACACAAAAGCATTTTTAACGGCCTTTTCTGGTGCGCCGCCATATTCCAGCCACGATGAATTGTGATAATATTCCGAGACATTTACTTTGTTTGAAAAGGCAAGCGCAATATTGATCTTGGTTTTATATTCCGGCTTATCGTCACGGTCACGAACCATTTTTTCTGTCTGCCAGAACTGTACGTTTGAAAGACCGTCCTCTCCAATCAGTTCCTTTACATGATCCTCTATGCCGTTCTGATAGATAAATTCGGTTTCTTCAAAGCCGCCGTCCGTCTTTTCGGAACGGTAAATGAAGCGTATTCCGGCATTGACAATTGCCTGACGGCGGATGATATCCATGAAATATTCATCCGTTATATTAATATCCGTAAACACCTCTATATCCGGTTTCCATTTTATCTTCGTACCCGTTTTTCTGCCGCTGTATTTTTCCTTTTTGAGTCCTCCGACATTTTCTCCATGTTCAAAATGAAGTGTGAAAAGCGTTTCGTCACGGCGTATTTCAACATCCATATATTCTGATGAATACTGAGTCGAACAAAGACCCAGACCGTTCAGTCCGAGAGAAAATTCATAACTTTCGGCTTCGCTGTTGTTATATTTTCCGCCTGCATACAATTCACAGAAAACAAGCTCCCAGTTATAGCGTTCCTCATTCTTGTTATAATCTACGGGTATGCCTCTGCCGAAATCCTCTATCTCGATCGAATGGTCGGCAAAGCGTGTGATGATGATTTCCTTTCCGTAACCCTCACGGGCTTCGTCGATCGAGTTGGAAAGTATCTCAAAGGCAGAATGCTGACATCCTTCTATTCCGTCTGAGCCGAAAATAACTGCCGGTCGCTTTCTGACTCTGTCAGCGCCCTTAAGGGTCGTTATACTTTCATTTCCGTAGGTTTGCTTTTGTTGTTTCGCCAATGTTCCTTTCTCCTCTTCATTCAAATTCATTTATTCATATTTATGGATGATACTTTTAAAATGATTGATAATAAAATCTTCAAATGTCATATTCACAGGCTGCGGCATTTCAAGCTCATGCCTGAAAAAAACGATCTCTCCGCTTAAATCTCCGCTGCATACCAGCATATATCCTGTGCAGCAGCCTTCATCTATAATTTGTATCAGTCCGTTATAGGCTTCGGAATACATACGGTCATAGGCTGTACCGTCACCAACGGATGCGATCCTTTGCAGCTCGTTATACCAGCTGTCCCAATACTGCGGAGAAAGAAGGGAATTCACCATAGGCTCTTTGCCTTCCGATGTATAGGGCAGAGTATAAAAATCAGGCTGATTTTTGACCTCTGTATACGGGCAAAAGCTGTTTTTATGGTCATAGTAACACTCTGTTTCTGTCTGTTCCAGCGAATAGATACCATATCCCGGCCCTGCTCCGCCATTGCCGACCTGTGTCAGAAAATCAACATAACCCTGCGGAAGCCTGATATGATGTCTGTGTTCAAAATCCCTGACCTGTGAAAGAGGAATCACCGGATTGAATTCATATTGATGATGTTCGGCTCCGAATTCCTTATATTCCGTATCAAGCTCTTTTGCCTGACTGACAAGCCCGATTAGTTTTACCGCAAAGGCTGACATTCCGGGAAGATCGCTTGCGTCCGCATGACGAATACAATCAAGACCTGTAATATTAACAGTTTCCCTGCGGATCATTTCAAGTCCCGTTACTTCAACTCTACTATTTTCGTCCAAATGTTTAATTTTGTCAAGACCCAAAATGTCCATATTTTCATCTCCAACAAATCCAGTCGTTTTTATTTACCTGAATTTATCAATTTTTACAAATCAATTAACCCTGCAGCTCTTTTATTTTATCTCTCAGATAAGCGGCGTGTTCAAATTCAAGCAGTTTTGCGGCAGCCTTCATTTCCTTTGTCAGCTGGGCAATGAGCTTTTCACGTTCCGCCTTGCTCATCCTGGTTTTGCTGCGCAGCTTTTCATCATCATGAGATGAGATTTCTATGATATCGCTGACCTTTTTGGTGATCGTTTTCGGTATAATACCATTTTCTTCATTATACTTCTGCTGTATGGATCTTCTTCTTTCGGTTTCGGTGATGGCTTTTTCCATAGAATCCGTAACGCAGTCGGCATACATGATGACCGTACCCTCTGCATTTCTTGCGGCTCTGCCTATGGTCTGTATGAGAGAACGCTCACTTCTGAGGAATCCCTCCTTATCCGCATCAAGAATGGCAACCAGAGAAACTTCCGGAATGTCGAGTCCCTCACGAAGAAGATTGATTCCGACAAGCACATTAAACTCGCCGAGTCTGAGATCACGGATGATCTGCATCCTCTCAACCGTATCAATATCATGGTGCATATAGCGCACCTTGATCCCCATGGTCGTAAAATAATCCGTAAGATCCTCCGCCATCTTCTTGGTTAGGGTTGTCACAAGCACACGCTGATCTTTCTCTGTACGCTTGTTAATTTCAGATATCAGATCATCCATCTGCCCTTCAACAGGGCGGACGCTTATTTCAGGGTCGAGAAGTCCTGTCGGTCTGATTACCTGTTCGGCGATAACGGCACTTTTTTCAAGCTCCAGATCGCCGGGGGTTGCGCTGACAAAAACTGCCTGATTGATCCTGTCATAAAATTCATCAAAATTGAGGGGTCTGTTGTCGTAAGCAGACGGCAGACGGAATCCGTATTCGACAAGGTTTTCTTTTCTTCCTCTGTCCCCTCCGTACATTCCACGCACCTGCGGCAGCATTACATGAGATTCATCCACGAAAAGAAGATAATCCTCCGGAAAGTAATCAAGAAGCGTATAAGGAACTGAACCGGGCTTTCTGCCCGAAAGAACTCTTGAATAGTTTTCGATACCGCTGCAGAAGCCTATTTCCTTGAGCATTTCAATGTCATATTTTGTTCGTTGTTCTATTCTCTGCGCTTCCAACAATTTCCCTCTGTCCTGAAAGAATTTGATTCTTTCTTCCAGTTCCTGTTCAATTTCCTTTACAGCTATTTCTATTTTATCTCTCGGCACAATATAGTGAGAAGCCGGATAGATGGCTGCGTGTTTCAGATTGGAACGGTTCTCTCCCGTTATGGGATTGATCTCGCTGATCCTGTCGATCTCATCTCCAAAAAACTCCACTCTTATGATCGCATCGGACGAATAAGCAGGAAATATTTCGACAACATCTCCCCTGACCCTGAATTTATTACGGGTAAAGTCGATATCGTTTCTTTCATATTGCAGCTCTACCAGCTTTTTAAGGAGATCATCCCTTGATTTTTTCATTCCCGGACGGAGAGAAATCACCATATTGCGGTAATCAATCGGGTTGCCGAGGGAATAAATACATGACACACTCGCCACAATAATCACATCTCTGCGCTCTGAGAGTGCAAGCGTTGCCGAGTGACGGAGCTTGTCGATTTCATCATTGATGGCGCTGTCCTTTTCAATATAGGTATCTGTTGTCGGAACATAAGCCTCAGGCTGATAATAGTCATAATAGGACACAAAATATTCCACCGCATTTTCGGGGAAAAACGAACGGAATTCCTCACAAAGCTGTGCCGCCAATGTTTTATTATGTGCAAGCACCAATGTCGGGCGGTTAAGCTGTGCAATGACATTTGCCATGGTAAAGGTTTTTCCTGAACCTGTCACACCGAGCAAGGTCTGTTCCCTGTTTCCGGCATTGATACTTTTGATTAATTCGGCAATAGCCTGCGGCTGGTCGCCTGTCGGACGATAATCCGATACAAGTTTAAACTGTTCCATAGTAACACCCTTTTATCATTTAAATTCACAGTTATATGTCTGTCATGAGCGAATCTTCCGAACATTTTTGTCCTCTTCCATTGATTAATCATAAATACTAAAGCTTCTTGAAACAAAAAATTTGCAGTCAATTGTCAGGAAATCTTTCTTGACTTTTTCTTGCCTGATACTGTATAAACGGCTCTTTTTCCTGCCTCGCAGTCTTTGAGGTGCTTAACGCCCACTACAATCAAAAAAACACCCATAGCACCTAAAACAAGAAAAGCAGAAAAGGCGCTGTCTGCTTTTTCTTCAACAAGCATGGAGGAGGAAGGATTATCGGGATCAATATATACGGTCACACTTCTTCCGCTGTTTACTATACTGGTCAATCCCATTCGGGACGCATCGGAAAAATCCAATGTATCCTGACCATTGAATGAATCACCTGCATATTCATAGCTGTAACGGACAACATAAGTATATCTTACACTTTTCTTGTTACGATGTTTTGTGACATTAGTTACTTGCCCCGTTACTGTTACGGCGTTGTCTATGAACTTCTTTGAATTTTCTGCTGCCATAATACTGACGATCAAAAAAACAATCACAATGAGAATCGAAACCGCACCGAGTATGGTCAGCAGAAAAAACTTCGGAAGCCCATCCCGATATGTCGAACGCCCTGCATCGGGATATAACATTTTCAATGTTGAAAAATCTATATCTTTTCCCATCCGATATGAATGTCCATTTTGTATATTATACTCTTCCATGATCTTTGAAACTTTTGTCTGATAATCATCATTTGACTGAAATACAGTATTCTCATTCTGATCGAATTGATTATTGTTATTCAATATTTGTATGCCCCCTCGTTTATGACATTGTTAATTCAAAATCCGTACTTTTTTATAAAATCCTCATCTTTCTCCGAAAAATCCATCAATATGATCTTTGAAAATATCGGTCAGGGGCATTGTTGCACCGCTGTGCATACCGTCAGGAACCAATATGTACCTTTCATTCTGAAAAATACTTCTAGTAAAATCATGTGTGTCTATTACCTCATCCTTGCCGCCTGCAATCACAGATATATTACTGTTATCCGCATCGGCAATTCCCGAAAACAGCCTGATATATTCCACAATTCCATCATCATCCTTATAGCCCAGCCTCGGCAGACTTAAAAATGGCAAAAGACACGGATTGATCAGAACAGCAGGACATTCATGCTTTGCACTGATCAGCGCTGCAAAAAATCCTCCCAGACTTGTTCCGACTACTGCGCTGCAAAAATTGTTGGCAAACTGACTGCTGAGAAGCTGCATTAATGTTTCAGGAGATGTCCTGTCATAATCTATCTGAAGGGATATAATATCAAATCCGCACTCCGACAAAGCATTATAAGCTGCATTCGCCGCATTTCCCCTGTATCCGTGTATATTCAGTATTTTCATCATTGCTCACCTTAACCTTATTTTCAATCAATCTCGCTGCTTTCTTAAAACCGAACCGGCAGGTATCTCAACATTGCTCGGCATGATTACTTTCTGCATGGCATGGGGCGCAACATCTATCTGCTCCCCCTTATCATTCTGCATATAATCTATGGTAATTTCAAACGGTTCGCCGCTCGGCGGAAGAACGTCCAGTCTGTCACCGGAAAAAAACCTGTTGCGCTGTGTCAGATATGCTGTATGATCCTTATATTCATCGCATACGGCAACCACATCATAGTGACGGATATATCCCCCGTTTCCCGTTACCTGTCCCGGCTCGCTTCCAAAGAAAAATCCGGTATTGTATTCTCTGTGGCTGACCTTTTCAAGCTCCTCTCTGATCCATGGCGACAGCGGACGACTACCGCCGTTTTCATAATATTCGTCGATCGCATGACGATAGGCATTTGTGATAACTGAAACATAATATGCCGATTTTGCCCTGCCTTCAATTTTCAGGCTGTTGATACCGGCATTCAAAAGCTCAGGGATATGCTCTATCATACAAAGATCCCGTGAGTTGTAAAGAAATGTGCCGTTTTCATTTTCCTCGACAGGAAAATACTGCCCCTCTCTGTGTTCTTCAAAAAGTTGATATTTCCATCTGCACGGCTGGGCGCAGTCTCCTCTGTTGGCATCTCTTCCCGTCATATAGCTTGAAATCAGACATCTTCCGGAAAAGGACACGCACATTGAACCGTGAACAAAAGTTTCTATTTCCAGTTCGGACGGAATCTTTGCTTTGAGTGCGGCAATTTCATTCAGACTCAGCTCACGGGCAAGAACCACTCTTGACGCACCCATTTCATACAGCACCCTTGCAGTCTGATAATTGACTACTCCTGCCTGAGTTGAAACATGACGTTCAACCTTAGGTGCATATTTTGCAGCCAGCGACATCACGCCGAGATCGGCTATGATAAAAGCATCGGCACCGCAGTCCTGAACGGTTGTGAGAAATTCGGGAAGTCTTTCCATTTCATCATTTCTCGGAAGAGTGTTGCAGGTGACATGAACTCTGACACCCTTTGCATGAGCTTTATCGACAGCATTCTTCAGCGCTTCAGGAGAAAAATTTCTGGAAGCTGTTCTCATACCGAATTCTGTACCGGCAAGATAAATGGCATCGGCACCAAATTTCAATGCGCTGTCAAAACATTCCGGATCTCCTGCCGGAGCAAGCAATTCAACCTTATTCATAACTGACACTCTCCTGTTTTGAAACAAAATAAATACTATTCCACATTATAACACTTTGCGGAAGATATTTCAACAGCGGTTGAAATCAGGAAATAGCTCATAGTCATTTTCACCTTAATATATGTTGAATTAATTAAAAAGTGAGTTATATATACTATTTTCTGTCGGTTTGATAGAAAAAATAAAAAATCATTGTTAAAATTTGTAGGTTTTCATAGCGAATTTTTGGCTATTAATTGCGGTATTCCGTAATTTTACATAATTTTTAAAAGTCATTTCAATAAAAATTCGATAAAAAGGTTGCATTTTTTTAAAGTTTTGTGTAAAATGTATATAGTAGTTTATTTTATCGGTCAATTAATCACATCAATATTATACTTTTAAAGTGAGGTAACAAAATATGTCAAACAGATTGTTTCAAGGAGTTATTCATCAGATGAGAGATACCATCGACAGAACGATCGGTGTTATTGATGAAACTTCTGTTGTTATCGCTTGCAGCGAGCTTGGCAAGATCGGCGAGGTCAACGAACATATCACATCCGAAATGCTCACTTCTGCCGCTCCGTTCGTTCTTAACGGATATACATATAAATCCTTCGGAAGCAAACCGAGAAGTGAATATGCCGTTTTTGTAGCGGGCAATGACTTTGCGGCTCAGAAATATGCTGCTATACTTGCCATTTCTCTCAGCAGCATCAAACAGTATTATGATGAAAAATATGACAGGGGAAACTTTATCAAAAATATTATTCTTGATAACATTCTTCCCGGTGATATTTATCTTAAATCAAGAGAGCTGAAATTCAATTCGGATGTGACCAGAGTTTGTATGCTGATAAAGATCTCGGCAAAAACCGATATTTCAGCTTATGATGTCATTCAGAACCTCTTCCCCGACAAATCAAAGGATTTCGTTATCAATATTAATGAAACGGATATCGCACTCGTTAAGGAAATCAAACAGGACATTGATTCAAAGGATCTGGAAAAACTCGCAGGATCTATCGTCGATACGCTTTCCGGCGAATTCTACACGCACTGCGTGATCGGCATCGGCACTCCCGTCACAGGAATCAAGGATCTCGCCCGCTCCTTTAAGGAAGCTCAGGTAGCTCTTGAGGTCGGAAAGGTATTTGATACTGAACGCTCCATCGTAAGCTATGACAAACTCGGCATTGCCCGTCTTATTTATCAGCTTCCGACAACCCTCTGCGATATGTTCCTGAAGGAAGTGTTTAAAAGAGGTTCTATTGAATCGCTTGACCAGGAAACACTGTTTACAATTCAGCGCTTCTTTGAAAATAACCTGAATGTTTCGGAAACCTCCAGAAAACTTTTCGTTCACAGAAATACACTAGTATACAGACTTGAAAAGATCAAAAAGCTTACAGGTCTTGATCTGAGAGAATTTGAGGATGCTATCATCTTCAAAGTCGCTCTTATGGTTAAGAAATATCTTTCATCCAATCCGATAAAATACTAAATCACAGCGCCGGTATGACAATTCATATCGGCGTTTTGCTGCAACACAATAATTATCCATTTCTTTGGTTATTTTTACATTTGACGTGGAGTTAAATATATTATATAATATACAGGATATAGGTAATTACAGTTAATGAGAATATAGTAAAAAAATCAGGGATGTGATATTGTGATACATTTAAAAAATGTTTCAAAGATATATTCAAACGGAACTGAAGCGCTGAAAAATATCAGCCTTGATATCGAACAGGGCGAATTTGTGTTTATTGTGGGCGCTTCCGGTGCCGGAAAAAGTACATTTCTTAAGCTGCTGATACACGAGGAAAAGGCAAACTTCGGAAAAATAAAGGTAAACGGCTATGATCTTATGAAAATCAGAAACCGTAAGATTCCCTATCTGCGCAGAACGATGGGAATCGTTTTTCAGGATTTCAGACTGATCGACAAAATGAATGTCTACGACAATATAGCTTTCGCAATGAGAGCAATCGGTTCTCCTGAAAAAGCCATCAAAAAGCGTGTACAGTATGTCATTGATATGGTTGGTCTGAAAGGTAAGGAAAAATGCCGCCCGAATGAGCTTTCAGGCGGTGAACAGCAAAGAGTCAGCCTTGCAAGGGCTCTTGTCAACAATCCCGAAATGATCATTGCCGATGAGCCGACGGGTAATATTGACCCTAAAATGTCCTTTGAGATCATGAAAAAGCTGGTTGAAATCAACAAAAGAGGCACAACAGTTATTATTGTTACCCATGAGCATGAACTTGTGAAGGAATTCGGCGGAAGAATTATTATGATAAACGGCGGAGAGATCGAACGGGACGAAAAACTGCCAACAAAATACCATCCTGCGGATATAACGGATTCCGAACCGTCATATTCTGAATAAAAGGGGGCTAAAAAATGAAGTTTTCAAGCAGCGGTTATCTTATAAAGGAAGGCTTAAAAAATATATGGAATCATCGTATGATGTCTCTTGCTTCCATCATTGTCTTAGTTTCCTGCCTTATTATCACAGGAGCAGCAATGCTTCTGTCAGCAAATGTCAGCAGTCTGATATCATCTATTGGTGACGATAATCAGATCAATGTATATCTTGACTATGAGATGTCCGATATTGATGCCATCAAGCTGGGCAGTCAGATAAAAAAACTGCCGAATGTCGATGAATGCGAATTTTATTCCAAGGATGATGCTATCAAAGAATATAAAAACAAGCTGGGAAATCTGTATGAAAGTATGCAGGGGGATGACAATCCTCTGGGAAATGCCTATAAGGTACAGCTTAAGGATCTTTCGGAATATAAACAGACAATTGAACAAATCAAGAAGATAAATGGTGTTGTTTCCGTAAGCGACCGTGGGGATATTGCAAGAACGCTGACAAAGCTGAATTACTTTGTAACAATCGTCGGATTCTGGGTGGTGATCATTCTTGGAGTAGTCACTCTTTTCATCATTTCCAATACCATCAAAATGACAATGTATTCCAGACGCTTTGAGATAAGCATTATGAAATCCGTCGGGGCTACCAATACCTTTGTTCGGATACCGTTCATCATTGAAGCGATGACGATCGGTCTGATTGCAGGTCTTTTGTCCTCCATTATTCTGATCAGTATTTATAACCCTGTCAGGGAAACTGCTTCCAATGTCATTTCTTTCATCGGAAAATCCACAATTCCCCTTGAAGAGTTATGGGGTTTCATATTATTAGGATTTTCCGGTGCCGGCATATTAATCGGAGCTTTGGGAGGATTTATCTCGATCACCAAATACCTCAGAAAGGAAGGAGGAGAAATTCTTGGCTGGTAAAAATAAGAAAAAAATTGTTCTGACTTCCTTATCCGCATTTTTAGCAGCAGCTATGCTGACAATGTCTACTGTGTTTGCTTTTGACAAGGAGGAAAACTCCCGTCAACATGAGCAGCTTGAGCAGGAAAACTCCGAATATCAGGAGGAGCTTAAACAGACAAATAAGAGCATCAAAGAAAAAGAGGATTACAGCAAGGAACTTCAGGATCAGATAACCGAACTTACAAAGAAAATACAGACAAGCAACGACAATATCAAAAAGCTGACCGATGAAATCAGCGAAAAACAAACCCTTATCGACAGTAAACTCGAAGCAATTGAGGACAGACTGGCGCTTCTGCGCTCACGACTCAGGGCAATTTATACCGCCGGTGATATATCTTCTCTTGAAATCATCCTACAGGCGAAGGATTTTTCTGACTTCATTGATAAAATGGAGCTTGTTCAGAGTATTTCTGCTTATGATGACAACCTAATACAAGGTCTTCAGGAAGAAATGGAGGAAATCAGCGCTGAACAGCAGAAGCTGAAGGACAGCAAAGAACAGATCGAAAAAGAAAAGAAGCAGCTTGAAGCAGACAAAACCAACGTCAATGAGCTTTCAAAAGAAAATCAAAAGATTATTCTAGAGCTTAAAAAGACGAAAGAGGACACGGAAGATGCCATCAAAGAAAACGAAGAGCGTCAGGCTGAGCTTGAAAAGGCATTAGCTGAATATAACAAGGAAATGGCAGAAAAGCTGCGCCTTGAAAGGATCAAAAAAATGCAGGAACAGGCAGCTCAGAACAGGGCATTAACCGAAGAGGATAATCAGATCGTTGTGGAATCTGACGGTTCTTATGTCTGGCCCTGTCCGGGGCATACATACCTCACCTCGTTATTTGAAGAATGGAGAGGTGCAAGCAATCACGGTGCACTTGATATTGCAGACGGCAACATATACGGTGAAAAGGTCGTTGCCTGCTGGAACGGTACAGTCTTTTCAACAAACGAATCCTGCACACATGATTACGGAAAATATTACAGCTGCGGCTGCGGCGGCGGTTACGGCAACTACGTTATGATTGATCACGGTGACGGAAAGATATCAATATACGGACATCTGTCGGGTGTTACTGTTGTACCTGGTCAAGAGGTGGTTGCCGGACAGCTCATCGGATATGTCGGTTCGACAGGCTACTCCACAGGTCCGCATCTTCACTTTGAAATGCGCCATAACGGCGTGCGTTATGATCCGCTCACGGAATATGACAGATAAAAACAGGCAGTATCGTTTTTTTACGATGCTGCCTGTTTTTGATTATAGCTCAATCTTCGCCACGGTATTGTTGTCAGAGTTCCTTTTAACAGTAATTCTCTTATTGATCACCTCTTTGAGCCTGCCTACATGAGATATGATCCCGATAAGACAATTTCCCGTGCTCAATGTATGAAGAGCATCAACCGCTTTATCAAGCGCTCTATCATCAAGAGAGCCGAAGCCCTCATCTATGAACATTGTTTCAAGCTGTATTCCTCCCGCATTCGACTGTATTTCATCCGAAAGCCCCAGCGACATGGCAAGAGCCGCCATAAAGGACTCACCGCCGGAAAGGGTTTCAACATTTCTTGTTTTACCGCTTTCGTTATCACGAACATCAATGTCAAGACCGGTGGTCTTTCTTTTGTCGGCAGCATACGAAGAACGAACCAGACTGTATCTGCCGTCACTCATCGTATAAAGTCTGATATTGGCTCTTTGAAGCACTCTTTCAAAATAAGCAGCCTGAACATAAGAAAGCAGCTTCACATTGTCCCTGCCCTTCAGATCACCGCTTGCTGTCCTGTAAAGATCGCTGCATCTGTTAAATTTCTCAAAAGCAGTAATAAAATCCGACTTTTTCTTTTCCAGCTCGGTTTTAATGCTGTTATTGGATGAAATTCTCGAATGAAGCTCCTGTCTCTGAACATCAAGTATCTTAAAAGCATCTGCTAGTGTCTCAGCCTTTTTTTGAAGAACATCCAAATCATATTCATCGCTTTCGGAAAGCTGCTTTTGAAGAACTTCCTCGGCAGAAATCAGCGCCTCTGCCCTGCTCTTTTGCGTATCAACAGCCGATCTGGCAGATTCATATTTTGCTTTAAGCATAGCTGCTTCCTGTTTGAGCTGTGCAATATGTTTTTCGGCTTCCTTTTTGGAACTGAATTCCAGTTTTTCCTTCAGCTCTGTAATTCTTTCTCCAGCGGCGCTCTCCTTTTCCGACTCGGCAGACACTTCACCCGTAAGAGCAGCAATTTTTTCACCGAGAGCATATATTAATACCTGCTTTGAATCGACCAGTCTGTGCAGCTTCGTTTTTTCATCAATAAGCTCCTGATACTTTTTCTTCTCAGCCATCAGTTGTTTGGCAATCACTCTTAATTCTTTCATCTTTTCGATGATATATTCTTCGGTTTCTTCCAGAGATTCTATACGCTTTCCGAAATATGAACCCATACCTTCCAAAAGATCACTACGAAAATCTTCGGCTCTTTCTTTGGCAATGCCGGCAGCCTTTGAAGCCTCGTTCATTGCTGCATCTGCTTTATCAAGATCTGACTTTGTTTTGTCAAGCTGTTCCTTTGTGACGGTTTTGTTCTCCGACTTTGCCGGAAAAGGATGATCCCTTGAGCCGCATACGGGACATCTTTCCCCAGCCGTTAATTCTGCTGCCAGTATTCCTGCCTGATTGCATATAAATTCTTTGTGAATATGATCATATTCTGTTTTTTTCTTTGTATAAGACGCTGCAATTATCATAAAATTCTGTTTCAGCTTTTCCGCTTCCTGCTGTTTAGTTCGTAAAATATTAAATTTACTCTGAAATTCCTTCAATTTGGTACCGTTATCCACCACAGACTGATATTTTATCTCAGTATCAGCCTTTTTCTCCTCAATTCCTTCCAGTTTGGAAAGTTGCTTTTTAGCGGCTTCTTCCTCCTGTTCGGCGGATGCTTTTTCCTTTCTGGCTGTTTCAAGCTCAGTCTGTAACTTTGAAAGATTCCTGCTTATTTTGGTTTTATCTGAAACCGCTTTATCGAGAGAATCATAATCGGTAAGTCCGGAAGCAAGAACCTCTGCACGAGTTTCGATCTCAGCCGCCTTTTCCGGAGCGTCCCGAACTTCCTCCAAAGCTCTCTGCAATGCCGGAAGAGTGGCTTCAAGTGCTTCTCTTTCCGCTTTCTTTTTTTTCAGCTCGGTTTCCTGACGATGTCTGATTTCAGCCTTTACCAAATCCTTTTTGACTTCATCGGTGCGGGCAGTATTCTCTTCAAGCTGTCTGACAATATTTTCCAGCAGCTCCGTATCTTCCGCTATGATATTTTCTGCAAGTGTATGTATCCTTTCAAGCTGCTCCGAGGTAATGATCTCCAGATTCTTTTCGGTCTGTACATCATCGGCAAAAACACTTTCCTTGCTACATTCAAGCCGGCTGAGTACAGACAGCAGCCCCACTTTAACAGATTCAAGCTCTGCATTTGCCTTAGAGCGGTAATCTTTCAGCTTTTCCGTCAGGAGAACATAATTCTGCGTATCAAATACAGAATTCAGTATTTTTTCTCTTGCTTCTGTTTTTTCACGGATAACGCTCATAAATTCTCCCTGAGCGATCATGGATATTTTCTTGAAATTGTCCTTGCCTATTCCGATAATATCAAATATTTTACGGTTCCCGTCATTTTCCTTGGAAATCAATGTGCCGTCATCAAAGCCCTGAAGAAGAAATTGATTGCCGTGTTCCGCCTGCTTCTTTTGGGCAGAGCCATTACTATCGGCTGCATTTTTTCTTTGCTTTTTAAAGCGGTCAAGTGTATATTTAGGACTTCGGTAAATATGATACCTTTTTCCCGCCGCCATAAAATCAAGCTCCACATAAGTTTCCTCATCATCGGTTGCCGATTTATTTCTGAGCATGGCAGCACTTCTTCCCGAACCGCTCACCGTTTCTCCATAAAGTGCATAGCTGATTGCTTCAAATATGGTGCTTTTTCCTGCTCCGGTATCACCTGTTATCAGATAAATACCGCTGTCTCCGAGATCGGAGAAATTGATGGTCGTTTCCTTTAAATACGGTCCGAAAGCAGACATAACAAGTTTAATCGGTTTCATTTTCATCCCCCCATATCTCCGCAATCGCTTTTTTCAATATTTCCGCACTTTTTTCGTCAGGTTCGTTTCCGTCATGCTGAACAGCATAAAATTCGGAAAATAATTCAAACGGATCTCTGTCGATTCCTGCACTTCCCAAAATGACGGAATCGTAAGTATCATAATTGGCGTTTTCACGTTTTACATTTAAAATATTCGGATACAGCTTGCGCAAATGACCGATAGCATCGGGAATATCAAATTCATCGGTCAGGACGGCATAGATATAATCATTGGTAACAATACCGTTATCATCACGTTCAGCGGCAATGAAATCATCAAAGGAAGCTTTTATTTCCCTTATATCACGCTTGGGTATCAAAGGAACCATTTCTGTTGTGATATCGCACAGATGACCGGAAGATGTTTTCCCACCCAATGTTACGATCGTATAGGACTTTTCATAACCGATTTCACTATAAGAATATTTTAGCGGAGTGCCGCAGTAGCACAAACGATCGCCGATGACAAACTGCGGACGGTGAATATGTCCGAGAGCTGTGTAATCAAAGGGTTGATAAACTTCAGCAGCGATACTGTCCAGACTGCCGACTGTACTCTCGGATTCCGAAAGAACAGCTCCGGCAACATACTGATGAGAAAGCAAGACATTCCGCTGTGAAGGGTCAAGCTGCATTTTTTCAATAACCAGCTGAAACGCTTCAGTATAATCTTTGATATCCGTACCATATACATAATTAACATCGGCTATCCGGATAAACGGCAGAAGATAGAAATTGACAGGACCATATTCATCCTCCAGTACAACAGGCGAAAGCTCTCCGTCAAAGCCGCCTTTGATAAACAATCCGCTTTTTTTCATTCTTCCCGAACCAAAGGACAACCGATCGGGGGAATCATGATTTCCGCTGATGACAAAAACTGAAAGTCCGTCAATATCAAGTGCATCCAGAAACCTGTCGAGAAGCCTGACAGCTTCATAAGATGGAGTTGATTTATCATATACATCTCCGGAAATCAGGACTGCCTGCGGTTTTTCACGCCTGATACCTTCCAGAATTTCTCCCAGTATATATTCCTGATCTTCAAGCAAAGAAAATCCGTTGAGTTTCTTTCCGATATGAAGATCTGAAAGATGTATGAATTTCATAAAATCACCATCCGATTTAAATTTTATTGTATTATATCATATTTGGAATTAAATTGAAAGTGTTGATTTTCTGTCTGCACATTTTATCGTACAGATATATAATAACAAATTAACAAAAAAATAAAATAGGTATTGTCAACGGATTTAACTTAGGCTATAATAAATAGGATGGATTTAAAAAACGGAGGAATTCAATTTGGAAAACTTAATTCAAAATATGGTGTCATCACTTGGGGGCATACCGTCTGAGCTGATTGTTTTTTTGATATCTCTTTGTCCGATACTGGAGCTTCGGGGAGGTCTGATTGCCGCAAGTATTCTGAATATTGATATGTGGCGTGCCATACCGATCTGTATTATCGGCAATATTCTGCCGATACCCTTTATACTCTTATTTATAGAAAAAATATTTGACCTTCTGAAAAATACAAAATTCGTTAAAATGATCAACAAGCTCGAAGAAAAAGCAGAAAAAGGCGCTCAGAAAATCATGAAGCATAAAAAATGGGGACTTTTCCTTTTTGTAGGAATTCCTCTTCCCGGAACCGGAGCTTGGACAGGCTCTCTTGTCGCTGCTCTTTTCCACTTCAGGCTGAAAGATGCCTGCATAGCGATTCTCGGCGGTCTTGTCCTGGCAACGGCTATTATGTCATTTATTTCATACGGAATTCCGTTTATTGTATCGCTGTTTATGTAAGCTGAGAAATATTACAGAAAATAAGCAGAAAGTAAACCCTCACCATCAACTCCGCATCAGTATCAATGCGGAGTTCTACATTTGTTTCCTGACCACTCCGTATTCATCATCAAGGCGAAAATACGGACATCCCTGATATTTGCCGCTCATAAGCGCCGCATATTCATCCTCATCCAGAGAAACAAGACATTCATATTCTTCCCAATCTTCATTATAAACATAATGTACGCAGCTTAAACATTGCGCTGAATCACTCACACCAATCTCCTCCTTTCGATAAGACAATAGTATCATAACCGAAAGCGTAATTGCAAGCTGATATACGAAATTTAACAAAACACCGTAAAAGAGGTATCACCATGGAAAACTACCATTTTTTTGCGATCATGTCACGAATGAAATATATCAACCGATGGTCGCTGATGAATAACACCCGCATAGAAAATATAAGTGAACACAGTCTGACTGTGGCGATTATTGCTCATGCACTTTGTGTGATCCATAATAAAAAACTGGGCGGCAATATTAATCCCGAAAGAGCTGCTGTCATCGCTATGTATCACGACTGTACGGAAATCATCACCGGAGATCTGCCCACACCAATAAAATATTCCAGCAAAACGCTGAGAAAAGCGTATGCGGATATCGAGGCAGAAGCTTCAAACCAGCTGCTGTCAGCTCTGCCGGAATATCTGCGTGATGAATATGAAAAAATCATTACCTGCGGCAGCGAGGACACAAAGCTGCTTGCTCTTGTAAAGGCTGCGGATAAGCTGTCAGCACTTATCAAATGTATTGAAGAGGAACAAATGGGTAACAATGAATTTGTAAGAGCATAAGAAGAATCTGTCAAATACCTTGAAAAAATGCAGCTGCCGGAAGTTGAAATTTTTATGAAGGACTTTCTTCCGTCCTACTATCTTTCGCTGGATGATCAACATATAACATTGTAAAACTGTACAATTTATATGCTTGTCAACGGCAAAAAATATTCATAGCGACGTTTTTTTCTAATTTATTTGAATATTGCATTAATCTATTCTATAATGTTTTTGGTTGGTAAAAAATTTGAATAATTCATATTGCACCTGTTTAAAGGAGAATTAATATGTCTGATAAACGCAAAAATGAAACATCCGATAAGACGTTAAGCACCAAAAAGAATCTATCTGAAGCTCCAAAAAGTAAAACCTCTAAAAGTACACTAGCTTCCGAAGACGAAGTTGTGTTTTATGACTCGCCTAAGGATCACAGCAGCAGTATCCCCTCTTATGAGAAATCCGGGCAGACATTTTTAGCGAATAAAAATAAAGGCGGTTCAAAACTCGCACTCAGGATCTGCGCTGTCGTTTTGGGAGTTATCATGATCATATCCGGTTCGGGATGCCTTGTTATGTACAATTATTTCAGCAGGGTCAACTATGAATCATATGAGTCCTCCCAAAATAATAACGAAAACTCAAAGAACTCTTCCGGCAATACAAATACGAGCAAAAACACCAATTCGTATGACGGCACTCTTCTGACCGATTCTGATATCCTCAATATTCTTATTATCGGCGCTGATACAAGATATAATCAGGACAGGGGCAATTCGGACACGATGATCCTTCTTTCCATCGACACAAGACATAAAAAACTCAAACTGCTTTCATTTATGCGTGATACCTATGTTGCCATTCCCGGATATGATGAAAATAAGCTGACCGCTGCATTCAATCTTGGCGGAGCAGCACTTACTGTCAATACAATACAATCCAATTACGGTATCCAAATAGACAGATATGCGATTGTTGACTTTGCAAGTTTTAAAAATATCATAGACACATTGGGCGGTATTGATATTGAGCTGACTCAGGAAGAAGTCGATTATATCGACTGGCAGTGCTGGAAAAACCATCAGGTTGAAACACGTAACGAACTTGACGCTTCAAGCTACACCTACACCCCCAATGCTGACGGAGAAAACGTAGCAATGGTTCATCTTAACGGCAGACAGGCTCTCTGGCATTCAAGAAACCGTGGTGAAGAGGGCATCTGCAGCGGCGACGATTACACAAGAACACAGCGTCAAAGAAATGTTATCAGCCTTCTTGTAAACAGATTGAAAAATTCCGATTTTTCTACTGCCATGTCTATTATCTATGAAATAGGTCCGCTGATTACCACTAATCTTAAAACCTCCGAAATCACTACTCTTGCCACTAATATCACAAAGTATCTTAATTATGATATTGTTTCGACATCAGCGCCTGAATATGATAAAATCGGAGTAGATTTCTACTACTCAGATGATGATCATCCGATTTATATAGGCGGTTGGCCGCAAAGCTGTATTGTTATAATTGACTGGGATGATTTCAGAGTAAAAACAGCAAACTTTGTATTCGGAGACGGAAACACAGAATAACGGAATTACGGCACAGCTCAGACAGCAGAACGCTGTTTATTGGCTGTGCCGCATTTTTAAGGGAGATGAAATGAAAATGGCAGATAAAAACGATATATACAGCAGCAGCGACAGAATGGATTACGGCGACGGCTTTTATGTACATGACAGAACTAAAACAAAACAATACTATGATGAACATAAAGAACCGGACGAAGAACATGAACCGCAACCTCAAAAACCCAAAAAAGGCTGTTTTGTCAGATTTTTAAGTTTTATACTGATTCTTGCCGCTATTATTCTGATCCTGTCAGGTATTTATATTATCATTGTTCTTTCAAGGGTCAATTACTCGTATGATACTATTGAGCACAGCTCCGGAATAGAACTGAAAAGCAAAAGCGGCGTTGAAAATATATTGATATTCGGCGAGGACAATCATCAGGACGGCAAACACGGAAGATCTGATTCGATTATTCTTCTGACAATCGACAAAAATACAAAGAAACTCAAGCTGACATCGTTTATGCGTGACCTGTATGTCTATATTCCCGATTACGGATATGACAAGCTCAATGCCGCCTATGCCTATGGCGGCGCAAAGCTGGCGGCAGAAACGGTTGAGTATAACTTTCATATCAGGATCGATAACTATCTTATTGTTGATTTTCAGAGCTTTACGGATATGATTGACGCTGTCGGAGGAATTGACCTTGCGCTTTCAAGAGAGGAAATAGAATATATCAACTGGCAAAGTTACAGAAATCACCAGGTTGATACCGAAATGGAGCTTGATCCAGACAGTTATGACTATGATTACACAGAAGAAAACGGCAATACCGCTCTTGTCCATTTAAACGGCCGTCAGGCGCTTTGGTATGCAAGAGACAGAGATAGTGCCGGTTCTGATTTTGACCGCACACAAAGGCAGAGAACCGTTATCAATACCGTGCTGTCAAAGCTGAGCAGCAATCCGTTGTTAATGCCATATACAGGCTACTCTATTTCTGCTTATCTGACAACCAATATGAACCCTGCCGTACTGACTGACAAAGGTTTCGATCTTCTCTTTTCCCTGAAGTATGAAAGACAGGAACACAGCGTTCCGATGAGCAGTAACTACTATGACGACTGGACGGAAAGCGGTCAGGTTCTTGTTATAGCTGATGAAAATGACGAGCTTGAAGCACTTTATGATTTTGTATTTGAACAATAAAAGAACCGCAAACAAAACATCCGAGGAATGATATCTTCCCCGGATGTTTTGCATTATTGAAAGTGTTAAACTTATTTGTAAATTAATTGCTGTTTGTCAGGAAAAGTAAACCGTTTCTTCTTCCGGCTTTACTGCAGACTTGACTTCTTTAATATAAAGGATCGGTCCGACCTCTCCGTTAAACAGCTTGTCACGCTCAGCCCTGACCTCGGCGGTTACTGTATACCAACCCTTATTCTTAACGGTGTCTGCCTGCTTCCATCTGCACATAAAACCTACATATTGTATGTCTTCAGCACAGCAAGCCATGGCAAATCTGCCCCCTACAAAACTGCCTTTTGGCAGCTTAGGACTTCTTGCGGTAAGCGCCTTGAATTTAATGGTTTTACCGTCATAGTTCTGCGGCTTATCCATAGCATCAAGATAAAGCAGTCCGAAATCTTCATCGTTGATCTCGACAACAGGAGCGTCCAAATCATAAGGGAGAGGATCAACAATATCGTCATTCTCAACTGTACCGTCCTCATATTCATATATGATAGCTGTGCGGCGGTTAATAGCCCTTACGATCGTATGGAGGGGCATTTTATCCAAACCGGCTTTACAGCGATTGAAGAATATGACCTCCGTTGAATTGATTTTATCATACACAAGCTGACGCATATTATTGTTATAGGTTTCAAAATTATTGGCATCAGCCATCATCATAATCTGATAAATCTGCCAGTTCTGCGGCAGAACCACAGCCAGCTCCTGAAGCGTCCACATTCCGTTATATTCGATCATAACTCTTTCTGCGCCGCTGTTTTTCAGGCTGTCCTCCAAAAATTGCTGAGTAAGGCTCTCCTTACCATCGGCAATAATAATGGTAACATTTTTTCCGCCTCTGTATTTGGAAGTGTCAAGCTCTTCATCTCCATCCTCAAAAAGGATACAGAGTGTTTTTTCGCCGCTCTGAAAACGCTTGTCGCAAAGAGTTTCGTGTATAAATCTTGTTTTACCTCCGTCCAAGAAGCCCAAAAACAAATATACCGGTATCTCCTTCATTGATTGTTTCACTCCGTTCAGATTCCGAAAAGCTTTTTAAGCTCTTCTTCATTAAGTTTAGAACCGATAACACAGATTCTGCCTGTATAATCTGCTGCGCCTGTTCTTACATCTATTTCCTCCGGAACAAAGTCATAGTGTATCCATGTTCCGTTCTGAGCAGCTACAATACCCTTTGCTCTGAGAACAATACCGTATTTTTCGCTGTCAGCAAGTGCTTCCAGAATACTCTTTATTTCTTCTTCTGTAAATTTCTTTGTCGTTTCGGCTCCCCAGCTTGTAAATACCTCATCGGCATGGTGATGATGGTGGTGATGGTGATGCTCGTGTTCCTCATCGTGGTCGTGGTGATGATGCTCATGCTCCTCATCATGGTCGTGGTGATGATGTTCATGCTCCTCATCGTGGTCGTGGTGATGATGCTCATGCTCCTCATTGTGGTCGTGGTGATGGTGATGATGATGCTCATGTTCATCAGGATGTACATCGTCTACTGTCAGAAGAGCCTTGCCGTCTGCTGCTGAAAGTATCTGCTCGCCTGTCAGTTCATCCCACGGAGTTGTTACAATAGAAGCCTTTGTGTTATGCTCTTTGATCAGCACAACAGCCTGTGCCAATTTCTCATCGGAAATATTCTGTGTTCTGCTGAGAATAATCGTGCTGGCAAACTCTATCTGATTGTTATAGAATTCGCCGAAGTTTTTAATATAGCTCTTTACCTTTGAAGCGTCCGCAACGGTAATAAAGCTGTTGAGAATAACCTCATCGCTGGCAACTGTCTTTACTGCATTGATTACGTCAGAAAGTTTGCCGACACCGGACGGCTCGATGAGAATTCTGTCCGGATGATACTGATCAAGCACCTTTGTGAGAGCTTCTCTGAAATCACCGACAAGAGAGCAGCAAATACAGCCCGAATTCATTTCATTGATCTGTATGCCTGCTTCCTTAAGAAAGCCGCCGTCTATACCTATTTCACCGAACTCATTTTCAATCAGAACCAGCTGCTCATCCTTATAGCCTTCCTTGATGAGCTTTTTTATCAAAGTCGTTTTTCCTGCTCCGAGAAAGCCTGAAAAAATGTCAATCCTTGTCATTATGAATTTCTCTCCTTTATATGTTATATATTATCGGTTTAAGTGTACAAACTATATTATATACCATTTTTTCCATAATTTCAATTTATTTAATAAAATTTTATAGAATTTATATTGATTAACGGCAAAACGCTAAATATTTTCGCTGTTTTCGGAGATTTCTTCTCTTTTCGGCGCCCTCGGACAGGTATCGAACACCTCGACCACTCTGTCTCTCATCCAAAGAAACGGATTGACACGCACAGAAAATCCATAGCCGTTATCCATTCTCCATTGATAGCTCGGTGCCTGCGGAAGTCCGTAAATGGCAAGTATGGTCATGATAACTCCCCCGTGAGTGATGAGTGACGCCTCAGTTATACCCTCTGCTGACATCGTTTCGACCAGTCTTTCAAAGCCTTTGCTGATTCTTGCAGCAAAGTCCTTTCCGCTTTCTCCGCCCGGAGGAGGTGTTTTGTCCGAATTCTGAAGCCATTCGGCAAACAAAGGATTTTCCGAAAGCTCGGCAGCGCTCTTCCCCTCCCATTCACCAAAGCTGCATTCTCTGAAAGATCCCAGACAATTGATATCCATGCCCGGATAAATGATCTCACAGCTTTCTGTGCAGCGCAAAAGAGGACTGCTGTATAACTTCTGCGGCTGCGGATAACCTGTTCCCTCTCTTATTGCGACAAGTCCCTCTCTCCCTTTTTTGGAAAGCTGCACATCCGTTGAACCAATATACTTCCCCTTCAGCGTTTCATCAACGGCTCCATGCCGGATAAGATTAATGACATAAGACTGCATAGTTTAAACTCCTTAAAAATTATTTTCTTAAACGGTCAAAAAAAACTTTACAAATTGTTTTAAATATTATATAATTTACTTGCTGTTTATATGTTGATCGGAGTCGATTTATGTAAACAGATAAATCAAACCGTTACTTATATATTAGTATTTTCATTACATAAAGTCAAGAGGTGTAACATGAACAGCGATTTTCCAAGAATCATAACGCTTTTGCGAAAAGAACGAGGGCTTAGTCAGAAACAGGCGGCAATGGAACTGGGAGTTTCTCAGGCTTTGCTTTCACATTATGAAAAAGGAATCAGAGAATGTGGACTTGATTTCGTCATCCATATAGCAGACTACTATAATGTATCCTGTGATTATCTGCTCGGCAGAACTCCCGACAGGCAGGGTGCAACGCTGAAACTGGAGGATCTGCCCGATCTGCAGAATCAGAAAAATGATGATAATACAAAATCAAACACGCTTGTTACCCTGAACAAAAAACTCATTTTAAATTCCATTAATATCATGTATGAGCTGCTTGCACAGTCAAACAGCAAAGGACTTACCACAGAGGTTTCGTCCTATCTGATGGTTTCTGTATATAAAATGCTGCGAACCGTATATTCTGCCAATCCCAAAAATCCACAGGCTATGTTTTCCGTGAATTCCGAGATGTATTCCGGACTTTCATCGGCACTTATGAACATTATAGAAACTAACGCCACACAAATTTCATCGGGCAAGCCTGCCGACGGTTTTCAAGGAATGGATAATATGGCAGCTCCCAATCTTTCACCCGAAGTATTCTCCAATCAATTTCCGGAATCTGCCCCTTCTCTTTATAATCTGATACAAAAGACCGAAGAAAAAATTAAAAAATTGACCTGAAGGACATCGTGACCGAATTTTTACGGTGTCCTCCTTTATTTTTTGGATATATTATTGAAATAGCCTGAAATTTCAATGTGAAATTTCAGGCTATTATTATGAGCTATTTGAATTAGTCCGGATTTTCAGCACCTGCGGAAATATTAAGACTGATTTTTGCTCCATAAGGCGCAAGATCGCCGGCATTGTAGTTTTCATAGCCTATTACCTTGCCCGATTCAACAGAATCGCTTGCTGTATAGCTGCCCGGTGAAGCAATAAAACCCTGTTCATTCAGCGCCTTTACAGCAGATTCAACAGATTGTCCCGCAATAACGGGAAGCTCTCTATTCGGAAGCCCTTTGCTGACGGTAACTACTATGATAACACCCTTTTCAGCCTTCATGCCCGGTTCGGGGCTCTGAGAGGAGATAATTCCTTCCCTGTCCTTATTGCTGAATGTATCTTCATTTGCTTTTATGATAATATAGTTTGAATCAGAAGTCTGTTTTGCGACAAGCTCATCATAATCCTTGCCAACAAGGTCGGGAACCTGAATCATATCGGGGTCAAGTATTGACTGCTCGGATTCTTCGCTTTCCTCTGCGGCATGATTGCCGAAAATATTCAGACTGTCCATAGGATGCTGACTGATCCACACAATTCCTGCTACAAGAAGTATCAAAATACAGGAAAGTACGGACATAGCCGCCCAGGCATAACCTGGCACTCCCGTTTTCTTCGGTGTATATCTGTTTGCTGCCTCACTCTGGATGGCGCTTCTTGTTGCCTCTGTGCGTACTGCCTTTACGGTCGGAGCCGAAGTTAATTGTGTGCGCATTTCCTCAAAGCTCTGGATCCTCTTTTTGGGAGAAACCTGCAGACCGCCTGCAAGAGCCGTTACAACATGAGAAGGGAGACGCTTGAATACCGCTGTCGGTATCGGCAGCTTGCCGTCAGGCTTTCTGTCACAGCTGTTTTCGGGAAGTCTGCCTGTGAGAGCGTAGAAAAGCGTTGCGGTAAAGCCGTAAATATCGGTAGCTTCCGAAATATCGGCGCTGTCCATATACTGCTCCATTGCCGCACAGCCGTCCATCAGTTCGGGTTCAAAGTTCGTTCCCGAACGTCTTATATCGTCAATGGCAAAGCCTGTCAGTCTGAGCTTACCGGAAGTCGTGACAACAATATTTTCAGGAGAAACCGCATAATGACCGATCCCCGCCGAATGGAGCGACGACAAAGCGGCAATCAGGGGCATGAAAAGCGGACGTGCTGTATTCCAGTCGATACTGCCGCCTCTGCGCTCTATAAATTCCGTAAAGGGAATCGAATCATAATATTCCTCAACCGTATATGAAACGCCATTTTCGGTAAAAATGTCGAAAATAGAAGCCACGGCTGTCAGATCCCTGAGTCTTGCGATTGTTCGGTAATAGCTGAGAAATTTTTCGTTTATCTCATTATATCTGCTTTCAAAGCCGCTTCTGATAACAACATTTGTCTTACCCCTTGCTCTGCCGCAGATACCGGCAGGCATAAATTCACGGATGATAACAGGTGAGTGTACTGCCTCGCTGTACCCGATATATCGGGCACCCTCGGCATTATTTTCTATTTTTCTACCCACAAGATATTTATCCTGCTGCAACTTTATTCCTAAAGGCAGGAACGGCGCCGGCTGAACGGTTGAACTATCAAAACCGCAGAACGGACACACTTTCTCGCCAAGATTTTCCTTCATACAGCCCAAACATAGCTGTCCCATACTGATACCGCCTTCTCCGTACAAAGTAGTGATAGATAATAAAAACTGCATTACAAATTGCAGCAGTACGGCAGCCGCAATTTTGCACCTTAGAGCATTATAGCACATCACTTATGCAAATTGCAAGTTTTTGTCAGCTATTGTTGCTGTGAATTACAAATTTGTAAATATCAACATGATTTTAAGCCATTTTATGTTATTATCAGCAAATACAGAATTTTTATTCACGGGAGTTTGACAGATGTTAATCAAGCTGTTACAATAAATTTATAATTACTTCGGAGGTTGCTATATGATCTATCTGTTAGAAAATTCAGATACATTGGGGGAGGAATTTATATCGGCGGCTGTGCCCCGTCTTAGTATGCAAAGAATCAAAAAAATGGACAGTCTGCGACTGAAGAATGATAAAGTAAACAGCGCCGCTGTTTACCTTCTTCTCCGGTATGCACTAAGAAACGAGTATGCAATAACGGACATAAAGCCTGAATTTGTTTTTGGAAATAACGGAAAGCCCTATCTGAAACAATACCCTGAGATATTTTTCAGCCTGAGCCATTGCCGCAATGCCTGTGCCTGCATCCTTTCCAAAAACGAAACAGCCGTTGATATCACCGATATCAGAAAAATTATGTTAAGGACAGCAAAATATTTTTGTTCTACTGAAGAGTTGGAAGCGGCACAGACCGCAAAAGATATCCCGGCTGAACTTATCCGATTATGGACAATGAAAGAATGCTATTCAAAAATAGACGGTTCAGGACTTTCTGCCGATTTTAAATTGATCACCAGTGAAAAGCTGAGCGATATCCATATCATTAAAAACGAAAGATATTATGCAGCATATTTTTCCGGACAGGAAGAGAACATCATAAAATTACTGTCAAGTGAATTGCTTGACAACTAAAAACAGGCAGACCAAATCGTGGCTGCCTGTTTCTTATTTTATAGAACGATATTCACTAAGAAGATATTCGGCAACTCCGTCTTCATAGCTGTTGCCGATGACCGTATCGGCAATCACCTTTACATCTTCAACTGCATCACCGACTGCAATTCCCACATCCGCTGCCTTAAGCATTTCTATATCATTCAGATTATCACCGAAAGCCACTACTCTTTCCGCACCCAGAAGCTCCTTTATTTTCAGCATTCCTCGTGCTTTGGTAGCTTTGCTGCTGAACACTTCAAGAAAATAGTATCTTGAATAATTATCGCTGTAAAGCGTTGACCTTGCACCCGCTACACAGCTGATTTCCTGATGGATAGGCAGTAGCTTGTCATACTCATCCACCATTGTAAAGTAGATAACCTTGTCACTATCGCCGATCTGTATTTTGTCGGTTTGTGAGAAACTTTTGTAGTCCTTATCTTTTCTTGCTTCAAAGAAATTTCGTTCAACCTCATTTTTCAGCTTTTCAAATTCAACGTGTATCCCGTATTCACTATCTGATTTATAAACAAAAGACATTCTGTCATGCGCTCTTAGGATATCCGTCACTTTCTGAGCTGCCTTGGTTTCGATCGGTGTACATCCTGTGTACGCTTTGGTACCAAAATCATACATCAGTACTCCGTTCAGCTGAACACAAGGCAGCTGTATATCAAGTCTGTCGAGTATCTCAATGGAACTCAGACTTCTTGCTGTTGCTATGGTAAACAGCATACCCTTTTGACATAAATGACTGATGATCTCTGCACTTCTTTCGGACAGCTCAGCCGACTTATTGAGCAGCGTTCCGTCCAGATCAGAAATATAAAGCGTTTTCATGCGTACCTCCCTGTCACTTGGCAGTCATGTAATATGTAATGTCGGCAAAAGTCAGCGCTTCACCGTTATATGAATCCGAGGTATTAAATACTCCGCTTATTTTGCTGCCGTCTGTCATATATATGACACCTTCTCCGCAAGGCAGACCGTCAATAAACATTCCTGTATATCGGTGATCGGAATACATCACCGTACCCTTGCCGTCAGGTTTTCCACTTTTAAGCTGACCGGTATATACACCGCCCGATACCGCCTTTTCGACCGCATACTGTGGTGCCTGACGATAATATTCATATTCTGTTTCTGCAAGCTCTTCACATGAAGGAAGCTCATCCAACACTTTATAGAATACCTGCATTGTTTTTTCGGGTTCCCCATTTTTGAAAATGCCTTCAAACTCCTTTTCGCAATTTTCATTGAACAGGCTGCCCATTCCATTTCTTAAGCCGTCTTTTACATTACCATAATATAACAGGAGTCCGTTTGGAGAATATTCACACATATAAATAAGCTCATCATTTTTATAAACACATTTGCGTATGATACTCTTTTCAGATATTTCGTTGATCCTGCCCTCCCGTCTGCCGTTTTTAAAGCAGCCTGTATATCTCGGCAGACCGTCATCATAAAGTATTCCGCAGCCGCTGTACAGTCCGTCCTTCCACATACCGATATACCTGATATCGCTGCCGTTATATTCAACACCGTATCCGGTTTTGATACCGCCGACGAAGCCTCCTGAATAAATCAGCCTGCCTTCGCTGTACAGCTTTCCATCACCGTCATAAAGGGAATTTTTAAATTCTCCTTCATAGAGCTTTTCGCCGTCTTTGTATTCAATGCCCTTGCCGCTGCGGTGCATATCGTTCCATTCTCCGCAGTAAACCAGCTGTTTTTCACTATCATATTCATTAAAGATACCTGTCGGCTCACCGTCAACAAAGCGTCCCTCGACATAGCTGCCGTCCTCTGAGAAAAGCCTTCCCGTACCATTATAGATATCATTTGCAAAGCTGCCTGTATAAATGACTCTGCCGCTGCTGTCTGTAAGTGTACACTTGCCGTCAGCCCTGCCATTTCTGAAGGTTCCGCTGATGGTACCGCCCTCAGAAAGATAAAGTATTCCCTCGCCGTGGTATCTGTTATTCTTCCATTCGCCACGGTAACAAACTGTGCCGTCTGCATGATATGACGTACCCTTTCCGGTTCTGATACCGCCACGGTAGCCGCCGACATAAAGCATATTGCCATCGCTGTCAAACTGGGTTCCTGTTCCGAGAAACTCACCGTCCTTATACTTACCGACAAAGAAAGTGTCCTTTTCCGGTGAATAGGTAATGCCTGTTCCGCTTCGTTTGCCATCTTCAGTTTTGCCGAGATAGACAAGGTTTCCGTCCTTATCAAAGCTAGCTCCTATGCCAATGGAGTTATTATCCTGCCATTTTCCGATAAAGGCGCTTCCGTCAGATGGTGAAAATGCAATGCCGAGACCTTCTCTTCTGTTCTGTTTCCAAGAACCGGCATAACACAGCTTGCCCGATTTGAAATAATAAACACCGAATCCGTCCCTTTTATCGTCCTTATAGCTGCCCTCATAAGCAGTTTTTCCGTCAGACATAGCCGTTCGTCCGTTTCCGCTGCGCTTATCATCGGCTATATCGCCGAAATAATAATACTGCTTTCCGCCCGAATCAATGATCATCTTATTGATATATTCATACGGGCAATCCTGCATAAAGGCACAAATCGGTCTGTTCGGTATATATTCCGGAGTTTCATCCGAAAAGCTTTCTGCTGAAAGATCAGGAACATTATCGCTGTCCTCTGTTTCTCCGGGAACAGCAGCCGGAGAAAAGGTTTCAGGTATCAGTTCAGTCGGTTCATGTTCGGAAATAGCAGACTCTTCTGTTTCGGTTACTTCATCCTCATCGACTGTTTCCTCCGCCGGTTCCGAAGAAATATTTTCTTCGTCCTCTTCCTGCACGATTTCAGCTTCCTCGGTAACCTCTTCCACATCCGAAGCAGCGGCAATATTCTCCTCTGTTATCTCCAAAACGGCAGGAGCTTCATTCAGAGCATCCGCATTGACCTCAAATGCAGGTATGATTTCTTCTCCGGTATTCTGTTCAATATCGGTATCTTCTTCCTTTTCAAGCAGTTTTTTTAGGGCTTCGCTCCTTTTTTCCGATTCACTATGTGTGCAGAAATAGAAGCTGCCTGAGCTTGTACGGCAGAAGATCTGCGGTTCACCGTCTATGATATTGAGTTTATCGGTCAGAGCCTTCTCCACAACCTGTTCAAAAGGATACAAAATGTCAGTCTGACCGTCTGATTTTCTGCGGATGATCACAGGCTTGTTGCCGTCTGTTGACGGTTTCAGGGAGATAGTCGGGATTCTTCTGTCAGTAGGTGAAAAATATTCTGTCGATATCCATATATGATGATTGTCATAATAAGTTCTTTTGACCGGTTTTCTGTCGAGGTCAAGTGTTTCAACAAAATAACCATTATCGCTGACGACCGTTTTTTCAGACTGCTTTGATCCTATCAGCTTTTTCCATTTCAGAGGCTTATTTTCCTCCATTGTATAGGCGCTGCGATAAATCTCTCCGTAAAAATTAAAACTGCTGCGGTTTTTTTGACGTTTACCGCTTTCAAAAAAGCTCTTACGAACAGCGCAAAGCAGATCGCTGCCGTCCAGAAGCTCTGCCTCAGTGTTATAAACACCGTAATAAATCAGATCCTTATCTGCATTCTGAATCAAAGAATAGTCCATAGTAAATTCCCTTTCGTGCATAATACCTCTATTTATCATACAATAAACGGAACATTTTTTCAAGGAAAAGCCGTCAGAAATTATATAAAGTAATAGAAAAATTCAATCCTTTGGCTTTTATATAAGGAAAATATATGTTATAATGGAGTTGTTTTGATAAAGGAGGAGGAATTGTATGGATTTTTTATATTTGGATGAAGTTCTTTCGCCGGATAATGTCGGGCAGGAGCTGAGCCGTCTTGAAAAGTGGTTTAATGATAAATCAGATTGGCTGATCGGCATGATTCCGAATATCATTGCTGCCATTGTTATTTTTGTCGGCGGATGGTGGCTGATCAAGCTGCTGAGAAAAATTATCAACCGTGCATTGAAAAGAGGCAAGGCAGACCAGACGGTAATAAGTTTCCTTGATTCGGTGGTCAATACAACACTCCTGATACTTCTGGGAGTTTGTGTGATAGGAACGCTGGGATTCGATATATCAACCATCGTGACAGCTCTCGGCGCTGCTGCGGTTACTGTCGGTCTGGCTCTGAAAGACAGTCTTTCAAATGTTGCCAGCGGCACGCTTATTATACTTAATAAAAAGTTCCGGACAGGGGATTTTATTGAAACCGAAGGAATCATCGGAGAAGTCATCAAAATCGAAATGATGTATACCACGCTCAGAACTTACGATTACAAAGAAGTGATGATACCGAATTCCAGACTGACATCTAACAATGTCATCAATCACTTCTCTCTTGATTTCAGAAGGGCGGATATTCCTGTGCCGATATCCTATAAAGAGGATATCGAGAAAGCACGTGAGGTGATCATGAAGCTGATCAAAGAAAACGAGCTGGTTCTGCAGGAAAGAAACAATAAAGTATCTGTGGATAAATTCAATGACAGCAGCGTTGATCTGATCGTATGGATATGGTGCAAATCGGAGAATTACTGGACGATTCTGCTCAGTATGCGAGAAAAAATTAAGAATGCCCTTGATGAAAACGGCATTGAGATACCCTTTAATCAGCTTGATGTACACTTTGATCCAGGCACAGAGCTTAAAAAATCAATCGTAACCGTAAACGCTAAGGAGGAAAAATAAATGTTATTGGCATTAGACGTAGGCAATACGAATATCGTTTTCGGCGCTGTGGAAAATTCAAATCCCGTTTTTGTTGCCAGAATCAATACTGATATCAATAAAACCGAGGATGAATACGCCGTCATTTTCAGAAGTCTTATCGAAATAAAAAAATGCTCTCTTGCCGATTTTACCGGAGCGATTATTTCTTCGGTTGTTCCGCCGCTGAATGAAGTACTGAAACAGGCTGTGATGAGGATTATCTCCTGTGAGCCAATGATAGTGGGGCCGGGGATTAAAACAGGGCTTAACATACAGATTGACAATCCGGCAACCCTCGGAAGTGATATTGTTGTGGGATGCGTTGCCGCCGCTGCCAATTATCCGAAGCCGCTGATCGTGGTTGATATGGGTACGGCGACCACCATTGTTGTTGTTGACAAAAACGGCATCTATCGGGGAGGCGTAATCTGTCCTGGCGTACGTGTCGCAATGCAGTCGCTTACCAAAAATGCCGCACAACTTCAGGAAATCAGTCTTGACACGCCCAAAAAAACGATAGGAACCAACACCGCTGATTGTATGCGTTCGGGTGCTGTGTTCGGCAATGCAGCCATGATAGACGGCATCATAGACAGAATATGCGGTGAGATCGAAGGCGAACCGACAATCGTCGCAACGGGAGGACTTTCCAAAAAAATTATTCCCAACTGCCGTCATAAGATCATTCTTGATAACGATCTGCTGATCAAGGGGCTTCAGATCATATATAACAAAAACAAATAAAATAATATTCCCACATGATAAAATCCTTGATCTTATCATGTGGGAGTTTTCTGCGCTATGCGAAATTCAAACGGTATTATTCCTGTGGCTCCAGCAGTCCGTATGTTCCGTTTTTACGCTTATATACAACATTGATTTCATTTGTTATCGCATTGCGGAACATAAAGAATTCATGGCCTATCATATTCATCTGCAGGATGGCTTCCTCTACACTGAGAGGTTTAATGGAAAATGTCTTTTTGCGGACTACTGTATAATCCTCATCCTCCAGCTCTTCCTCTTCCAATTCGCCTTCCAGAGCGGTAAAATATTCCTCAAAGGAATCAGCCTTGAATTTCTTGCTGAGCTTTGTTTTGTTCTTTCTGATCTGTCCTCCAAGTATATCAACGACTGCGTCAAGAGCGTCGTTCATCTCAAGTGCAATACTTTCTGCACGGTACATCATTCCGTTATCACGTATCGTAACCTCGACTGTCTGACGGTTCTTTTCTACCGTTACCGTTACAGTAGCCTCTGCATCTTCAGAATAAATCTTTTCAAATTTTCCGAGCTTTTTGTAGACACGCTCCTTGAAATTATCTTTGAGATTTACTTTTCTGCCTATAATGTTGTACTTCATAAGCCAAGCCTCCTTGTTTTTGGATCTCTCATCGCTGAGATTGACTATATTATAACACTATTAACTAAAAAATGGAATAGTTTTATCGAAATTTATGTTAAAAATTTATGATTTATTTTTAGATATATTTACAATAATTCTGAATCCGCTAAAATGCCGTCAACAAAAACGGCAGAAGGCTTTTTGGTGATATCAAGGGGACTGCCGTCAAGCACGATAAAATCAGCGTCCTTCCCTATTTCAATCGAACCGACTCTGTCGGCTATACCGCAAATTTCTGCTGGTGTGATCGTAATTGCTCTGAGAGCCTGTATTTCGTCCATACCCTCACGAACTGCAACCGCAGCGCAAAGAGGAAGATATTGGATCGGCGTTTCGGGGTGGTCGGTGATAATTGCTGTGGGTATGCTGCTGCCGGACATGATACCGGGGGAAGCGGATGTCAGATTTTTAAGCTCCGGTTTGCTTCTGTCTGTCATAAAGGGACCTGATAACACGCCTTTACATTCGTCTTTCAGCTCCTCTACAATTAAATGACCATCCGTTGCATGAACAATGACACATTCGATATCAAATTCCCTTGCAATGCGCAAAGCAGTAAAAATATCATCTGCCCTGTGGGCGTGAAAATGGGCAGGGATTTCCTTTTTAAAAAGAGGTATCAGCGACTCATATTTGGCATCGTATTCAGGCAGAACCTCATTGACTCTGTCATTATAATATGACTGCTGATCCTGATAATATTTTTTTGCTTTTGTCAGCGTTTCTCTGATAAGTGCTGCAATAGCCATTCTTGTGACAGGCATCTGATTTTTATCATTATAGCTGGATTTCGGATTTTCTCCCAGCGACATTTTGATAGCCGCCGGTGCTTTTATAATCATATTGTCAATCCGTCTTCCTTTTGTTTTGACGGCTGCAATTTCACCTGCAATAGGATTGGTACTGCCCGGACTTATCAGCACCGTTGTCACCCCTGCCGCAAGAGCCTCCGCAAAATATCTGTCCAGAGGATTGGCTCCGTCAACTGCTCTCAGGTTTGGTGTGATTGGGTCTGTATCCTCATTGCCGTCATCTCCCTCAAAAGTAATGGAATCTTCAAACATTCCGAGATGTGTGTGTGCATCTACAAAACCGGGATAAATTCCTGCGCCCTTCACATCAAAAATCGGTTCATCCGCAGCTTCTGCCTTATCCATACTGCCAATTTCAGAGATTTTGCCGTCTGTCGTTTTGATATACCCGTTATCAATCACGGTATTATTCCTGTCCATGGTAACAATTTTTGCGTTAATAATCAACATATTAAAAATTCCCTTCAAAAAAATCCGGAGAGTTACCAAGTAACCCTCCGAAAATATGATATTACTGTTTCTGAGAATTTCCTCTTCTCGAATATCCTCCCCGCTTTGACTCTATACGCTTCAGGTCGGACATTTTCTCATCGCTTGCCTGCTTG
>JAFVEY010000076.1 GCA_017475765.1 Clostridia bacterium | reverse complement strand
TGGCTCGGCTCACCTTTGCAAAAGTGTGGGTAGATGTTTCGCTTGTTGTTTGTCGTGGTATCGTGGCTATCGCTACGGATTGGCTCGGACAAATTACACAGCTAACGGCAGATATAGCAAACAGTATCAATGTCGGTGTCAGCTTACAGCACAGTGACGCTTGGATCATCGGCTGGCTGATCGA
The DNA here is from genome assembly GCA_017475765.1 of Clostridia bacterium. Taxonomy (GTDB): domain Bacteria; phylum Bacillota; class Clostridia; order Oscillospirales; family Acutalibacteraceae; genus UBA1213. The sequence continues at coordinate 3,026 of JAFVEY010000076.1, read as the reverse complement.
CTTCTTCAACGGCTTGCTGTTGGCGGCAGGCATTTTGCTTGTGCTTATTCCTCTCGTTGTGCTTATCCTGATTATGTTCGTCAAGCTGTTTATCAGATACTTTGAGCTTGCTATGCTTCAATGTGTATCACCTGTATTCTTTGCTTGTCTGACGGGTGAAGCCACAAAGCAGTATTTCAGAAAGTTTATCCTGACTTATATTTCCGTTGTTGTCGAAGTAGTCTTTATGGCGGTGATTTGGTATGTCTATGTCGAATACCTAAATCAAGCATTTTCGGTCAGCACACAGGCGAACAGCGTACTCGAACTGTTCTCGCTTGAAGGCGGTATAATGAACTTCTTTATGGTTTCTGTTGGTGCGTTTATCCTTATGATAAAGCCGCCGCAAGTGCTGAAAAACCTTGTGACAGCGTAAAAACAGGCAGACAAAAAGGACTGCCGAAGCAGTCCGAAATGTGTATGGCTATTATGATGAATTATTAATCACAGACCATCGTTACAAAACTTACAACCAAACATTGATAGCATTATACCGTGTTTAGAACATTTGGGAAAACCACAATAAATTGGATCATCTTTTTCTGCTTCATTAATCCACTCTTTAATGTTGTTTTCATTAACATCGCTTATTGACATTCGATTGATCAATTTTTCAAAGCCGTCCAGTGCATACATAAGATGTTCTAAATTGGGTTTATATTTCAATATTTTCCATGTACTTTGCTGTAATGATATTGTGCGTGCATAACTTATTGTTTTTAATAAAAAAGCTTTATCTGTATCAAAAGTATGTATTTGCCAGGGCATTGTAATTATATCAAAGCCTACATTTCCGATTCCAATTTTCGTTTGTTGTTTTTCTGCTAAAAACACAGTTATCATTTTTTGATTTTCTGATTCAGCTAACTCAGAACCAGCCAACAATAAAAAATCTATTAGCACATCCGTAAGTCCATTAGATAGCGAAAGTGAATCATCATCTACAAATACATTTTCATCAAACGATATGATATTTCCCATTCAAAATATACCTCTGCCTTCTCATTTAATAGCATTAATAACAATTTAATTATAGCACACACAAATACAAAAAACCATATCTTTTCAAAAACAAATGGGACTTCAAGTCCCGGATAGGAGTTGATGTACATTGATTAAAGTTGAGCTGACGAAAAACATATTCAATCAGCGTGGCGGCGGTCTGTTCGGATTGAAGCCGATACAGTTGGTCTTTGCGGCAGTTGCCGTTGTAGTTGGCGGTCTGACTGTTCTGTGGCTTGTGCAGTATGATCTTTCGATTGACCTTATCGGTTGGATAGTGTTTATCGAAATGGCAATTATTATCGGTCTTGGGGTGGTGCGTCCGGGAGGAGTAAATCTTTTTTCTTTCCTGCTGTCATCATTAAAGCCCGATACAAGATATTTCTGTCGTGCGGAGAGCCTCCGCACCCATAATAGTTCTGGAAAGAAATTTACTACCGGAACTTCATTGCTTACAAAAACTAAATTGGGACCGGCAGCTTGCCGGAGGAGGATGTATTTGACGATGCTGTTCTGGAAAAAGAATAAGATAGACAAGAAGTTTTTAGGTGCGAAAAAGGCTGTTATTCCAAAGACGGCACAAAAAACAATACCGTTTCAGGAAGCATACGAAAACGGTCTGTTCCTGAACTATGACGGCAGTTACTCGCTGATTTTCAGCTTTGAGAATATCGACTATTCGCTGTTCCGTGACGAAGAAAAGCAGGAAGTTTATAAGAAGTACACACAGCTTATGAACTCTATTCCGACTGACATCAAACTGCAGGAGTTTCTGATGAATACGGATATTGATACGGATATTCTCAGGGAAACGCTGATGCCCTTTTCATCGGACTATCCCGAAATATCGGACGATTACAGAAAGATTATGGGTGATGTTATCAGTGGCAGTACCGATGCAGGAGCAAAGAAAATTATGCTGATGGCTCTGTCCTATAAACCGACAGGCAAGATTGACAATGCAAATGTGCTGTTCAAGTGCTATCAGGACTTGCAGCAGCTTTTTTCCTCACTTGGCTCTACAACAAATCAGTTGTTCCCCGAAGAAGTCTTTGAGATACTTTACAAATTTTATCATCAGTTTTCGGAAGTGCCTTTTATGCTCTCGAAAAACGCTTACGGCAGTCGTATCAAAAACTATGTTACGCCTGCCTATTTTCGTTTCGGCAAGCACGAAATAGAAATAGGCGATCAGTTGACAAGAGTGCTTTTCATCAAGGAGTATTCGACTTATGTTGACGATGAAATGATAAATGACATTATCGACAACAGCGAAAAAATTACCGTCAGCAAGCAGATAACAAGAATTGCAAAGTCACAGGCTATGGATATGCTTCAAAAGAAGATCTTTGCTTTGGAGCTGACTATTCAGAAGCGTATGGAGCAAAACCATAAAACAGGCGGTGACTATATTCCGTACCGTCTTTCTGATGAGCGTAAAAACCTCAATCAGTTGCAGGAAAGACTCGGCGGCTCGGAATGTGAGCTGTTTGAGGTGGCAATATTCATTGCCGTATCTGCCAAAACAAAAGAGGAGCTTGAAGAACTGACATTACATATCCGTCAGACTATCGGTGCAAAACATCAGTTACAGATTGAAACGCTCGGCGGTCAGCAGGCGAAGGCTTTGCAGGCTGTCCTGCCCTTTGCACAGATGCCGTTCAGCAAAAAGAACGATAATAAAATATCTTTCCCGATGCTCTCCGATGCGGCAGGAGTGCTTATTCCGTTCAACCATATCGACCACTTTGTCAAGAACGGTGTCTATTACGGCAAAAACTTGGTAACACAGAATGTTATCGCACTTGACAGGACGGCAGAAATGAACTCCAACGGTTTTGTTCTGGCAACATCAGGTGCAGGAAAGTCTATGTTTTCAAAGGCTGAAATGTTCGATGTACTGCTAAAATTTCCCGAAGATGAGGTTATTGTCATTGATCCTGAGCGTGAATATGAGCCGTTAGTCAAAGAGTTTGACGGCACTA
>JAFVEY010000075.1 GCA_017475765.1 Clostridia bacterium | reverse complement strand
CTGTTGCCGCTTATTTCGCCGTCAGACATTGTAATCGTACACCATGTATAAGCATATATTCCGCCGCCGGCTGAGGTTGCGCTGTTATTGCTAATTAATCCGCCGGAAATATTCAATGTAGTGTCGTTGTACGAATATATACCGCCGCCGTATGCGGCATTTTTATTATTTGAAATAGTACCGCCGCTAACATTAATCACAGAACCTGCCGCTGCACAGACGCCTGCACCGTAGCGTGTACTGCTGTCTGCCGAAATCTCGTTCGCATCAATCTTTCCGCCCTCCATATTAAGAGTGGAGCGATTGCCGTTATTTTCACCGGCAAGATAAATGCCGCCACCCTGCGTATCGGCAAGGTTTTGCGAAATAGCGCCGTCTTTAACGGTAACCGTCGATTTGTAAGATGTATAAATACCGCCGCCGATTTCGGCATGATTTTTCTCAACGCTGCCGCCGTTTATATTGATTTTGGACGATGTAGTTCCGTAGATTCCGCCGCCGTACAGTTCGGCTTTATTATTTTCTATCTTTTCGCTTTCAATATTAATTATACCGGAAGCAGGAACATAAACACCGCCGCCTCGTGAAGCGTTATTCTCCGAAATTGTAATACTGTCAATGGTGGTCGTACCTGCTGCATCAACATAAAGACCGCCGCCATATTCCTCAGCTTTGTTTCCTGAAAGTGTACCGCCTGTAAGCTCAAGACCTTCGCTCATAAGATTGACAGCAAGACCGCCGCCGTACTGAGCAGTATTATTACTTACTGTACCACCTGTAAAGGAAATTAACTTGCTATCATATACAAACACGCCGCCACCGTAGTTTGATGCAGTATTACCGTCAATAGTACCGCCACTCATATTGAATTGACCGTTATTCTCCACATGAACGCCTGCACCGTTTCCGGTAAGATTAAAGCCCTCGATAGTGCCGCCTTCCATATTGAATACGGCATTGCTTGCTACATCAACACCACGTACATTGGTCACCTCTCCGGCTTTAATACTGCCGTTTCCGGTGAGGGTCAGCTTACCGAAGACAACCACTGTATTCAATGTGGTCGTTTCGCTTTTTTCACGAACAGCAGTAATAGAATGACCGTTCAGATCAATGGTAACATCCTTGTTATCGGGAATGTATATATTTTCAGTATAATCCTTACTAAGTGTGACTGTTCCGCTTTCACCGTCCGATATACCATTGATCAGTGCCTGCAAAGTTCCCGACAAAGCAGGAGCCCTGCTCGGGCTATTTGCCATGCTGGACAGTCTTGCACCCCTGTTCCCCTCCAATTCAGATGCATTCACCTCGGAACCGTCTGTAACCATGGCCTGAGAAAACATGGACAGAGAAAGGATGAATGCAAGCATAAATGATATAATTCTTTCTCTCATCTTAATCCCTCCTAAAATATTTAGTATATACAATCATGCAGCTTTATTCAGCAATAATAATATATTGCTAAGCAGTAGCAGTTCAGTAAGAGGTTACTTTGATTTATAATATTATACTATACTCAGTGTTCACGAACCGTTCATAAAATCCATTTTTTTAAAGTTAAAATTTATTTTCTGCAAATTTCATAAAAAACAAACCAAATCAAGATCCGATTTTAGATATATTACCCACAACTTCAAGAGCATAGATATTTAATTAAGCCTTGCCATACTTTTGATGACCATATCTTCCGCTCCGATTTCCTTCAGACATTCACGCATATCCATAACGGTCTGCCTGAGCCAACCATATCATTGGAAAAAGTCCTTGTATCAACAGGCTGTTCCTGACCTGCAAGAAGCATTTCGATTGTCTCATGCAAACCGTCAAAATTCATGGAAATATTTTACAAGGGCTTCATAAGTTTCGGTTTGTGTCCAGTAATTAGAAAATGTTTTCTTTTCTATTGCCATCAGTACGGAACGAGGACAGCATAATTCTGTACCGTTAAGATTATATTCATCATATCAAGACTTGATGCCATGTCTTATTCCTCCCCACGCTTCACATAGGTCAGTTCGATGTCGTACCCCAAGGATTCGAGCATCTGTATGAACATCCTATTGACGATATTTTCACTTTTCTTTATCAGCCGATTTCTTTACTAAGCGCTCTTCGCCAAAAAATATTTTTATTTTAACAGTTCATAAAGCTTGATATTGCAGAGTTCGTCAGACTCCCATTTAGCAATTGCTTTATCATAACCAACAAAGGTCATTCCGCATTTCTCCATAACTCTTCCAGAAGCAGGGTTATCAACATGGTGTGCTGCTTTGATTTTGGTAAAGCCATTACAAAACAACTCATTGATTACTGCTTTGAAGGCTTCGGTAACATAACCTTTCCCCCAATGCTTTTTAGACAATACATAACCGATTTCAGCGGTTTTATTATTATCGGTTATCCGTACAACATCAATTGCGCCTATCGGCTCGTCATTACCTTTTTCGGTGATTGCCCAGCGATATTCAAATCCGGAGCCAGCTTCATCAAGATACATATTCAAAAGCCAAACCGTTGTATCTAAATTCTCGTGCTTGCTCCAATGACAGTATCTCGCAACATTTTCATCACTTGTCCAGTTGTGGTACATCATCACGGCATCACCTTTCCTGAATGGACGCAAAATCAGTCTGTCTGTTGTCAATGTACTCGTTAAATCTCCTCCTTTCATATAAATTTAAGCCGTCACAGGTGAGTACACACCTCCAACGGCTTTAGTGCGGGTGACAGGACTTGAACCTGCACGGATCGCTCCGCAAGAACCTAAATCTTGTGCGTCTGCCAATTTCGCCACACCCGCAAATATTAAATTAAAAGTTAAAAATGGAAAATTTTTTTACTCGTCTTTAGTATAGAAGTTAAGATTTTTTTCAAACTTCTTCCCGATCGCAAAAGCTGTTTTGATAATACAAACTCTTTCTTAGTATCACAAAGATACCTATACAACTTAACGATCCTGATTCCAAAACCAAAACTCTTTTGTTCAATAATGTTATCCATAATTTATCTGTTTTAAAAATATAAATCAGGGCGAAGCGACCCTTAATTTTCCACTTTCCATTTTCAATTCCTCATCATGTTCCTTCGATTCAAAACCGATATTATTATACACAAAAAACACCATTATGTCAATATTTTATAAAAAATTTGAATTTGATGTATAATTATATCCGCTGCATACAGGTTGACTGACATTTGCAGCGGATATTTTTTAATAAATTCAAGCACTTTTGCTGTCGTCGCTTATTTCATTTCTCAACCGTCTTATGATTTTCTTTTCCAGACGGGAGATATATGACTGGGAAATCCCTAACTCATCTGCCACCTCTTTTTGCGTGTGTGCTTTCTTTCCATTTAGACCGAAACGAAGCTCCATAATGGAAAGCTCTCTGTCACTAAGACGCATAACCGCTTTCATCAGTTGGTTTTCCTCAGACTCCTTCTCCAGCCTGATATTCACGGTATCGCTGTCGCTGCCTAAAATATCGGCTATCAGAAGCTCATTGCCGTCATAATCAACATTCAGCGGCTCATCAATCGAAATCTCATTTTTCTGCTGAGAACTTTTGCGAAGAAACATCAGTATTTCATTTTCAATACATCGTGAAGCGTAGGTTGCCAGCTTGATCCCTTTTTCCGGTCTGAAGGTATTGACTGCCTTTATCAGTCCGATCGTGCCAATAGATATCAGATCCTCAACACTGACACTCGGCGACTCGAATTTCTTTGCGATATATACAACCAGTCTGAGATTATGTGTGATCAGCGGTTCTCTCGCCGTTTCATCTCCATTCTGAATCCTTACCATGATTTCGGCTTCCTCAGAGCTTTTCAGCGGCGGCGGAAGAGTTTCGGGTCCGTTTATGTAATAAATACCCTCTTTCCCCATAATCATCATACGAAGTGCTGACAAGCCCCTTGCCGCTATTCTCGACACATCTTTGATACTGCTCATAATGCCTCTCCTTTCATATCTGCGCATCAATACACATATAAATAAACTTCAATTCCCTGCATTTTGAGCATCATTTATGATATTTTCGTATAGGAACTTTAAGGTATAAGCTCCGCTGGAACAAGAGCATCAGCCCCTCCTGTGATCAGTTTTTCTTCACAAAGAGCTATATATGCTCCTGCATGATATTCTTTTTTGCCAACGATTATTTTTAGTTTGTTGCATTTGAATGCTTTCAGCAGCCCTTCGCCTCCTACTGATGAAAACGGTATTAGCCTTATGCCGGTTTTCATATTTTCTTCGCTCATCAGTAAATCTGACGATTCTTTCAGCACCGATGACCTGACTACAATGACAGGATCACCGGAAAACGGCTCTTTCAGCGTATTTCCGGTATCTATTTTTCCGCTAATATCTATTTGCTTTCCCCTATACGTAAAATTCAGCCTACAAATAACATTCTGACTTTCTCCCCTTCCCGTTATCCTCATGACGGTTCTCAGAATCACATAACAAATAACTGCTGTGACAACAAGCATTATCGGTGAAATGGCGATATAAACGCTGCTGTTTCGTATGATAACATTTGACGGTGAAAATAACATCCATACTGCTATCATTGCTCCGCAATATCCGAAGCTGATCAAAAAAAAAGCTGCCGCCGTTTTAAGGTACACACCCCTTGCAACCGGTGCAAAAGCAGCACCCACTACCAGAAAAGCCGAAATCAGACTGATACAAAGCGAAACACCCGATGGCAGCGGCGGCAACAAAATAACGAATGAGCTTAATCCTCCGACTGCAGCACCCGAAATCAGTCTGAGCTGACGGCAGGAAAGAGAAAGAAATCGCTTTACAGTCAGAAGTATAATATAATCAATGACAAAATTTACACAGAAAAGTATGTCCAGATATATTGTGTGCGTCATTCGGTACCTCCGCTTCGGGTGATGAACGTATGATAACACAAAGAGAATAAATAATTTGTCTTTTCCGCTCATCCCCAAAAACTTTGGGAGAACTTCACCAAAGTAAGCTCTCCCATTGCTGTCAATCAATCGGTCAGATTATGTTGCGGCTTTATGAACTGACTCTGCACCCAGCCCGAAGCTGATGGACAATGCTTCATCGACCTTATACATATCATAAGGACTCAATGTTCCCATCTTTTCCTTCAGACGGCGTTTGTCAAGGGTTCTGATCTGCTCCAGAAGAACGACCGAATCCTTTGAAAGTCCGCTGTTGTCTGCATAAAGCCGGATATGAGTGGGCAGCTTTGCCTTTGATCCCCGGCTGGTTATCGCTGCAGCGATGACGGTAGGACTGTATCGGTTTCCGACGTTATTCTGAATGATAAGCACCGGGCGTATTCCGCCCTGCTCTGAACCTACAACAGGACTCAGGTCAGCATAATAAATATCTCCTCGTCTGATCACCATAGATTTTCACGCTCCGAATTTTTGATTTGATGTGCTGATAATACTATTTTGTCCCGTACAGGACGATTTAATCACCGCCTACAAAATCAACACACTATATCATATTCAAAAATTATCATTAATGAGCATATATAAAATGCTCTGAGCCAAAATTTATGTAATCCCTGCTTTAGACAACAGTAATTGTCATATCTTCCCTCCATCCGTAATGTCATAATTCTTTATTCCTTGTTCCTTCTTCTTTTTTGTTATAATAATTATCCCATCCGATACATTGTGTCTTTCAGCGGTGATTATATTTAAATATATGCAGCTTCACAGCAATTAAGAACACATCGGAGCATGAAAATCATTTCAGATACACTCATCAAAAAAGTTGATGTCTTTTCTGACGGTAAGCCTTTCACCAGTTTCGGGATGTATCAGGCTCAGCTCGGCACAGTGAAGGCATTGACGGGGAAAATGCTCTCGGCTGCCGCCGTACATATCATCTCCGGCAAGAGGATGTCCTATGCCTGCAAAGTGTGCCCTGATCTGATGTGTCCGTCCTGTTTCAAGCGTAAGCCTGAGAAGTGTGTAGTCATTGCCATAATTTTCAACCGCTTCATAATGTGTCACCGCACGAACACCGCCTTCCCCTATCTCACGCTGTATCGTATGTCCCTCTTTCAGCCGCAGAGGTGCATCTATCGTGCCGTTTCCCGTCAGCCTGCCTTCACAGAGTGCAACATATATTTTATCGGTTCTTTTCGGAAGAAATGCCGCCGCATAAGGTGTTTTGGCAGCAAGCACAAGCCCCGATGTGTCACGATCTATCCGGTTGACTGCACGGAAGGCATAGCTTTCACCATTCTGCAAAGCGTGAAAAGCAGCTGCATTGGCAAGCGTATCGAGCTGATGGTCATGAACGGGGTGAACAGGCATTTTCGGCGGCTTGGAATATATGACAATACTGCTGTCCTCATATACAATTTCAACAGGAAGATCAACCGGTTCAATATGCGGAATATCCTCAGGCATTTTTAATTCGATGATATCACCCTTTTTTAAGCTGTCAATACTTCTGATAGGATTATTATTACAGGTAATTCCGTTTTCAACCCTTTTCAGCTTTGCAAGAAGCCGTGCCGAAACATGACAGTATCTGCGAAGAAAATTTTGAACACTTATACCGTCAAGCTCCGGCGAAACCGTAAATTTCATTTTTATCATCCTTGTCAATATCGAAAATTTCCATCAGACTTGTTATTTTATAATCACAAAGATCATTCGGCATTTCAATCCTGTTTTTCGGGTCAAACAGACAGGTGGTAAGCCCTGCATTCCTGCCGCCCTGCATATCTGATGTCAGAGAATCACCGACAACCAGAATTTTCGGCAGATCCTTTTCCGGAATATCACTAAGAACATAGTCAAAATATGCCTTATTCGGCTTCTGTGTGCCGATCTCATCGGATATATATAGCTTTTTTATAAACTTTGTGATGTCAGTTCTTGAAAAGCGTCCTCTTTGCACAGGCTTCAGACCGTTTGTGATAATATATATTGCATAGCTTTCCGATAAACTTTCAAGCGCCTCAAATGCACCATCCAACAGTATCGCCTGTCCGGAAAGCGCTTCCACATATTTTTCCGCCATTTGGTCAGATCTTTCAAATCCGGCAAAACATTGCCTGACAAGTTCACGAAAACGCTGAACCTTCAGCTCCGAACGGGTGATCTTATTGATCTCAAATTTTCTCCAGAGTGCAGCGTTAATGGATGAAAAGTGATTGTATACCTCTTCGCTAAAATTCAGATCAAAATCCTCAATACTCTCCTTCAACGCAAAATATTCACACTTCGGAAAGTCAAATATTGTATCGTCTGCATCCATCAGAATTGTTGTAAACTTCATTTTATTCTCTCCCATCAATCAAATAGCCGTCCTGCGGACATACCAAAAAGAGCAGAAGCTCTGATTTCAGACTCCTGCTCTCCTGATTATTTATGCGGGATCCCGCTTTGTTTTTTTTCTGGTGCTTTTTACAGTCTCTGTTTTGCGTGTTCTGTGCTTTTTAGCCTTTGAACGCTCAACGACAGGTTCTCCCTCTCCTCTTACGGCTTCTGCAGTAATGACAATTTTTGAAATCGTTTCATCGCTTGGTGCTTCATACATAAGGCTTTTGAGAAGCTCCTCCATGATCGAACGAAGACCTCTTGCACCTGTATGGCGCTCAATCGCTTTCCTTGCAATCTCAAGCAAAGCGTCCTCTTCAAATTCAAGAGTTACATTATCAATCGCAAAAAGCTTTGTATACTGCTTAATAAGCGAATCCTTCGGTTCTTTCAGGATCCTTACAAGAGCGTCCTCATCCAAACCGTTAAGTGCCGTAAGCACCGGAAGTCTGCCGACCAGCTCAGGAATCAGTCCGAACTTAACAAGATCCTGCGGGATAACCTCCTGCATCCAGCTTGTTGTGTCAAGCTCCACCTTTGATCTTATCTCTGCATTGAAGCCGAGAGAGGATGAGCCTACCCGCTTTTCGACTGTCTTTTCAAGTCCGTCGAAAGCGCCGCCGCATATAAACAGAATATTGGATGTGTCGATCTGTATAAAATCCTGCTGCGGATGTTTTCTGCCGCCCTGCGGAGGGACATTCGATATTGTTCCCTCCAGTTTTTTCAGCAATGCCTGCTGAACACCTTCGCCGCTGACATCTCTTGTGATGGACGGATTTTCCGATTTACGGGCAATCTTATCAATCTCATCAACATAGATAATGCCTCTTTCGGCACGGCCAATATCAAAATCTGCTGCCTGAATCAGTCTGAGAAGGATATTCTCAACATCCTCGCCCACATAACCCGCTTCTGTCAGAGTGGTCGCATCGGCAATGGCAAACGGAACGTCCAGTATTCTTGCCAGAGTCTGCGCAAGAAGAGTTTTACCCACACCCGACGGTCCGAGAAGAAGTATATTGCTCTTGTTAAGGGCAACATCATCCTCTTCGTGATAGTTGATTCGCTTATAATGATTATAAACAGATACAGCAAGCGAAATTTTCGCTTCATCCTGACCTATCACATATTCATCCAGTAAAGCCTTGATCTCCATCGGCTTCGGAAGCTCACCCACACTTTTGAAAAAGTCTTCATCCAGCTCCTCTTCATAGCCGCCGTTATTCTTAAGAATAGAATTGCAAAGCCTTACACATTCATCACAGATAAATGCACCCGGACCCTGTATGATTCTGCCGACAGCCTCCTGCGGCTTTCCGCAGAAGGAACAGGTGATCGTTCTCTTGCTTTCATCCTTGTTAGACATTTATGCAGCTCCTTATCGTTGTGTGATAACCTTATCAATCAGACCGTATTCAAGAGCCTGCTGAGCTGTCATAAAATTATCACGCTCCGTATCTCTTGCAATAACCTCATACGGCTGTCCTGTCTTTTCGGACAGAATCGTATTGAGCTTTTTCTTTGTCTGAATAATGTGATCAGCGTGTATCATAATGTCGGTAGCCTGACCCTGAGCGCCGCCGCTGGGCTGATGAATCATAATATCACTATTTGGAAGAGCAAAACGCTTGCCTTTTGCACCTGCTGCAAGAAGAAATGCACCCATGCTGGCAGCCATACCCATACAGATTGTAGAAACATCGCATTTGATGTACTGCATTGTATCATAAATCGCCATACCATCGGTAACAGATCCGCCGGGGCTGTTGATATAGAGACTTATATCCTTTGTCGAATCCTGACCCTCAAGGAAAAGAAGCTGTGCCACCACAAGGCTTGCAGTAACATTGTTCACCTCTTCGGTAAGCATAATGATTCTGTCGTTAAGAAGTCTTGAATAGATATCATAAGAGCGTTCGCCTCTGTTTGTCTGCTCTATTACATAAGGTACCAATGCCATATTAATAACCTCCTGTCACTTATATAGATATTTGACCGTCAGCAGACCCTTTATTCAAAGAGCCTGCCGACAATTTATAGTCAACGTCATTCATTTATTCCTCGTCTGCCTTTTCGACAGCATTTTCCTTAACGAAGTCCATTGCTCTCTGTGCTTCAATATCGCCTGCGATGTCCCTCTTGCCGAATGCTGCCTTTACTCTCTTGACATCAACCTTATAGGTTTCTGCCAGCTCGTTATACTTGCTTTCAACATCCTCATCGCTTGCCTTAAGACCTTCAAGCTCTGCGATCTTTCTGAGAGCAAGTCTGAGCTTGACCTGACCCTCTGCTCTGTCACGGTATGTGTCACGGAGTCTTTCCTCAGAAAGACCTGTGTATTGTATATATGTGTTAAGATCAATACCCTGTGATCTGAGATTCATTGAAAACTCATCAATGATGCTGTCGATCTGATTTTCATACATAGCCTCCGGAATCTCTGCCTCAAGAAGCTCTGTGAGCTTTTCTGCGATCTGTGATTCCTTGCTGTTTTCAGCTTCTGTCTTGCGTGACTCCTCCAGCTTTGTTTTAAGGTCAGCCTTATATTCGTCAACTGTGTCAAATTCGCTGACATCCTTAACGAACTCATCATCCACCTCAGGAAGCTCATGTGTTTTTATCTCATGGAGCTTGATCTCGAACTGAACAGGCTTGCCTGCAAGCTCTTCGGCCTGATAATCCTCCGGAAATGTTACATCTATTGTAAACTCTTCTCCTGCCTTATGACCCACAACCTGCTCCTCGAAACCGGGAATGAATGCGCCGCTGCCGAGTGTAAGGCTGTAATTTTCAGCTGTACCGCCCTCGAAAGCGACACCGTCAAGCAGACCCTTGAAATCAATTACTGTTACATCATCATTCTGAGCAGCTCTGTCTTCTACTGTAACAAGACGACCGTTTCTCTTCTGTACCTTCTTGATTTCTTCCTCAACATCCTCGTCTGTTACTTCAAGAGATACCGGCTTATAGGCAATGCCCTTATAGTCCTTGATCTCCACTTCAGGCTCAACCGTAATGACTGCCTTGATAACAAGACCTTCCTTGTCAGCCTTTTCAACATCAAGATCAATCTGATCTCTTACAATAGCAAGGTTTGCTTCTTCTGAAGCCTCAACGATAGCGGCAGGATAAAGATCCTTGATTGCATCTTCATAGAAAACGCCTTCACCGTACTCCTTTTCGATCAGTCTTCTCGGAGCCTTACCCTTACGGAATCCGGGAAGAGTAATGTTCTTTGACTGTCTTTTATAGACAGCTTCCACAGCCTTCATGAATGTTTCGCCGTCAATCTCGATAACGAGTTCATAGCGATTTGTTTCAACCTTGTTTGATGATTTAAGTGTCATTTTATTTTCCTCCAATGAATGAAGCATACGCTCCTTGTTTTTATGCGGAAATACATCCGCAGTCCGTCTTAAGGCGCCCAACGGTAAACCGTCCCGCGCGGCAAAGCCGCAATCAATAAGACTGACCAGTTTATATTATAATATAGCCGCCTTGCATAGTCAAGAAGAAAGTTTCCTGCAATATGCCTAAAATTATATTGTATTTGGCTTTCTGTAACATCAGTTCAAAGTACTGCCAGCGGCATAAACTTAAGATAGTCACAGGCTATCAGCTTAAAGCTGATGCCGTAACGCTCGCCGATAAAAGCTCGCTTTGCTGCATTGCCGCCGTGAATATGTCCGTAAAAACATTTTTTCACTCCGTATTCCCTCAGCACCGACATGATTTCCTCGCACTCCATATTATTGTATATCGGAGGATAATGCAGAAATACGATCGGCTCATAGCCTGCTTTTACGGCAGGTTCGACCGACATTCTCAGTCTGCCGACTTCTCTGTTCAGAACCTTCATGTCGGCGTCCGTTTCCGCATCATAGAACCAACCTCTTGAACCGCAAAGCGCAAGCCCGTCAGCGGTCAAGAAATTATTATGCAGAATGGACATGCAGTCAAAGCCATTTTCGGACAGGAATCTGTCCATTTTGGCTTTGGTTGTCCACCAGTAATCATGGTTTCCCTTGAGAAGTATTTTTTTGCCGTTAAGCTGCCTGATATATTCAAAGTCTTTTACGGTATCCCTGATATCCATCGCCCACGAGATATCTCCGGCAATTACCACCGTATCATCGGGTGTGACAAGCCTTTGCCAGTTTTCTCTGATCCGCTCGGTATAATTTGCCCAGCCGGGGAAAACATCCATCGGCTTATCCGTTCCGAAGGATAAATGCAGATCTGCTATTGCGTAAACTGCCATATAGTCTGCCCTCAGCCGATATTCAGACTGCTGAGAACTGTCTGCGGCATTTCGTCAACCTCACACTCAAAGCTGAATCTTTCCTGTGCATTTTTCAGAGCGGCAAGAGGTGCGGGAACCTGTGTTTTCGTCTTTGCCGAAAGCTCGTCCACCATAGCAAATTCGTCATTCGGAAGCTCCTCATCTGTAATAGCCGTAAGAACGGATTTTGCAAACTTATAGGGGCTTGCCGTAGAAGCGATCACCGTGGGAGTATTGTCGCCCGTTTCCTTTGCATACTGCTCATATACATTAACGGCAACTGCTGTGTGAGTATCTGAAAGATAATTTTCATTTTCATAAAGACTGCCGATGGTTTTCTTTGTGTTTTCATCATCGCAGAAGCCGCCCCAGAAGAGATTGCTCAGCTTTGCCTTTATTTCATCATCTACTGTATAGGCTCCATTTTCACTCAGTTCCTTCATCCACGAAGCGACCTTTTCCGCATTGCCGTCTGTCAGATGATAAAGAAGTCTTTCAAGGTTACTTGAAACAAGAATATCCATTGACGGAGAAATCGTTGTATAGAAATGTCTTTTCTTATCGTAGGTTCCCGTTCTGATAAAGTCGGTAAGAACATTGTTGGAATTGGAAGCGCAGATAAACTTATTGATCGGTAGTCCCATATTCATTGCATAGAAGGAAGCAAGGATATTGCCGAAATTGCCTGTCGGAACGGCAACATTTATCTTATCGCCGAGATTGATCTTACCTTCATTCACCATATCGCAGTATGCCGAGAAATAGTAAACGATCTGCGGAAGGAGTCTGCCCCAGTTGATTGAGTTAGCGCTGGAGAAGAGCAGATTATTCTCTGCCAGCTTATTTTTGATATCCGGATTGGTAAAGATTTTCTTAACGCCTGTCTGAGCATCATCAAAATTGCCCTTAATGGCGGCAACGCTTACATTTTTGCCCTGCTGTGTTGCCATCTGACGCTTCTGCATGGGTGATACACCGTCAACGGGATAGAATACAATGATCTTTGTGCCGGGAACATCTTTGAATCCCTCAAGAGCTGCCTTACCCGTATCTCCGCTTGTTGCCACAAGGATAACCGCTTCCTTACCGTTATAAGTTTTCTTTACGGACTTTGTAAGAAGGTGCGGAAGGATCTGAAGAGCCATATCCTTGAATGCCGATGTCGGACCGTGCCAGAGCTCAAGGAGAGAAATTTTTCTGTCACCGCATTCGATATAAGAAATCGGAGCAGGATTATCCGAACCGAATTTTTCAGCAGTATAGGCAGCATCAACGCTTTCGCTGATTTCATCGAATGTAAAATCGGAAAGAAAATCACCCATGATTTTTTTTGCTCTTCCTCTGTAATCGGCAGCAGCGAGAGCTTTTATATCGTCAAGGGTATACTGCGGAAGCGACTGAGGAACAAAAAGACCTCCCTCATCCGAAATACCCTGTGCAATTGCCTGTGAAGCTGAAACAACTGTATTTTTGTTTCTTGTACTGTTGTAATTCATAATGTTGCCTTCTTTCTTTTTTGTTTATTATTTTTGGTTTATATTGTCATCGGCGCTCAGAGATTATCCGTAAAAAATCTGTAAGCATTGCCGAAAAATATATCGTTTGTGATATCCCTGCCGAAATAGTCCGTAAACATTTCATGCAGCTTTTCCATTGCCTCTATGCCGGACATATCCGACGGTATATCCGCACCGTCAAAATCTCCGCCCATCGCAACGCATTTTTCTCCGCCGACAGCAATAAAATATTCGGCGTGTCTTATTATATCATACATTTGCGCATTTGTCTTGTTTTTATTAAGAAATTCTGCACAAAAATTTAAACCTGTAAGCCCCTCTCGGGAAATCAGTACGGCAAACTGCTCATCGGTAAGATTTCTTCTGTGCGGTGCAAGCGCTCTTATGTTGGAATGAGAAGCGACAAACGGCTTTTCCGTTATTCCGGCGACATCCCAGAACAGCTTTTCGCCTGCATGGGAGATATCCACGATCACTCCGACCCTTTCCATTTCCCGAACCGCTTCTCTGCCGAAATCCGTCAGACCGCCTTCAGCTTCCTCTCCGATACCATCACCAAGCTCATTTTTGCCGTTCCATGTCAGCGTCATCATGCGGACACCCTTGTCATAAAGCGCCTGTATTTTGTCAATAGCTCCGCCGAGAACGGCACCGCCCTCAACTGTCAGAATAATGCCCTTGCTTTTGTTTTCAGCCACTCTTCTGATATCTTCTGCTGTTTTGCACCATTCTATGTCTTTATTTTCAAGCTGTTCCTTCAGCTTGCCGACACAGCCTTCAAAAAGCTGCCATGCAGCCTCCCCTCTGTATTCATCGGGAATCCATACCGCAAGACATTGTATATACGGCGAAATACTCCGCACCTTATTGAACGATATATGAAAGCTGTCATCGTACAAGGTGCTGTTTTCCGTATAGGCACGATAAAGTGTGTCGCAGTGCATATCAAACAAACGCATATTACTCCTCCGAAAATTCAATCAGACTTTTAAGCTTGTCATACTCTTCATGCGGAAACAAATCCCAGTTTTTTACATAAATCCAATTTTGTTCACCATCAGAATATCTTTCAAATTCCGATAAAACTGCCCCGATTAACTCAGACTTACTGACCGTATTAAAATACAGCAAATTCCCTCTGTATTTTTTCAGATCCGAACCGACATTCGGCAGCATACTATCGGAGTAGGAAAGGGAATCATATACATTTATTTTCACTTTCTCACCTTTCGGAATTAATTCCAAAATATCCGCTCCGGGTTCGCCCTTAAAGCTGATGTATTTTTCACAATCGGAAATACAGATATCACAAAGTGCAGTTAATAAGTTTTTTGGAGAGTCGGCAAGCCACAAATCAGAACACATCAATTCGTATTCGCCAAAAATCTTTGCTTCAAACCAACCGTCTGATATCTCTGTAATTTCAAACAGTCTCATTCAAGCGCCCCCATTCTTAAAACAACAGTACTCCATCATTATAAATTAAAAAGCCGCATAGTCGTCCTGCTGAATGAAGGCGTTTTCAATATGTTCAATGCTGACGATCACCTTTGTTTTTTTGTCATAAACTACCTCGATTACATCAAACCTCGGCTGCAGGTCAAGACTGCTGTTTTCAAGATAAACCGAGGCTGTTCTGATCAGCTTTTTCTGCTTTCGTTTGTCTACCCATGCGCTCGGTCTGTCAAGAGCGTCCGCCGCCCTTGTTTTGACCTCTGCAAAAACAATATATTGTTTGTTTTTTGCAATTATGTCAATCTCACCGCAAGGGAGCCTGTAATTCCGCATAACGATCGTATAGCCATGCCTGATCAGATAGGAAGCGGCAGCTGACTCGCCCATATCACCGATTTTCTGCGTCTGTGTTTTTTCAGCCATTTTCTTTCTCCGCAAGTATCTTTTTCAGAAACGACATTCTGTGTATTTCGCACGGGCCATATTCGAGAATAGCCTCTCTGTGAACCTTTGTGCCGTATCCCTTATGTTTTTCAAAGCCATATTCGGGATATTTCTTTGCAAGCTCCAGCATCAGTCTGTCCCTGCTGACCTTTGCCAGTATAGAAGCGGCGGCAATTGATTCCGATTTTGAATCTCCTTTCACGATAGAAACAGCCGGTATAGCCAAATCCGGCGTTTTATCGCCGTCTATCATGGCAAAATCCGCTTTGACGGATAAACCCTCTACGGCTCTTTTCATGGCAAGCATATCCGCCTGAAGGATATTCAGTTCCTCGATCTCCTCCACAGAAGCGCTGGCAATACAGTATGCAAGCGCCTTTTCCTTGATTTCATCAAAGAGCTTTTCACGCTTTTTTTCGCTGAGCTTTTTAGAATCGTTGACACCCTCTATCACCAGTCCTTCGGGCAAAATGACAGCTGCCGCAAACACAGGCCCGGCAAGAGGTCCCCTGCCCGCTTCATCAACACCGCATACAGCCTTATAGCCTTCCTCTTTATACTTGTTTTCAAATTCTAACATCCGGATAATCCTCCGCTTTATCTATTGTCAGCTTTCCGAGAGATGCGCTGCGGAATTCATCCAGAACCGTTGCCGCTGCCCTTTCCGTATTAATTTCTCCGCCCGATATCAGCATACCTCTTTTTCTTCCAATCATTTCAAGGATCTCATATCCCTGAATCTGCTCTATTTCCGCTTTTGTGAGCTTATATCTGGCGCACAGCGGATCGGGATAATGATCCCTGAGATATTCGAGAAGTCTTCCGCTGAGTTGTTCCGTATCAAGGATATCATCCTTCACAGATCCGATAAATGCCAGCTTTTCTCCGACTGACGGATCGTCAAATTTAGGCCAGAGCACACCCGGTGTATCAAGCAAATCAAAGCCCTTTCCGATTGTGAACCACTGGTTGCCTCTCGTCACACCAGGTCTGTCCTCTACCTTTGCTCTGTTCTGCTTTGACATTCTGTTGATAAATGATGATTTTCCGACATTCGGTATGCCCACAATCATTACCTTTATCGTTCTTCCCGTCATTCCCTTTGCTTCCCATGACTTTATCCTATCCGAAAGAACACTTTTGACTGTCGGAATAAAAGCATTTAAGCCCTTGCCTGTTTTACAGTCAAGAGCTATTACAGCAATGTTCTTCTGTCGGAAAAGTGAAAGCCATTTTTTTGTCTGTGCCGGGTCAGCCATATCGCATTTATTCAGAACAACCAGTCTCGGCTTGTTGTTGATAATACTTCTCAGATCAGGATTACAGCTCGAATACGGGATTCTTGCATCAAGCAGCACCGCTACTGCATCAATCAGCTTAAGCTGCGATTCAATCCTTCTTCTGGTTTTCGTCATGTGACCCGGAAACCATTGTATTGACTTCAGTTCTTCCATTTTACACCTCGTTTAATAAACGCTTCCGAATGAATCGAACGGATAAATTCTGATCTCCGCTTTACCGATAATATTAGTAACAGGAATCAGACCGATCTCTGTGCTTCTGCTGTCTAGAGAACCTTCACGGTTATCTCCCATGACAAAAACATAACCCTCAGGGATAACGTCCGGTATATCGAGCGGATTTCTGAGTTTAATGGTTTTGCCCTTTATGTAGTCCTCCTCAAGGATGACGCCGTCTACGGATACTTCGCTTGTATCATAATTGATAGAGATTGATTGACCCTCGGTAGCGATCACACGTTTGATAATCGGCTCGGAATAATCCTGTCCGTGACTTGCCACAATGATATCCCCGTATTTGGGTGTATACATAAAGCTGGAAATGATCAGTCTGTCGCCGTTTTGAAGCGTATCTGTCATGGATGTTCCACTTACCGTAACCTGTCTGAAAACAAATGTCAGCAGCAATACAACAAATATCAATGCCACCATAAAAGCACTTGCCCATTCAAAGACAAATATGGTAAAATTGAAGCCTTCCTCCGCTTCCTCTGCACTTTCGGCACTATCCGCCGTTTCAGACTTCTTTTCGCTGAGCTTTACTTCCTTTTCCTTATCCTGTTCCAATTCAGACATGATATAACACCTCACATAAAATTATCTGCAGCTGCCGCTTACAGCCCTGACAGCGTCTTCTCCGAAACACAGAGACGGATAAACAATACAACTCACTTTGCCCCTGATACTGTCATAAGACACACATTCTCTGTTCTTGCCGTAATCGGAAGACACCATAACGAAGCCTTCCGGCACCTTGCTGCCGTTGCCGTACACATCCTTAACCTCTGCACAGACATAGCCGCTGCCTTTTTTTACAAGAACGACATCTCCCGCCGAAAGTGTGCCGACATTTTTTTCAGTCAGCACATCCACGCTGCTGTAACCCTTGATATACACTCCGTCCAGCGGCAGTATCTGATAAAACAGGTTAAAAATGCAGGTAAAGGCAAGAAAGACAGCAATTACAAAGAATATCCATCCCAATACGCTCCGAAAAGCGGCAAGCGTATCTGACATATCATTAAAATATTGTTCGGCAGAAATACGTTTTTTTCCGATTTTCATACACATTTCCTCCGACAGCAGATAACAAAAAAGGGACGACGGTTAAGTGTCCCTTTTTATTACGGCGATTATTTGATTTGTTCTTTAACCTTGGCAGCCTTGCCGACTCTGCCTCTGAGGTAATAGAGCTTGCTTCTGCGAACCTTACCGCTTCTTACAACCTCAACTGCCACAACATTAGGAGAGTTTACCGGGAATACTCTTTCAACGCCTACACCATAGGAAAGACGGCGAACGGTGAATGTCTCAGCTACGCCGCTGCCTCTGCGAGCGATAACGGTACCCTCGAACACCTGAATTCTTTCTCTTTCGCCCTCACGGATGTTTACGCTGACACGAACTGTATCACCGATTTCAAACTGCGGCTTCTGCTCCTTGACTGAAGATGCTGCGATTGCTTTAAGTGCGTCCATTTTAATATCCTCCTGTTTATATTAGACATTCTTGACACATAAATATGCCAGAGGACTGTCCGTTTCAAAGTACGGCTTTTTGAGCCGAGCTTTGAACCCCATCACAAGTGACGGTTTCAAAGACCCTACTATTATAGCACATCTTTTTCGGACTTTCAAGCATTTTTTTAATTTTTTCCGGTTTCCGGTTTCAAATCAGGAAAATCATATACCTGCGATTGTTACGCCGATTCCGGCAAGATTGGCTGCAATAATATTAATGATTTCCTGAACCTCTGCGGAGGAAAGGGTTCTTTCATTGGATGAGAATACAAATCGGACGGTGATTCTGTGTATATCCTCTGTATCATAGGTGTCGATGACGCTTACCGATTGAAGCAGCTCCGTTCCGTCATTTTTCCAGCATTCTCTGAGATTGCTGAAATAAACTCCCTGCGGAATATCCATGCTCAGATCATATTCTATTGCCGGGTACTTGGATGGCTCATCGTATTCGATAGGTTGTGTTTTTGCTGATGCAAATTGGTTGATGTCGATCTCGGCAAATACAATACTGCCCTTTTTGTCAACAGCCTTTGCAACAGTCGGGTGCGGAATACCAATCACACCTATATCTTTGCCGTCAAGAATGATTCTGTTGAGGTTCACCGGATGCACATAGCTGTGGGTCGGTTCAGTTTTTACAAATTCAAGCTCGCTGTGCTTCACATCGTCTGCAATTGCTGCCAGTATGTCCCTCATTTTGAAATAAAGATCTTTCAATGATGTTGTTTTGCTGAAAAGCGTTACAGCTAGCATTTTATTTTCAATACAGAGATTGTTCTCGTCCAGTCCGTTTATAACCCTTCCGATTTCAAAAATACCAAATTCGGGAGCATAGGAAACATTTGTCTTTATCTGACAAAGCTGAGTTGGAATAATCGAATTTCTGAGCGTTTCAATATTCGGGTTGGTTGCATTGGCAAGACGTACATTATATTCTACCGGAATACCCAGAGCCTTCTGCTCATCATTATACGCCCACACATAAGAATGAACTTCATGCAGACCAAAACGCTTGACAAGAAGATCCTTTATCTTTTCCTCGTCCGTCTTTACCTCCGACATTCTGACAGGATAAAGCGGTGAAAGCGCTGTATTTATTTCAAAATTATCATATCCGTATATTCTCGTAATCTCTTCAATGATATCCGCCTTCATGGTGACATCCTTGGTGATTCGCCAGCTAGGAACATTTACCTTGAAATGCTCTCCGTTTCTTTGCACCTCGAATCCGAGGGCAGAAAGTGTATTGACAATCGTATCTCCATCAATTTTGATGCCTGTGTATTTATCAACGTAAGCCTGATCAAATTCAAGAGTAACAGGCGGGAATTTCTCTGCATATTCATCGGTAAGCGCAGAAACCACTCTTGCGCCGCTGTCATACTTTTTGAGAAGATAAAGGAAACGTCCGATGGCAGGAACGGTCATTTCAGGGTCAAGGCTCTTTTCATAGCGCATGGAAGCGTCTGTTCTGTGGGAAAGACGCACCGTTGATTTACGCACAGAGGCAGCATCAAAGTTGGCAGATTCAAGCGCAAGAGTTGTCGTATCATCAACAATTTCGCTGTCAAGACCGCCCATAATGCCGGCAATGGCAACAGGTATATCTCCGTTGCAGATCATAAGGGTATTTTCGTCAATGTTTCTTTCAACTCCGTCAAGCGTTTTAAATGTAAACGGATCAGCAAAGCGCTTTACCCTGATTTTTTCCACCTTTCTTGCATCGAAGGCGTGCATCGGCTGACCCATTTCGAGCATGAGATAGTTGGTAAGATCTGCAAGGAAATTAATCGCTCTCATTCCGCAGTAATACAGTCTTATTCTTATATTCACAGGGCTTACATTACGGCTGATATTCTCTACCTTTATGCTGCTGTATCGTTTGCAGAGTTTGTCCTCAATCTTAAGATCCACCTTCGGCAGACCGTCATATACCGTAAGATCGTCTATTTCGGGCGCTTTGAGCGGTCTGCCTGCAATCGCTGCAAATTCTCTCGCAATACCATAATGTCCCCAAAGGTCAGGGCGGTTGGTAAGAGATTTATTATCAACCTCGAAGATAATATCATCAACATCATAAACACTCTTGATATCCGTACCATTAGGGATATCATCAGTTATTTCCATAATACCTGAATTATCATCAGAAAGACCTATCTCGGATTCGCCGCAGCACATACCGTAAGAGGTATAGCCCGCAAGCTCACGGGGCGCAATGGTGATATCTCCGATTTTGGCGCCTATCTTTGCAAATGCCGTTTTCAGTCCGACACGGACATTCTTCGCACCGCATACAACATCTGTCAGCTGTCCGTCACCGGCATCCACCTTGAGAAGATGGAGCTTTCTTGACTGCGGATGTTCCTCAACCAATTTTATCTCCGCAACAACGATACCGCTGATATCGGATCCTTTGAAAAAAATCTCATTTTCAACCTCTGCGGTCGAAAGGGAAAATCTATGGATAAGATCGAGCTTGTCAAGACCCTCAAGGTCTACAAAATCGCAGATCCAGTTCATTGATAAAAACATATTCTTTCTCCTTGTTTAAAACTCAGTTATATTTATTCATCGTCGGTAAACTGTGAAAGCGACTTCAGATTTCCGCTGTTAAGATCACGGATATCCTTGATGCCGTATTTCATCATGGCAAGTCTTGTCAGACCCAGATCAAACGCAAAGCCTGTATATTCATCAGGGTCTATACCACCCTCACGGAGAACATTCGGGTGTATCATACCGCAGGGGCAAAGCTCAAGCCATCCGCTGTGCTTACATGAGGGACAGCCTGCTCCTCCGCATATAAGGCAGCTTATATCAAGCTCAAATCCCGGTTCGACAAACGGGAAAAATCCCGGACGCAGCCGGACTCTGATATCCTTTCTGAATACCTCGGAAAGCATGGTTTTCATAAAGTAAATAAGATTTGAAATTGAAATATCCCTGCCGACCATCATTCCCTCCATCTGGAAGAAAGTGTTTTCGTGGCAGGCATCCGTTGCTTCGTTTCTGAAGCAGCGTCCGGGGAATATCGCCTTGATCGGCGTTCCGTTCTTTATTAGTGCAGGACCGTATTTTCTGAGGATAGCATTCTGAGCGGCAGATGTCTGTGATTTGAGAAGCTGTCCGTTTTCAAGATAATAGGTATCCTGCATATCTCTTGCCGGGTGATGCTTAGGGATATTGACAGCCTCAAAACATTCATAATCCGTAACAACCTCAGCATAATCCTCCACCGTAAAGCCCATAGATTTGAATATCGCTTCGCATTGTCTCTGAACGAGGGTGATCGGGTGATAGGATCCCGTATCCTTGTATGCGGGAGATGATATATCAAAAACGGGCATTGCAGCAATTTCAAGTTCTGTCTGCTTCTTTTTAAGCTCTGCCGTTTTAGCCTCGATCTGCTCGGCAGCAAATTCCTTAAGCTTATTGACATCGGCACCGAAAGCTTTTTTCTGCTCTGCGGCAAGCTCCTTCATGCCTTTGAGAAGAGCGGTGATGCTTCCCTTTTTTCCCAGATAGGAAACACGGAGCTGATCCAGCTCTCCCAGCTCGGAAATTCCCGAAAGCTTGCTTTCGATTTCCTCTTTCAAACGTAAAATTCTGTCGTCCATCATAAACCTCCATCAATAAAATATCCCTGCGGCAGCAGAACTGCAGCAGGGACGAAATAACAAATTCCGTGGTACCACCCGGCTTTGCTCCGAGAAGCAAGTCTGAAATATCAGCCTGCACAAACACTCAAAGCACACTTAAAAGCATATAACGGTGCCGCCGTTGCAGCCTACTATCATCAGAATTCAGCCGCACCGCTCAGAAGGGAACTTCACTTCGGATCTTACGCTCCGCTTTCAGCCATGGCAGAGCATCTCTGTCTGTAAGACTTCGTCAGCTACTTCCTTCGTCATTGCGTTAAGAGTTATTATAACACAAAATCCGTTCTTATTCAAGCAGTAAATCCGATTTTTATTCTTCCTTTCTGCATTAAAAACCCTTGTCGTTATATTGATTGTATGATGCAGAGGATGAAGATGACGGTTGTTTCAGTACCTTGATCGGCATCCCAAAAAATCTGAGCGCATTATTTTTCACCGTCAGAAAACTCAGAAGGAAAAAGATAATTCCTAAAATCACAGCAATGATCCCCCTGCTCAGATTGCCTATCCTGTCAATGGTGTTCGGCAGACCTGATACTTCCGAAGGATCATCCGGATTGCAGTACACTGTAACGGTATCACCTTTTTTCAGAAAGCCATTTGTCAGTATGACTCTGACACTTTTATATGTAACACCGTTTACAGTATAATGAACATTGGCATAGTAATTGCCCACTGTTCTTGTCTTGTGACCGTTACGGTTGTCAATTGAATCAATCACCGCCGTAACCTCCAGATAGGATGCCATATTATTCATTCTCTGATGATTTTCAATAATATTGAAGATCAAATAGACGACTCCACCAATGATCAGCAAAATACTGAACACCCGGAATACTATTGTTTTTGCTTTTGAACCGAATCCTTCTGTGATATTCATGAATAATCTCCCTTCTGTTGATTTAAAACAATTTTAACATTATAACATTCAACAGTCAATATCATTATCCGGTCATACATTATCCGGTCATACATTGCAAAATACTGCCGAAACCGTCATTTTTCCGTCCTGAAAGACAGCAAAGACATCACCGTTCATTTTCCTCATCAGATTGCGGCATATATACAGTCCCAGACCGCTGCCGCTTACGGAGCCGGCATTGGAACCTCTCCAAAAGCTATTGAAAATATGATCCAGTTCGTTTTCGGAAATGACCGACCCCGTATTTGTTACCGAGAAAATAGTGCAGTCCTCGTCTGTGTCATACTCAAAGCAAAGAGATATTTCCTTTCCGTCACCGTATTTTACAGCATTTTCGATGATATTCTGCATCACCTCAACGGCACGTTCCAGATCACCGATGAGAAGTTTGTTCTGATAATCCTCCACGATAAAATCCGTTTTCAGCAGTCCCAGTTTGTCGATATAGAATTCCGATATGCGGTCAACAAGCTCTGACAGATAAAATTCTCCGTTATTCACCTCAAAATTCAGAAAATCTTCGCTGGACGCATTGATGATTCTGTCAACATAATCCTTGATCTCCTTGCATTTTTCATTGATGCTTGCTGCCGCTTTCTTCTTTTTGGCTTCATCCTTATAAATTCCTTTTTCCAACGATTGGGAGTATAATTCGATAATTCCGAGAGGCGTTTTGATATCATGTGAAAGCGCAAGTACCAGCGTTTTCTTTTCCCTATGCAGCTCCAGCTCTTTTATTTTTTGCTGTTCGATTTTTTCTCGCAGAAGATCAAGCCCCCAGATAAACCTGCCGAAATACTGATTTTTTGTTTCCTTAAGAGGTATGCTCAGATTTCCCTTTGCAAGCTCAAATGGCACTTCCCTGATTTTATCAAACGGCTTTATGATTTTGTATTTGATGATGATCAGAAAAATAACAATCAAAGCCACCGCAAAAGCAAGACAAATATTTATCATCAGTCTTTCGTCAGAATCATCCTGCCGATAGGAATAATCAAATCTGTATAGTTCTCCGTCAATCATTTTAATGATATAATCACTTTGAACGCTGTAAAAGGTATCAACATTTTCTCCTGAAAGCCTTTCAACCGCCGTTATATAAAAACAGTCATTCAGACTGCTTTCGCTATAAATTCCATCCTTGATATCATTGGCGATCCTTTCCGCTTCAACACGATAAGGACGACCTGCGCCGTCCTTATTTTCAGCATTGATAAAGCAGAGATTAACAACCGCAAAAAATGCTGCCGTAATTACTGTCACCATAAGAATCAATTTGTTAAAGCTCTTCATTTTTACCTCTCATATCGGTAGCCGACACCCCATACGGTTAAAATATGCTGCGGCTTCTTCGGGTCGAGTTCTATTTTCTGTCTGAGCCATTTTATATGAACGGTCAGAGTCTGCGGCTCTGAAAAGCTGTCAAATCCCCAGATTTTATTGAACAGAAAATCCTTGCTCAATGTTTTTCCTGAATTTTCCGTCATCAGACTGAGAAGATCGAATTCCTTCTGTGTCATATCAATTTCCGTATGATTTTTATACACTTTTCTTTTGCTTTTGTCTATTTTCAGGAATCCGTCCGAATAAACTGCCGAATGATAGCGGCGTGTGAAAATACCCTTGATTTTTGCAAGAAGAATATCAATATCATAAGGCTTTTCAATATAATCGTCTGCACCCAGGATCAATCCGCTGAGCTTATCATTTTTTTCGGTTTTAGCGCTGACAATGATAATGGGCGTATTGGAAGTTTCACGTATTTTTCTGCATACGGAAAAACCGTCCATATCCGGCAGCATAATGTCGAGAATGACAACCTTTGCGCCTTCCTTTTCAAAATATTCGACAGCTGACTGTCCGTCTGTACAATGCTTTGCGGTATATCCGTCGTTTTCAAGAAAATCGCACAGCAGCGTTCCCATTTCGATATTATCCTCTGCCACAAGAATATCAATCATATTTCTGCCCTCTTGACAATCATGTCCGATTCTGTATTCACTTTACCAGCCCATTTCGAGAAGCCAGTTATTCAGACTGCGCTCTCTTTCTCTAAGCTCGGTTTCTTTTTCATACCTGCCTAAATTATACTCTCCTTTTATATTTCCGTCAACAATAAACATCACTCTTGTACATTTGGCGGCGACCTTTGCGTCATGGGTGACAAGCATGATCGTTGTACCTTCCGAATTGATCTTTCTGAGCTCCTGCATGACCTCCTCGGAACTTGTGCGGTTAAGCGCACCTGTCGGCTCATCGGCAAAGATCATTTTCGGTTTGTTGATCATGCTGCGGCAGATACAAGCTCTCTGAAGCTGACCGCCCGACACTTCATTGATATCGTTGTCGGCAATATCAATGATTCCCAGCTTTCGCATAAGCTCCTTGCCGTATTCTGTCTTTTCCTTGGGCGATAAGGGGTTCGCCTTTGACTGACGGGCAGGAAGGACAATATTGTCAAGTACGGTAAGATTTTTAAGCATATACATCTGCTGGAAAATAAATCCCATCTCGTCAAGTCGGAGTCCGGCAAGATCGTTCGGCTTCAACTTTGACAGTTCTTTGCCGGCGAACTCCACCCTGCCTGCTGTCATGCTGTCCATTCCCGATACGGTATACAAAAGAGTGGACTTGCCTGAGCCGGACGGTCCCATCACAGCGACCATCTCTCCCTCTTCAACAGTAAAGCTGACATTTTTCAGCACATTGTTCTGACGTTTGTTGATGATATATGTTTTGCAAAGATCGGTTACTTCAAGTATCTTTTTCATTTTTGCTTACCTCACTCAATTCTTTTATGTAATTTTGAAACCTTATGCAGCAGCATTGCATTGCGGAGACACCCCGCCTCACTCTATATTATTGACTTCTGACGATGAAACTCCTCTTACTCCAAGAGCACTTATCAATGCTGCCAATACCGTTACTGCAAATACCGCCAATGGATATATGATATATGTTTCGATAATGTTGATATCAAATATGATGTATTTTGAACCCATCATTTTAAAGATACCGCCAACTGCAAGCTGCCCTATCGGTTCTGACAAAATAACGGCTGCTATGACTGCGGCAACCATCAGAATCGCTATTCTCAGGGTCTGCCATGTGATGATCGAACGGTTTTTGAAGCCGATCGCTTTCAGAAGTGCAATTTCGCTGCGCTCCTTTGTCAGGAAGGATTTTTCCATCAGCACAACCACCAGAATATTGATGATCATGACGATCATGATGATAAAGTTCTTCGTATCGCCCATATAGCCTGCAATACCGCCGACAGAATAATCCACATATTCTCCTGCTGTGCGGATGGTATAGTCAGGATACAGCTCGGCGATTTTGTCATATCTTGACTGAATTTCGGAAGCGGAAGGGTTATCCGTAAATCTGACCTGATAGCTGAAATATCCCAATGCCTTTGAATAGTCCATCTCCATTTTTTCGCTCAGTCTGGCACCCTCGCCCATATCGTTCATGCACTGGTAGAGCGCCGTTACAATAAACTTCTCGTTTTCATCGTTTGTTTTGATGGTGATGGTATCGCCTATATTCACATCAAGTTTTTCGGCTGTCAGATAGCTTAATGCAACCTCGTTTGTTCTTTCGGGAGCAGTACCCTCTATGTAGGAATATTGATCTGCTGTGCTGCCGATTCCATGGAATACAAGCGCAACAGTTTTTGCGCTGTCGCTCTGAACCGACAGTTTGAATAAGCCCTCTGCAAAGCATTGTGCAGGCATACCGTTCTCTTTGAGCGTTGTTTCCATTTCTTTCAGATAATCTGATCTGATTGTCTGACCGTCTGTGCGTGTATATTTATCAGTGCTTGCCTTATCCTCAAGTGTGATATCACAGTCTGCCATAGAGAACCATGCAAGGAGTTTGCTGCTTTGCAGGGTAGATATCGTATTGAGGATGATCGTGATCATCAGTATGCCGACAATGAATGTCACCGTCATTACCGCAAAATGCCGGAATCCGCTGAGGATATCGTTGAGTGCCATAAAGAAAATCGGTTTCTGTTTGCTTTTGGAAAGGCTTAAAATTCCCTTTTTCTTGTAACGCTTGCCGCTTTCGCCATTTCTGATAGCATCAACGGGAGTGAATTTCTTTACCTTGTTTGTGCTGAGCCAACAGAAAAAGGCTATGATCAGGACGACTGCAGCTGAGCAGACAATATTCAGAAGATAATTGTCACCGCCGCCTGTGATAAAATTCCTGGTGGACTGTGCCATCATCATATTGCCGAACGGTATGCCGCAGAAGAAACCGATCACCGCTCCGACAATCGCCATTGCGATATATTTCACCATATACAGCGTGCGGATCTTGCTATTTTTAATACCGATCGCTTTCATCACGCCGATTTCTCTGTATTCCTCGCTGACCGTAAAACCTATCGTGAATTTCAGCAGAACGAGAGCAATGATGATCAGACAAATGCTGACCACAAGAAAAACACCTGCAATCACCATATCCATAATATAAGAAAGTTTTATGGTGGCTCTTGATCCTGTAAAGGCAACACCATTAACATCGCTGACAAGATTTTCTACTGCCGCCGTATCATCTGTTTCGATATTCAGAATATTGCCTTTGACCATATCATAAGCAGGGTCGGTATTGTTTTCAACATATTTGTTAAAATCGTTCCGGCTGATAATAAATCTCGGCGTACCCATCATATCCGAACCGAACAGTACATCCAGAAAAATACCTTTAACGGTAAATTCGCCCGTATATCTGCCCGATCGGATCTTTATTTTCGAGCCTTCGGTAATATGGTTATTTTGCATAAACGAGCTTTTCATGTAGACTTCGCCGTCTTTTACCTTCGTCAGCTCATTTTTATTTTCATCAAAAATTTTAATGCTGATATCATCAACGCTGTTGAGTATGCCTGTTGCCTGATTGTCCAGAACCTTGCCATTGTACTCAATTGCATTTTCAGACAGATAGAAAATATTCTCGCTTTTATAGGATTTCACCGCATTGGATCCATCCAGGTTTTTTTCGACATCCTTGCCTGCCTGTGTTCCCGTGGTTGCGACAAAATAGTCATGTGCGTCCGACATATCCATATATTTATCCGTTGCCGACATAACCGATATGACCGTATTCATACTTGACGATACAAACATCACCGAAAGTATCATAAACAGCAGAAGTATTACGTTCATTGTCTTTTTTCTTTTCAGATCACGCTTCAGAATATTAAAATACATAACCATTCTCCTTGCGGATTACCTCCGCTGTCAAATCATTTCTGCTCTCCAAAGGGGTGTTTTAATTTGTCTTTGAGTGCTGTGCCGATAATGTCACGAGCAGTACGGTAGATCTCGTTGGCTCTGTCGGTGTCAACGCTGAGTGTTTGGGCAATTTCAAGAGTGATCTTTTCACGGCTCTTTTTGCCGATGATCATGTTGTTTTCAAGTACTTCGTTTACTGCTGTACTCTGCTCCTGTGTAATTTCTGCCTTTCTGCTAAGCTCTGCGATAAAAGTTTCTTTGTTCATGGTGTTTACCCCCTGATTAATATTGCAGCTTTATTATAAACTGTAAATTATTAAATAATCATTAAATCAACTTTGTATTATTTCACGAATTTATGTGGTTATACATCTTCATTATTTATATAATATCACTAAAAACAAGCACGACAGATTTTTGTCTGATCTGTCGTGCTTGTTTTTTTGCCAATTATCCTGTTCAAATAAGATATCAGGCATCTTTGGCGATTTTACGTTTAAAAATAAATGAATACAGGAAAATAACCGCAAAAAATATGATCTCAAATGTGAACATCTGATAATTTTGCAGAACGGACTGTAAAAATTCCGTGAGCAGCTTGTCTGCCCCGCCGTATAATTTATCCTTTCCTTCCACCAGCCAATAATACATAAAAGGTGTGAACAGTCTTGAAAAAATATGATAGATAAAATACAGCAGCCACCCCGAATAAAAGTGTTCTCTGTTTGCAGCAAACATACAGATAAGACCTACCATTACTCCGTCAAACAATGAAATCAGAATGTAAAATCCCCAGTTTGAAACATAAGCATTTGAATTCATCAGAAGCGATACAAGATACACCAGACCTCCCATTGCAAAGGGATAAAGGTTCCAGTACTTCATCCATGAAAAAACGATCATCAGCAGTATAAATCCCGATATGATATTATTCGGCTGACTCATATAATACAGTAACGAATAGGTCGTATAACGGCTGCCCAGCAGCTGACATATCAATACATTGAGTGAAGCGCCGCTTTGTATCACCGCCAATGCGGCAATTACTTTAAAAATATCCCTGAATCTATCGTCAATTGTCGATACATAATATATAATGGCCAAAAGAATGGCTCCTCCTATGTAGCCTGTAACAGAAAAATAATGAGAAAACAGATTCTGATAATATTCGCCGCTTATAAACTTACTGAAGTTTGAAAAATACTCTGTAAAAGAAATTACTGACAATGCAGCTATCATTTTTTCTCACCTCTGCTTCCTTTTGTAAAATAAACCTGCTTATAAACCTCTCTCATGTTTTTTATCGAATGAACCAGACCGACAAAAATACTGATAATAATCAATATAACCGTCAGAACAGGTACGATAAGCGCTGCAAGATCATATAGAATATTCAGCAGCACCATGGCAAGACCTGCAAGAATGATAAGCAAAATGATTATGATGATCTCTCCCATGCTCTTCACTCCCCTGTTAGTTTTTCTTTAAAATAATATTGTTTTCCGTAAATTTTCCGACTCCCCATACAGATGCAAGTGCTTTATCCGTACAGCTGCAGATCCACTCCGCCGGCAGCATGACACCTTTCGGGTTATACATTCCTTCATTTCTTGTATGGCCGATAGCACTTACGGCAAAAAATCTGACCTTTTTGAATTTCAAGTCAATAGAATGAATAAAATTCAAGGCTCCGTTTTCTTTCATAAACTCTCTGCATAAATAATCCTGAGCGTCAGAATCGTCTACTGAAAGAGAATCGAATTGATCTTTGATTTCCTGTATTTTTGATTTTGAAAATTCGCCTTTTAATCCCGGAGAATCTGTTTTGCTGATGACTACTGCCAGCGGAATATTCGACATTTCATCATCCGCCATGCCAGTCACCGATTTTATTTTGGATATGAATGTGTCAAAAATCAGATCAATATCCGCCGATCCTATTCCGGCAGTATCTCTGCTGCCCAGAAGATGTTCGTAATGATGTCTGACATCGGGCAGAGAAAACGGATCAACGATAAAAATGATGCCCTGAGAATAGGTAAAATGCTTTGGCAGCTCGTTTTCATCGTTTTTTGTAAACACTTCGCCAGCAATATCATAAATATGGAATAATCTTTCAGGTTTCAATGATTGATGCTTCACAAAAAAGCTCAGATCAATAGCGCTTGTATTGGTCCGGTTGTCAACCTTCTGAGTCATTACGGTGCTTCCTGTCATATAAGAAGAGGAAAGGGAGCGGTACATTTTTTCGGTTGCATCATCATAAAATTTAACGGTAATATCCCTTTTTGGTGCCACTTCATCAATGAACTGCTTGGAAAATGCCGTGATGAAGGCTGTTTTTCCGACAGATCTGCCGCCGATAACGGGAATACAGAACGGACGTGTTTCCTTGTCATTCAGATAGGTTATTCTTCCCTCCTCAAGACAAACAGGACATAGCGCTCTGAGTTCTTTTCTTCCGTTAAAGAAAGCTGTCGGAAGCTTTCTTCCGCACAGACACCTTCTCTTCCATATTCCGTATTTTCCCGGTGTCAGATTGCGGTGCCTTCTTCCGCATTCACATTCATAAATCGGAAGGGGAAAATTGGATAAGCAATATGAACATGAAACCGATATTTTATTATGTACCAGATAGCACCTGTCGATCAGCCATATCAACGAAAACAGCAAATAAACAGGAACAAAACACAGCACCAGCACCAAAACAGTTATCAGACTTATTATCAAAGAAAACAATGACCCGAAGGTCATAATGGATATTGCTTTGAAGAGATTGAATAATCCTCCTGCCGACATCACACCGGATGATTCATATTCATGATAGTATTTTGCCGCATCTGCTGCATTTTTCTTCCAAAGCAGTTTTATTGCTTTGGAAACATCTTTGTATCCGGGTCCGAAAAAGTAACTCAGTCTTGCAGGTTCTCCTTTTGAATCATCATTCCGACTTTCCTGACTTTTATTCGTCTCATTCTTTTTTTCATCATCCTTTTTTTCATCATTTTTCTTGTCGTCTTTTTCATCGTTATCGGCTTTTGACATACCAAATTTGATCCTTGCCGACCATGATCCATAATCCATTCCGGATTCATTATTCGTTTTCATCATATTCCCCCTATATTAATTATATTGACAGGTTAGACACCTTATGCTGTCGTTCCATTTATAACTCATACTAACGCTGCCTCTGTGTTTCAGACTTCCTCCTTACCATTTATAAGACAGAAAAGAGGATACTATATCCATCCTGCTGACACAGATATATTAGCATATCTGACTGCAGCATATATAGCATCCCCCGAAAAAATATGCCTGACTATTTCTTAATTTTTTTGATGATATTGTGCATGAAGCTTTTTACGGGATTACCGCTTTCGGCTTTTGACTTGATCTCGTTCCATGAATCCATAAGCTCCTTTTCCTGAAGACTTTTTTTCATGCACTCATCAATCCCGTTAATCTTTGCTTTATTCAGACCGTTTAACATATATATTATTTCATCTGTAATTTCAGGCTTATTGAATGCCTTAAGAACAATGGTGATATATCTGCAAAAATAAGGTATTCTGTCATCGCTTTTTTTAATCTGCCGGATAAAGCTGTCAGCAAAATAAAGAATGAAAGATTTTTTCTGATCGTCTGACATTTCATAATATTTAAATATACGCCTGAAATCACAGCCGCTGCTGCACATCGAAAATACATTCGGCATGAGCCATTCCATATATATCTTCTCCTCTTCACGATCACACACGCTCAGAGAAACCTGTCCGGCAAAAAATATTTCATCCAGCTTATTAATAATATCTCTCCACGAACCGAAAGCAATACCGCTTTCTATCTCTGATGCTGCAGCTATAAGAAGTATTCTGTTATTGATACGGTTCGGAAAATACCTCTTCTGATAATGATAAATCTCATTTACCAATACCTTGTCATGCCTTCCGTTAAGCGGGATATTGTTGGAAATATCAGCAATCAGTTCAAGTGTAAATTCCGTTTTAAGATTATTTTGGATAATCAGTTTCAGCAAACTTTTCAGATATTGATCGGACTCTGACAGGGAAAAACATTTCAACTTATCATAATATTGCTTCATTACCTGAGCAGCATACTGTCCGGCATATTCACCGTCCTTTACGATAACATCCCTGTAATTCGAGCTGAATATCTCATAAGCCGTATTTGCAGCGGAGGCGGAGGCAATATTAGCTGAATAAAGTTTAAACACATCATTCAGTCTGCGATTTGTCAGAAGGATATTATTGACAGCAGATATTTCCAGAATATGATCTTTGGCAATCTTTTCAAAAACATTATCCCACAGTTTGTCGTTTACACCGGAGGTATCGGGAATATCCAGAATAATACCTTCCAGAAAAAGTGCCATTGACAGTAATGATAAAGCGCTGGTATTAAATTCATTTAATATGCTCACCGTTACATCATAGCCGATCTGCGTATCCACTCTGTATATTGTATTGAGAAAGGCATAATACAATTTTCCTTCCTTGGTTTCAATGAAATCATTGGAAATGGATACATTATGCTGCTTTACATATCCGGAAAGTCGCTCTGTCAGATATTTTATTTTGTCAGGATTACCGCAGTTGATAACAGTATTGATAAACCTGTTATAGTTTTCCGCTTTGAGCATCTCTTCCAATACATTGAAAGACGAACCATTATGATCTGCTTCTGCCGCACGGCAGCAGGCAGCGAAATCATCAAACGAAATATCGGGATTCAGGATATTGGCAAGTATTCGTCCTATGACTAAATTGCTGATTGCCTGCATCGTGTCCTGACCAAGGCTGATACTGTTTTTAAAAATATAATTCGTCAATACCGCAAAAACTTCATTGCTGCATGAAACAAAGCCGCTGTCTCTGATGATGATCTGTAAAAGCTCTGCCTTCCCTTGCTTTGACGCATATCTTTCTGAAAATCCGATCGCACTTTTCAGACTGTTTTCATCGGTATTGCTGATACCGTCTGTCATAAAATCATACAGCGCAAATGCTGAGCATATATCCTCATCATAGCTTTGATAGAAATATCCGTCTGTCAGAAATTGATGAAAATCCGCAAGACTTTCTTTTGAAAGATCAAAACAAGTAGCAACAAAATCAAAAAACTTGTCATCATTATTGAATTCGGGATATTTGTTTTGAAACAAATCAAAAACATAACCGTCCGATTCATACTTTTCATAGCTGTAATCCGTTCCGTAGGGAATCACTCCGCAGATCTTAGAAGCATTTTTCATATCGGATGGAGAATAGGAATAGGAACTGAAATTAATATCGGAAATATTTTTGATCGGAAAAGCATATTCCAATGCCGCAATCCACATAATGACATTTTCTTCCCTGTCGCATATTAAAATACGTTTGCCGTCCCGACAGGAGTTCATAAGCGCATGAAGCATATTTTTATAAATCTCTGTCCTGTTTTCCTCATGCAGAAAATCCGATACGGTATCAAAGCTGACCGTATATCCGATCTCAGGCTCAGGTTCGGGAAGATAAGAAGGAGGTTCGGGATTGCTGACAAGTGCATTATCAATTCTATCGATCAGCATATCACTTCCGAAATACTCGCAAGGATAATGTTCAAGGAGATTTTCATCGTCAAACCAAACTATATGACTCAGAAAATTGCCAAACCTTGAAGAAGCTCCGATATAATCGTGACCAAGGTAGCTTACTCTTGCAAAGGCATGGCTGCCGTCCTCCAGTTTTTCATATATAAATGAATGCGGCATACGGTCGATCAGGGCATCCTGCATGGGAAAAACGGTTTCCTGCGGATTCATCCTGTAATGCTCCAGAAATACTGTGTTCAGCTTAAAGCCATTTTCGTCTGTTTCTTCCTCCGGATACAGTCTTTCAACACATTCATCACCATATTCTGGAAAGAAAAACTTCAATACATCACCCGTTATGGTGGGTTCGTGATAACCGAAAAACTTTTTTATTTTACCGAATTGATTTTCATCGGTGATTCCCCTGTCATGCGAGAAAATATTCAAGCCGTCATAGACAGCATACATACCTCTTCTGCAGGATGTATAGATCAATTGGTGCTTACTCATCAAAATGCCTCCTTCAACATTAGTCTTAAAATCTCCATCAATTTACTGCAGCTTTCCTCCGATACTCATAAGCCAAAGCATCGGATCCTCTATTCGGTGAGGATGAGGTTCCTTGATTCTTCCCGATGAAGGGTTATTGTTGAGTCCTAATGACGATACTGTAAAATAAGAGTACTTTTCATAGTTATTTTCAAGCTGGGAGGTAAACGCATTCGCTCCCCACTCATTAAGCAGCGCTCGTATCTCGCTGTCAACCGCTTTCGCATCGGCGTCTATAAATCTGCCTTCTTTGCAGTGAGGACTGGGATTTTTAATGGTTGTAAGCTCTTCCGGAATAATGCTTTCAAAGGCATCATATTTTGAAAATACGGCTGCCACAGGAATTTTGATCTTATCTGTTTCCGACAGTCCCTGTTCGCTTCTTATCAGCTGAGAGACACGTGTAATGATATCGTCTGCACTTGTTCCGATAACACCGCCTCCGCTCGCTCTCAGTACCCAGCCGGAGTCCAGCTTACTGACAAGTCCCGGAATGCCCATAGGATCAAGCAGGAAAATGATGCCTGAAGATTTGCAGATATATTTATTGACAGTTGACATCGTACCGATATCATTCAGATCTTCACCTGCGGTATCAAAGAAAACAAACGTGTAGCACTTGATTTTTTTATCCTTTTCGGATCTGAATTTATAATTGAATATATAAGGAAGCGATACATTCACATTATTAATGCCGCTTCTGGTGAGTTCCAGCTGCTGACACGCCTGATACAAATTATTTTCAAAAACCTTTTTATATCGTTCAAGAGAATCACCGAAGCCTTCAAAGGATCCGTTATTGATCTGAGGAGCGATACGCTTGATGAGTTCGTGAATGATCACCCCGATAAAATGGCTTTTTCCCGATGAACGTGAGCCGACAATTGATATGATACAATTCTGACCGTCCAGCGTACTTTCCGGCAGATCATTTTCGCAGAAAGGGCATACTCTTTTGAAGCTGGGCTGATGACATTTAGGACACTCTGCCTTTCGTCCGCCGTCCGTCATCTTTGCAACGTCGAACACAAAGCTTCCTCCGCCCGGACACCTTTTGTTAATACATTGAAATTTGTATTTATTAAATCCGTCAAAGCAATACGGACAGGTATATCTGAACCTTTTGCTTCCGCCAATTTGTGTATTTCCAAGTTTACGAAGAAAATCCAACATTTTTTCTTACTCCTCAGTTAATTTTATAATCTCCTCCGGTCAGCTTTAATTCATATACAGATCTGTCTCCCGGATTGGCAATAAAGGGCTTAATGTACATATTCTTTCCGGACGGAACAGGCATTGTCAGAGAAATTCCGTTGTCCGACAATTTAAATTGCACATTTTTAAATTCTCCGCCTGCTGTCTTTACCGTTTCCGTCTGAGATAAATCAATACTGAGCACAACATTACTCTTGTTATAGAAAATCGGTATATCTCCCCTGTTACCGCAAATATCAATCGCAGGAATATCCGCTGTCCCGTTTTCAGTCATAAATTTTATTTCCACCGTGTTTTTGAAAAAACGCTTTATCACCGTTATGGAATAATCAATGACGGATTTGCCCTGATTATTGAAAACATAATTTGAAACAGACGAATAGGTAACGGTATCATCGTTTTTAAATTCGGCAAATACGGCAATATGATATTTTCTGCTCTGAACATTCGGAATGATGAGCGCACCCTTTTTGGAATATTCATTATCGGTATAGCGCTTCTGTATACAATTCTTATCCGATAATCCGGAAGGCTGGTGATCAAAGCTGTACAGAACATGATATGCTACCGCATTTTTCGGAGCTCTGATATAAATATATACAGACTGACTTTCTTCACGCACATTTTCTATCGCCACAGAGCCGACCTTGCACGCCTGAACCGTTGCTCCGAAAACAACCGCTCCCGATTTTACTGTAACAGCGGCAATATACAGTCTTTTTTCATCCCGATGTCTGAAATCTGCCTTAAATTCATCGGGTTGCTCTCCGATGTGTCCTGTCTGCATATTGATCATCAGCATTGTCATTTGCTTTTCGAGCTGCGGTATGGATATGGTGTCTCCCGGCTTAAAGGTCGGCATACTGTATGATGAGTAGAATTTAACCTCACCTTCTCCCGAATAGTTCCACATAAGCTCAAAATCATCATCTTTTTTATACCGAACGCTCAGAACCTCGACAGGTTTCGGCGGTGCTATCGGAACAAGCCCACTTATGTTCATTCCCGATGTGAGAACGGTCTTGCCGTTCACTATATATTCCAGCGCCGCACGGAACGAATATTCATGTCCGTTTGCAAGACCTGAGACAACATATTTATTGCCGCTGCTTAGATTTTTGATT
Organism: Clostridia bacterium; assembly: GCA_017475765.1. Taxonomy (GTDB): domain Bacteria; phylum Bacillota; class Clostridia; order Oscillospirales; family Acutalibacteraceae; genus UBA1213. Next base: position 20,208 of record JAFVEY010000075.1, on the reverse strand, counting down.
TCATGCTGACCTGTCTGATGAATTTCAAATATATGAACGATTGTATTTTTGGGAGGAGTTTCCCATGAAAGTTCGACAGAACCATTTCCTATGGATGCAGACAATCCGCTGATTTCAAACAGATTGATCACAGGCCGTTCCGAAATGGCAGGCTTTGAATAAATTCCCGAAAACTCGGCAAATACGGCATAGTAATATACGACAGCTGCTTCGATTTTTTTATCCGAATAGCTGCACATACTCACTTCTGCAATACATTCGCCGTCGTCAGGATCCGAAGGTGCCGAGTTGATTTTTCTGACAATCCGGTATTTCTCTGTGGGGTTCTTTGATACACTCCGCCAGCTGAGAATATTGGTTCGGTTTTTTGTATCAGATGTAATATTAAAACCGACAGGCGGATCAATGCTGATCTTGCTTTTTAAAAATTCCTTTATTCCGGGATAATCTCCGCAAAAATCAAGCGCCTTCCGACAAAGCTCGATCACCTTATTGTCATTGTTTGAGATTGACTGAGCCATATCAAACAGCTTTTTTGCTTCCGCTATGCCGTCATTGATCAGCTTCTGGGAACGGGAATCCTCATATCCGGGATATGCCCTTTTTATTTCCGCCAGCAGGTCTTTTGCCCTGTAATAGTGATGTTGATTGATTTCCTTTCTCAGCTCATCGACCCTATTTCCGATCAATTTCTTTTTATTGATCAGACTGCTCTTTAGCTGAGCTATCTTCGGATAACCCTTCCAGCAGCTTTCCGCCTCCTGAATATGCAGATCTGCTGCCGCAAAATTAAATTCGTCAATTTCTCTTGCAGCAATATTGCAAAGCTCCACACAGCGGTCTATATTTCTCAGATTAAATCCGCAGTCGCAGATATTAATGCTGGAAGCACACAGCTTATGACAGTTCGGGCATTTGATATCAAGAGGCAGTCCGCAGTTGGAGCAGACCGATCTGGAGGAGTCATTGACAGTTCCGCAGCGGCATATTTTCTTCGGCTTTGTACCTGCCGCACCTGAATCAGAGGATGAATAAATAATTCCCTCGCACTCGCAGAATGATCTGACGATCTTCAATGCAAGCTCATGATCACGATACATCGAGGTCAACTTATTTACCGCCGCTTCAAATGATTCAAAGGATACCTTTTTTGAGATATCATTTTCATCTTTCAGCTCATTAAGTATATTTTTTCTGGTCAGATAAGCAAGGTAATCGTCATATTCCTTTTTGGATATCTCATCCTTAAAGGCAATTTCACATTGTCCGCAAAGCTGATTACCTGTGGAAGAAATAGCATCATGCCCTCTGAATTCCTTGCGCTTTTCCGTTGCTCTTTCCTTCAATGTTGCTGCCGGAAGACTGTCTGATTTTGTTTCGCCGTACAAAAAATCGTAAAGATCTTTTTTGCCGGCTGATCTCAGAAGATTAGGCAGTGTGGTGCCAAACTTTTTAGCTCCGGCGGGAGCATCAAGATAATACTGCTTGTGATATTTCTTATAGTCAACGGAATCATCCCTGACAGTCAGCTTCAATGCTGTCACCCTCTTTTTGATGACAGAGGCATCCTTCGAGAGTTTTTTGGCAATATTGGCAATTTCCTCCGAACTGATATAACCCTTCCTTGAGATTTTTTTCAGCAGCCCGTCAATTTCACCATAAACCAATGTACACGCTTCCTTGGCGATCTCTGACCGTCTGTTTTCAGAGCCTGTCATGTCATGGGTGATCTGAGGAATGGCTCTTGCCCATGTCTGATACTGCGCACCCTTTCTGAAATGATTGGCATTTCTGTTCCAATAGTCTCTTTTCTCATCAATTCTTTTTAATATCACCGATTCATCTTCAACAGGCGGATCAAACTCCAATTCAAGAACCAGATACCAGTTTTCATTTTCTCCCATATTATACACTCCCAAAAATTAATCCAAAGCAGTAATACCCGAAGAGCCTATTTCCTGTGCGATTTTTGAGAAAGAACCGGAAAGCTCGTTCAGATCGGTAAGAGAAGCAAAGCTGTCTGTGGAGGCTATTGCTTTGAGGAACTTGGCATCTGCCGAACCAAATCCCAATGCCATCACCTCAATACCTGCTGCATGGCATTTTTTTGCCTCTTTTATGGCATGCTCCTGCCTTGACCATACGCCGTCAGTCAATACGATCAGATATTTTACATCCGCATCCGATCTGCTGAAATATCGGTATCCCTCTGTAAAGGGCTGATCCTTATTGCAGGCACCGACATTGACATCGCTGATTTTCCTGATCTTCTGGTTCAATTTTTCATAATTGTCGGTTGGCTCAATCAATAATTTATGTCTGTCTGCAAAAGCCATCAAGCCTATCCGGACTTTAGAACCGCTCATTTCCGAAACAAACTGAAGCATGGCTTCCGTTGCCTTATGAATCGGTGTACTGTGGTCAAAATACATACTGCCTGAAAGGTCAATGCTAAGAATGACCTCAATATTGGCAGGCGCATTTCCTCCTTCTGCATGATCCCTCGGATCAAGGTCTGTCCAGCTCATATCATCGGGAACACTCTGTTTTATTACCTTGAGACTTTTATGTGTTTCTTTCTGTACAGCTGAAACTTCAATAATTCCATCGGACGTATATTGATAGGTCACTTCAATATTGGTTACCGGAGGACTCGTTTTTTCGATTCCCTGTATGGAATACATCCCCGTAATCACATTATCAAGAGGTCTTTTGTATTCTCCCTGTACAACATAAACCTCCATTTCATTATTTTTGGAACCTGTTCTGAATTGATATGTTCTGCTTTCGGACGAAGGAATTTTTGAGTTTTTGGGAATGATGATACTGTTGATGTATCTGTCACCCTCTTTGTTCTGAGAGATCATTCCCATAGAATGAGCTGTAACATCCCTGACTTTTTTTGCCCCTGCTATGCTCAGTATCTGTTCCGATGATCTTCGGGCAGGCTTTCCGGAAAGCATATCATATTCCTGTACAATATTGGCTCTGATAGCAGCCCCCAAAGCTACGGCTTCATCAACATTCACCCCTCTGAGAGGTTCTTTGCCCGACATTTGCCTGACATAGTTCTGTACCATTTTCATTCTTGTGGAACCGCCGACAAGAATCACACCGTCAATATTATTCCATGTGATACCGATACTGTCAAACAGTCTGTCTATGACTGAGGCGGTTGTTCCCATAAGAAAGCTTGAAATATCTTCCAGCGTTTCAACATCCAGATTAATGATCGCTCTGCTGCCTTTATAATTCACAGGTATTCTGACGCTGTTCATTGCGGAAAGCTGCTTTTTGGCATTTTCTGCCAGAACCAAAATTGAATTTACCATTTCAGCATCATCGGCAAAGCTAACATTTGTCTGTTTTTCAAATTCATCGCATATATATGCTGCAATACAGTCATCCCAGTCCTTGCCGCCCAGCTTATGATCTCCGTCACTCCCCAGTACATCTATCGTATCGGAATTGATCCTTGCCACAGTAACGTCGAATGTTCCTCCGCCCAGATCATAGATAAGGATCGTCTGATCCTTTTTTGTTTCATTCAGACCATAGGCAAAAGCAGCAGCCGTAGGCTCGTTGATAATTGCCAGCACATTCAGACCGGCTGCTCTTCCTGCCTTCATTGTTTCGCTTCGTTCAATATCCGTGAAATATGCCGGAACGGTAATAACTGCACCGTCAATTTTCTGACCACTTACCTCTTCGGCAGTTTCTTTCAGCTTTTTAAGAAGAATAGATGAAAAATCGGCTGCTGTATACTTTTTTCCATAAATCGTCACCTCATACATACCATTACCCATATTTCTTTTGAAAAAAGCAACGGAATTAGTATTGCCCTCCTGCTGAAGCTGCTTTGCTTCCTCTCCGAAAAGAACGCTTCCGTCACTATTGAAATATAAAACGGAGGGGGTAATGGTTTCACCGAAATGATTTTTGATGATTTCCGCCCTTCCCGTTTGGGGCGATATCCTCGCAACCGCACTAAAGGTTGTTCCCAGATCAATTCCGACATTAATGCCCATTTAAATCTCCTCCTGCAAATAAAAATCAGGTTCTTTATCACCTCTGAATTTACCGTATAGTCAGTCAACCGATATTTTGATACGGCAAATTCACAGATAATAAGCAAAACACTGGCAGACAATATCTGCCAGTGCCATACTCAATACAATTGATATTATACTGACCGAACAGAACAATCACTTATCTTTACACATTCATTTTCTGTATCTTACAGAGCAGAGAGTTCCGCTCCGTAAGATACATTACCGTGTTAAACAATAGTATCAGAGAACAACTATCTGCTTTGATGCAGATTTGATCTCCTCCACCTGCTCCTGCGTCATGATTCCCTTTGCCGTAAGTGTTGCCGTAATATCATTACCTCCCACAACATCCTTGCCGGTAATATTCAGAATACCTTCTTTATTGAGCGCAAACGTAACCTCGATCGGTGAATGTTCGGGAAGATTTCCAGGAAGCTGAAGCGTAGCCGTACCCAACAGACATTGCTCGTCAATGTCATAATATTCGTCAAGAAAATCGCTTTCATAAACCTTGAGCTCTGCTGTTTCCATATTTGCTTCGGCTGTACCGAAAGTTTTGGTAATAACGATTTCTCCCGATTCGGGAAGCTGTTCATTTTTAAGTATCATATTTCTGCACATCGGCTTCTTATCTTCCATAAGAACCTCAAGCGCATAGCTTTTTGTCGTAATAATATTGATTCGGATGGAACCCTTTGTTCCGCCGATACTAATGTTTAAATCATCGGCGCCGGAACTGCCTGCTCCAAGAGAATCAAAAGAAGGAATGGCATTTTCCTCTGCCGCACCGTCCCCTATTTTCAGCTTGCCCATAAGATTGGCAGCATACAAAGCTGCACCCTTTGCAACGGCAAAATCAGGCTCACAGATCAGCGGCTCTTTTCCGTATCGTTTTACGATAGCATCCTTTACCTGCGGCATCTTTGTGGAACCGCCCACCAAAAGAATTTCGTCAATTACATCAAATCCCTTGTCTTTGGCAGCAGCGATCGCATTATCCGTCTTTTCAAGAGATTCATTAAGAAGGTTTTCCGTGATCTCATCAAACACTTCACGGGTGACAATTACCTGTCCTCTTTTATCTCCTGCCTGGAAAGGAACTCTCGTCTGACTTGCCTCTGTGAGAGAAATCTTTGCTCTTTCCGCCTTTATTCTGAGATCCTGCTCTGCAAATTCATCAAATTCGCCGTCAAAACCTGATGAAGCACAGAATTCCTGAGCAATATAGTTCATAAGGGCATTATCCCAGTTTTTACCGCCCAGATCATGATTACCGTCAGAACAGATCATTGTAATGACACCCGGCTCAATTCTCATAACAGTAACATCGAATGTTCCGCCTCCGAGGTCATACACCAGCACCGTCTGGCTCTTTTCGGAATTGGTGCAGCCATAGAATATAGCAGCAGCAGTAGGCTCGTTGATGATTTCCAGCACATTCAGACCTGCAATTACGCCTGCGTTTTTTGTTGCCTCTGTTTCGAGAGTTCCGAAATAAGCCGGGCAGGTAATGACAACATTCTTGACATCATCATTGATCAGACTGCTGGCATCTCCTGTTACCTTACGGAGAATATAACTCGAAACCTCTTCCGGGCTTTTTCTTTCACCATTATATGTAATGGCACAGTCTGTTCTTCCCATCAATGTTTTTACAAGTGAAACTGTATTCTGCGGATCAATTACCGCATTTTCTTTGGCAACATCACCAACGATCACCATTGTCGGATCTGCAAAATTGACCACGGACGGTGTTGTGAACTTACTCTCCTTATTGGCAATAACATCTGCCTCTGTGCCGCTTTCCTTTACTGTTGCAATACATGAATATGTAGTGCCGAGATCAATACCAAAAACCTTGTCGCTCATTGTTGTTTTACCTCCAGATAATTAATTATTCACCCTGCGGTTCTGTATAAAAATAAACTGCCACTTTTTCCGGCGATATCACCCTGCCGCTGAGAACATATCCGCTTGAATATATGGTTTCAACTGTTGAATGAAGCGCTTTATCGCTTGTCGGAACCTTTTTGATTGCTCTCTGAACCTTCGGATTGAACTTATCGCCGATATTGCTGTTGATGATTTCAAAATGATAATTCAGAAGAATACTTTCAAGATCCATTGCATAGCTTTCAAATGTATCACACGGGACAAATCCGGGATTATCAGCCCTGCTTTTATATATTTCAGACATCTGCTTGATATTATCAATAATACTGATCACATCTCTGAAAAATACATTCGTAAGCTGATCCTCCATTGCCGCTTTATAGCCGTTCAGCTTTGCAGTCAGGTCAGAAATAGCTGCGTCCTTGCTCCTTGATTCGGAAAGGATTCCATTCAGCGCCTCTACCAGCTTAGAGGTATATTCCCTCAAAGTCTTCAGCTCTGCATACACCTTTTCAATATCCGCCGGTTCTTCGGCTTCTTCTTCCGTCTCTGCTGCTTTACTGCCTTCGTCTTCAGCGGATTCATTTTCAGACTGCCCTTGCGTTTCCTCATCGGCCGCCCGGACGCTTTCATTTTCTTCCCCAGTCTCTGCTGTCAGTTCGGATTCCTCTGTCTGCTCCGCTTCCGGAGTACTGACAATCGGTTTTTTCTCATTCAACTCATCAGAATAAGATTGATTGACTGCTGCAACATCAACTGCTGCGGTTTCAATGTCTTCCATCAGGATCCATCCCTTCTATTTTTTTGCCGGAATCAATGATAGGGGTACCTTTGAAAAGCTATCATCGTTCCATATTTTTGCCATGTCTTTATCCGCCTTTTGGAACAGCCATTCCATCGGGGCAAGAACGCCTTTCGGGTCATAGGGACCGCTGTCCTTTGTATGACCTATTGCGCTGCATGAAAAGAATCGGTTGTCGGAAAACTTGTTGTTGATCTGATTAACAAAATTTTCCAATCCGTTATCCTTAAGAAATTGCCGGCAGATATGATCCATTGTATCGTAATAATCCTGATACACAACGGACTGATTTCTCATCAGTTCCCTGACAGCAGTATCACCGATACAGTTTTCCAGATCAGCCGTATCCGTTTTTCCTAACACCACCGCTATCGGTGTTCTGGACATTTCTCTTTCACTCAGTCCCGTTACCTGCCTGAGCTTATCCATGAACGAATCCATGATATAGGTAATGTCGGCTCTTCCTATTCCCGCAATATCCTTTGCATTCATTGCAGATTCATATTTGTCAGCAATTTCAGGAACAGAAAAAGGATCAAACATCAGAATCATTCCCTGACAATATTCATATTGCTTCTGCACTTCATTCTCATCATTATTGGTGAAAACTTCGCCTGCAATATCATATACATGAACAAGCCTTTCAGGTTTCAGGGACGGATGCTGGACAAAAAAGCTGAAGGATACAGAGCTTGTGCTGTTTGTATCACTTGCGTGTTTTGTCATTCTTGTGCCGCCGCTTATGTAATCGCTTTCAATTTCTTTGAATATCTGTTCCTTTTCGGAATTATAAAATTCAATATGAAAGCTCTTGGACGGAGCAACCTTTTCAATAAATTCCTTGGAGAATGCAGTAATAAAAGCTGTCTTTCCCACAGAACGGCCGCCTATGATCGGTATACAAATCGGACGGCTTTCCCTGTCCATCAGAGGATGTCCGCAATAAGGACATATGGCGCTGAGGTTTTTTCTTCCGTTAAAAAATGTTGTCGGCAGCTTTGTTCCGCATTCACAGGTACGGTGCAGTATTCCGTACACACCCGGAGTCAGGCGGGTGTGCTGAACGCCGCATCCCGAACAAAGATAAGTCGGTATCAGGCTTTTTTCCTTACAAACATGGCAGGCGGTAAATATCTTATTTTTATGCAGATAAATCCTGTCTATGCACCAGATCACAGTAAAGCCGATATAAACCAACAGCATAAAAAGCAGCAGAATGGCAATATGTATGGCGCTGATGACCGTTGTGATCACCGATCCGCAAATGATAACACTCAGCATTGCCAGAATATTGATCGTTCCAAAAAACAGCTTTTTCAGCCATGTTTCTCCTGAAAGGCCGCTGAGATTGTCTTTGTATCGGCTGATGGAGCGTGCATTGCTTTTCCATGCGCTGACAATCGTATTTTTCAAATCCACATACCCTTTAGAGAAGAAATAACTTTTTACTGCCGGCTGTTTTGTTTTAGCCATAAAACTTTCTCCTGTATTATTTTATACGGTCATATGAGCAGACTTTCTGTTGCTGTCGATAACATTTTCCTTGAAAGCGCAGAAATAATTTTTTAATGCTGTTCCTCCGCCCCAAGCAGTACCGGCAGCTCCGGCAATTGCCCCCACAACTGCTGCCACCAAAAAAATCACATAGAGAATAGCCGCCAGTAATGCCAGAACTAAAACTATACCGATAATCCAGCCTATCGCTTCATCATCCATAATGAATCTCCTTCCTGATTAATTTTATTTCTTTTCCTGTTATTTTGTCAGCTGGAGTTTTCATAAGCACCCAGATTGAACATTATAACAAAAAATAGATTATCCGATTACTACAATTATATACAATATAAATAAAGTTGTCAATCATAAAATGAATAAAATAAAACTAAATTCCCAAAATGAACGAAAATACAGTCATACACGAAATACATATTCTATGAATAATATCTTTATATTAACATATTAATCATTTTAAAAATTGAAAATTGATTTATATTGTGTTATTATTATAATATAAAATTAATTTCAACAGTAAAAGGGAGAGAAAAAAATGTCAAAGAAAAAAAGAGCATCAAAAAAGAAGCATAAGACAGCTGTTAAAAAGACAGTTTCCGAACCTGTAAAAAACAAGCCGTCCAAGGGTATGATTGCAGGCATCATTGCCGCTGCTGCTGTCATTCTGGCTGCATTAATACTGCTGATCGTATTTCTGACTAACAACAATAATGAAGAGCAGACAAATGATACGATTTCCTCCGCACCCGAAAGCTCCGCTGTTTCTGAATCTTCCGGTTCTTCCGATACCGAAAGCAGTAGCTATTCCCCTGCTTCTTTGGATGAGAGCAAGCAGTATTATGCCGATATAGAGATACAAAACGAAGGAACGATAACTGTTGCTCTCGACTATAAAACGGCGCCTGTAACAACCGCTAATTTTGTCGGTCTCGCCAATTCGGGATTTTATGACGGACTGACTTTTCACAGAATCATGGAAGGCTTTATGATGCAGGGCGGCGATCCCAAAGGAAACGGTACGGGAGGCTCCGAAAACACCATTGTCGGAGAGTTCAGCGCAAACGGTTATGAAAATAATATTTCACACACACGAGGCACGATCTCAATGGCACGGAATTCGCTGTCAATGGACAGCGCAAGCTCACAATTCTTTATCGTGCAGAAAGATTCCACATTCCTTGACGGTCAGTATGCCGCATTCGGTCATGTAACAAGCGGTATGGAAATCGTGGATAAGATTTGCAGCGAAGCAGAGCCTGTTGATGATAACGGCTCCATCGAAAGCTCAAAACAACCTGTTATCACATCCATCAAAATACGCACCGAGGATATCGAAGAATGAACATCGTTCGGAAGATAACAAAAAACTGTCGGATAGACTACGTCCGGCAGTTTTTTGTTATGATATTTTTCTTTGTCAGCTCCCGAAGCCGTAAGCCTTATAATCCTGCGGTGCAAGACGGTGATAAGTGGCATGACCGAAACCGACATCAATACAGTATCTGAAATCATCAGGTTCGCCGTCTTCAAACCAAACAACATAATCAAATTCATCATTATCTGCCTGAATACAGCGTACATGATCGGAATATTGACGGAACACGGCAAGAATATCATCAATCGAAGCTGATTTTGAGCTGTCTTTGACAAGCCCGATAAGCTCGGCAAGAAAAGCGCTTTCTTCAACATTCCGATTAACAAATTCAGCACCTTTTTCAGGAATGATCAGCGTAAACATTCCCTCATATTCCGACACTTCAATTTTTCCGAGTTCATCCTTGACAGATTCTGAAAACTCCTGAAGTATTTTTTTCATTTCTTCTTTTCCGTATTGCGCACAAAGAAATCCGTTCAGCGAATCAAGAGGATAATTCAATCTAACAGCATTTTTGGTATATCCTAATTTCATCTGAGATTCCTTAATGACATACAATACATTCTTGTGCAACGGTTCAAAATTAATAGACATCATTCTTTTCTCCCTTTTGATAAAATCTGTATATATTATAATCTATAAAACTCCGCAATTCAATAAGATAAAGCAGATAAATCCGGTAGAAAAATTAAGCGCCGTTATTTATTTCCTTGACAATAACAGGTTTGACATTTATAATTATCATTGTAAAAAATAGGTTTTTAAATATTCGGAGGGATAATTATGTCAAAAAAAGAATCTGAAAAAAAACTCAGCTTTCAGACAAGAGCCGTTCATGAAGGAAATGCTATTGACAGCGAAACAGGTGCCATACAGCATCCGATCACAATGGCTAACAGCTATGTGCTGCCGTATGATCCGACTGATGTGAACTGGTCAAGCGCTTCAGGAAATATCTACACCAGAAACGGCGGAGCAAATCAGAAATATCTTCAGGAAAAGATTGCTTCTCTGGAGGGCGGTGAGGATTGTGTCGTACTTGCAAGCGGTGTTGCTGCTTTGTCGGGACTGTTCTTTGCTCTTTTGGAAAGCGGAGATCATGTCATCTTTTCAAGCGTTACCTACATAGCCGTTTACAGACTTTTGAACGAACTGTTCAATCACAAATTCAAGGTCGAGACCACAATCGTCGATACCTCGGATATAGAGGCTGTCCGTGCAGCCATCAGACCCAATACAAAGCTGATACATATCGAAACTCCCGGCAATCCCACCTTAGGAATTACGGATATTTCAGCACTGGCAGAACTGGCACACGAAAACAATATCCTGCTTTCCGTTGACAACACCTTTGCTTCACCTTATAATCAGCGCCCGATTGAGCTTGGTGCAGATTTTACCGTTGAAAGCCTGACCAAATACATTAACGGACATGGTGACGCTATGGGCGGCGCTATTATTGGCAAAACCGAATATCTTGATATCATCCGTGCCCAGTCACAGGTAAATCTCGGCGCAACAATCAGCCCGTTCAACGCATGGCTCATCATGCGTGGCAGCGTCACACTTCCCCTTCGTATGAAGCAGCACAATGAAAATGCTCTTAAAATCGCACAATGGCTTGAACAGCAGCCCGGCGTAAGTTTTGTGGCATATCCGGGACTTGAAAGCAGCAAGGGACATGAGATAGCAAAAAAACAAATGTCAAACGGCTTCGGCGGAGTCCTTTCCTTCGGACTGAAAGCCGACCACGAAACACATAATCAGTTCGTCAGCAAGCTGAATATTATAACTTCGGCAGTTTCACTCGGACATGACGGAACACTTATCGTATTTATCGGCGAAAACGATGAAAGACAATATCTCTATCCTGAGGAATTCCACAACGGCTTTTTCCGTCTCAGCGTCGGCTTGGAGGATACACAGGATCTGATTGACGATCTTGAAAACGCACTAAATCAGATCGGACTGTAAGCGGAGAATCATCATGCGTATTGCAATGGCACAGATCCGGATATATGATGATACAGCTGAAAATCTTGATAAAACATTGAAATATATCAAAGCAGCGTCCGAACAAAATGCTGACCTGATATTCTTTCCTGAAATACAGCTTTCTCCGTTTTTTCCACAGTATGAAAAGAAAAATGCCGACAGGTATGTTCTGACACCCGATTCTCCGGAAATAAAGGTAGTTCAAAAGGCGTGTCAAACATATCATATTTATGCTTCGCCTAATGTCTATCTGAATCTGAATGGCAGAAAATATGATGCCTCCCTTCTGATAGACAGCGGCGGAAATATTACAGGTATGGCAAAAATGGTACATATCGCTCAGGCACCGTATTTTTATGAGCGAGACTATTACACTCCTTCGGATGACGGCTTTAAGGTCTTTGATACTCCTTTCGGCAAAATCGGTATTGTCATCTGCTTTGACAGACATATTCCCGAAAGTATCAGACATTGTGTTTTAAAAGGTGCCGAAATTATCATTATCCCCACCGCTAATCTGACAATTGAACCTATGGATCTGTTTGAATGGGAAGTCCGTGTGCAGGCTTTTCAAAATCTTTCCTATATCGCAATGTGCAACCGTGTGGGTGTTGAGGGAGATATTTGCTTTTGCGGACAATCACTCATTGCTGCCCCTGACGGCGGCCTTCTGCTCAAAGCAGACGACAGCGAACAGCTTATCATATACGATATTCCTGTCGAAAAAGTGCAGGAGGAAAGAAAAAAACGAAACTGGCTCTCGCTCATTAAGGAGAAATATTGATGATATATCTTGATTATTCCGCCAACACACCTGTCAATGAAATCGTCCTGCATCGCTTCTGCGAGGTAACAAATCAATATCCAGGCAATGCCAATTCCAAACATACGGCAGGAGCGGAAGCGCTGAAGCTTCAAAATCAGGTCAGTCAGAACATTGCCGGTATGCTCAATATTCTTCCCGAAGAGATTATCTATACCTCAGGTGCAAGCGAAAGCAACAACCTTGCCATCAAGGGTACGGCAAGAACCCAGCGGCATACGGGAAAGCATATTATATCAACACCGCTTGAACATCCCTCTGTCAGCGCACCCCTGACTTCTCTGCAGGAGCAGGGGTATGAAATTGATATGGTGAATATCGGACGTGACGGTAAGGTTGATCTGGAACATCTTTCCTATCTTCTCAGAAAAGATACCGTACTTGTCACAATATGCTCAGTTGACAGCGAACTTGGTACCATTCAGCCGGTGGAAGCAATCAGAAGCATACTCAACGATTTTCCCGACTGCCGACTTCATCTGGACGCAACGCAGGCGGTAGGTAAAATTCCTGTTGATTTTCATACAGCCGATACGATCAGTTTTGCACCACATAAATTCAGCGGACTTGTCGGAAGCGGTGTTCTGGTCAAAAGAAAATCGCTCATTCTTGAACCGCTCATACACGGCGGAAGCGGCACCACATTATACAGAAGCGGCACACCCACCGTTGCCCTTAATGCAGCGGCAGAAACCGCACTTTCCCTATCGCTGAGTGCTATGGAAACCAATTATGCCAGAGTCAGAAAGCTGAATGGACTTCTGAGAGATGAATTCGCCAAATATAAGGATATCACTATCAACAGTCCCCAGGACGGAGTACCACATATTCTGAACATCAGCGTTGACGGAATCAAAGGCATACAGTTCAGAGACAAGCTGAGCGAATACGGCGTATGCGTTTCTGTCAAATCCGCTTGCAGCTCGGACGGACTCCCCTCCCGCTCTGTTTTTGCCGTAAGCCGAAGCAGAAAAAACGCTTTGTCATCATGGAGAATAAGCCTCAGTCACCTGACAACCGAGGAGGAGCTTTTTGAGTTTATCGAAATATTTGACAAATGCTTAAAGGAGCTTAGACAATGAAAAGAGAATTAGAGCCGTATCAGAAAATCGAACAAAGCATAACCAAAAAATTCCGCAAACCGATATGGAATCAATTCATCAGGGCTGTTAAGGATTACGATCTGATACAAAGCGGCGACAAAATTGCCGTCTGTATTTCGGGCGGCAAGGACTCCATGCTCATGGCAAAGCTGATGCAGATGCTCAGACGATACAGCGATGTTCCGTTTGATCTTGTTTTTCTGGTAATGGATCCGGGCTATAACGAGATCAATCGTCAGAAAATCGAAAGCAATGCCAGACTGCTCAATATACCGATTACTGTATTTGAAACGGATATTTTTGAAATTGCCAACAGCACCGACAAATACCCCTGCTATTTATGCGCAAAAATGAGAAGAGGTCATCTTTACAGTCAGGCGAAAAAGCTGGGCTGCAATAAAATTGCTTTGGGTCATCATTTTTCAGATGTGATCGAAACAACGGTGATGGCAATGTTTTACGGTTCTCAGCTTCAAGCGATGATACCGAAACTTCACAGCACCAATTTTGAGGGACTGGAGCTGATCAGACCCATGTACTGCATACATGAGGACGATATTATTGCATGGAAAAGATACAATGATCTTGAATTCATCCAATGTGCCTGCCGATTTACGGAATCCTGCACCATGTGTGACAACGGCGGAGGCGGCAGCAAGCGTCAGGAAATCAAAATGCTAATAAAGCGCCTGAAACGTGATAATCCGAATATCGAAAAAAGTATTTTCGGCAGCATACACAAGGTTCATCTTGATACATTTCCCGGCTACAAAACAAAGGGTGAAACACACAGCTTTCTGGACAATTATTGACAGAATAAAAAATCAGAACAGGCAACAGCTTATTTTATATGGCTGCTGCCTGTTCTTCATTTTGTCGATATACAGAAAATCAATGATTATTTATCTGTTTTTCTTTTTCTGCGGAAAAGCACAGCAACAGCACAGGATATGGCTGCCATAGCAGCAAGCCTCGACGAAGATGCAGTACCATCTCCTGTCTGAGGACCATTGTTATCGCCGCTGTCTGCGGACTGTCCGTTTTCAGAACCCTGACCGTTATTTTCTGACGGATCATTTGCATCCGGTGTTTGGGAAGGATCATCATTTTTGTCGGTATTATCTGTTCCGGGCTTGTTATTATCGCTGTCAGGCTTATCTGTCTGACTGCCCTCGGTAACATTGACCACAACATCAATCGTTCCGTCCTCAAATACAAGTGTCAGCGCATTTTCACCGTTTGCAAGCAGGCTGAGAAATGCAGTACTGAATATAACTTGGCCGTTTTCAACGCTTACGCCGTTTTCAATATCCATTCCAAAGTGCTTACCGTCTTTGCGGACTGCAACCCATGTTGAATCCGAGTTTGTTTTGATATCAGCACCCTTTTCGGAATTCCTTTCCCAGTCAACCGTTTTTGTTTCAGCAGTTATCACCTTTTCATCAGGTGCCTGCTTGTCGTTTGTGAGCAGATAAAGCTGTGCACCGTAGAACGGGTTAGCGGTTGTGATGTACATACCCTCGTCAGTAGTCAAAAATCTCAGCGCTCCATAATTGAATTTATCTCCGAAACCGTCATTTGTTACCAGCTCCCAATTTTCGCCGTCCGATGACTTGAAAATATCAAAGCCCTGTGTATCACTTTTAATGATATTGCTGATTTCCATATACGTTTCCTGATAAAGTTCCGACAGTTTCCCTGCTGCTGACTGAAGAGCTGCTATTTCTTCAGCCCAGTTTTTCGCAATTACTGTCTGTGCGGAAGCGGCAAGGCTCTCCAATATATTACCGAGCTGCTCACGTTCCTCATCACTAAGCTCCAGAGCGTCCGGATCGGAATTGATTTTTTCGCTTAAGGCTTCTAAAGTATTCTTTAATCTTTCAGGGATATCCTGATACTTTTCAACAAGGTTTTCAATTGCCTCTGCATCATCCTGTCCGATTTCATTCAGCTCATTGAACATCTGACCAATATCAGATATGAGAGCGATATCATCAGGGCTTAAAAGCTCCCTTGTTCCGATATAAACGGAAAGAACTCCGAGAAGATCCGACCATTCATTCATACTACTGAGCTCATTATAGGTATTCGTCAGCTTTTCCCTGTACATTTCCTTATCCTCGTCTGTGGGAAGGTATTTTGAAGCAATCTGTACCAGTTTGTCAACCAGTCCGCTGATCTGTTCATTTTCATCGAAGTTGTTGATAACCTCATTGATCTTTTCACTAATTTCCTGACGCTTTTCTTCCGAAGGCACATACTCTTCTATCAGTTCTTGTACTGCATTTTGGAAATCTGTATATGAACCGCCATTTCTGAAATCACTCAAAGCTGATTCAATTTTTTCTTTCAGTTCCTCTGCCTGCTCCTGATCCGGAAGAACCTCCTGTGCAGATCTGATAATTTCGTCAATCTGCTTTTGCAGTTCCGAGTCGCCGGACTGAGACTGGATTTTCTCTGAGAGGAACTCCCTGATATATGCGATCTGTCTTGCTTGTTCCTCTTCGGTCATTTCCGCAAAGCTGCCGCCTGTCAGTCTTGTAAGATAATTATATATTACCTTTGAATCCATGGTACTGATATAAAATTCGCCGTTATATACACCATGCTTCCAGATATATTCGTTGGCGGTATCCTTTGTAAGCTCTGTAAAGCCTGTCATCTCTTCAAATTTGCCGGTTTCATTATTCAGTCTCCATAGTGTCTGAGGATGATTCAGCGTTGTCTGGAGCGGCTTAAGATAGTTTGCGAGGTCGGCATTCTGCGGATTGGAAACAAGTGCAAGCATTCCTTGTACGCCGACAAGCTCTGCACCTATCGTATGGTCTATATCGTAGGTATAAAGATGACCGTCAAAAACGCCCAAAGCTCCGACAACCGACTGATAACCGATAGCGTAAGAGCTGCCGTCCTCAAAGCCGTTTTTATTTTCGGCAAGTCCCTGATTGTTGGGGCTGTTTTTGTCACGTCCGATAACCTCTGTCCATACCCAGCCGTATTCGTTCGCCTTTTCTCCGTCCTTTGCAGGATGTCCCTTGAATACGACATATCCATACAGATTAGGAATGGTAGCATAGATCTCATCGCCGAATACCGTCATATCCCAGAACGGGCTGGCGATTGATGCGGAAACATAAGTATCGTCGCCGTAATTACCTTCCGCCTCGACTGTATTGCCGCTGCTGTCGGTTTCCTCGCTTATGTATGCAAAATCACGGTAATCGGCAACCTTATCCCAGCCGTCATCATTATCATGCTTTTTGATAACAGCAAGGGATGTCGGCTCTCCGTCCTTCTTCTTTTCATCAGCCCATGTACCTGCAAAATACAGATAATCCCTGTAAACACAGTTAGCTCTCATGCTTGCTCCCTGTGCGGTTGAGTATACCTCTGTGAGTTTATCGTTTTCATCCAGCTTATATATTTTCGCATCATTTCCAGTTACACCGGTGTATGTAGAAAAATACAGATCATTTTCATACTTGACAACATTACGGAACGGATCTTCCATTTCTGTAATGATCTCAAAGTTGCCCGGATCGCTCTTTTTCATCTTGACAAGAACTCCGCCGTTGGGATTAGCCGGATAAGGAACTTCTCCGTTGGTTACGATATCCACCAGCTTCCATACGGTTTCACTATCCATCATACCGGACGAAACAAGAGCCGATTCAAGATAATGCTGTATCACAGCACCAACAGTATTTCTCCAGCCGCCGATATAGATATAATCTCCTCTTTCGGCAATAGACCAGCCATAGCCAACCTCACGATCCGAAATAAGTCCGTCAATCTGACCGGGTGTTCCGTCAGGATTCGATATTCTGGTGACAGTATCACCGGAAACCGTTGTTTGTACAGGTGCAGCCGACACCGTCAGTATTGTACCTGTTGTCATAGCAGCTGCAAGAGAAATTGCCATTGTTTTGCGGAGAATTTTTGATTTGCGCCTTTGACTTTTCATAATTTACCTCCAGATTTTAAATATAGAGCAACCGGATACACCAGAATTGTTTCCATATACATCTCTTTTTAACAATCAGTAACCGATTTTCCAGACTATCTGTTCAGCAGTACAACTGTATATAAACAGTATACACAGTTACATACGCTTTGTCAATATAAAAAAATAATTTTTCAAAGTACTACCTATTTTAATTATTATAATATATGTACATCATAAATTCAACAAAAAACGGAGAAATATATCAAATACATTTCTCCGATATTAACAGACTTATTAAAAAGAGTTTCTCAGAAATTCATCCTCAAATTCAAACATTCTATATCACATAATACCATGTTTCATCAAGCTCAAGCTCTTTGCGTTCCACAGGATGAGCGGAATCATAATTGTAGGTAAGCTCCTGACTTTTCACGCTGACCTTTGCACCTTCGGGAATGGATGTGGTGATAAATGCGTTGCCGCCGACAACAACATCCTTCCCAACAACTGTTTCTCCGCCTAGAATAGAAGCGCCCGAATAGATGGTAACATTGTCCAGGATGGTAGGATGACGCTTTTTATTTTTCAGTTTCTGACCGCCTCTGGTGGACAAAGCGCCGAGGGTCACGCCCTGATAGATCTTGACATTATTGCCGATAACGGTCGTTTCTCCGATCACGATGCCTGTGCCGTGATCAATAAAGAAATATTTGCCGATCGTGGTGCCGGGGTGAATATCAATACCTGTCAGGCTGTGGGCATATTCTGTCATGATTCTGGGTATCAGCGGCACTTCAAGCAGATAGAGCTCGTGAGCAATTCGATTGGTAAGAATTGCGAAAAGTCCCGGATAGGTGCATATAATTTCATCCTTGTTATAAGCCGAAGGATCTCCGTCAAAAGCCGCCTGGATATCTGTTTCGATATATTCTCGGATCTTAGGGATTTTATCAAGGAACTCAAAGGTAATTCTTTCGGAAGCCTGTGAAATAACCTCCCTGTCCGCTTTCTCATATTTAGGGGAATATTTCAGCACAATAGAAATCTGTTCAATCAGATTATAGATGATGTCCTCCAGCAGGATAGAAATATTATTGCGGACGGTATAACCCTTATAATTTTTATTTCTGTAATAACCTGGATATACAATTTTTTTAAGTTTTTCAACAATATCAATAACAGTCTCTCTGTTGGGATATTCAGAGATCTTTATCTCATCAATTGTTTTTCCCTGACTGTAATCGTCCATGAGATCGTCTACAAGACTATTTATTTTTTCACCGATAGTATCCAACATATTGATTATCCTCTCTATGATCATATATATTCCAGTCTCTGAACAGCACTTCTTGAATAAACATATTTAATCATTTATACCATATAATTCGCATTAAATCAACACGGATTTTTTTATTGAATTCCATAGATAATATCTATAATAATATCCGGTCAATTTTATAAGCTGCTGCAAAGCAGACAGAAAAACTGACCGGTCGATTTCTATAATAAATGATATTTAAATTATCCTATTAAATCACGCAGATGCAGGGGCTTCAGCTCCTGGTGGGGTTTGGGGCAAAGCCCCAATGGTTCAGGCATCCGGAGTTTCATCATACACTCTCCCTGTCGATGACTGCATGATCAATGTACTCAAGCAAGCTTTCCCTTTCATTTTTCGGAAGATACTGGACTGCAATTCTCTTCTCCGGATTGACATCGGTTAAATATAAAACGATCACAAACAACCATTCAAGCGGTTTCATGATGATATATACACAATCCGCCGCAAGCGGTGTTCTGATCAGCTTTGCTACCGGAAAACCGTATTTGTCGTAAAAGCTCCTGACAGCCTTATGAAAATGCGGCGTTTTTTCTTCGATGACCTGTTCAAAGGCATTGGCAATGCAAAGCTGTCTGTTGACGATGACACGGTGTCCGTGTCTTTCGCCCTGTCTGATAGGCTTTACGAGTTTTTTATGCCCTCCTGCGGAAACGGTGCAAAGATAATGTCCGTCAGGCTCTAACGGCGGCGGAGACTGCTTCGTGGAAAGCACCCAGTCACTTGTTTCCGTCCATGCCTTTATGATGGAATCATAGCTTTGTCCCTGCATCATTAAAATACAGATTACTATCCCCGCCAAAGGCCAGAACAGTACAAAGGCATAAACAGGCCACATCGAGCTTTTTGACAGCAGCTTATCCAATGCTGCAAACTTTGGATTCGTTATTCTTCTTCCGCTGTCACTCATTTCCCGATACTCTTTGATTTTCTTTCGTATAAGCGATGCGGCACAAATACAAAGATTGAAAGAATATACAGCAAAAAACGGAACGGAATATAAATTATTGGTGATGGCAGAAGTCTGCACCGCCCATAAAACCGAAATCACCACGCCGAAGTAAATCATGGATATCAAAAGAACAAAAACAAGTGGCGGCGTTTTATCAATCGGACGATACAGCAGAATCAGATATCCCAGACCGCCGATCAATGCAAACACACAAACAGTTAATAAATGCTCAAGTGATACCGGTGTATGAGTAGATCCTCTGATAACGGGTTCATACCAATCCTTTAACGATATTTCATAAACACAGCCATAAAGAAAGCTGTCGATATAGCCTATAATGATCGTTGCCGCAGATGATGCAAACCACAGACTTCTTTCCCATGCCTTGTCCGGCACTCTGATCAGAAAAAACAGAT
>JAFVEY010000074.1 GCA_017475765.1 Clostridia bacterium | reverse complement strand
TGCAATGATTCATAAATGATTATTAGGTTATTATCAATCGTTTCACAATTATAACCACAATATATTGTGTTTTTATATTAAATAATACTATATGCTGTGTGACATCAATACCACTGTCTCCACATGGCACGTTCTGGGAAACATATCCACAGGCACGGCTTTTTTGGAGGTAAAACCTTTTTCCTCAAACAGCTTAATGTCTCTGGCAAGAGTGGCAGGATCACAGGAAACATACACTATACGCTTTGGCAGCATTTCCGAAACGATTTCTATCAGTTCCTTTCCGCAGCCTTTTCTCGGAGGATCAAGAACTATACAGTCAGGACATACTCCTCTGTCTTTCAGCTGTTTTGCTGCCTGTGCAGCATTAGAGCAAATAAATTCAGCATTGCTGATCTTGTTGTCAGCGGCATTCTTTTTTGCGTCTTCTATCGCCTGGGGTATAATCTCAACACCGATCAGACTTCCCACACGATCTGCCATTGAAAGACCTATTGTTCCCGTTCCGCAGTACATATCAATCAGATTTTCACCCTGTTTCAGATCGGCGAAATCTGCTGCAATACCGTATAGTCTTTCAGCCTGATCACGGTTAACCTGATAGAAAGACAGCGGAGATATGCGGAATTTCAGTCCGCAAAGCTCATCGGTAATATAACCGTCTCCAAAAAGATTCCTGCACTTTTTGCCGGTAATAACATTGGTTTTCTCCTGATTGATATTAAGAACAACCGTTTTCAGATTACCGAGCCGTTCAGTCAGCATAGAAACCAGCCGCTTTTCGTGTCGGAGCTTGTCCGCATTTGCAACAATACAGACCATCAACTCGTCCGTTTTCTTTGCATGACGGAGATAAAGATGTCTGAGGATTCCGCTGTGTGTTTTTTCATCATAAACGGATATTTTTTCGCTATTCGCCCATTCAAGAAATACCTCTGTTGCCAGTTCAAAGGCTTTCGACTGCAAAGCGCAGCTATCGAGCGGTATCACACGATGACTTCTCGGCGCAAAAAAGCCGACTCTGATTTTGCCGTCTTTGTCAACTGTTATCGGAAGCTGAGCCTTGTTGCGGTAATGATCAGGCTCTTCGCAGCCGATGATATCCTCAATGATTTCTGAATCAACTCCGCCGATCCGCACAAGAGCATCTGTCACTCTTTTTTGCTTGAACTGAAGTTCTGCCTCATAACTGATATGCCTGAAGGTACAGCCGCCGCATTTTCCGCTGATAATACAGTCGGATTCTGTTCTGTCCTTTGACGCTTCTATGAGTTTTTCTAATTTGCCATAGGCATAATTTTTGGCGGTTTTTAGTATCCGTATTTCAGCTTTGTCGCCAACGCAGGCACCCGGCACAAATACTGCCACTCCGTCTATTTTACAAACGCCGCTTCCTTCAATGGTATAGTCTGTTATTTCAGAAGTATATATATCATTTTTCTTAAGCTCCAAAATATCTGCTCCTTTACTCATTTCCTCAAAAAAATCAAGAACCATTCTGAATCTGTATATTATTATGATAAACCAAATAACAGCAAAAATCAAGCAATGAAAATTCCGTTGTTTTATGACAAAAAAAGTTATATAATAGGTTCATATCACTCAGAAGGAGAATATCACCATGAATGAAATTGTAAAAGCAATACTTGAGCGCAGAAGCGTTCGCAAATTTAAACCGGATGCGGTTTCGGAAGAGGATATCAATACTGTTATCGAAGCCGGACTTTATGCCGCAAGCGGAAGAGATTTTCAAGGTGTGAAGATCATAGCCGTTACAGACAAAAAGCTGAGAAATGAAATTTCAGAAGAAAATCGTAAAATCGGCGGATGGGCAGAGGATTTCGACCCGTTTTACGGTGCACCTGCTGTGCTGATCGTCATTGCCGACAAAAGCCGCCCGACATATCTTTATGACGGCAGCCTTGTGATTGGAAATCTTATGCTTGCCGCCCATTCTCTCGGTCTCGGAAGCTGCTGGATTCATCGTGCCAAAGAGGAATTTGAAAGTGAGTTCGGCAAAGAGCTTCTCAAAAGGCTGGATATTGAAGGTGAATGGGAAGGTATCGGTCATTGTGCTTTGGGTTATGCCGACGCAGAACTTTCCGAAGCAACCGAAAGAAAGCCGGACAGAGTTTATTATATAAAATAAGGAAGTGATATTTTGGACGAACTGCTGTATCAGGCAAGATATTTTGTCGAACATCAGATATTGCCGAAGGATTTCTATCAGGAAAAAATGAACTTCATCTATGTAATGATGAAGGGCAAGGATTATATATATGATGTGATGTCGGATATATTGGAGAGTGAAGGCGGAAAAATCCCCTATTCAAAGGAGCAGTTTGACGTCAGGCTGGCAAAGGTAAAGGAAGATGAGAACGATAAAGATTATGTTCTTGTAATAGATTTTCCCTTTCCCGAAGCCGAGCCGCTTTGTTACAGAGCAATCGCATTATTTGATATGAACGAAGAAAAAAATATTAGCTTTACCAAGGTACGGTATTTTACGGTCGAAAGAAGCGTTGACGAAACCTATCCGCCGTTGCTGTGCGCATGGAACAGGGACGGAAGTCATTCCAATTACGGCGAGGTATCTGACAATATCATAGAACAGATAGAAACAGCCTTGAATATTCATTACGGAAAATAAGCAGTTTTGACGGATAAACCGGGTGCATCTTAACAGACGGTCAGTCTGCGGATATTCTGGTGCAAAAACATAAAAATAATGCTTGCTTTTTTCGATAGAATGTGTTATACTGTTTAAGCACCGAAAAATTAATCCGGTTTATTCATTCATATGGAGAGTTGTCCGAGCTGGCCGAAGGAGCACGATTGGAAATCGTGTAAACGCTAACCCCGTTTCGAGGGTTCGAATCCCTCACTCTCCGCCATAAGAGGGAACTAAAAAAGATATCACCCTCGCAAAGCCCGATTTTATCGGGCTTTTTTGCATATTTCAGAGCCTTGAAATTCAAGGTGTTTTCATAGATGTCAAAGGGGATTTTCAGCAATAAAACAGGATTCGAACTCCCGTAAAAGACAATTTAACAGAATGATGGGAGCAGAAAATAAAAAATCTGCTCCTTTTTTCTATACCAAAATACCTCAATCGTTTTGAAATAATTTTGTATTAATCAAAACGGTTGAGGTCTTTTTTATTTGCAGGAGGTGAGAAATCTTGAGAAGAAAACAAATCAGGATCAGAAGTCCGACAAATCTTTCCTGTCGGACAAAGCTAACAAAATAAAGAACACGGAGGTAATCAAAATGCACAAGCATGACATTCAAAGAGCAGTGGTGGAGAACATGCTTCTTTGAAAGTTCGGTTGACCTTTGGTCTTGCTTTGCTGACCGTTTCAGGCTGATAAATCGGGACAGGCACTTTCGGCTTTTCTTCCTCTGTAACTGTTTCCGATTGTCCGAGCAGTTTTATCTTTACTTTCCTTTTTCCGAATGATATTCCCATTTTTACATCACCCCTTAAAAAGACATTATTATATTCTATTGAAATTATCCAAAAATTGTTATATAATAATCACATAATCACCATTTAGGGAGTGCGATTAATATGAATGCTAATTTTGAAGAATGGGCAAGAAAGAATAATTGGAAAATTGTCAAACAAACCAAAGCTTTACCGCAAGAAATTCTTGATAGATATGGCAATATTCCTAAAGCTTGGCTTGATTTCATTGAAGGTTATGGCTCAATAATGAACAGCGAGGAAAATATTTGGTTTTTAACGGCTGAAAGTTACTATCCTAAATCAGATGACGAATGGAGATACAATGAGTTTGAGCTTATAAGCCTTGATGCGGCAGACGGAGATGATGATTTCATTAGTGAAATAACCGACTTTTGGAACAATCATCTTCCAATTATTATGTCAGTTGGAAATGGCTACGAATACTATGCCATCGAACTTGATAGCGGTATCATTGTTTCTGGTTTTGAACCTGAATTTGAAGAAGCCGAAACTGTTGCAGATAGTTTTGACGAATTCCTTGAAAAGCTAATGAATAACGAGTTATGATTGCTCGATAATTTGAGAGAGGGCATTTGAAACGCCCTCTCTCTTTTTCTATATTTCGCCAAACTTTGTCGTACAGATTTTATACATCAGGCTGTCAGTCGGTATTGGCTTTTCAAACGGAATGATCTTTCGTCCCAAAACGATAAGCCTACTGCCTTTTTGCCTGTTTTCAGATAGCTTTCCTGTGACGGTGACAGGCTGAACAGCTTTTGAAGTGTGTCCAAGTCCTCTTTTCTTTGCTGTAACAGGACAACAAATTCAAAGTTAAGGAGCATTGTCTTTGCCTGTGTACTTGTCAGCACTTCGGTGATGTTCTGTGTAATAGCAGTCGGCACACCGCCGTATTTACGGATACGCTTATAGACCTTTGCAAAAAACTCTCCCGAACGGTGAGTAGTTTTTCCTGCACCGTCATTGAACATAATCGAAAACTCATCAATCTACACCCAAGTCCTGATACCGTTATCTCTGTTTTTGCTTACACGCTGCCAAACATATTCAAGTACAACTTGCAGACCGACTGGTCTTATCTGCTCACCCATAGAGGAAATATCGAATACAAGAAAATGCTTATCTGTGTTGATGTTCGTCTTGCCTGAAAAGATATTGAAAGAGCCTGTGATGTAGAGTTCAAGGGATAGTGCAAGATTTTTCGCTTCAATTTCGGGCATAGATACAAGATTTTTGTAGAAGTCCGTGAAAGTCGGTATCTTGCTCATATCACCGTGAGAAGTAATAAATTCACGGTATGTTTCCTTAACACAACGGTCAATCAGCGTTCTTTCGTTGCTTGTCAGCTCCGCACCTTTCGCCGTTTGGCAAATTGTCATACTCAACTCTGCCTTGTTGGCAGTGTTGAGTATGAATAATTGGGATAGATAACTTGCAGAATGATAAAAACAAATTGCAACAAAGCGGAATGAGAAGAAATAAATCTGGATTTTTCTTTTCTGTTGGTAAATAAGTTCTGCAAATAATAATTGAAGATCAATGTGTTAATGAAGTGTTCTATAATTAAATCAGTAAATTACGCACAAAATATATTTGATTATTATTTGGAGGCTGTTATTATGAATGAACTGATTATTACTGAAGTGGCACTTGATGCATTCAAAAAACATTTGCACATGGAGGAAAAAAGCGAAAACACCATCGAGAAGTATATGCGTGACACTAAAGCATTCTGGCAGTATGTTGGAACGCAGGTAGTGACTAAAGAACTGGCGATAGCATATAAGGAAAATCTGCTGTCAAATGAGTACGCAGTTCGTAGTGTCAATTCTATGATCGCATCTTTGAACAGCTTTTTTACCTTTGTCGACTGTGAGCATTTGAAAATAAAGACCATTAAGGAACAGCGTCAAATTTTCTGTTCTGAAGAGAAGGAACTTACGAGAGAAGAATATACTCGCTTACTGAATGCAGCTGAAAGCAAAGGCAACAAACGCCTTAACCTGATTTTGCAGACCATCTGCGGAACAGGTATTCGTGTAAGTGAATTAAAGTTCATTACGGTTGAAGCTGTTAAAAAAGGCGAAGCATTTGTTTTCTGTAAGGGCAAACGCAGATCTGTGTTTATTGTCAAAGCATTACAGAAAAAACTGCTCCGCTTTGCAACGGAACAGAAAATCGAATCAGGCTGTATTTTTATTACACGAACAGGGATACCGCTAAGCCGGACGAATATCTGGAGAGATATGAAAAATCTGTGTAAGGATGCAAATGTAAATCCCGATAAAGTGTTTCCGCATAATCTTCGTCACCTGTTTGCAAGGGTATTCTACGGTATTGAAAAGGACATTGCAAAACTTGCCGACATTCTCGGTCACAGCAGCATCAATACTACACGCATTTATATAATCTCAACGGGTACGGAACACCGTCAGCGTATGGAAAATATGAGACTTGTAATATAAAAAATTGCCCCGCCGTAAAGCAGAGCAACATAATTGCCATTATGTATTCAAAACAAAAAGTCAATTATCAAATAATAAAAATTATACATATTTAAGATACCATTATTTTTCAAAAAAGTCAATATCATTTTGTCGGTATTTTATATATTTTATCGAAAAACAAAATATTTTGTTATACTGGCATAACAAATTCAGCCCTGCCAACTGTGTTTTTTAAAAAATAGTTGATAGAGCCTACATTGTTATGTCTATTTTTACTTTCCATTTATTTTCTATAACACTTTTATACTTGTTTAGAGTAAAAAATGATTACATAATGGCAATTATGTTCTATAACACAAAACAAAATAATAGGGAATTATTTCAGTTTATGAGATACTAACCAATATTCTGGAAAGGAGGGATACTATGCTAGTATGTATCAATTGTGGAAGATCTTTTGAAAACGCTAAATACTGTATGTTTTGCGGGACTCTCCTCAGACAAAAGATTGTTAATTATGAAACGTCGGGAACATTACTTCGTTCCAATTTGGATCCGGAGAGTGTAAGTCCGATTGTTTCACCTACCGTAAATATGGGCGAACAGGAAGATCAAAAAAAAACTGCCGTTTGTGTTTTGGCAGCGGTCAGTGGTGGATCCGTCGGTGGTACTGCTCCGGATTTATCAATTGAACCCGTATCCGTAAAGACAGAAAAGACTGATGATAAACCAATAGAGGAAGATATCAGCTTTGATGATTTCATGACCAGAATGGATGAGTCAGCGGTATCAGATGAAACAGAATCATCCGATCCGCAGACACTTGACAGTTCTGCCGAACATGACGAAATTGAAGAACCACAGGAAATAGAGGTTTCTGAGGTTGAAGTTGAAACGACAGAGCCTGTATCCGAACAGACAGAAGAATTCGATGATAAACCAATAGAAGAAGATATCAGCTTTGATGATTTCATGACCGGAATGGATGAGTCAGCAGTATCAGATGAAACAGAATCATCCGATCCGCAGACACTTGACAGTTCTGCTGAACATGACGAAGTTGAAGAACCACAGGAAATAGAGGTTTCTGAGGTTGAGGTCGAGACGGCAGAGCCTGTATCCGTACAGACAGAAAAGGCTGATGATAAACCGATAGAGGAAGATATCAGCTTTGATGATT
>JAFVEY010000073.1 GCA_017475765.1 Clostridia bacterium | reverse complement strand
TTACGATTCTTCAACAGGTCAGTATAAATCTACCATTTCAAGTCTTACCATTTCCGGCAATATTGACCGTACGGCAGAATATCTGAATGTTACTCAGATTTATCCGAAATATTCAGGTAGTGCGAAAACATCTTCATCCTCGTCCACAAAAACCTCTGCGGCTCTGGACGGGCTTGTTTCCACAACGATCGCAGACAGCGTGGTTACAGTTCCGATGGTTTCTTCAGAACTGACCCAGACATATTTCGATTACTTCGCTCAGTCGGGTACAGACCGTATGCCGAGCAAAAACCTCGGATATACCGTTATCTGGATCGAAAAAGAGGTATTTGAAAGTACAAAATATCTGAATTACAGAGTTCCTTACATTTATGTCTGGGATAAGGACGGCAACGACATGAACGGTGCATGGCCCGGAAGAATGGCGACCAGAGTAGGTGAAACGAATTACTTCTATACAGTTGTTCCGGCTAACTCTTACGGTTGTATTCTTTCTGTAAAGGAAGGAAGCAAATATGTCAAGATCGGCGGTTCACCTCAGGTAAACGGCGACCCGGATACAGCACACCGCATATTCCTGGATCATGTCAATGTGTACAGAATACGTTCATATACAAACAGCGAATGGTACGGAAGCTACTACAACAAGCGTGAATATTATCAGTACGGCGGATGCAGTCTTGGCGCAGACCAGGGTATGTGCTGCCTTTATGAAAGAATTACCACCTCAGTTCTTGACGGAACTGCAACATACAGAATTTCCGGTTTAAAAAGCGGATATCTTTGTTTGGACAATATCGAAGTTACTCACTATACGCATGATAATACGCTTGCTATGGTAACCGAACCACCTCCGGAGAGATATATCTATTCCGGGGAGTCAGTATTCGCAAAGGATACAAAGTATCATTTTGAATACAAATACAGAGCTTTGAATCAGGATACTCCGGTTTCCTATTGGTATGATTCACAGCCGGTCGATAAGTCAAGCATGACAAAAACCGATCTTAAGATGGCATTTGTAGGCGGTACAAAAATCAGACTGACAAACAATTCCTACTTCAACTCATTTACAACATATTACAAACTGGGTCATAATAAGGTACAGAGCGGTAAGCTCAATTCACTCCATGACGTTAACCTTACCAGAACTGAAGCTTACGGCGGTTCACAGGGCAACAAGAGCAGTATGGGACGTGTCGGCGATACAAGTCTTTCTATTATCTATGACTGGTATGAAAGAAAGATCCCGATCGACGCATCAGATGAATATCTTGTTCAGGTAAGAGGTCTCCTTTACAGCGATACCTATATTTCCAAGGTCGGAAAGTCGGATCGTAAATGGTGGGATGCGGATTATGAAACAGACGGCACCTATACCGTTCAGGTTGGCGGCTTGTACGGAAATGTATGGATGACGCTTAACAACATCAATGACTTCGGTACAGGAACTGATTCCGACAAATTTACAAACCTTACACTTTACACCCAGAATCCTGAAACAGTACAGATTCAGGATGATCAGCCGATATACTTCAGCGCTGCTACCGGATGGAAGGATATTAAGGTTGTAGCAAAGGGTGTTGGCGGAAGCAAAGAATTTACCTTTACCGACACAGGCGATACAGACGAATACGGCAATAAGATTTACGGAACAACAGTTCCCGGAAATATGCCGTTCCTTACCTTTACAGCAACCACCCCTGCCGATAAGGTGTTCCAGGCAAAAACATCTCTCCAGGGCAACGACGATATTCTCTTTAACCCGAACTTCAATTCCGGAACAGGCGGATGGGACAGCTATACTCCGCCCAGAACAGCATTGGAAAGAGCTCTCTATAAACTCCAGACGATCTACTACGGATTTGTTATGGTGAAGCAGTATGATACCGACGGAACCCCGAAGAATCTCGGCGATGCAGGTTCTTATGAATTTGCAGAAGCTCTTACCGGGGTATGCAATTTCACTTCTGAGTCTTCAAGTGCATACTTCAATAACGGTAAGGTCAACAAGGATAAACTCAATGCAATGGATATCAATACAGTAAAGAGCGAGTATAACAGAATACAGGCTTATGTATCAGCCTATACACAGCTTTACTCCAAGATGGCGCTTGCAAGAGCCTATATTCCTGGAAAGAATTATCCTGAATATATCCACAGCGGTAAGCCTGATATTTATACGACTGCTTCCATTCAGGCACTTTCAGATGCTCACGATGCAGCAAGAGCTGTTTATATCAGTCCGAGCACAACAGTTGATCAGATTCTTGAGCAGGTTAAAAAGGTTGAGAAGGCAATCGATAACGTAACGATCTCGACAGATTCAAGAATTGCTTTGATTTACTATGATGTAAGAGGTCTTGCTAAATCCAGTGCAACCTTTGAGGTTGAGTACAAGACAAAGAAAGATGATGAACACAGCATCCAGAAGAAGAAAGTTGAGTATTACAATACTGAAGGTTATCCGATTATATTCGTTGAACCGGCAGCAGGTGAAGATGCAATCTATGATGTACACTTCATCGTCAACGACAGCGAAATTGGTGAAAACAAAGACATGATCCCGCTCGATGACAGTGCATGGGTATATATGGATATCACTACAAAGCCCTATTGGGTAATGAATGCGGCAGCAGATTATCGTGATATCACAATTGATTCATTTACTCAAGGTTCAACAGACGCTACCTTTACCATGAATGAAACAAGACTGTCAAAGAAAGATCCGACCGCCGTTGAAAAGGATTATCGTCCGATAACACTTTACTTCAGAAAGAATGTTACCGTGAAACGAAGCGACGGTTCCGGCTATCAGATCATGGCAGGTGCATACTCATTCGAGGTGGATGATGTCAATACTACTAATTCACCGTTCAAGGCTAATACAAAGGTTATTTCGGTTGATGGTCAGAACAAGACGGTTCTTGCAGAAGCTCCGTATCTTGATCTTTATAGTACTGATGCTGAGAATTTCTTTAAAGAGCCATACAGATACTATGAGTATACTGTTCATGACACAAGCCTCACAGTTGCGGATATCACTACTGCAGAAGCCCTCGGAACAACGTGGGTCAACACAACCGGCGGATCCAGAACCATTGTAGGTGGTGCTCATAACACTACCAAGACTGTTAATATGACAGTTGATTCCGGTTCGTTTGCAGCTTCCCGTGTATGGTCTTATCAGACATCAGGAAAGTTCTACTTCCGCTGGGCAAGCAATGAGGATCTCCATGTAGACAACAATGTAACAATCAGTGCAAGTGAAATCACATTTGCATCATCGGGTACGATTAATGCTACCAATGTCTATAACAAGCATCTTTACTTTGCTTCAAAAGGCGGCGCAAGTAAGATGGAAGTAATCTTCCCGACAGATATTCATGTTGAGTACTATGACAAGTACAGAGATCTGCACTCATTTACGATTCGTGAAGGAGCTTATACAATCGAAAAGGCTACCAGCAGTCAGCAGTACATCGCAGACCTCTGTGATGAGGAATACTGGACATCCATGGAGCATGTAACAGTTAATTCAAGATACGAATCAGAAGGTCAGTATCAAAGCAGCAAATCAAGACTTAACAATGTTGTTTACTCAGCAGATTAAGATTGATGAACAAATGATGATCTGATCACCAAAGAGAGGCGACCTGAGCAGTCAGGCCGCCTTTCAATATAAAAAAACAGCCCGATGTCATTGTCGGGCTGATTTTTTGTATTCAGACGGGATCCGAATTTCTGTATTTCAGTTCTCTGCCTGTCATGTAGGAAAAAACAGCTTCATCGCTGCTGCCGTATATACTGCTGAACACCTGGATTCCCTCATCGTCAAAGGATTGTTCGGTCACAGGTTCCATATTTCCGCAAATCAGCAGATCCACTTCCATCATTGACAATATTTCTGCAAGCTCAAATTCACTTTTTTCCATGGTTGAAACAAGTTCCACATTTGTAAAAACATTTCCGTCAAATTCATAGATCATAAAGTAGATTGTATCACTCAGATTTTCGGTAATGTTTTCTGTTTCCTTGTCAAATGCAACAGCGATTTTCATAAAATTCCCTCCATTTTTTACATCACAGCATACCCAAAGAAATTTCCCGGCTTATCTGTTTTAAGAAAGAGGGAGATTGAGTACCACAGGAAACATTATATATCATCTGAAGCGGCTTTGCAACCATTATATGGTTATTGTAAAAGTGATGAAATAAATATGTTTTGTAAAAAATATAAGCCTGCGGTTTGGTCAGACCGCAGGCATGGTATCTGCAATTCAAAATACAGATTTATTTCAATTTTTTGATTGTAAAGACAAGCCTTTCAATGTCTGAATGACGTGTAAATACCGATGGTGAAATGCGAACAGCTCCCGTTGAGAGAGTTCCGAAAGCCTCGTGAGCAGAAGGGGCGCAGTGAAGTCCTGCACGAACGGCGATTCCGTGATTATTCAGAAAAGCCGCAATATCCTCGCTGTCATATCCTTCAACATTAAAAGACAGAACAGGCACAAAATGCTCCGGATCGGGGAAGGGGGTGTACAGACGGATGTTCGGCAGCTTTTCAAATGCACGATACAGCTCTCCGATCAGCCTGAACTCGTGCTGAGCCACAGATTCTGTTCCTTTTGACCGGATAAAGTCGATGCCGGCTTTTAGTCCTGCTATACCCGGAAGATTAGGCGTTCCGCTTTCATATCTGTCCGGAAGGTCTTCCGGCTGAAGCAAAGAGACAGAATTGCTGCCCGTTCCGCCCTCAATGATGGTTGCAGGCATAATATTTTCCGAGAGCAGCATGATTCCGGTGCCCATCGGTCCGTAAAGTCCCTTGTGTCCTGCAGTACATACTATATCATACCCGTCATTCATGCTGATCGGAACAATACCGGCACTTTGTGCAGCGTCTGTAATAAAAATCAATCCGTAAGCATGAGCAAGTGCGCAAAGCCGTTCTATCGGAAATCGAATGCCCCATACATTTGAAGCATGAGTACAGATTATCATTTTTGTTTTCGCATTAATGCTGTGGCGAAAGCTGTCAACCGTTTTTTCGTCATCAGCCGCAAAGGCCTCTGCCTTTGTAATGTCAATTCCCTTTGCTCTGAGAGTTTCCAACGGCCGCATGACCGCATTATGCTCAAGATTGGATACCACAACATGATCTCCCGGCGATAAAAGCCCCTTTATCGCCGCATTAAGCCCGAAGGTACATCCCGGCGTAAAGATCACCCGTGTTTCATCGGCAGCCGAAAAAAAATCTGCTGCTGTGCGCCGTGCCGCATATATTTTTTCCGCCGCTGCAAGAGACATTGAATGTCCGCTTCTGCCCGGATTGGCGGAAGCTTTTATGGTGCTGCTTACGGCAGCGGCAACTGCTGATGGCTTCGGATAGGTGGTGGCGGAATTATCAAGATATATCAACTGCCGTCAGTCCTTTCTGTGCGCCCAATGATCTTGATCCCGTGTTTTTTCAATATTTCTTCTGCTTCATCAAACTTTCCTGCAGGAACAGAAATACTGTAACTGCATCCTTTTTCTGACGAGCGATTTTTCGTCCGGCTTATTTTTGATCTTATCCCAAATGAGGCAAGCAGCCTCTGTCCTCTCAGCGCATAAGTGACAGAGGTTACTGTTATCAAAGGTGTGCCCATAAAATCACCTCACTTTTTATTAACAGTTTATGCTGAAAATATCAGGATTGTTAATTTTTCAATAGATAAAGAAGTATATAAAATTTCCTTAAAATTCATTTGAAAAATAGTAAAAAAAACTGTTGATAAAATTAAATGATATGTTAAAATAGTAGTATAGTGTATTTTAAGGCATTGGGAGGGTGAGAAACTTGTGGGAAACAATAGTGTCGGCATATAATTCCTTTATGGCGATAATGATGACCTTTAAAGTGACAGATGTGCTTGATATACTTGTGGTGTCGTTCATTATTTATAATCTCATAAAGATCATGCGTGAAACCAGAGCCGAACAGCTTGTAAAGGGTATCATTATTATTCTTATCGCCTTTGCCGTTTCAAGTATTTTTAATCTAAAAATGCTCAATAAGCTTTTTACATCCTTTTTTCAGTTTTCTGTACTTGCGGTGCTTATCGTATTCCAGCCGGAGTTAAGAAGTGCTTTGGAGCATATAGGCAGAAGCAAGATCGGAAAGTATTGGAATGGGTTCTCTTCTGTCAATATAGAAGAAGCCAAACTCAAACAAATACATAAATGTATCAACTGTGTT
Organism: Clostridia bacterium; assembly: GCA_017475765.1. Classification (GTDB taxonomy): domain Bacteria; phylum Bacillota; class Clostridia; order Oscillospirales; family Acutalibacteraceae; genus UBA1213. Next base: position 16,454 of record JAFVEY010000073.1, on the reverse strand, counting down.
GTGGAGGTTGCCAATAATTTTCAGAAGTCCAAAACGGGAGCGCTGATCGTTTTTGAGCGGCAGACCAAACTGGGCGAGATCATAGATACGGGAACGATGATAGATGCCGAACCGTCCGTTCCGATGATCGGCAATATATTTTTCAATAAGGCACCTCTGCATGATGGCGCAATGGTGATCCGTGACGGAAAAGTTCATGCGGCAGGCTGTATCCTTCCGCTTACAAAGAATAATAATATCAGCACTGATCTTGGAACTCGCCACAGAGCAGCGCTCGGTATAAGCGAAAATAGCGATGCCGTTATCGTGATCGTTTCCGAAGAAACAGGAACAATTTCTATTGCTAAAAACGGCATCATCACAAGAAACTATTCAAGAGAGACCCTGAGTATGGCGCTTGAAGAAGAACTGATTCCGAAGGAAACGGAAAAGTCCGACAGGATCCCGATCATTACAGGTATGATGAAAGGAAAGAAAAATGAAAGGAATAAAAACTAAGTTCAGCATCAGCAAACTTTTTTATAATGATAAGTTTGTCATGCTCTTTTCAGTACTTGTTGCATTTGTAATATGGGTCTCCATCTCCACAACCTCTCAGGAAACAACCCTTTATAGCGTGACTGATGTACCGATCAGCCTTCCAGAACTGAGCAACGACCTTAAATTTTTTAATACAGAGGATCTTAAGGCGGATGTAAAAATATCAGGCAATGCGATTGTGGTTGCGGGGATCAGCAGCAGCGATATCTTTATTACTGCCAATGATACAAGTCATATTACCTCACCCGGAACATATAAGATCGCTCTTGTTCCGAAAAAAATGGGAATAATGACAGATTACAGCTTTGAGCCTTCTGCATCTCAGGCGGTATCACCTTCAAGCATAGATGTTTTTGTTGACAGATATGCGGAAAAGGAGATCACGCTGACAGACAGGATTGATGTAAGCTCTCTGGCGAAAGATGTTTATGCTTCTGCAACGATATTTTCTCAGCCTTCAGTGAAGGTGTCCGGTGCGGAGTCGGTCATCAACAGAATATCTGAGGCAGCTGCCGTTTATAAATTTACTGACCCGATTTCTGCAACCTCAACAGTGGAGGCTAATATCGTATTCTATGATTCAGCCGGCAATGAGATATCCAAGGACTATATTGAAACGGATATCACTTCTGTTTCAGCAACAGTACCGATACTTAAAATCAAAACTGTGGATATTGTGCCTAATATCATCAATGCGCCCGATTCCTTCAAACTGAGTACGGATGATGTTACCATTGAGCCGTCCACCATACAGCTGGCTGTACCGGATGATGCCGAGGATATTTATTCTATCAGTACGGCTGAAATAGATCTTTCCAAGGTTGATCTTAACAATAACAGCTTTGATGTGGAGCTTGTGATACCGTCCGGATTCAGAAATCTGAATCAGATAACAACAGCAAAGGTGACATTTGAGCAGAGCAAGCTCGCTGCCAAGAAAATCACTCTCAGCAGCTTTACGGTTGTCAACGAGATAGCGGACAGAAAGGCGACTGTTTCCACAAAGTCGATAGACGTTACACTGATAGGAGATTCGGAGCAGATCAAGAGCATAACGGCAGCAAATCTGACAGCAGTTGTTGATATGTCTACCAAAAGTACACTTGCAGGCTTTGTTGAAATGCCCGTTACGATCAATATCAACAGCAAATTCCCGTTCTGCTGGACATACGGAAGCTATCAGGTTGATGTCAATATCACAGATATCAATGCCGATGAATCATCTGAATAACAAAAAAAGCGGTCAGACGACCGCTTTTTTATTGGCTCATTTAAGATAATGTCATTTTTCGTTAAGCAGCTTTTCAAGCTCCTCCATAAACGAATGTATATCCTGAAATTGCCTGTAAACGGAAGCAAAACGGACATACGCAACTTCATCAAGTGTTTTCAGATACTCCATTGTATATTCGCCGACAAGCTTTGAGGATATTTCCCGTTCAGCGCTGCTGCAGATTCTTGATTCAACCTTATCAATAATATCCTCGATCTGTTCAAGGGATATCGGCCTTTTTTCGCAGGCTCTGAGCAGCCCGTTAGTCAGCTTTTCACGATTGAAGGGTTCACGGGAGTTATCACGTTTGATAACGATGATAGGCGTCGTTTCGACAATTTCGTAGGTTGTAAATCGTTTTGCGCAATGGAAGCATTCTCTTCTTCTGCGTATTCTCTCACCGTCATCGGTCGGTCTTGAGTCAACAACCTTGCTGTCTTCCCAGCCGCAGTACGGACATTTCATTTTCCCGCCTCCGTTAAATATATTGATTCAGAAATTCCAATGCTTTTCCAAGCTCGGATATTTCATCATAGCTGAATCGGTAGACCTCGATCATGACATCTCCGTCATAGCCGATTTTTTTAAGTGTATCAAAAAATTTTCGATAATCACAGCCGCCTTTGCCCGGCAGAACACATTTTCCTTCCGAATTCCGGTCGCTGATATGGATATGTTTCAGTTTATTTCCCATAAGCTCTGCCACAGCACATGGATCATGATTGCCCAGGACAGCCTGCTTTGTGTCGAGAACGAAATAGCTGCTGTCCGGGATTTTTTCTTTCATGCTTTTTAGGAACTTAATGTTATTGCTGCGATGGAGATTGACATTTTCTTGAAGCAGCATAACACTATACTCTTTGGCACATTCGGAAAGAAGGGCAAAACGCCTGAAATATTCATCCTCCGTGATAGCCGCAGAGAAGCTGTCGTGTATTCCGTGAAGAACGACCTTGTCGGCTCCGATTCTCTGTGCGGTGCGGAAGTACATTTCATACAGCCTTAAACCGTCCCGAAATCTCCTTTCATAGCCTGAAAACAGAAGAAAGGATTCATAGGAAGAGGTAAAGGGATGTACAGAGCAAACATGGGCGCAACGGCAGTCAAGCATATATTTCAGCTTGTCGAGATAATCCGGTTCAAGCTCTGAAAATGTATTGAAAAATATTTCAAAAAGCCTGAAACCCTCATCCAGAAGGAGCCTGACGGCAGCTTCGGTAGACGAAGGGTAGAGGCATCCTGTCGAGATTCCGATTTTCATAGCTACTCCTCATAAAAAATACACTTATCTAACATATATAATATACTATTTTTTCTGATAAGTCAATGAAAATGATCAATTTTTATCTGAAAAAGAATTAAAAGAGCAAAAGATAAAGTGCGGAAGCAATGAAAGAATAGTGTCAATAAAAAACCAAAAAAATCTATAAATTTTTGATAAAAATATATTGACAATAGATTAAAATTAGTGTATTATATATATGGATTTGAGAGATACATGAATCCGCACAAGTGGATTGCAGAGAGGATGTATCATTCAGAACCGATTACTTTTGATTTTCAGCTAATACATGACTGTATTATTTTCGATTATATCTTTTCTTTCCTTTTTCCTTTTTTCTTTTTATTCCTTTTAGACAAAGACACGGAGCTTCTCCGTGTCTTTGTCTTTTGAGGATTATGGGCAGTATGTCAAAAAACCTCGGTCTGAAAGCCGCAGACGGGAGAATGTTCAATAAATTTTGATTCGGAGCGGCTTTGTTGCTTGTTTATGTAAAAATTTATGCTATAATATAAACTGGTATATTTTAATGTCGTAAAAAATAATAAAAATGGTGATATTAATGCGAGTTGTAATTTTTACAGAAATAATGGCTCCTTATGTTAGCGGAATATCAAGCTATGTCGAGGTTCTGAGAAAAGGACTGATAAGACAAGGACACAAGGTTCTTGTCGTAACATCCTCCCTGCATACGAACAAAGCTGTCATCAAAAGCGGTGTTGTCAGGTGTCCGGCAAAGAAATCATTGAATAAATACGGTTATGAATGCAAAAACATTAATGACAGACTGGTTTTGAATTTTGTTTCTGGTTTCCGCCCAGATGTCGTACATATACAAACAGATACCAAAATAGGTTATATGGGACTTCAGATAGCGGATAAGCTCAGAATCCCTGTTGTGTTTACGGTGCATGATTATTTCCTTGACCGCTTTGCATCGAACAAATCCCACCTGATATGGAAAATCAAGACCTATTTTGAAAAGCAGCATTTCTGTGATATGATCGACAATGCCAATGTCATAACCTCCTCGAATAAAAGAGCTGCAAAATTTGTCCATGATGCAGGCAGAAACCGAAGAATTATGCTCATACCTGCCGCTACTGATAAAAAGCGGTTTGATTACAGCCATTCAACGCCCGAATCCATAGAAAAAATGCGTATAAAGCTCCGGCTTCCGAAAAAAGCGCTGGTGGCTGTTTTTGCCGGAGATCTCAGTATTGATAAAAATATCGAATTTGTTCTGAGTGCTTTTGCCGGATATATTAAAAAAAGTGATAATATCCATTTTCTTGTTGTCGGAGACGGTACAGAGCTTCATTATCTGAAAAGTACTGCCGCAAAGATGAGAATCAGCGACAGAGTTCATTTTACGGGAGTAGTTTCCCACAGCATTATGCCGGATATCTATTCCGCCTGCGATGCCTATGTCTGCTCATCGGATGACGGACTGATGTCGATGTCATTTGTTGAAGCAATGTCATGCGGACTTCCTGTGCTTGTCAAGGAAGATAGCGAGAAGTTTGTGCACAACATGATCAAAAACGGGGTCAATGGCTTTGCCTATACTGATGCGCAGGAGTTTGCACAATATCTGAAAACAATGGCTGCTTTCGGAAACTATAAAAAGGAGCGGATGAAATATATCGTTCGCAGCAGCCTTAAGAATTGTGATGCAGAAAATATGGCTGATGCAACAGTAAAAGCATACAAAGCCGCCATAAAGGCATACAGGATCAGCGTGGAATTTGTTAACTGAATGGTTTATCGCTTTTACACTTTAAGTTTTGTTATAAAAACACAAAATAACTCTTTAAAAATATAATAAAATAGTTTATAATGTTTATATAAACTAAATGGAGAGTTGGTGTAAAAAAATGGAATCTAAATTTTCGGTAAGCCTTTCAAAAATTATTCAGGAGCTTTCACTCGACGTAGCTTATATGCCGAACAACCCTGATGAAATACAGATCTATTCAAAGGATATCACAAGACCGGGTCTGGAGCTTACAGGATTTCTGGACTTTTTTGATAACGCAAGAATTATCCTTTTCGGAAACACCGAGAACAGCTACCTGAACCGTTTCAGTTCAGAGCAGAGACTTCATGTGATTGACAGAGTTTTTGCCTTGAATCCTCCCGCAATTATCGTTACAAGAAATATTATTCCGTATGGTGAGCTGATGTCGGCTGCAGAAAAGTATAAAATCCCTGTCCTGAGAACATCAGAGCCGACGTCGGCTGTTTCGGCAACTTTGTTCACCTTTATGAATGTGGAGCTTGCTCCGAGAGTGACAAGGCATGGCGTTCTTGTTGAGGTATACGGCGAAGGTCTGCTGCTTGTGGGCGACAGCGGCGTGGGCAAAAGCGAAACTGCCATAGAGCTTATTAAAAGAGGTCATCGTCTGATTGCAGATGATGCAGTGGAAATCAGGAAAATATCCAATACATCCCTTATAGGCTCTGCACCGGAAAATATACGGCATTTTATCGAACTGAGAGGCATAGGTATTATCAACGCCAGAAGGATTTTCGGTATGGGTTCGGTAAAGCTGTCCGAAAAGATTGATATGGTTATCAATCTGGAGCTTTGGGATAATAAAAAGGTTTATGACAGAATGGGCATGAGCAATGAAATGACGGAGATCCTCGGCAATCAGATACCGATACTGACGATTCCTGTCAAGCCCGGACGTAATCTTGCAGTAATCATAGAGGTAGCGGCAATGAATAACCGCCAGCGCAAGATGGGCTATAATGCGGCGAGAGAGCTGTTTGCGGCTTTGGGACTGGAATATCCCGAAGAAGAGGAGCAGCAGGTTAAAATTGATTTTTGATTGATAGGAGCAAGTTTATGACAGATAAAGAAATCAGGGAGATACTCGAAAATGAAGAGGCGGACATACGTCTTGACGAGCCGATGTACCTCCATACCAGCTTCCGTATCGGCGGAAAGGCAGATTGCTTCTGCGAGGTAAAAACAGTTGAAGCGTTAAAAAAAATCATTGCTTTCTGTAAAGAAAGAGGGATCGATTATCATGTGATCGGTCTCGGTTCCAATATACTGGTTGCTGATGAGGGAATCAAGGGTGTTGTGATAAAACTGGCAGGAGAATTTGATGAAATATCCGATGCAGGGGAAAACAGGATCCGCTGCGGAGCAGGCGTCAGCCTTGCAGGGGTTTGCGTCTATGCACGAAATAACGGATTGGGCGGTGCAGAGTTTGCCTGGGGCATACCGGGTTCTGTCGGCGGCGCAGTATATATGAATGCAGGTGCTTACGGCGGAGAAATGAAGGATATTGTTGTCAGTTCAAGATATCTTGACGCTGATGGCAATATAGGAGAGCTGAATGAAAAGCAGCATCAGTTTTCTTACCGTCACAGCGCCTATACGGATAACAGTTTTGTCATTCTGGATGTTACATTAGAGCTTTTCAAGAAAAATAAAAACGATATATTCTATCTGATGAATGATACAATGGAAAAGCGGAAGAAAAAACAGCCGCTGAACCGTCCGAGTGCAGGAAGCATATTCAAGCGGCCGGAGGGTTTTTATGCAGCGGCGCTGATCGAGCAGTGCGGTCTGAAGGGCAAGTCTGTCGGCGGCGCACAGGTAAGCGAAAAACATTCCGGCTTTATTGTCAATAACGGCGGTGCAACCGCAAAGGATGTAAAGGAGCTTATCCGATACGTTCAGAATGTTGTCAGAGAAAAGACGGGCGTTGAACTGCAATGTGAGATAAAATTTTTGGAATGATTTGTATTAGGATAGTGGAGAATTGATCGGGTGATTGAGAAATGGAATTTATTATTATAACAGGACTTTCCGGAGCGGGCAAATCCGTTGCCATGAAAAATATGGAAGATATCGGCTACTATTGTGTGGATAATCTGCCGCCTATGCTGGTTTCGACCTTTTACGAGCTTTGTGAAAAATCCACGGATCAGCGAATGAAAAAAATAGCGGTTGTGACAGACATAAGGGCAGGAGATGTCTTCGATGATCTCTTTGCTTCGCTTGATAAGCTCAGCGCTGCTCATAAGAAATATAAAATTCTGTTTCTTGACGCACGGGATGATGTGATTCTGCGCCGTTTCAAGGAAACGAGAAGAAAGCACCCCCTGAGCGAAAATGCCGTTTCGACAGAGGACGCCGTCACGCTGGAAAGAGAGCTTCTGATGCCGGTAAAATCCCGTGCGGATTATGTGATTGATACATCGCTTCTTTCGCCGACACAGCTCAAGGAAAGGATAACATCTTTATTTTTGGGTAATATTGCTCTCGGACTTACGGTCAACTGTATGTCATTCGGTTTTAAATACGGACTTCCCGCAGAGGCTGATCTGGTGTTTGATGTCAGATGTCTGCCGAATCCCTTTTACATTCCGGAGCTTAAGGAGCATACAGGTCTTGAAGCCTGTGTATTTGATTATGTTATGCAGTTTGAGCAGTCAAAGGGTTACGCTGAAAGAATGATCTCTCTTGTTGATTATACACTGCCGCTGTATCTTACCGAGGGAAAAAGCCAACTGGTGATCGCCGTAGGCTGCACAGGAGGAAAACACCGTTCAGTCACGCTCACAAGGGTGCTTTATAATCATATTCTGGAAACCGGTCAGAGGACGATCGTTCATCACAGAGATATCAATAAGCATTGACGGTGGTAATATGTCATTTTCAAAGGAAACAAAAAACGAGCTTTGCAGTTCACCGGCGGCAAGGTCGGTATACAGACATTCTCTTGTTTACGGAATGGTGCTGTTTTCTAAGATTTTCTCACAGTCTGTTCTTAGCTTTACGACAGAATGTAAGTCTGCCGCCATGCTTTATTCGGAGCAGATCTCGGCACTTACCATGACGATCGTGGATATGAGCGTGAAGCTGACACATCGTGGAGGGGAGAACCGTATCTATAATCTTTCTGTTCCCGACAGCGGCGACTGTGCAAAAATATATGATTTCTTCGGTCATGTTCCCTCGGCGCCGAGTCTGAGGATCAACCGTTCCAACATAGATGATGACGAATGTCTTGCCTATTTTCTCAGAGGTGCCTTCATCGTATGCGGAAATGTCACTGACCCCGAAAAGGATTATCATCTTGAATTTGTTGTGCCGCACATGAACCTGGCAAACGATCTGAGCAGGATCATCAGCGAGATTGAGGTGATCAAAGCCGATCCAAAGGTTGTCAAAAGGAAGGGCAGTTATATTGTTTATATCAAGGGCAGTGATTGTATTGCTGATATGCTTGCCTACATAGGAGCGCCGATGGCTTCGCTGGAGGTTGTTCAGCAGCAGATATATCGGTCGCTGAGGAACAGAGTGAATCGTCAGATCAATTCCGAAACCGCCAACAGCAATAAAACAGCCGCCGCCGCTGCAAGACAGCTTCAGGCAATTGAAATCATACAGAAAGAGCGGGGACTGTCTTATCTTTCCGATGATCTGCGTGCGCTTGCACAGCTCAGGATAGACAATCCCGAATATAATCTCCGTGAGCTTGGTGCCGCTCTTGATCCGCCCATAAGCCGTTCTGGAGTGAATCATCGTCTTATGAGGATTATGGAGATCGCAAAGGAGCTTTCAGAATAAAATTGATAATAAAATTTGGCTCACCGAAGTTTTTGCCATGCTTCGGTGAGCCGTTGTTATTAACAGAGTTTTTGTTTGTCAGAGTGTTACATTGTCATCGCTGTCGTCATCGTCAAGTGAAGGGAACAGGGAAGAATCTTCATCTGTTAAACCGGAGCCGCTTTCAATGATTTTGTAATCATCAGGAACAACCAGTTCGGATTCATCAAAATCTGTTGTCAGCTCATCGATTGTAATAGTTGCGATGCTGCTTTCTGACGGAACATAGATATATTTTGCATCATTGCCGTCAAAATAGATCTTCATGGTAATTTCTTCTATTTCGGGTTCCTGTGATTCCTCATCAATGGTGAAAGATACGCCATCTTCCGGAATAAAGCTGAGATCGTTTGACTTTTTGGTTTTTACTTTGTATTCCTCAAAGCTATACTGCTTGTTTTTGAATTCTTCTTCTCCGTTGCCGACATAAGTGATTTCGGCAGGGTCTGAATTTTCGGAATCCAGCATCGAATCCAAATTGAAGGAGCTTCCCAAACCTCCGGTTTCTTCACCGTCGCTGCCGTCCGGAATAAGGGTAGCGGTTTTGCCGGCAGTATTCATCATGTACGTTCCGCTGCTGTTTTTAAGAACATCAATATTCATCAGTCCGCCGAGATTCATGACGGTTCTTGACGACTCATCACCGTTTTTAGTCAGGCTGAATACAATATTTGAAAACATGGATGAAAAGTTTAGTGATGCTGATGATTCCTCATCGGAGGTTTCTTTTTTGACTTCCTCAATATCCATTATAATGGAAAATTTCATTTTCTTGTTTTCCAGTATCTTAATGACATTCTGTGATTTGGGTCCGAGCTGTTCGGGATCGAAAAGTTTTTCCACCTTTTCAACGGTTGCCTGATCAGGGTCGTAGCTTGTGGATGCGTTATCATTGCCCTGTGAATCTGTCTGAGTATTGGAATCACCGCTGGTGGAATTGACTGTTGATGCAGCATTGTTTTCCGTGTTGGTGCTGTTGTTATTGCTGCACGCTGCAATTGATACAGCCATGATTGCTGTCAGAAGAACAGCAAAGATTCTTTTCATTTTTCTCATATTACTTTCTCCTTTACAATATGAAATAGAGGATTTGCTGATATGATTTTAACATAGTTTGACCGAGGTTTCAATAAATTTATTATGTATAATTTATGAATAATTTTTTTCCTGAAATTAATGCTTGACAAATTTATAACAAAGTATTAGACTTAGTGTGTTAGATGTATTTAACCAAAATAAACGGAGGTATAATATGCAGCTGAAAATAGAAAATATTCATAAATCATTCGGCAGCGGAGACAGCCGCACAGAGGTGCTGAAAGGGATAAGCTGTACGGTTGACAGCGGAAGTATATGTGTTCTTCTCGGTCCCTCAGGTTCCGGAAAATCAACACTTCTGAACATCATCGGAGGTATCGAAACAGCCGATGAAGGTTCCATATCCATAGGTGATGACAAAATTGAAGGCATGAGCGAGAAAAAACTTTCGCTTTACAGGAGAAAGCATCTCGGATATGTTTTTCAAGCATACAATCTGGTGCCTGACCTGACTGTAAAGGAAAATATCGAAGTCGGCGCATATCTCAGTGATAACCCGATGAATATTGACGAAATATTGAATCTTCTTGGACTCTGGGATCACAGAAATAAAATGCCGAACCAGCTTTCGGGCGGTCAGCAGCAGAGGACGTCCATCGGAAGAGCAGTCATCAAACGTCCGGATATCCTTCTTTGCGATGAGCCGACAGGCGCTCTCGATTATCAGACATCAAAAGATATCCTTAAGCTGATTGAAGAAGTAAACCGTACCTGCGGCAATACGGTGGTTATGGTAACTCATAATGATGCACTTAAACATATGGCGGACAGAGTGATCAGGCTTCGTGACGGAGCGGTTCGCAGCAATAAGATCAACGAAGCAAAGGTCGCCGCTGCCGACCTTGACTGGTAAGGAGGGGCAGTATGAGAAATCCTCTTTACAAGCGGCTGCCGAGAGAGCTGAAAAAGAATATCGGAAAATATCTTGCCATGTTTTTATTCTTAACGGTGACAATAGGATTCTGTTCGGGATATTTTATTGCAACAGGCAGTCTTTCCGAAAGGCTTGCAAGTAATTATGAGCAATTCAAGACCGAGGACGGTCATTTTACGCTGACGGCTGCCATAGACGACAAAATTAAAGATGTATTTGAAAAAAATGATGCAGATGTATATGAACTGTTTTATAAGGATAAAACCCTTGCAAACGAAAATGTCATACGCCTGTACCGACCAAGAAAGAATGTCGATCTTTCTGAAATTTACAGCGGTGAAATGCCGCAGAATGATGACGAGATAGTAATTGACCGTTTGTATGCCAGAAATAATGATATCACAATAGGAGACAAAATAAAAATCGAAGACACCGAATTCAAGGTGACAGGCTTTTTTGTCGTTCCCGATTATACATCACTTTATAAGAGCAATACGGATTTTATGTTTGACGCTCTTACCTTCAGTATAGCGATCGTAACAGATGAAGGCTTTGATCATCTGAGCGATTCCGGACTGAAATATAATTATGCGTGGATGTACAGGAACAGAAATCTTTCAGAAAATGAAAAGCATGAAAAATCGGAAGATATTGTCAATCAGCTTTCGGATGAAATCGAGAAAAATGTCACAGAATATAAGGAAGAGCTTTTCAAAGCGATTGTGAGCGGAACAGCATCCTATGATATCAAGGAGCCGTCTGTCCTGACAGAATATCTGCCTTCCGAATCCAATTCCGCCATCAATATGGCAACGGAGGATGTAGGCGGAGATAAGATCATGGTGATGTGGCTGCTTTATATTACGATTGCGGTAATAGCGCTTGCCACAGCCATCACAACTAAAAGTACGATCGAGCAGGAAGCAGCAGTAATAGGAACGCTGAGAGCTTCCGGTTTTAAAAGGAGCGAGCTGGTTTCTCATTACCTTATCATACCGCTGATCGAAACGCTGCTTGCCGCCGTATGCGGAAATGTGATCGGTTATACCTTTATGAACAGCTTCTGTGCTTCCATGTATTACGGGTCATATTCTTTCCCGCTCTATCAGCCGAATATCAATGCCGAAGCATTTCTTCTGACAACGCTTGTACCTGCCGGACTGGTGCTTCTCATTAATTTCCTGATGCTCACGAAGCTGATTGCTCTTCCGCCTCTGCAGTTTCTGCGCAGAGAGCTTAAAAAAAACAAGAAAACCAGAACGGTCAGCCTGCCCTTCGGCGGATTTACGTCAAGATTCCGCATCAGAATCATCCTCAAAAACCTTCAGGCATATCTTGTCCTGATAATTGGCGTATTCTTTGCCAATATTCTGCTTCTGTTCAGTTTTATCTGGAATCCGCTGCTTGATAATTTCAGAAATGTTATTCTGGACAATCAGATATCGGAATATCAGTATTTACTCAAAACACCGACAGAAACCGAAACGGACGGAGCCGAAAAATTTGCTGTTTATTCCCTTAAAAATCCGAAGGGAGAGGATATCACCGTTTACGGAATCTCAAAGGATTCGGGATATGTCAGAAATGCTGATTTTTCCGACGGCAAGATATATTATTCCTCGGCTTATGCAGATAAATACGGTACACAAACGGGAGATACCGTTATTTTTACCGAAAAGTTCGGCAATAAGGAATATCGCCTGAATGTTGACGGCATTTATGATTATCCTGCATCGCTTTGCGTGTTTATGGGAATTGACGAATTCAGAAGCAGATTCGACACAGATGATGATTATTTCAGCGGCTATTTCACCAATGAAAAAATAACCGATATTGATGATATGTATATTGCAAGTGTTATCGCAAAAAGCGATCTCACAAGCTCGGCGGATCAGCTTGAAAATTCTGTCGGATTTGTCAAACTGTTTGTTGTTTTTGCCATAGCAGTATATATTTTGATGATATATATCCTTGCCAAGATGATAACGGAAAGAAACAGCAGATCCATATCGGTACTTAAGATTCTAGGCTATAAAAACGGCGAAATAAGCTCGCTTTATAATTTTTCGACAGGTATTGTAGTCCTTATCGCTATGTTTATCAGTCTGCCGATCATTTCATGGCTGATACGTTATGTGTATTATGCTATGATGCTGGAATATAACGGATGGATGAGCTTTTTCATTGATCCTGTCATATATCCCCAGATCATAGCTATCGGCTGCGGCTGCTTCCTTGCTGCTTACCTTCTGGAGATGGGCAGGGTACGGAAAATCCCGATGAATGAAGCAATAAAGGATATGGAATGACAGAATTTTGAAATTTATTTCAAAATATGGTATAAAGTGCTTGACAAAAGCAGTAAGATGTATTAAACTGATATTGGTCAGACAATGGTTGGTTGCCTGACCAATATAAAAAAAGGTAAGTTAGTCTAATCTAACCAATAAAGGGATACAGGAAAGAAAAGAAAGTGAGGTTCTTATGAGCTTGGTTATTGTCGGCGGAAACGAGTGTATGGTGAGAGAATATATGGAGCTTTGCGAAGCATATAACTGTAAAGCGAAGATTTATCCTAAAATGAGCAGGGGACTTCAGAATATGGGCAGTCCGGATCTTCTTGTGCTTTTTACTAATACCATATCGCACAAAATGGTAAGATGCGCTCTGGACGGAGCCAAAAATCTGAAAATTCCCGTAGCTCGTTCCCACACAAGCTCAAAGGCCGCACTTAAAAGCATACTGGAACAGTATGCGGTCTGATATGTTATCGGAGGTGTGGTATGTCTGAGGAAGTTCTGGTCAAGCATTGCTCCCCGACATTGGCAGGACTCAAAACTGCCAATATGTTCACCTACAAATTTGAAAGCCTTGAAGAAGAAAGGGCGAATATCAGAAGCCTTAATGCAAGACTTACACGCAAGGGTCTGAGAGTGATACCGCTGAGAAAGCATAACGGCGCAACGCTTATATATGTTTACAGACCCGAAAAGCTGAAAAAGGATCTGAAAGATCAGACGGCGCACAGACTTCTCCGTGAAAGGGGATACAGCTGTGAAAGCGTTGACAGGTGTATTGTTCGTCTGATGAAACGGCTCAGGGAATGTGAGAGCTTTCCGCATGAAATAGGTCTTTTTCTCGGATATCCGCCGGAGGATGTCTGCGGTTTTATCGAGAATAAGGCAGATGGATGTAAATGTGTAGGCTGTTGGAAGGTTTACGGAGACGTCGAAAAGGCGCAGGCGCTTTTTGAAAAATATAAGCGCTGCACCAGAATTTGCTGCTCTTTGGCGGCAAAGGGCTGTCCTGTGGATAAACTTGCCGTGTCATGCTGATTGCTGTGTGATATGGCAATAAAATATTATATATTTGAAAGGAATTTTTGATTATGAGTAAGATCGCAGTAGTATTTTGGAGTGGAACAGGCAACACAGAGGCTATGGCTAACGCTGTGGTAAAGGGTGCTTCCGATAAGGGTGCGGAAGCAGTTCTCCTCACACCTTCAGAGTTCGGCGCTGATGCTGTTGACAGCTATGACGCAATTGCTTTCGGCTGCCCTGCAATGGGCGCAGAGGAGCTTGAAGATACAGAATTCGAGCCTATGTTCAGCGCTGTTACACCGAAGCTTTCAGGCAAGAAGATCGCACTTTTCGGCTCTTACGGCTGGGGTGACGGCGAATGGATGCGCACATGGGAGGACAGCAGCAGGGAAGCAGGTGCTGTTCTTGCAGCTGAAAGTGTAATCGTGCAGGATGCTCCCGATGATGACGGTATCAGACAGTGCGAAGAACTTGGCGCAGCACTTGTTTGATTTTTCATCCGGAATAGGGCAGAGAATTATTAAGCTGTCAATCTTGTGATGGATTGTATGTAGTAATGATAAAAATGGCGGTCAGCTTTATTGTTGATCGTCATTTTTGTTTTTCGGAAGCCTCATGAAGACGATAAACCGCTCAAATATAAATATTTTTAAACTTTCTCTTCTCAGCCGCCTTTATTTGTGCTATAATTTTTTATATATGTATCAATGAAGGTATACGAGATAACAGTATCAATTCTACTATAAGGATCGGTGAGATCGTTGAAGAAAACAGAAGAAAATGAAAGAAAAGACCTGATAACAGGCAGAAACCCTGTTACAGAGGCTTTGAAATCGGGAAGAGCAATAGAAAGCCTTATGATAGCGAGAGGCGAGCTCAGCGGCTCGATAAAGGTGATTGCTGCTCTTGCAAAAGAGAAGAAAATACCGATAAAAGAGGTAGACCGCAAAAAACTTGACCTTATGACAGGCACAACGACCCATCAGGGCATTGCAGCCGTTGCAGCAGTAAAGGAATACAGCACAGTTGACGATATATTTGCTCTTGCCGAAAAAAGAGGGGAAAAGCCCTTTATCATTGTGCTTGATGAAATTGAGGATCCGCATAATCTCGGTGCGGTCATCCGTACAGCCGAATGTGCGGGTGCGCATGGAATCATCATACCTAAGCGGCGCTCTGCAGGTCTGAATTTTACTGTCGGCAAAGCAAGCGCAGGAGCCTATGAGTATGTTCCCGTTGCAAGAGTGACCAATATCGCAGCAGCAATAGATGAGCTTAAGGAAAGGGGCTGTTGGGTATATGGTGCAGATATGAGCGGAGAAACCTACTGTACAGCCGATCTCAAAGGTTCATCGGCTTTGGTCATCGGTTCTGAGGGAAAGGGTCTGGGAAGACTTGTCCGTGAAAAGTGTGACGCAATACTTTCCCTGCCGATGCTTGGAAAGATCAACTCTTTGAATGCGTCTGTCGCAGCAGGCATATTAATGTATGAATTTACCCGTCAGAGAATGAATATAAAAGCAAACTGAGCGGAGGTCAAAAACTTATGTCCGAAAAAATGCCAAACAATAATGAAAGCTCTCCCATACGCAGTCTTTTCCGCCGTAATGAGGAGGCATATGAGAAGCACCAAAAGGAAAAAGACCAGCAGTCAGCAGATACTAAGGAAGATCAGTATGACGATTACGAGCCGGAAATGGCAGATGATACTGCGGCTAAGCCGAAAAGCGGTTTAAGAGCAGCTTTCGGAAAATTTGTGGAAATCATCACTCAGACCGATGATATGGATCTGATATCTGAGGATGACGATGAGGAAATTGAGGATATTTTTGCTGAGGATACTCCTGGAAATAAACCGTCTCCGGAAAAAAAGCCGTCAGCGGTCAATACCTCACATAGTTCTGCACCGGAAAAACCGCAGGAGAAAAAACCACCGGAACAGAAAAAGCCTGAATCCAAAAAGACACCTCAGAAATCCCCTGAATATGCTTCTGAAGCTGTTCTTTATTCGGCAGCAAAGTCTCAAAAAGAAGAACCGAAAGCAGCAGAGCCGGCTCCGGCAGCGGAAAAAACTCCGAAAGCCGAACCTGAGAAATCTGCTCAGACTTCTGCCGAAGATGCTGCCGAATCGGTAATTTATCATTCGCCAAAGGTAAGCCAGCCGCCGAATCCAACATCAGCTGCTCCAAAGAAAACTGCTGACGGAAAAACAGAGATCACTCTTGACGATATTTTAAGGGTGAAAAGTACGGCATTGGAACATACGACATTTCAATATACATCCGATGATTTTTTTGCCGAACCAAAACCGCCCGTACAGCCGCTTGTTCAGAAAACGAGTGAGCTGTCACATGATATACCGGTGAAACCGCCCGTACAGCCGCCTGTTCAGAAAACGAGTGAGCTGTCACATGATATACTGGTGAAACCGC
>JAFVEY010000072.1 GCA_017475765.1 Clostridia bacterium | reverse complement strand
CATCAATAATATATACCCTGTATTTTGTATTAGCAGGCGTAAATGCCGCTTCTTCACGAAGCGTTCTTATATCGTCAACACCGTTATTGCTTGCGGCATCTATTTCGACAACATCCATTATGCTGCCGTTATCTATCCCACGGCAGATCTCACATTCACCGCACGGATCACCGTCCCTGGGGCTCAGGCAGTTGACAGCCTTGGCGAGTATTTTCGAGCAGGTTGTTTTTCCTGTTCCTCTTGACCCGGTAAACAGATATGCGTGAGCGATACGATCCGACCTGAGCTCGTTTTTAAGAGTATTCGTCACCTGCGGCTGACCGATCACATCAGCAAAAAACCGTGGACGATATTTACGGTACAAAACCCGGTACATACTGCCCTCCTATCCGCATAATCCGCTAAAAAAACAAGACAGAAGCCGCATTGCGGCTCATACGTTTGGAGACACGCACGAACAGACTGACTGTATCGCACGGAGATACACGCTTAATGCTGCTCGGTTCCCCGCCTGACATGGTTCACGGCGCTCCGTCGTACAGCGCCTGTCCGTGCGCATCTCCAAAAGTATGGATCTGTCTTGTAAACTGTAATACACATAAGCAACAAATACATTATACTATATTCAAATCAAAAAATCAACACCATTTTTAAATAATTTTGCTTGATTTTTCCTTAAAACTGAACAATTTTATTTTCAAAGATACAAATTTCCCGTATACAATGTCAATTTTATAAAAAAAGTCATATTTTTACAGAAAGTATGCTATAATAGAAAGCAATGTACAATGTCAGGAGTGGCTTATTTGTGGATTGGGAATTTATGATACTTAATTATATACAAAACCATATCAGAAATCATTTTCTGGATAAGGCCATGCCTTTGATATCACTTCTCGGAGCGGCGGGCGCATTATGGATCATCATCTGTATTGCTGCGCTTCTTATCAAAAGGCACAGGCGTCTGGGAAGGCTGCTGGCTTGTGATCTTGCTGTGAATCTCATTGCCTGTAACCTTATCATCAAGCCTATTGTCAACCGGATACGTCCGTATGAAATGAATCAGACGATTCAACTGATCGTCAGTCCCGAAATAGACCCATCTTTCCCGTCAGGACACACCTTCTTTGCTTTTGGTGCAGCAACGGTTTGCTTTATATACAACAAAAAGCTCGGTTTGGCAATGTATGCTGCGGCATTTTTAATTGCTTTTTCAAGACTCTATCTTTATATACACTTCCCCACCGATGTTTTTTTCGGTGCTGTACTCGGTACGGCAATGGCTTTTGCGGCAGCAAAGTTTGAAGAAATGATATTTGAACAAAAGCCAAAGAAGCCTGATGAAAAAGACAAATAATACGGATAGTAAAAATCAAAAAGCGGAGCAGGCCAATTTTAAAATTGTCTGCTCCGCTTTATTTTACAAATAGAATCAAAACTCAACCTTTATGCTGCGAAGGAAAAGCTGGGAAAGCATTTCTTCCGCTGTGCTTTTTCCTGCTATCACCTGACCGACAGCTTTGCAAATCGGAAGATCAACATGATATTTTTCACCAAGAAGGATCAGCGCCTTTGTCGTATCGACTCCTTCCGCAAGAAGCGAAAATTCCTCTCCTCGAACAAGACTTTCCCCGAATCTGCGGTTATGGCTGTATTTGGAAAACAATGTAGCCTCATAATCGCCCAGATGACAAAGACCGTAAGCCGAAAGCTCGTTGCCTCCCATCGCAGAGATCAGACGGGCAATCTCTCTCGTGCCTCTTGACATCAGTGCTCCCTTAAGAGAAGATCTGTTAAGACCGTCCAGCATACCTGCTGCAATTCCTATCGTATTTTTGGCAGCAGCGCCTATTTCGCTTCCGATCAGATCCTGACCGACATAAAAGCGGATAAGATCGCTTGAAAACTGTCTGATAAGAAACTGCTTCACATCTTTATGCCTTGAATCTATCACCATACAGTTCGGAATACCCTGACTGAAATCCTGCGGATGACCCGGACCGACCCATATTGAAACAGGCGTTTCTTCTGTTACATATTCCTCAACGATCTGCGTAAGACGGCAGCCTGTATTAACCTCTATTCCCTTCATACAAAGCACGATCTTCTTACCTCTCAGATCATACTTGATAAGCGTCTGGATAAATGAACGCAGTGCCTGTGAGCTTATGGATATAATCATTACCTCTGCCGAACCGACAGCCTCTTCAAGATTATCGGTAACCTTGATCGAATCCCTGAAGGTAAGCATATTGTTTTTTCTTGTATTTTTGATTTCCTGAAACTGAGGTGCGTCCGTGAGTCCCCAGATCGTTACATCATGTCCGATCTTATCAAGATACCAGCCGATAAAGGAACCCCATCTTCCGCAGCCCAAAAGTGTAATATTCATCATTCATGTCCTCCGCTTTATAGTGTCATATACAGCATATTTGGTTTTATTATAGCATATCTGTTTGACAAATGCCATATTTTTCAGGCATTTTTTATAAGATCACCGGTTTTGCCGTCATATTTGTTCCGCACGGAAATATTTTTTCACCGCTCATGGAATAAATATCATCAGCACGGCTTTCAAGATCAAACATCCGCACGGCATCAGTACCCGGTTGCCGGATATCCGCATATCTCATAATGATCGGCAAAGACGATGTCTTTTTTGCTGATTTTAATATTTCCCTGCCCCTCTCATTAAAGCCCAGAATCCTGATATACTGCACAGGCATACTGTAATCTTGTTTTGTTATCCCCAGCAGAGCATAATTCAGAATACGTCTTATACGGGCATAAGTGTAACGCTTTGTTTTTGTCCTGTTAATGACTTCTTCGATACTGCAAGCCGTCCGGATAGCTTGAAAGATACGGTTTTCAAGTCCTTCGCTGACTTCGGGAAGCTGTGCGATCTGCCGCTGTGTCATGGTTCTCAGCCGATAAAGCATGAAACCTTCCAGTTTTGTATGCCGTCCGCATTCCGGCGGCTGATTCTTTGACGACATAAAAACATCAAATGCACGTCCAGGCATCAGCTGAGCAAATAAATCGTCTCCGCATTGGATAAGTCTGCGGATATACATGGCACTTGCCGTATTGCCGTCAGCCTTTTCGCTGTCGTGAGCAGCACCCTGCCGCTGTATAGTTTTGGGAACCATTCTGCTTTTGAGCTGATTCAATGCTTTGATATATTCAATTCCCAGAATATCGTTAGGCGATGTAAGCATAGTGGCACATTCTTCTCCATACAGCTCTGCAGCCGCATTTTGTCTTGCCGCCGCAAAGGTCATCCCCTGAGCAAGATATTTTTTCAAAGATTCACAAACACAATCGTCCGTTATATATTCCGCCGTTTTTTTCAGCAGTCCGATATTGCCGCTTTCGCTGCCGAAGCATAGCTCGTCAACGCATCCCAAAGAATTCAATACGGAAACTCCGCCGAAAGCAAAGTGTTCCGCTCCCGCACAGGCAAAGCTGACAGGCAGCTCCGTCACAAGATCTGCTCCGCAAAGCAAAGCCGCCTTTGCTCTTGTGAATTTGTCGTAAACCGCCGGAATTCCACGCTGGGTAAAATTTCCGCTCATACAGGCTATGATATGCGTTGCGCCGCCCTCACGCATTTTTCTGAGCATATATTCATGACCGTTATGAAAGGGGTTATATTCGCATATCACAGAAGAAATTTTCATTTTCATCTCCGCCATTTCAATATTAATCGTTGACTTCTTCATGTACCGATTTATTCCGCAAAAGTCAGCTTATATTCCTCAATTTTACAGTTATGCTCTTTTGTCTTTTTGTCATAAGTGATACCTACCAAAAGAACCTTATTGTAATCTTCAAGGGGAGAAAAATATTTTTTTGATTTTATCTGATTGATTGCCGAATCCGGATCATCGTCCCATTTCAGCTCTATAATCATAGGAGTGTATTTCTCAGGGTCTGCATTAAATTTTGGTATCAGCATAATATCAGCAAATCCGTCACCGGCAGGTATTTCCTGCACAATATGGTAATAATCTCTTGCATAGTAATAAGCAAGAAGTATAACCGTCCTTAGTGATTGTTCATTGTTATAATGCAATGATGAGATATTTTTTCTGTGTACCTCGCATATCTGATGAGCAACTTTCATTTCCTGCTTTTTGAGTGTATTTTCGAGAAGCCTTTTGGAAGCAATAATTGCCTCATTTGTTTCAGAGAAATCCTCATTGTCTTCAATACTTGAAATAAATTCCTTTGCTATTTCCCGGTTCGGAATAAACACCTCCGAATTTTCTTCCAGATATCCCAGATAACCCAGATGTATCAACAAAGTAAGCACATCATCCCTGCTTTTGATATCAAACATATCATTTGAAAATTTGTCGGTATTGACAGATTCTTTATTTCCGGCAAGAAGGCTGATCACAATATCCTTCAGCCCTTTTATATTCATGGTGATATATTTTTCAAGGGCTGCGTAATATTCTGTTCTTGCCCAATAATTGATAAATTTTTTATTTTCCAAAGCACAGATGACTGACTTCGGACAATACAGCTCAACTCCGTCCAGCCGATAACCGTCATACCAATCCTTCATTTCATCAAAATCGACCTCATACTTGTTGCATAAATCCCTTACTTCATCCGATGTAAATCCCACATAAGAGGACATTGCAAAGGAATGAATCATGGAATATTCATAAAACATATTGAGGATAGAATGCTGACCGTATTGTTTGATCGGCAGAATTCCTGTCATATAGGCAAGCGCAACATAAGTCTGACCCTTAAGCAGATCACGAAGAAAATTCAGATATGTTTTTTTCTGTTCTTCATCTGCCTGAATAATTCTGAATACACAGTCCCATTCGTCTATCAGAAAGACAAAAGGAGTTTTTTCTGTATAATAATATTTTTCAAGAAAGGCGGAAAGCCTTGTTTCCTCAATATGGCAGGACTTGTTATATTCCTGTATTTCCCCTATAATACTTTGCGATATGAGCTTTATCATTGCATATATATCGTTTTCGGCAGCATTGAGAAACCGCTGCATATCAAAATATATGACGTTGTATTGATTCAGATTTTCTTCAAAGCTGTCTGTCTGCGACACTTTCAGCTCAGCAAATATTTTCTTTGCGTCCGCCTCTCTGCTGTAATAAGCGGCAAGCATATCAAGAATGGTCGATTTTCCGAAGCGTCTGGGGCGGCTGACACAAATATAGCCGTCATCCGACATCAGTCTGTCGTTCGTAAATTTTATCAGCTCACTTTTGTCCACAAATATTCTGTTTCTAAGCCTTCTCTGAAATGCCTGACTGTCAGGATTGAAATAAATGCCCATGATTATCCTCCGAAATGATACATTAATCCTATTATACACATATTGCCCTTTATTTTCAATCAAAAAACGGAGACAGAAATTGCCTGCCTCCGAATGGATATTTTGTTATTACATGAATGTACAGATCAGATCAGCGCTTTGGTATCTCTTGCAATCACGATTTCCTCGTTTGTCGGAATGACAAATACATCCACTTTGCTGTCCTCTGTGGAGATCTTGCCTTCCACGCCACGAATAGCCTTCGCATTTACTTCATCGTCAATTTTAACGCCGAGATAACCGAGCTTATGGCATACATTCTCACGGTGGGTATACTGATTCTCGCCTATGCCTGCCGTAAATACAATAGCATCCACTCCGCCGAGAACAGCGACATAAGCACCTATGTATTTCAGTATTTGATATTCCAGCATATCAATTGCCAGCTTTGCTCTTTCGTTGCCCTCTTCTGCAGCTGCGGAAACATCTCTGTCATCGCTGGAAACGCCCGAAATACCGAGGAATCCCGATTTCTTGTTCAGCAGCGTATCCATTTCGGAAGGTGAAAGACCCTCTTTTTCTGCAATAAAGGTGACAACAGACGGATCCAGACAGCCTGTTCTTGTACCCATCATAATACCGTCCAGAGGAGTAAGACCCATGCTTGTATCAACAACCTTGCCGCCGTCAATTGCTGTAATAGATGAACCGTTGCCGAGGTGGCAGGTAATGATCTTGAGATCCTTGATATCCTTGCCGAGAAGCTCAGCGCAGCGCTGTGAAACATATCTGTGTGATGTGCCGTGGAAACCATAGCGGCGAACGGCATATTTTTCATAATACTCATAGGGAACGGCATACATATAAGCTGTCTGCGGCATTGTGGAATGGAAAGCTGTGTCGAAAACAACCACTTCCGGAACATCCTTGCCGAAAACATCAATACAAGCTCTGATACCCTGAACATGAGCGGCATTGTGAAGCGGCGCAAGCGGAATCAGACTTTCAATATCTTCAATGACCTTCTCATCCACAATTTTGGACTCCTTGAAGATAGATCCGCCCTGCACGACTCTGTGACCGATTGCTGAAACCTCGCTGAGTTCTTTTATCACTCCGACCTTTTCATCAACAAGCGCATTCTTTATCTGAATGAATGCCTCTGTATGGTTGGACATCGCAACATCATACTCACAGCTTCTACCATCGCCTGTTGTATGCTTGAAATGGCCGTCAATACCTATTCTCTCGCAATTGCCCTTTGCAAGAATACTTTCGTCAGTCATATCAATCAGCTGATACTTCATTGATGAGCTGCCTGCGTTGATAACAAGAATTTTCATTTTGTTTTCCTCCGATTATTGATTCTGAATACATTCGCCAAAAACGAATAAACTATATTAATCATATATCAAATTTCATTCAAATTCAATATATTTTTGAATATTTTTTTACAAAGAAAAACCTCCACAGCACCGAAGCGCTCCGAAGGCTAAAAAGCTAAGAATGTAAACAGCGGTATGTATGGAGAAAGTGTTACCGCAACTGTTCCGCATATAATTCCGAGAACAGCGCCTGCAATCACATCAGTCGGGTAATGAACAAGAAGATACATTCTCGAAAACCCCATCAGGCAGGCATAAACAATCACAGGAACAAATAATACCGGCAGCATCAGGAGCATTACCATTGAAACAGCAAAGGATGAAGCTGTATGCCCTGACGGAAAGGAATAGTGCGCCGGATGCTTGATCAGAAGATCCTTTCCGAACTCCCTGTTGCACGGCCGCACTCTGCCGACAATATGTTTGATCGTTATCTCGCCTGTCAGTCCTGTTATCAGCATAGCAAGTATCATAGTAAAGCCGGTAAGGCGGAATTTATTGGCAATAATCAAGGGAACGCAAAGCGCAAACCATATATATCCGTAATTGCCTGTGGTGGTAATCAGAACCATGATCCTATTCAGTTTTGGTGTATGCTTTTCGGAAAGCTTTGTAAGAATTCTGTTATCCCATGCCTGAATACGTTTGAGCATAAGCGTCCCCCTTTCTGACAATATCATCAATTTAAGCAGCTATAACTTTTGCCATTATTCATTATTATTAAAAAGGTTTCAAAAGAATAAAGAATCATCAAGCAACTTTTTCGTAAGCTAATGACATTGCCCTTTTTGAGTGATATCTGAAAAACAGCTGTATTTTGTATTATACCATAAAATTTAACCTTATTCAAGCCGCTATGACACAGAGAGCAAAAATTTATCAAACATAATAAACACCATTGCTGTCATTTCAGATCAATTTTTATCTCTTTTTTTATATCTGCTAAGTATAAACGATGCCGCAGAAATAATCAGCAAAACAGCAACAAATATCAAAGCAAACACCGAATCGACCTCAGTAGGTGTCTTGCTGTTCACGGCTTCATGATCGGATTTAACCGTTTTCACCCCGGAAATCTCAGATTCTTCGTTTTCCACAGCAGTTTCTGCCAGCTGCGCTTCCTTGGTTCTTTCTATTATTATCTTTCCCGAATAATACAGTCTGCCGATGTGTATTCTGACAATATCGGCATAAAAATCGGTTTTGCAGCCCTCGGGCAGATCAGTGATTCTTGCGCCGTACATATCGGGAATAACATTTTCAAATCTTACAGTTCCGTCCGCTGAGCTTTGGGCTGTCAGATCGCCGAGCGACATTGTCACTCCGCTCACGGGAATACCGTCTGTATCCGTTATTTTATAAGTTACCGCTCCGAGAGGAATGGTGCCGCAAAGTGCAGGTTTTGAGAGATTATAGGCATAATCTGCCGCTCTGTAAAAAATCTTGTATGACGAAGGTCTTTCACTTACAGCTTCGCTTGAATAGATGCCGAGTCTTGATAACTGGTGCTGAAGCTCCGTGATATCATAAGTATATATGGCACTTGTTTCATCTGATTGAACCTTTACCAGTTTATAAGCGTCAGCGCTGATATACCCGTCCGAAATGAGATCGGAAAGGCGGTCGGAATAGGTGTATTTGCCATTGGATTCATTAGCTGTATAAAGCAAAAATCCCTGTATGCCGTTTTTATCCTTTGCTTTGAGTTCAAGATATACTCTGTCATTTTTAGTGTATACCCTGTCCGATGTATTTGTCGGAGCAGTATTGTCAACAGTAAAATGATATGATAACGACTGGGGTGCCGCTGCCGAACCGTCAGACGAAATGGAAGATGCAGTAACGGTATATGTATACTCTCCCTCGTCAAGCTCTGCAAAAAGATTTTTGAGTCCGTCAGAATTGAAGCTGCCCAGCAATCCCAGATAAGGGTCATTTCCTCCGCTTACAAAGGATGAAACTGTTCCCAGATTATGCTCAAATATCTTTTTGCCATTGCTGTCGGCAACAGAAATAGTATAGTTGGCAGCATCACGGATAAGATAGAGATCAGGCATGATGAACGATGTTCCTGCAACGGAGATATCAAGATAATTTTTTACCGTATCCTTTCCGACAGAAATATGCTCTGCATCATACAGACCCGTTGTCATATTCATTCCGAGCCTGAAATCAGGATAAGTACTGCCCAGAGCAGCAGTTGCCGTCAATGTTCCGTTCCCGATAACAGGCTTGCTGTCAGTTTCATATTCCGTAGAATCGAATATTTCTGCTCCTGACCAACTTCCGCAGTATCCCATCAGCGGAAGGTGAAGGGAAGCGCCCTCCTGTGCCGAAAGAAAAACGAAGCCGTCAACATAAAAACCATTAGGCGCAAGCACTTTACAGGCAAGCACCATTTCAGGCAAAAGACGGATACGCATTTCAAAGGAAACGCTTTCCCCTGCCGGAACAACGATCTCTTTGATTTCCTTATCGTCAGAATAAAAACCGACCTCTGCCTGTTCCGAAATATTTTCGGGAATCAGAAGGTTATAAATCTCATTTCCCTTGCCGCTGTACTTATCCGTCTGAAGCAAATAGGAAAGCTGATAGCTCTCATCCTTTTCGCTTAAGGATGTCAGCGTCATTGCAAAGCGGTAGCTTCCTTCCTCGCTGTCTCCGATACTTGCGGAAGCTGCGCCGTCCGCCATAATGACAGCTTTTGCCGAAAGTACATTTTCCACATTCAAAACGCCTGCTCCCTGAAGGCGGGGTGTATAATACCTGTCGTCATCATACCTGATCGGGTCAGCCGTATTCATCATCAACGCTTTGATCAGCGTATTTTTTTCCACAACGCCCGAATATCTCATATCAGCATACTCACCCAAAACAGCAGCTGTGCCGGATATAATTGCCGAAGAAGCAGAAGTACCGCTGATTTTTCCGCTGCCTGTTTCAATATCCGTTCCCGGAGCCATAATGTCGGGCTTAAGCCGGAGATCAGATGTAACTCCGTAGGAAGTGAATACAGACGGTTTGCCTGCGCTTTTAACCGCAAAGAGCTTCTGCTCATCAGAGGGTGTGAGAGTCCCGGCAGGATAGGATTCAAAATATTCCTCCAGCTCTGAGGAAACCACCGCTGCCGGAATGAGTTTGTCCTCCGTTTGAAAGCTGTAATATAATTCGTCATCCGTAAATATAATAATGCCTGCGGCATCTGCATCAGCAGCATTGATTATCTTTTCGGAAAAATCAAGCACACCGCCCTTTACAACCACAATTTTCCCCGAAACATCCATATCATTATAATCCCTGCTCTCTCCTGCCGCCGAAAGATAGACATATTCGCACCTTCCAAGCGCCAAGAACTGCGGAGCGTCAGGATCTTCCGACAGTATTTCCTGATATTCCAATTCTTTTCCGTCATCATCCGTAAAATAGCAGGAGCTTCTCTGATTGCTGTCAACTGCTCCGACAGATGTAACACACGCAAGAGAGGACGGGTAAGATATCGTGCTGTAATCCGTATAAGCAGCGCCTATTCCCTTTTCGCTGATATCCCTGAGGTTTTCGGAATCATTTCCCGCCGAAGCCGCAATATATATGCCGGATTGGGAAAGGCGGCTATAAACACCTTCAAAAAGTTCTGCTGTGCTGTTGGTTCTCGGAACGCCCAGACTTAGATTGATCACATCCGGAGAAAGCTTTGCCGCATCGTCAAGCGCCGCCAGAAGGACATCATCCGAAGCGCTGTTTTCATTATCAGCGAAAACCTTCATCAGAATAAGGCTGCTGTTATATGCCGCTCCTTTGTATCCGTTCTCCAAACTGCTGCAGCCTGCCGCTGCAGCTGCGGTTTTTGTGCCGTGACCGGAAGCGGAAACATAGGTATCGTCATCTCTTTCGGCATAGTCATAAGCATAAATGATCTTGCCGCTTTTATAGGTATCAGCGCCGCTATTGATATTGAAGCCTGCCGAGGATATCATGGAAGATAATTTTTCCTTTGTATAGCTGCTGCCGGAAGGTGAAACCGTAAACATCTCATCCGAACAATTAAATCCGTTGTCTATTACAGCGATAACGCTGCCCTTTCCTGTAAGCTCTTCGGAATATGCTTTTTGGATACCGGTCATACTGCCGGCAGACAGGGAAGTGCCTTTATTCTCATCAGCGGAATCACCTGTTTCTGTAATCACAGCACTCTGACTTGAAGAAAGTGTTACCGATAAAACTCCGCTTATTTTTTCGAGCTTTGAGCGGCTGCTATAAGGAGCTGTCACACTGAAACCGTTCAGAACCGTATTGTAGGTAAAGCAATTATCAAAACCTGCTTCCGGAACGATCCTTCTGATGCTTGCTTTTACTACCGCCTGAGATTTTTTTAGCTGATCGGAATACTGCCTGAAATCCTCAGAACCGATCAATTCTGCTGCATTATGATATTTTCCTCCCGATGAAAAAACCGTATCAAGGAAGGAATTTCCTTCCACTGTAATGATAAATGTTACCGTTTCATCGCTTTTCGGCGTTGTCACCTCCGGAGACGATGTCTGATTATCCTTTTTGTCAACGATATTGTAGGATGATCTTCCTGCCTCCGAGCCGTTATCGGCTTCCGGCGCATATCCGGAATTCAGAATAGGCAGCAGAAAAACCGCTGCTGTAAGGGTCAGCGCCAGCAAGGTACAATATATCCCTTTTTTCATATTCTTGTCACTCCAAAATCCATAATACCCTGTATGGTCTACATATATTATCATTTTATTATCGCATACTATTCGTGTTTTTTCAAGTGCTAACATTTTCCGGAAACAATACAGCCGTCCGCAAAGTCCGGAACTCAGCGGGCGGCTGTATGCAGATTGATTATAATCGGATTATCAGTTTATTTCAGCAGCTTTTTGATTCTTTCCACCGCTTCGATCGTCTTGTCTCTGTCGCCAAAGGAAGTCAAACGGAAGAATCCTTCTCCGTTTTTACCGAAGCCTGCGCCGGGTGTGCCGACAACATTGGCTTCATTCAGAAGATAGTCAAAAAACTCCCACGATTTCATGCCGTTGGGGCATTCAAGCCAGATATACGGCGAATTTTTACCGCCTGTATAATAGATTCCCAGTTCGTCAAGAGCAGCACCAATAATTCTTGCATTTTCCTTGTAGTATTCAAGATTCACCTTGATCTGCTCTCTGCCCTCATCGCTGAAAACAGCGGCAGCACCGCACTGAACAGGATAGGAAACGCCGTTGAATTTGGAGCCCTGACGTCTGCCCCAAAGCTGAGAAATGCTGACCTTGCTTCCGTCGGAAGCCTCTGACTCCAGCTCATCGGGAATGACTGTATAGCCGCAGCGCATACCGGTAAATCCTGCCGTTTTAGAAAGCGAGCAAATTTCAATAGCACATTTTCTTGCGCCCTCGATCTCAAAAATACTTCTCGGAATATCAGGCTCTGTGATGAATGCTTCATAGGCAGCGTCATAAATGATGATCGCCTTATTGTCGATGGCATAATCAACCCATGCCTTCAGCTGCTGTTTTGTAAACACAGCTCCTGTGGGGT
Organism: Clostridia bacterium; assembly: GCA_017475765.1. Lineage (GTDB taxonomy): Bacteria > Bacillota > Clostridia > Oscillospirales > Acutalibacteraceae > UBA1213. The sequence continues at coordinate 43,438 of JAFVEY010000072.1, read as the reverse complement.
TGTTAGGTGAGCAAAGGTATATCAGGTCTGCGTGTACGTTTTTATCAGGTACGGCACAGAAACCGTTTTCCTTTGTACAATCGGCATAAATCACCTTTCTGCCGCTCATAAGATTGGAATCCACATAAACAGGATAAGCCGGGTCAGTGATAAGCACAACATTATCATCGCCGAAAATATCAACAATATTACCGCAGTCCGATTTTGCGCCGTCGCTGATACGTATCTCGGAAGATTTTACGTCTGCACCGAAGCTTTTGTAATAATCCGCAATTGCATCCTTGAGGAAGTCATAGCCTGTGCCGCTGTCCTCATAACCCTTGAAGGTTTCCTTGACGCCCATTTCCTCTGCGCCTTTTTTAACAGCCTCCACCACACACGGCGCAATCGGAAGAGTTACATCTCCGATACCCATACGGATAATATGATCCTTTTTGTCGGGATTTGCTTCAATAAAGACATTGATCTTCTTGGCAATGTTTATGAAAAGATAATTCTTTTCCAGTTTCAAAAAATTTTCGTTCAGACTTGGCATTCTTTTTTCTCCTTTTCACTTTTTTCGCACCGTTACAGGCACGGTATGTAATGAGCTTACAATAACATTCTATAATATTTTTGCAATTTTATCAATAGAAAACTGCAATTTTTTCAAAAACATATCATTCAAACCCAAAACAGGCAGTATGCCATGCTGTAAGTGCATTACATACTGCCTGTATATTATTAAAACTTAGTCTGACCGTCTTTTTCCTGCTTTTTGTCTGCCGAAGCTTTGATAAACTCACGGAACAGCGGATGGGCATGATTCGGACGGCTCTTGAATTCTGGATGATACTGAACACCTATGTAGAAACGATGTGCAGGTATCTCGACTGCCTCTACCAGCAGTCCGTTCGGAGAAGTACCTGTAAATATCATGCCGTTCTCCTCAAACTGTGAGCGGAATTCATTGTTGAATTCATAACGGTGACGGTGACGCTCTGCAACCTCAGGCTTTCCGTAAGCCCTTTCCATAATGGTATCTTTGCGAATTTTGCACGGATAGGCTCCCAGACGCATTGTTCCGCCCATGTCAACAATTCCCTTCTGCTCCGTCATGAGGTCGATCACCTTATGCTTGCTTTCGGAGTCAAATTCACCTGAATTGGCATCGTCATAGCCGAGGACATTTCTTGCATACTCAATCACAGCCGTTTGCATTCCCAGACATATTCCCAGATAAGGAATATCGTTTTCCCTTGCATATTTAGCCGCTATAATTTTACCTTCGATACCTCTGTTTCCGAAGCCGCCGGGAACAAGTATACCGTCAACATCGCCGAGAAGCTCCTTGACTGTATACTCGGTAATCAGCTCGGTATCCACCCATTTGATATCAATGAATGCCTTGTTTTCATAGCCTGCATGACGCAGAGCCTCCGCAACCGAAAGATAAGCATCATGAAGCTGGACATATTTTCCGCAAAGAGCTATCTTGATTGTCTTGTCTCTTGCCGCAATCCTGTCAAGCATTTCCTGCCACTCGCTCATATCGGGAGCTGGCGTATCGAGATGAAGCTCACGGCATACGATATTGCTGAAATTCGCCTTTTCAAGCATGATAGGTGCATTATAAAGAACGGGGATCGTCACGTTTTCTATCACACAATCCGGCTTCACATGACAGAACATGGCAATCTTTTTGAAAATACTCTTGTCCTCGATTGGCTCATCACAGCGAAGCACCATAATATCGGGATTGATACCAAGCGAACGAAGCTCCTTTGCGGAATGCTGTGCCGGCTTTGATTTATGCTCCTGACTTGCCTTAAGATAAGGAATCAGACATACATGAACAAAAAGACTGTTCTCAGAACCGACCTCAACACTTACCTGACGGATCGCTTCAAGGAAGGGCTGGCTTTCAATATCTCCGACCGTTCCGCCGATTTCTGTGATGACAACATCAGCGTCGCTGTCCTTGCCGACAGCATAGATAAATGACTTTATCTCATTCGTTATATGAGGGATTACCTGGACAGTATCGCCCAGATAATCTCCCTTTCTTTCTTTTTCAAGAACATTGGAATAAACCTTACCTGTTGTCAGGTTAGAGAATTTATTGTGGTTTTCATCAATAAAGCGCTCATAATGTCCGTGATCAAGGTCAGTTTCGGCGCCGTCCTCTGTGACATAAACCTCTCCGTGTTGATACGGACTCATTGTACCGGGGTCTACATTGATATAGGGGTCGAGCTTCTGTGCCGCAACCTTCAGTCCTCTCGCCTTAAGAAGCCTTCCGAGAGAAGCAGCCGTAATGCCCTTTCCGAGTCCCGAAACAACTCCGCCCGTTACAAATATGTACTTTGTTGTCATAACTCAATTTCTCCTTCAAATATTGTTTCTGCAACACCTGTAAGATAAACCGTATCATCCGTATATTCGATCACAAGGTTGCCGCCTTTCAGTTTAATGGTGATAGGCTCGCCTTTTTTGCAAAGACCGTTTTCAACCGCCGCAACAGCTACTGCACAAGCTCCTGTGCCGCAGGACCATGTTTCGCCTGTGCCTCTTTCCCACACCCTCATTTCAATGGTGCTGCTGTCGATTACCTTGACAAATTCTGCATTGACTCTTTCAGGGAACAGCTCGCTGTTTTCAAAAAGAGGACCTACCTTTTCAAGGTCGATCTTCTCGACATTATTGCAGAATACAACGGCATGGGGGTTACCCATCGAAACACAGGTGATATTGTATTCCTCTCCTCCGATGGTAACAGGCTCGTTGATGACCTTCGGCTTGTCAACAGCAACAGGTATCAGCTCCGAACGAAGCTCTGCCTTGCCCATATCAACCTTGAACACATCATTTTCACCGTCATGGCGGAATACCTTCAGCGTTTTGATACCGCTGAGTGTTTCTATGGTGATGGTATTGCCTCTTATCATATTGTGGTCACAAAGGTATTTGCCGATACAGCGTATTCCGTTACCGCACATCTTGCCCTCTGAACCGTCTGCATTATACATCTTCATCTTTGCATCCGCAACCTCAGACGGGCAGATAAGAATAACACCGTCACCTCCGATTCCGTATCTTCTGTCGCCGAAACGGACTGCAAGACCTTCGGGGTTATTGATTTTCTGATCAAAGCAGTTGAAATAGATATAGTCATTTCCTGTCCCCTGCATTTTCGTGAACTTAAGGCGAACCTTTTCTGTTCTCATATCGTTGATATCCACCAGCTCTGTGCTGTATTCGCTGTATTTGCTCTTGAGCGAATCGGCAAGCGCATTAGCCGTATCAATGGAGGTAAGACAGGGGATATTTCTTTCAACCGTTTTTCTTCTGATCTTAACGCTGTCACGGGTCGGGATTCTGCCCTTTGAAGAGGTTGAGATAACGTAATTGATTTTTCCGCTTTCGATCAGCGTGAGGGTGTTTTCCTTCTCATTGACATGGATCTTGTCAACCTCGATAACATCCAGACCGTAATCTCTGATAATTCTTGCTGTACCCTTTGTTGCATAAAGTGTAAAACCAAGCTCATTATATTTCTTTGCTACTGCTCCGATCTCATTCTTATCGGGGTCACGGACGGTAATAAATACACCGCCCTGCTTTTTCATCTTATAGCCTGCTGCGATCAGTCCTTTATAAAGCGCCTCTTCCAGCGTATTTGCAATACCGAGCACTTCACCTGTGGATTTCATCTCCGGACCGAGCTGGTTATCAACATTGATGAGCTTTTCAAAGGAGAATACCGGAACCTTGACGGCAACATAAGGCGATCTCTTATAAAGTCCTGTTCCGTAACCCATATCTGCCAGCTTTTCGCCGAGCATTGCCCTTGTGGCAAGGTCAACCATAGGAACGCCCGTCACCTTGCTGATGTACGGAATCGTTCTGGAAGAACGGGGATTGACCTCGATGACATAAAGCTTATTTTCATAAATCAGGTACTGTATGTTGACAAGACCCTTTGTCTTAAGAGAAACCGCCAGATTCTTGGAGGTGTTGATGATATTTCTCGTCATTTCATCGCTGATGTTCCATGCAGGATAGACAGCGATCGAGTCGCCGGAATGAATACCGGCTCTTTCAACGTGCTGCATAATGCCGGGAATAAGGATATCTTCACCATCGCATATAGCGTCAACCTCCAGCTCCGTACCGGAAAGATACTTGTCAATCAGTATCGGGTTTTCGATATTCTGAGCGAGGATAATCGCCATATATTCCTTGATATCGGCTTCATTAAAGGCGATGATCATATTCTGACCGCCGAGAACATAGGACGGGCGCATTAAAACAGGATATCCGATTCTTTCCGCAACATCCAGCGCCTCTTCAGTTGTCATAACCGTATAGCCCTGCGGACGTTTTACGTTATGAAGCTCCAGAAGCTCGTCAAAGCGCTCCCTGTCCTCTGCCATATCAATGCTGTCAGCCGATGTTCCGAGAATATTCACACCGTTGTCGCTGAGATATTTTGTCAGCTTGATAGCTGTCTGTCCGCCGAAGGCAACGACAACGCCGTAAGGCTTCTCTGTTTTGATAATGCCCATAACATCCTCGTTGGTAAGCGGTTCAAAATAAAGTCTGTCGGCAGTATCAAAATCTGTGGAAACGGTTTCGGGGTTATTGTTGACGATCACAACATCAAAGCCGGCTCTTTTGAGCGCCCACACACAATGAACAGACGCATAGTCAAATTCAATGCCCTGACCGATACGGATCGGTCCCGAACCGAATACGATGATGGTTTTTCTGTCGGAATTCTTTTCCTTGATAAAGGCTTCTGCCTCGTTATCCTTATCGAAGGTGGAATAGAAATACGGTGTTTCAGCCTTAAACTCTGCCGCACAGGTATCAACCATTTTATATACGGGGATCATCGGCTCCTTCACCTTGGAGCCTGTCAATTTTTCAATCGTTCTGTCAAGGAAGCCGAGGAGCTTTGCTTTTCTGTACAGCTCGTCCGTCAGTTCGCCGCCCTTAAGCTCTGTTTCGCATCTGACAAGATTCAAGAGCTTTTCAAGGAACCATTCGTCTATCATGGTGATTGAGTGAATTTCCTCAACCGATATGCCTCTCTTAAGCGCTTCATAAACACAGAAGGAGCGCTCATCATCACATACGCTGAGTCTATCCCTGATCTCCTCGGTTGACAGCGCCTCGAATTTGACCGAAGACATCGTATCGTGAGATATTTCCGCACCACGCACCGCCTTCATGATTGCCTGCTCAAAGGTCGGAGCGATCGACATAACCTCGCCCGTTGCCTTCATCTGTGTTCCGAGAGTACGCTTTGCATAGACAAATTTATCAAACGGCCATTTCGGGAATTTCACAACAACATAGTCGAGAGCCGGCTCAAAGCAGGCATAAGTCGTTCCCGTAACGGCATTTTTAATCTCATTGAGCGTATAGCCGATGGCAAGTTTTGCAGCAACCTTGGCGATCGGATAACCTGTTGCCTTTGAAGCAAGGGCAGATGAACGTGACACACGGGGGTTAACCTCAATGACTGCATACTGAAAGCTCTCCGGCTCCAGCGCAAACTGACAGTTACAGCCGCCCTCTACACCGAGAGCAGATATAATATTGAGCGCCGCACTTCTGAGCATCTGATATTCCTTATCCGCCAGCGTAACTGTCGGCGCTATAACGATACTGTCGCCCGTATGAACACCGACAGGGTCGAAGTTTTCCATTGAGCATACCGTGATGACATTGCCTATCTTATCACGCATTACCTCCAATTCAACTTCCTTCCAGCCTGCAATACATTTCTCCACAAGCACCTGTGTGATCGGAGAAAGCTCCAGACCGTTGGCGGTGATCTCACGAAGCTCCTCTTCGTTATTGACAATGCCGCCGCCCGTTCCGCCAAGCGTAAATGCTGGACGGATGATGACAGGATAGCCGATCTCGTCAGCAAATTGAACTGCCGACTCAACATCATTGACAACAAGCGAAGGAATTACAGGCTGACCGATACTTTCCATTGTATCCTTGAACATCTGTCTGTCCTCTGCCTTGTCGATCGTTTCAGGATTTGCTCCGAGAAGGCGCACATTATGCTTTTCGAGGAAGCCCTCCTTTGCCAGCTGCATGGAAAGCGTAAGACCTGTCTGTCCGCCGAGGGTAGAAAGAAGGCTGTCGGGCTGTTCCTTTATAATGATTCTCTTTACCGTTTCAAGTGTCAGCGGCTCGATATAAACCTTATCCGCCATCGCCTTATCCGTCATGATCGTTGCCGGATTGGAGTTGACGAGTATGACCTCCAGTCCCTCCTCCTTCAGCGCACGGCAAGCCTGTGTACCTGCATAGTCAAATTCGGCTGCCTGACCAATCACGATAGGACCTGAACCGATCACGAGAACTCTTTTGATACTGTTATCCTTAGGCATTGTTTTTGTCCTCCTTCATCATTTTTATAAATCTGTCAAACAAGAACGAGGTATCAAGCGGACCTCCGCAAGCCTCCGGGTGGAACTGTACTGTAAAGCAAGGTATATTTTTATAGGTAACGCCCTCACAAGTGCCGTCATTAGCATTGACAAAGCTCTCATAAGCATTATCCGGAAGCGTGGAAGCAACCACCGCATAGCCGTGATTCTGACTTGTGATATACACTCTGCCTGTCTGTGTATCGGTTGCCGGCTGATTGGCACCTCTGTGACCATATTTGAGCTTTTCGGTTTTTGCTCCCTGTGAAAGAGCCATCAGCTGATGACCCAGACATATTCCGAAGGTCGGGATCTTATACTCAGCGAGTTTTTTCAGCTCCTCAATGATGCCTGTATTTTCGGCAGGATCTCCGGGGCCGTTTGAAAGCATGATGCCGTCAGGGTTCAGCGCCTTTATTTCTTCAGCAGCAGTATCTCCGGGAACAACGGTGACATTGCAGCCTCTTTTGACAAGCTCTCTTCTTATATTATCCTTTGCGCCGAAATCCATCAGCACAACATTATATTCTGCATGATCCGCCTTGAAGGTTTCAGGCTCAGCGGTGGTAACGCTGCTGACAGCCTTTGTTATCCTGTATGGTCTGAGTGCTTCGAGATCCTCATCTGTCGGTTCGCTGTATTTGACAGCGGCATTCATGACACCGTATTCACGAACCGTTTTGGTAAGGCAGCGTGTATCAATACCATATATACCCGGAATATTGCTTTTCTTTAAAAAAGTGTCAAGCACCCCGTCACACCTGAAATTGGACGGCCGTTGACACCACTCTCTTACAATATAAGCGGTAAGCGCCGGCTTCTTGCTCTCAAAATCGGAGGGAATAACACCGTAATTACCAATCAAAGGAAATGTCTGGCAGACAATCTGACCGAAATAGCTGGGGTCGGTTAGTGTTTCAAGATAGCCTGTCATAGCTGTTGTAAATACAAGCTCCCCGATAACCTCCTTTTCCGCACCGAAGGCGAACCCCTCGTACACATCTCCGTTTTCCAACAAAAGATAAGCTTTCTTCTCCATTTGCTGTTATCCTCCTGTATAATAAATTTGTGCAGTTTAAATAAAACCGGCTGAATCATCGGAATGCTCCTGATGATACCGGAATAAACCTATCCGGACATCAATATATCCTCAGCTTAAAATTCAGCCGTCATAGGTACTGAGCAGATTTTTGGCAACCTCAATTTTCGTCAGGCGAAGATCCATCGCCTGTTTTTCAAGATATTTATGAGCCTGCGACTCACTCATCGAAAGATATTCCATCAGAATATACTTTGCACGGTTGATGATCCTTATATCATCAATCTTTTTCTGCAGCTTGATATTTTCTCGCTTAACACCGCTCAGACGGTTCTGCGTTGCGGCAGCCAGTCTGACAGCCTTTGAAAAAAGCAGTCTGCTCACAGGCTTTGCAATGACAAAGGCACCAAACTCTGTGGTTTTGCTTTCAGCCATTGCTTCCAGCTCCGCCTTGACGGCAAGTATCACAGCCGCCGTTGATTCCTTCAGTATGTCCACAGCCAGACTGTCCCCGAATTCATCGGAAAGAGGTGCATTGATAATAACAAGCTCAAAATCACGCTCAGAACAGAGCCTTCTTGCCTCGGATCCGCTTTTGGCGGACACCGTATTGCAGTATCGTTCGGCTCTAAGCAGCTGGCTGAAAGAAGCAGCTGCCTGCTCCTTTGACGCAACTATCAGTATACTGTCCAAAGCCAAACACCCTTTTCTTTATTTTACAAAATTTTCGCCATTCAATCAAGTATCATTCGTTTTTAAATATGGGTATCCCTATTATATAATTTCAAAATATCTGTCATCCTGACTCTGACGATGCTCTGCGCTTTGCTGGGATTTTTCCGCTTCCTGTGTCTTCATGTCAATAAAGTTGCGGTAAATCAGCTCAGGCAGACATTTTTTGACAAATTCGCTCTTTCCGGCAAGCTCAACAGCCTGTGCAAGTGACTGCGGCAGCTTCTGCGTAATTTCAGCATTTCCCTTTTCATTCGGCTCACAAAGCTCCAGCTCGTCCCTGATTCCCTCCAGTCCTGCATATACCAGAAGTGCAAAGCAGACATACGGATTGCAGGCAGGATCGGGCGAACGGAAATCCACTCTTGCTCTTTCCGTTTCCGGCATCAGCAGTCTGATCAGGCTTTTATGATTGCCATACGACCAGTCTATGTCTATCGGCGCTTCATAAGCACCGAAACGTGCATAGGAATTGGAAAGCGGATTGAAAAACACCGTCATTTCAGCCGCTCTTCTCATCACGCCGGCAATAAAGCTCTTTGCCGTTTTTGAAAGTCCGTTTCCGTCATCTTTGAATATATTTTCGCCGTACTGCTTCAGCACCAGATTAATGTGCATTCCGCTTCCGCTTTTATCTGCAAGTGGCTTCGGCATAAACGAAGCATAGAGTCCGTTTGCAGCGGCGGCTGTTTTTACTACTGACTTAAACGTAAAATAATCATCTGCCGCCGAAAGAAGATCCGAATGCTTGAAATCTATCTCATTCTGTCCGGGGCCGTTTTCATGGTGTGAGGAAAGCGGAATGATATCCATTTCCTCCATTGTCAAACAAATCTGTCTGCGCACATTTTCGCCCTTATCGAGAGGTGCCACATCAAGATAGCCTGCTTTATCCTGCGGCAGTCTTGTCGGGTTGCCGTCGTCGTCCAGTCTGAACAGATAGAATTCACAGGCAAGTCCCGCTGTTGTTTCATAACCCAGCGATTTGGTTTTTTCAACTGCTTTTTTCAAAACAGTTCTGACATCGCCCTCAAACGCCCTGCCGTCTGTATGGCGTATATCACACAGAAGTCTGACCACCGCTCCCTGCTGTGGACGCCATGTCAGCACCCTGAGCGTATTGGGGTCGGGAAAAAGCAGAAGATCGCTGCCGATATCGTTGTCAAAACCGGCAACATTCGATGCAGAAACATGGGCACCGTTTTTAAAAGCCGATGCAAGTTCACTTGCCATAATGGAGATATTTTTCTTTACTCCGAATATATCGAAGAATACCAGGCGAACGAATTTTACATCGTTTCCCTCAACAAACTGTAAAACCTCTTTCACAGTATATCTCACCGTCATATCCCCTTTCCATATTGCATATGTTCAATTTATTATAATAGCAGATTTTTCGATTTTTGTCTACAAATTATCCTGAACAAAAACATGGAATTTATTTTTTATTTACATTCAACAAATATTTTTATTGATAAATTGATTATTTGTTGATTATATATCAAAAGCAGTCTGTACCATTTACGCATACAGACTGCTTTTATCAGCCAATTGTTTTCAGAAAATATTTTCAGCTTGATCAGATGGCTCCGGCGGCTCGCCTAATGGCTCCGGCGGCTCGCCGGTCAGCTTCCGGCGCTTTCATAAGCCTTGAGTCCCCTGTTCCATATGGTGAGCGCAATCATCATCAGAACAGACGATACGATCACTACCCCTCCGATATTGAAAAGCGGGTTTTCGCCTGTGAACAAATAGACGCACGGATAATAACCCGTAAATGCGAATGGAACGATATAGGTGATCACCGTCCGGATAAAATCACTATATATGGTTGTGGGGTATTTTGCGAACTCATTGGTCATATAAAATACCTGCGTCACCTGTCCGCTTACCTTGATCCAGAATGCAAGAGCTGCTGTGCCGAGCTTGATGCTTGTGTAAATAAGCGATGCAAAAATAATGGCAACGATCAACAGCACCACCGACAGCGGCGTGAACACAACACCTGCCGAACCGGCGGATATGCAGACCAGAATAATGCCCATGATAAGCTCTCCTGCCGCATCGATCTGAAACTTTTCCGCTATGATATGGAACAGCGGATTGATCGGTCTTGTGAGATATTTGTCAAAATCGCCCTTCTGAACGATAAAATATCCGACACTCCAAAGGTTATCGGTAAACATATGGTCAAGTCCCTTCGGAATCAGGGAAAAACCGTAAATGAATACGATCTGATCGAGTGTATAGCCTGCAAGCTCAGGTATCTGCGAAAAAATGATGAATATAAATCCTATTCCGACCACCTGATCAATAATAAAGCTGAACGCACCCGTCAAAAAGTCGATTCTGTATTCCATCAGCATTTTGATATTCTGCGAAAGAAGGCGGAAATATATTTTCAGTATTCTTTTCATTTCTCACCCTCCCTGCACACAAAGCCTTCTGATTGCCCTGTTCCATATCAGCTTACACAATACAATGAGGGCAATCAGCCAGAAAACCTGCAGTCCGACATTCAACAGCAGCTCCGCACCCGTATATTTCCCCATGTAGATCATAACCGGCGTATAGCTGAGTGATGAAAACGGCAGAAACGCAAGTATGTTCTTAAGAGCAGCCGGCATAAATGCAAGCGGTATCGCCGCTCCCGAAAGGAATTTCAGCAGGATCTTTTTGAACATACTCACCCCCCAGAGATTCGTCACATAAAACGCAAGAAATCCGAAGCACATATTCAGATAGAACGAAACAAGATAGGCGATGATTCCGCTGAGCAGATACAGCAGACAATTGAGCGGCTGAAACATGATCATTCCTGCCGTTACTCCCCTGTAAATTTCAACGCATACTGTCATAGGAAGAAATACCATGAAAAAAAGTATGATCGGATTTGCAATATCCTTGAAAAGAATACTGATATGATAATCCACGGGTTTCAGCAAGCGCATGGCGATGCTGCCGTCCTTGATTTCTTCCGCTATGGCGCTGTCCGCCTGACTCATGGTAAGGTATGCCGTGACATTGGTCATAAACAGATACAGCACCATATCCTGCATATCAAATCCCATGAAATTCTGACCGTCCGAAGCGTCAAAAACAGCCAGCCACACATAATACATCACAAAGCAGTACAGAAGTTCGCTGAGAGAAAAGAAAATAATATTGATGCTGTACATAAGAGTTGACTGTATGCCCGCCCTTGTAAACGGCATATAAAGCCTGAAAAATTTATTCATCAGACCCCGACCCCCTCTTTGTACAGCCTGCGGATAATTTCTTCAACATCCGCTTCACGCATAGAAATATCCTTTGCCTCAATATGGGAAAGCGTATAGGAAAGCATATCCTTGACAGGGATTTTTTCGCTGTTAAAGCGCACACGCCATTTGCCGTTTTCATGTCCGACCGTCAGATCCTCTCCGCCGAGCTTCAGACCGCCGATAAAATCCTTTTCCGAAAAATTCTCCGCTATTTCAGGCTGAAAAACAAGCTCACGCATAATCCCGTATTTACTTTTCAGCGCATCCAGAGATCCGTCATAAACCTTATGTCCTTTGTCCACCATAACGATCCTGCTGCAAAGAAGCTCGATATCGCTGATGTCATGCGTGGTAAGAATCACCGTGGTTTTTTCTGTGCGGTTTATTTCCATGATGGCATTTCTGATATTGTTTTTGACAACAACATCCAGTCCGATGGTAGGCTCGTCCAGAAAAAGCACCTTCGGACTGTGCAGAAGCGATGCCGCAATATCTGCCCTCATACGCTGTCCGAGAGAAAGCGTTCTGACAGGACTGCCGATAAAATCATCCAGCTCCAGAACCTCATTTAGAAGTTCCATTCTCTTCTGATATTTTTCATCGGGAACAGAATAGACCTCTTTCAGAACACCGTAGGTTTCCCTCAGCGGCAGATCCCACCAGAGCTGTGTTCTCTGTCCGAAAACAACGCCGATCTCTTTGACATAGCGTTTTCTGTCCGCTGCCGGATCCTTCCCGTTAATGGTACAGCTTCCCGATGTCGGTGTAAGGATACCTGTCAGCATTTTTATCACCGTTGATTTGCCTGCTCCGTTCGGTCCGATAAAGCCCAGTATTTCTCCCTTCGGAACATGAAAGCTGATATCGTCCACAGCGGCAACTGTTTCATATTTTGGTTTAAAAAGCGACTTCACGCTTCCTTTCAGTCCGGGTTCCTTGACAACCTTTCTGAATTCCTTTTTTAAATGTTCAACTTCAATCATTGTCCGTTTCGGTCTTAAGCATTACGCTGTCCGTATCAATACTTAAAACCGATCACACTCCTTTTTATTTGATGTTTCACTCATCTATATTTTGAATAAGGTTATTATATTGTCATGCAGCTTCTATATTATTGCCGAAAGGAAAAATAAACAAATTATTCTGCCTGCAATATCATTGCAAGACATTCTTTCAGTCCGCCTTCGGATATCACGGCAGGAACGGCTATCATCAGATTCAGCGGCAGTCCGAAATCCTCGACCTGATAGCCGTTTTCGTCCTTTTCTCCCAATCTTTCCCTCAGAGTGCGGATATCGGATGTATAGCAGTACAGCTTTTTACCAAGAGCATAGCCCATGCCAAGTTCAAAGGCGGTTCCGCTGTCAGGCTCGCTGCCCCTGAAGCTGTTCATATTTGCTGCAATAATATCACATTCCTTTATCATGCCTGTATTGGCTTCAAAAATTGCCCTTGCTCCGCTGCATACATTATCAAGCGGATACAGTCCCTCAAATCCATATTCGGCACATAACGCCTTCATTTCCTCCCCCTTTCGGACCGCATCGGGAGAAAACACATCAAAACCTGCCAGATATATCTTTTTCATTTTCACACACTCCGTTCAGCGCAACGCTCTTATTGAATTGAGAACAGCCAGAACCATGACTCCCACATCTGCAAAAATGGCAGCCCACATATTAGCAGCACCCAATGCCCCCAGTATCAGACAAAGCACCTTGATCCCAATGGAAAACCATATATTCTCATTGACGATCCTGAGACATTTTCTTGATATTCTGATTGCCTTGACCAATTTCAGCGGATCATCATCCATCAGCACAACATCAGAAGCCTCGATCGCCGCATCCGAACCCATAGCCCCCATCGCTATACCTATATCGGCTCTCGAAAGAACCGGTGCATCATTGATTCCGTCACCGACAAAAGCAACCACTCCGTTTTCTGATTGATGCTCAATCAGCTCCTCTACCCTGCTGACCTTATCCGCCGGAAGAAGACCGCTGTAAACCTCATCTATTTTCAGCTCCTCCGCTGTTTTTTCTGCTGTTTTCTTTGCATCTCCCGTCAGCATGATCGTTTTTCTGACTCCTGCCTTTTTAAGCCCGGCAATTGCCTTTTCCGAACCCGGCTTCACGATATCCGAAATCACGATATGCCCGAAGTATTCTCCGTTTTTTGACACATGAATAACCGTACCCGTGTGTCCGCAGTCCTTATGCTTTGCGCCGACGCTGTTCATCAGCTTTTCATTTCCGACACATATCACATCCCCATTCACTCTCGCCCTGATTCCCTTTCCGGCAAGCTCCTCGACATCTGTTATTTCGCAGTCATCAGCTTCATCAGGATAGGCATTTCTCAGCGATACGGCGATCGGATGAGTAGAATAACGCTCAACATGAGCCGCAAGGTGCAGCAGCATATTTTCGGAAACCTGTTCCGGATGAATTACCGTTACTTCAAAAACACCCTTGGTCAGCGTACCTGTTTTATCAAAAACGACCGTTTTTGTTTTTGACAGTATTTCAAGATAGTTGGAGCCTTTTATCAGAATACCTTCCCGGCTTGCTCCGCCGATTCCTGCAAAAAAGCTGAGCGGAACGCTGATGACAAGTGCGCAGGGACAGCTGATAACAAGAAATGTCAGCGCTCTGTATATCCAATTTGCCCAATTTCCGTCCGCAGACATCACCAGCATTCTGAAAAGCGGCGGCAGTACCGCCAGCGCCAATGCGCTGAACACGACGACCGGCGTATATACTCTTGCAAATCTTGTGATAAAGTCTTCTGATCTGGATTTTCTTGAGCTGGCATTTTCAACAAGGTCAAGAATTTTTGAAACGGTGGATTCCCCGAATTCCTTTGTTGTGCGGATTCTGAGCAGACCGTTTTTGTTGATGCAGCCGCTGATGACCTCGTCTCCGACAGCGACAGACCTCGGGACGCTTTCACCTGTAAGGGCAACTGTATCGAGAGAAGAGCTGCCTTCCACAACAACCCCGTCAATTGGTATTTTTTCTCCCGGCTGAACGACAATCACCGTTCCGACCTCCACATCATCCGGATCAACCTGTTCAAGCTCTCCGTCCGTTTCAATGTTCGCATAATCGGGACGTATGTCCATCAGCTCACTTATGTTTTTGCGGCTTTTTCCGACAGCATAGCTCTGAAACCATTCGCCGATCTGATAAAACAGCATAACCGCAATGGCTTCAATATAGTCACCGTCACCCGTAACAGCGATCACCATTGCTCCGATCGTAGCAACAGCCATCAGAAAACATTCATCAAACGGCTGGCGGTTGATAACGCCCTTTCCTGCCTTGATCAGAATATCATAGCCTATGACAAGATAAGGCACAAGAAACAATACAAATCTCAGCCATCCCTGAACAGGCAGAAATAAAAACACGATCATCATAGCGGAAGCGGTTATGATCCTTATCAGGTTTTTCTTTTGCTTTTTTGTCATTTTTCTCCCTCTTTTCAATTAAATAAATGTTTAATTGTATCTTACAAAAAATGCACTCTTCCGAGTGCATTCCCGTTGATACAGATTATTTATAATAAATTTCGCAGTCAGGTTCAATTTTACGGCAAGCCTTGAACACATTGTCCATCACAGTCTGTCTGTCTGCACCCTCCTCAAATTCTACGATCATTTTCAGCGTCATAAAGTTGACGGTAGCATCCTTTACGCCCTCCGTCTTTTTTGCCGCTTCCTCCATTTTAGCAGCACAGTTGGCACAGTCCACTTCAATTTTATATATTTTTTTCATAATAGACACCTCTTTCATCATTCGATTAAAAGATTATTTAATCGTTAAATATACTATACCACTATCCATCCGATATGTCAATAGATTTTTTAATTTCCGCCTATTGATTTTCTGTGATATATCATTTAAAATATTTTATAGTAAAACGACATTTAAATTATCCTATTAAAGCATATAGGTGCAGGGGCTTCAGCTCCTGCCGAGGTCCAGAGCGAGCAGCCCTGGTGGGGTTTGAGGGTGCGGGTGTCTAGTGGACACCTCTGCGAAGCAGAAGCACCGACCGAGCCGGCAGGTGAGACTCAAAGCCCCAATTATCAGTAATCAGGAATAAATTAATGACGTTGACTATAAATTCTATCGTCGGGAGGCAGAAATTTGAGTGATAAAAAAATAATTCTTCCGCATAATCACAGCGAAAGAGATAATATACTTGTTGAAGAAATACCCTCTTTGGAAACCATCAGAAATGTCGCCGATGCCATGAAACAGCTCGGAGATCCGAGCCGTCTGAGAATATTCTGGCTGCTTTGTCACTGCGAGGAATGTGTTATCAATATAGCAGCAGCAACAGGAATGTCAAGTCCGGCCGTTTCACATCATCTTAAACTGCTCAAAAGTGCCGGTCTAGTCATTTCAGGCAGACACGGCAAGGAAATGTATTATCGTGCTGCCGATACCGATATCGTATTGAAGCTTCACCACACCATTGAAGAAATCGCAAGAATATCGTGTCCCGAAAATTGAATATATATCAAAGACATCTCCCGCCGGTTCTGTGATCAATATGAACTGACGGGAGATGATGTTTTAATTTTCAGTTTTTATTACTCGGCAGAATAATCTGACCATGTGCCTGCACCATACGTAAACTTGGTTTTTTCCTTGCCTTTGCCTGCAGTCGGCTCAACAGATGTATCAATGGCATATACCTGACCTGCATTATCGGTTTCGCTGAATTTGAGATCGATAGACTGATAGCCTTCTGCTCCGGCTCTTACTTCCGCATCCGGGACACCTGAATTAAAGATGATCTTTGTAGCTCCTACCGGAACGGCACATCTGTAAATATCCGTTCCCTCGATCTTTTCAAGTTCAACGCCCGGCCATGAGTTCTTAAGATTCTGAGTACCGTCCTCGCCGTTGGCAGGATAAAGCTCTCCTGTAATTTTATTTGTGATCTCGCTGTACTGATCATTCCACCAATAAGCGCTTACCTTTTCCCACTTTGTTTCGGAATTGTCGAAGTAAATGTAATCCTTTACATTTTCATCTGCCTTCGGTTCTTCAGAAGATTCCTCCGCTGATGATTCCTGCTCAGACGACTCTTCTTCTGATGATTCTTCCTCAGATGACTCCTCTTCCGATGACTCTTCTTCTGATGATTCCTCTTCCGATGACTCTTCTTCAGATGATTCTTCTTCAGACGGCTCTTCCTCTGCGCTGCTTTCGTCTGCTGTACCGTCATCGGCAGCTGTCGATGCAGCCGGAGTCTGAGTCTGGTAGCTTTCAACGATACCGCCCTGACAGCCTGCAAATGCAAACACTAAAGCAGAAGCAAAAAGAGCGATACCTAGTTTGGATAACTTTTTCATAAATATCTCCTCCAATAACGAATTTTGAGTTTGCCTCAACAACATAATATGTATTATAGCACACAGCAGAATGAAATTTCAACAAAAAGCATAGATTTTCTCCATATTTTATCTGCAATTTATGACAATCGGGTTAAGGACTCTGCATTTTCCATAGTAAAGCCGTATTCCGTCATAAAAGATTGGGGGCAATGCCCCTGCACCCGAATGTTTTAACAGGAATTTTTTAATTTCGTTTACTATAAGATCTGATAATTGTCTGATTGATACTGTTCCTTACTCTTTTATGTTTTCCTTTTTTCGTTTTTTGAATATACCCTTGTCATTATTGTAAAGAAACATCAATACTGCCATCGAGATAATGACAATATAGCCGATAAAGCTGTATATATCGGGAATTTCTCCCAGGAATATAAAGCCGAGGAGTGTTGCAAAAATAATCTGGGAATAATCATAAACCGATATTTCTCTTGCCGGAGCATGACAATAAGCCGCTGTTATCGAAAACTGACCTCCCGTTGCCGAAAGTCCTGCCCCCAGCAGCATGAGCAGTTGCCACCATTCCATCGGGTGAAAATCAAAAATCAGATACGGCAGCATGACGATACAGGAAAATGCCGAAAAGAAAAATACGATCAGCGACCTGTTTTCCTCTCTTTTTCCGAGAATACGCACCATTGTATAGGCAAAGCCAGCACACATTCCTCCCATAAGACCTACCGCAGACGGAAAAAGCTCTATATTCTGAAAACTCGGCTTCAGAATAAACAATGTTCCGACAAAGGCAATCAATACAGCCGATCCCTGCAACAACGTCAGACGTTCCCGAAGAAAAATAAATGAAAAAATTATTACAAAGAACGGAGACATCTTGTTGAGTATTGAGGCATCGGCAAGGGCAATATGATCAATCGCATAAAAATTGCATACAATTCCGAACGACCCCGTGATGGAACGTAGAAGCAAAAACTTCAGATTTCCTTTTTTCCATCTGAAACTGCTTTTATTTTTAATCAGCACACCCATCGCAAAAAATACAGCAACGAAATTTCTGAAAAAGCACTTCTGCATGGATGGAATATCGCCCGAAAGTCTTACAAAAAGATTCATAAATGCAAAGCAGAAAGCCGAAAGAATGATGTAAAAAACAGCAGTATACCTTTTATCAATTTTTAATTTTCTCAATGAGCATCACCTTACTACATTTTTATATCAAAGATTATATTCCCATATTGTTTTTTTGTCAACAGCTGTCATTGCCGTCCGGTCTGTTCCAAAATACCAATCTGTATTTAGAAAATTTTTAATAAAATTAACAATAAAAAATTTTATATTTTCCTTGATTTTTTGGTTTAAATATGATACCCTAAAATAAAAATTGCGGAGGATTTTACAAAATGAAATCTGAAAAGACTACCGAAGACTATCTTGAGGCAATGCTTATGATCAAACAGCACAACGGCTATGTTCGCTCCATTGATGTTGCACAGCATCTGGGTGTTACAAAACCGAGTGTGACATATACCACCAAGCGCCTTAAGGAAAAAGGGCTGATCGTTATGGACAAGGACAATTATATCACCATAACAGAAGCCGGCATGGAGATTGCCGAAAAGATTCTTAACCGTCATAAAACACTTACAGCATTTTTTATCAGCATCGGAGTTGACGAAGAAATTGCAAAAGAGGACGCCTGCAGAATAGAACATGATATTAGTGCGGAAACCTTTAATGCTCTGTGCAGATACATCGAAAGCAATGATCCGAAAAAAGAATAAGCTGAAAACAGGACTGCCGAAAAGCAGTCCTGAACTTTTTATATCATTATTACATCAATTTTATGTTAATCAAATTGCTTTACAGAATAATCATGCTGTCTCCGAAACTGAAAAAACGATATTTTTCTTCCACGGCTGTTTTGTAGGCATTCATTACATTATCAAAGCCTGCAAAGGCTGAAACAAGCATGATCAGCGTACTTTCGGGCAAATGAAAATTGGTGACAAGACCATCGAGAACCTTGAATTCAAATCCCGGATAGATAAATATATCTGTCCAGCCCTCCGAAGCACAGATACAGCCTTCTTTTTTGGCAACCGATTCAAGGGTGCGGCAGCTTGTTGTTCCGACAGATATCACCCTTCCCCCGTTTTTCTTTGTTTCATTGATAAGATCGGCTGTCATTTTGGGCAGCTCATAATGTTCGGAGTGCATATGGTGCTTTGTCACATCATCGACCTTCACGGGACGGAAGGTTCCGAGTCCGACATGAAGCGTCACAAAACCAATTTTGACTCCCTTCGCCTTTATTTTTTGAAGAAGTCCGTCTGTAAAATGCAGACCTGCCGTTGGTGCCGCCGCAGAACCAAGTTCACGGCTGTAAACCGTCTGATAGCGTTCCTTATCCTTCAGCTTTTCATGTATATAAGGAGGCAAAGGCATCTGACCGAGTTTGTCGAGAGCTTCATAGAAATTTCCCTCACATTCAAAATCCACGATCCTGTTGCCGTCGTCGGTAACATCTGCTACCGTAGCTTTCATCAGTCCGTCACCAAATGAAAAGCGTGTGCCGGGCTTTGCCTTTTTTCCCGGCTTTGCAAGCGTTTCCCAGCGCTTGCTTTCAATATGGCGCAGCAGCAGAAATTCCACATTTGCCCCCGTTTCATCTTTAGTGCCATAAATTCTTGCAGGAAGCACTCTGGAATCGTTAAGTATCAGACAATCGCCTTCATGCAGATAATCCGTAATATCATAAAAATGCTTATGTTGCAGCGCTCCGCTTTTTCTGTCCATCACAAGCATCCGAGAACTGTCACGGGGCTCGATCGGAGTCTGAGCGATCAGTTCTTCGGGAAGATCATAGTAAAAATCCGCTGTTTTCATCTTTTCCTGTCCTTTCAACATTATTCATTTATCCATTATACTTACTTTGCAGCAAAAATGCAAGTATATTGCAAAGTATGGAACACCGCAATATATTTATCATGATTCCTATTTATTTTTCTGTGTTAAAATGCTATAATAATGTAAATAACAAACCAACTGAGGTGTTTTGATGGACAAATATGAAATCGTAAAAACGCTCCCCACCCCCTGCTATGTGATTGACGAGGAGGCTCTGATAAAAAATCTTATCACTTTGAAAAGCGTGGAACAGCGCACAGGCTGTCATGTGCTTCTTGCACAAAAGGCTTTTTCGTCTTACAGCGTCTATCCCCTTATCGCAAAATATATCAGCGGCACAACCGCAAGCGGTCTCTTTGAAGCAAGGCTGGCTTATGAGGAAATGGGAAACCGTCAGATCCATGTATTTTCCCCCGCCTATAAGGACGAGGATTTTGATGAGCTGCTGGATATCTGTGACCATATCGTTTTCAATTCCTTCGGGCAATGGAAGCATTTCAGAGAAAAAGCTCTTTCCCACGGCGGAGCGGAGTTTGGTCTGAGAGTCAACCCCGAATATTCTGAAATCGAAACCGATATCTATAACCCCTGCTTCCGGAATTCAAGACTGGGAATCACTCTCGAAAACTTTGAAGAAAATGAGATTGACGGAATCAGCGGTCTACACTTTCATACAATGTGCGAACAGGGCGCAGAAACACTTGAACGGACACTTCGATATGTTGAGGAAAAATTCGGAAAATATCTTTATCGCATGAAATGGCTGAATTTCGGCGGAGGACATCATATTACAAAGCCGGATTACAATGTTGACAAGCTGGTGGAGCTTATCAATCATATCAAAAACAAATACAATGTGGAGGTTTACATTGAACCCGGAGAAGCCGTTGCGATAGATGCTGGATTCCTCATAACGACAGTTCTCGATCTCACCAAAAACGGCATGGATCTTGCCATTGTCGATACCTCTGCCGCCTGTCATATGCCGGATGTGCTTGAAATGCCGTACCGTCCTCTGATTGTCGGCTCCGAGCTGCCTTATGTTCTGCCCCACACCTACCGATTGGGCGCTCCCACCTGCCTTGCCGGTGATGTGATCGGGGATTATTCATTTGAAAATGCCCTGAGAATCGGAGAAAAGCTGATATTTACAGATATGGCAATGTATTCCATTGTCAAGAACAATACCTTCAACGGTATGCCTTTGCCGTCCATTTATCTTTTAAAAACTGACGGCAGAACAGAGCTGATAAAGCAATTCGGATATGAGGATTTTAAAAGAAGATTATAAGAAATGTGCAATGTTTGCTCATTATCATTAATAAAGAAAAATAAGGAAAGAATAAGAAGGAATAAGGATGTTTGAAAATTTTATTACTGTGGGAACTCAGGTTCTGGAGCTGTTTATTCTGATCGCTCTGGGTTATCTGTGCGGAAAAACCAAAATACTGAATAAAACAGCAGTCAAATCTGTAACGGATATTGTATTGTATATCGTCACTCCGTGTGTTATCGTTGAAAATTTCATGCGTCCGTTTGACGGAGAAATGCTCGGCGGTCTGCTTGTCGCAGCCTGTTCAGCCTTATGTATACATACCCTGTCTGTTGTCATTGCAATGTCTGTTTTCCATGATAAGATACCCGAAAAAAACAGAGTATACCGTTTTGCGCTGATATTTTCCAACTGCGGATATATGTCGCTGCCAATGCAGCAGGCTATTTTAGGCTCTGACGGCGTATTTTTTGGCTCTGTCTATATTGTGATATTCAACCTTGTGATGTGGACATTCGGGGTATGGCTGTCAACAGGCAGCGGAAAGGAGCTGTCGGCAAAAAAGATCATACTCAATCCGTGCATTATCGGCATGGCGGTCGGTATTGTTATTTTTCTGCTGTCACTGCCCGTTCCGGAAATCATCTCAAAGCCGATCGGCTTTATTGCCAATCTCAACACTCCCCTGCCTATGATGGTGGTTGGATATTATCTTTCTCAGTCAAAACTGCTTGACGCATTCAAGGACGGAAAAGGCTTTATATGTGTATTGCTGAGGCTTGTTGCTGTTCCGCTGATCGCCTTCGGCGGCATGATGATGCTCGGTATCAGAGGAACGATACTCATCACCTGCGTGATCGCTGCCGGCGCTCCAGTTGCGGCTTCCACAACCATGTTTGCGGCTAAATTCGATAATGATGCAGATTTGTCTGTCAGACTTGTATCTCTTTCAACCTTGCTTTCCGTCATAACAATGCCGCTGATTGTCGGCTTTGCTCAGACTGTTGGTGGATAAAAATGATAGCAAGAAAGCACAAACAAAAACGAATATAAAGGTAAAATTTAAGATTGGTATGTGCCGGAAAACAAAGACCAAAACATTACTGAAAATACAGACGAATGGAGGTAATAATTATGGGTAACATTATAACCTGCAAATCACTTCATAACGCAAACAGCGATATCGTAATGTCCAACCGTCTGACGGACGCATTTCTCAATGTCCTTATCATCGCCGGCTCACGGCTTGCCAAAACAAAGGAGCAGAAAAGGCTGATAGTTTGGCTTGCAGAAAAAGATCAGACGGCTGCCGGAGAGGGCAATGTGGGATTTGATATTGCTGAAATGCCTTGGAATACAGACACCTTTCAAAAGGATAAGGCTTTTATGCTTAAAACCATAAGACACGCTCTGAACAAAAAACATTGGGATAAACTCGGATATGAACCGAACGAAAAGAATATTTTTCCTCGGCTGGAGCAATTTGCAGAACTGATTGAAGCATTTGAAGCTGATGATATAAAGCAGGAGAAGCTTATAAAGTGGCTTGAAGATTCCGATAAGGACGATCCGATTAACAACGGCTTTCCTGTCTGTCCCCGGCATGATGCTCTGCTGAGCTGCTTTGGCTGTCAGATATGCAGAAACTAACAAGATCAATTATCATCAAAACACTTTTAAGGAGAAGATACAATGGATATTAATGAAATAAAAGCAAGAGCCGAAGAGCTTCGTTCACAGATACTCTACCACAACAACCGATATTATAACGAGGATGCACCCGAAATCAGCGACTATGAATATGATATGCTTCTGCGTGAGCTGGAACAGATAGAAGCTGAGTATCCTGAGCTTATCACCCCCGACTCCCCCACCCAGCGTGTCGGCGGCGATGCTGCAGAAAAGTTTTCTCCTGTTGAGCATATTGTGCCGATGGAAAGCCTGCACGATTCGTTTTCTCATCAGGAAATCAGAGATTTTGATCAGCGAGTGCGTGAAACGGTCAGCGACCCGAAATATGTTGTTGAGCCTAAAATTGACGGTCTTTCAGTTTCTGCGGAATACCGCAACGGTATCTTTGTAAGAGGCTCCACAAGAGGTGACGGAAAGGTGGGCGAGGATATTACAGATAACCTGAAAACGATTCGTTCGCTACCCATGAAGCTGAAACGTCCTGTCCCCTTTCTGGAAGTCAGGGGCGAGGTCTATATGTCGATCGGGAGCTTTGAAAGACTGACCGCAAGACAGGAGGAGAATGAGGAAAAAACCTTCAAAAATCCCCGCAATGCCGCTGCCGGCTCTCTCAGACAGAAAAATTCAAAAATAACCAAAGAACGTGAGCTGGACATATTCGTATTCAATGTTCAGCGCATCGAGGGCGAAGAGCTTGAAAGCCACAAACAGTCGCTTGATTTTCTCAGGGAGCTGGGATTCACCACTCTGCCGTTCTATCACCTTTGCAGCAGCGCTGATGAGGTACTGGAAAAAATAGATGAAATCGGCGATCAGAGAGGTCAGCTCAGCTTTCAGATAGACGGTGCGGTGGTAAAGCTCGACAGTTTCGATCAGAGAGAAGCTCTCGGCAGCACCTCCAAATTTCCCAGATGGGCGGAAGCATACAAATATCCGCCGGAAGAAAAGGAAACCGAGCTGCTTGACGTTGAGATCAATGTCGGAAGAACAGGCGTTTTAACACCTACCGCCATCTTCGCACCGATCACGCTTGCAGGCACTACCGTAAGCCGTGCTACACTTCATAATGAGGAATTTATCAGCGAGAAGGAGATACGGATCGGAGATACAGTAATTCTCAGAAAGGCAGGAGAAATTATCCCGGAGGTCGTATCTGTCGTCAGACACAAGGAAGGCTCCGAGCCGTACAGAATACCGAGAATATGCCCGTCTTGCGGATCGCCCGTCAGCTTTGAAAACGGAGAAGCCGCTCTTCGCTGCACCAATACAGAATGTCCTGCACAGCTCATGCGTCATCTGATTCATTTCGTTTCAAGAGATGCAATGGATATTGACGGACTGGGCGAAAAAGTGCTTCATGCCCTTGAGGAAAATAATCTCATACATTCACCGACCGATCTGTACCGCCTCAGCCGTGAAGATATTCTTAAGCTGGATGGCAAAAAAGATAAATCGGCAGATAATCTTATCAATGCGATCGAAAAGTCCAAATCAAACGACCTCTACCGCCTTGTTTTCGGTCTGGGAATAAGACATATCGGTCAGAGAGCCGCCAAATTGCTGGCAGACAAATTCCGCACCCTCGATGAAATAGCGGCAGCAAAAGCGGAAGAAATCCTTGCAATTGAAGGCTTCGGAGATATCATGGCTGAAAGTGTCGTGACATATTTTTCTCTGGAAAAATCAAAGGAGCTGATCAGGGAGATCAAGGAGCTGGGCATCAATACAAAGAATCTTACCGAAAAAACAGACGTCACCGGCAGTCCATTCAGCGGAAAAACCTTTGTGATAACGGGAACGCTGCCGAACTACAAAAGAAGCGAAGCCGCCGCTGTTATCGAACGCTTCGGCGGAAAGGTTTCCGGAAGTGTATCTAAAAAGACGGATTATGTTCTCGCCGGAGAGGAAGCCGGAAGCAAGCTGACAAAGGCTCAGCAGCTCGGTGTCAGAATCATAGACGAATCGGAATTTGAAAGAATGAAAACGGAAAGTGAATAAAGAATGGAAAAGTTGACTGTTGCAAAAAGATTTATAAGAGCCTATTCCAAAAAAATAAGACATAATATCCTTCTGTTTTTGAAATGGAGCGCCATTTCCATTCTGACAGGTTTGACTGTCGGAGGATTTTCAACGCTTTTTGCCTATTTTATGAATATGGTAACGGAATACAGGGAACATAATGATTTTATACTGTTCTTCCTTCCATTAGCTGGTATCGTTACCGTATTTCTGTACAGCATATTCAAATACAAAAACGATAAGGGTACCAATCTTGTTCTTTCCACTATACACGCCAAAAGTGAAATACCGTTTCGTATGGCTCCTCTGATTTTTGTAACAACCATACTGACACATTTGTTCGGCGGATCTGCCGGAAGAGAAGGTGCTGCACTTCAGCTCGGCGGAAGTATGGGAAACCAGCTCGGAAGATGGCTCCGGCTGGATGATACGGACAAAAGAGTGGTAATTCTGTGCGGAATGAGTGCAGCTTTTTCGGCGCTTTTCGGAACGCCGATGGCTGCCGCCGTCTTTTCGATGGAGGTTGTGAGTGTCGGCATCATGTATTATGCAGCTCTTGTCCCCTGTGTTTTTTCATCGCTGATTGCGGCGTATTTTGCAAAATTTGTCGGAATCAAGGAAACGGATTTTGCGGTTGTGGAATTTCCCGATCTGACCATTCTCAATGCGGCTGAAACGGTCGGTCTGGGAATACTTTGTGCCGTTATCAGCATACTTTTCATACTACTGCTTCATTCCACAGGTGATCTTTTCAGAAAATATCTGAAAAATCCCTATATCAGAATTACGGTGTCTGCCTGCGTGATTGTCGGACTCACCTTTCTTCTGGGCACAAGAGATTATAACGGTGCCGGTATGCCGATCATCGAAAAAGCCGTCAAAGGCGAAGCTGTGCCTTATGCTTTCATTCTTAAAATGCTCTTCACCGCTCTCACGATAGAAGCAGGATTCCGGGGAGGAGAAATCGTTCCCTCCTTCTTCATCGGAGCAACCTTCGGCTGTACATTCGGACATCTGATCGAATTTTCTCCGTCCGTCTGTGCGGCGGTGGGTCTTATCGCTGTTTTCTGCGGCGTTACCAACTGTCCGATCACATCACTTCTGATCAGCTTTGAGCTTTTCGGTTCGGGAGGTATTCCCTATTTTCTGATTGCTGTTGCTGTAAGCTATTTCATGTCCGGATATTACGGACTGTATCACGATCAGAAAATCGTCTATTCCAAATACAGAGCAAAGTTTCTTAACAGAAAGGCAAGATAAGAGTCCCTGATTGACAGAGCAATAAAAGGAGACTGATATATTATGAAGCTTTCATATATTTGCAGAGGAAATGCGTCATTACAGGGAAAACCAAAAATTTATTTTTCATCCCACCCTGATGATTTCAGCAAATACTTTGACCAGATAAAAGAAATTTTATTAAAGGAATCCAACGTTTCAATATGGTATGATGAAAACCGGTGTGCCGATGATGACAGACAGGAAATAGCCGATCAGCTCCATCAGATGCACCTTGTTGTTATTCCTGTGACAAAAAAGCTTCTGACGCAGAAAAACCAAACAGTTTCCGTCGAATTTCCGCTGGCACAAAAGCTGCATATTCCAATACTTCCGCTGATGATGGAGGGCGGTCTGGATCAATTGTTTGAACAACAATTCGGAAGTATTCATTATCTTATTCCAGAACAAACAGATGAAACAGCCGTTCCGTTCAGCGAAAAGCTCCACAAATGGATGGAAGAGGTATTGACAACCGACAGCCGTACACAAAAAATCAGAGATATTTTCAGGGGCGGTATGTTTCTGAGCTATCGCAAAGCAGATCGGTATTATGCAAGAAATCTGATGAATATGATACACAAAAATGAATCCCTGCAGGATGTTGCTGTCTGGTATGATGAATTTTTGCTGGCAGGCGAAAATTATAATCAGAATATAGAAAATTCACTGATCGGCAGCAAAGCCTTTATTCTTGCAGTTACCCCCAATCTGCTGGCAGAAGGGAATTATGTTCAAAGAATCGAATATCCTATGGCTGTGTCTGAACATAAAAAAATCATTGCAGTCGAGATGGCGGAAACCAACAAAACGAAACTTTCCCGGCTGTATCCCGATATCGGCAATGTCATTTCTTTCGATGATCCTGATACAATAAGAAAACATATCGAAGACTGCTTTGCCGGATGTCCGCCAAAGCAGAATTGCTCTGATATACATAAAAAATTTTTGCTCGGACTGGCTTATATGAACGGAATCAATGTGGAGCTTAACAGAGAAAAGGGCTTCGCTCTGATCGAAGAAGCAGCAAAGAACGGGGATATCGAGGCAATCAAGGAACTGATCATCCTTTATCGTGACGGAAAGGGCGTTGACCGCAGCCTTCAAAGCTCCTTCACTTGGAGAATAAAATTGATTGACAAACTGGAAAACCAATATCGGACAAAACCTGATGCCGATCTGTTCAACGAATTATTCTCACAGACATTTGAACTGGCACAAAATTTTCAGCGTGACGGCAATATCAGATATGCCGGGATGTATTACAAAAAGCTGTATCAGTTTGCTCAATCCGGAATATATACGGATAATATCGAAAAAATGCTCATGTATTCAAAGGTTCAGCTGGCACTCGGAGATATGGAAGCTGAAAAAGGCAATAATGAAAATGCCGTTACACTCTATCGGGACACTTTAAAACTGCGTAAGCAGATGATCGAACAATATTCCGGTGAGAAAAATATCCCATTCCTGAGAAGGCATCTTTCAGTTCCCTATCTAAAACTCGGCGATCTGGAACTTCGTCTGGGATATTTTGATACCGCACTCGAATTATACAAAAATTGCTATCGTCTGAGATATGCTGCCTATAAAGAACTGAAGGGCGGCGATTTCAAGGAATACGAAGCCAGAAGAGATTATGCGGTCATTCTGATGAGGCTCGGAGAGCTTTTTGACAACGCAGCACATCGTACTGCCCAAAATAACGGCGACTCTTCTGAAGAAGTAAATACTGCCATGACCTACTACACCGAAAGTCTGAAAGAACGGCAGGCACTTTATGATGAACTACGGAATGCCCCTGCAATGCGTGATCTTTCGCTTGCTTATGCCCGTATCGGCAAACTGGCATTGGATTGTAATAATCAAGATGTGGCGGCAGAAAATTTCAATCAGATGTTGACGATCACCCGACAGCTGGCAGATAAGAGTGATTCCATTCAGGATCGCCGTGATCTGGCAAACGCACTTTTGCTGTATTCCAGAACGCAAGGACTTCCGTTTAAATTGTTATCTGTTCAGGAAGGCAGAGAAATAATGGAACAGCTTGCAACGCAGACAATGTCTTATAGAGATAGGAATACAGTTGCCCAATTTTATGTCGAAACAGGCGAAAGCTATCTGAATATGGATATACTTCATCTTACTGCACAATGGTATTATAAGGCTCATCAGATATATCTTTCACTTTATAAGGAATTCGGTAATCTGTCCGACAGCTATCAAAAAGCCTGCTATGGCGATATTGCTCTTTCATTTTTCAGAATGGGTACTTTTGCACGTAAAAATGCCAATTACCTTTGTTTACAGGACGCTCTCCACGCCTTTTCAGATCTCAAACAGCTCTATCCTGACGACAGCAACTTCATTCACAACTATGAACTTTGCAAAAAATTGCTGGAAGACTTTCATGAGGATTCCCCCGACGATACCGAATAATGCGGAAATGATATTGCGGCTTATCAGCAAAATAAAAATTCAGCAGTTCCCTCTTCATCCAAAGGTGAGGAGGGAACTGCTTATTTTATTTATATTATATTTCAATTGAAACAGTATTTTTTCTGAACCAGTAATCAAGCTGTATAATATAAGCAAGTATCTGCGGCGCACGCATCAGCTGTCCGTACCATGGCGATGATATCTGGTCGGGATTCTGTATAATACTTTCCACCCCTTCAGGATCAATAATATCGTACAGCGGCGAGGTATTATCATATATGATCTCTCTCGCCTTTGTTGCGCAAAGCTCAAAATAAAGCGGATTATGTGTTTTCGGATACGGGCTTTTCTTGCGCTCGATTATACTGTCTGGCAGAAGTCCTTGGAATGCCGCACGAACGATACCCTTCTCCCTGCCGCCCAGAGCCTTGATACTCCACGGAAGGTTGAATGCGTAATCCACAATGCGGTAATCACAGAACGGTACTCTGACCTCCAGACCGTTATACATCGACATTCTGTCCTTACGATCCAAAAGCGTCTGCATAAACCAATGAAAATTCAGCGAGAACATTTCCCTCATTCTTGCATCAAGCCTTGAATCGCTTTTCAGCTTTTCCGTTTTTCTGCAGGTATCAAGATACCTCTGACGCACATATTCCTCACCGTGCGGCAAAAAATCCTTTCGGAGTATCGAACGCCTGATATCAAGCGAACGTGACCAAGGGAAGTTATCATCAAACAGAATGGATTTATTATGATACCAAGGATGTCCGCCGAAAAGCTCATCGGCACATTCTCCCGAAAGCCCGACGGTAAAATCCTTCTTTATCTTTCCGCAGAAAAGCAAAAGCGATGAATCAACATCCACCATACCCGGAAGATCTCTTGCATCAACAGCGCTGAGCAAGGCTCGGAACAGGTCATAATTATCTATCGTGACACTATGGTGCTTTGAACCTATTGCATCGACCATGATACCGATAAATTCACTATCGGGAGTCGGCTGGAAAAGGCTTTTCTGAAAATATTTGCTGTTGTCGGTATAATCAACGGAATAAGTGTCGATCGGCGCAAGTCCGTTTCTTCTGTTGTATTCCGCCGCTGTATAAGAAATGATACTGGAATCAAGTCCTCCTGACAAAAAACAGCAAAGCGGAACATCCGAAACCAACTGGCGTTCAATCGAATCTGTCAGAAGCTCTCTGACTTCACGGATACTTTGCTTTGTATCGGAAGTATGCTCGTGTGCCTGCAGCTTAAAATACCTCCGCCTTTTCAGATGTTCACCGTTGAATACAGCATATTCACCGGGCAGTATCTCACCTACCCCTTTATAGATTCCCTGTCCCAAAGTACGTCCCGGACCTATCAGAAACAACTCGGAAAGTCCTTCTTCATCCACTCTCGGAGGAACAAGCGGATTTCTCAGAAGCGTCTTTATCTCCGAAGCAAAAATCAGACCCCCGCCGTATTCATAAAAGAAAAGCGGCTTGACACCTATCCTGTCTCTTGCCAGAAAAAGCTCCTGATTCTGTTTATCCCAGACAGCAAAGGCAAATATGCCGTTGAGCCTGTAAACACATTCCTCTCCCCAATGAAGATATGCCGTCAAAACCACTTCCGTATCACTTGCGGTTTTAAACTCATGTCCTTTTGATGACAGATACTCCCTCAGCTCTGCGGTATTATACAGCTCACCGTTATAGGCGATCGTACATTCCCTCTCTCCCAGCGCTTTCGTCATAGGCTGAGAACCGTTTTCGACATCAATAACAGCAAGCCTTCTATGGAGCAAAGCTATATTATTTTCGACATAACTTCCGCTGTCATCGGGACCTCTCCTGCTCATTGAAGCGGACATCTCCGTAAGAACGGTCTGAGCGTCCTTAAGATTTATGTTCTTATCATACCAACCTGCGATTCCGCACATATATATCCCCCTTTGTTATTATATTTACCTTATGCCCGATTTGTTACGGGGAAAATTTTTTCTCCGCATGGTAAGCACGAAAACCACCGACATAATGACAAGCGCTGCACTTCCAGCTGCTGTTGTGGCCGAAAACTCTGCCTGCTGACCTCCGAAGACCGTAAAGGTTTCGGCTGTGGGAGAATAAAATCTGCATACGATATAAGCAATAAGTGATGAAAGCACGGCATTAATCACTCTGAAAATAAGATATCTTCCCCTTCTGATCGGCACATCTTTCAGAATATTAAATATCTGGAAATGAACACATAAGCCGCCGAAACCTGCTGCAAGAGAAAAGTACCAAAGCGGCATGGAAGAATCACATACTGCTTTGCAGGCACCCGTAACCTCAAGAATAATCGGGAGAACGGTTCTGGCAGTCCGTGGTGAAACTCCGAAAAAAGACAATCCTGATGAAAAAGCGTCTGTAAGTCCTGAACTGCCGAGAATATTGACAAAAAGAGAAAAAATCAATACTAGCGCTGTCATAGAGATAATGGAATATGCGCCGTCTGTTGATGCCTGAATCAATGATGTGATAATGCTGTCTTCCTGCGGCTGTACGGATATAGGATTTTTTTTCTCATTACAACTGTCGGATTTTCTTATGCTTATTATTCCCAAAATGGCTCCTATTATAATGCACGAAGCAGCCTGAGAAGCATACAGCACGATCCCTGCTCCCGGATTTCTGAGCATGACAGCGCCAACCGCCGTTATCAGAAAGGCAGGACCGGAGCATACACAGAAAAGCATCATGCGCTCTGCCTGTTGCGACGTTATAGCTCCTTTGGCATATAAAAGCTGAACACATTTTGCCCCGACAGGAAAACCTCCGACAAGACTCAAAATGATTCCGGAAGCGCAGCCTGACGGCAAATTGAATACGGCTCTTGTAATCGGAGCAGCTGCTTTTCCGATCACCCTTTCTGCCCTTGTCCTCATAATAAACGATGAAAGAACCATATAGGGAAATAGTGACGGAACAAGTATTTCAAAGGCATAACCGAGTCCGCCTGTTATGCCCTCCGCTGCTGCCGAAGGAAACAGCAGAAGCAGCATTAAAAAACAGAAAGACGTCAGAAACGGGAGCGTATTTTTTAATTTTACAGCAGCAAACATATCATCACCCTTAAATTTATATGCTGAGGGTGATTTTTATATTGCTGTCGGCATAAAATTTCATATACTGATTTGGGGTGATAGTATGAAAGGGAATAAAAAAAAGAACGGCAGACCCGTGAATTCTTTTGTCGAAAAGCTAAGCTCTGTCAGGATAAATATATGCGGCAACCGTGAAGTGGTTTTTGAGGGCAGCAAAGGAGTGGTGGAATATAACGAAAATTCCATTAAAATTAATTCAGGGAAATATCTGGTGGCATTTGCAGGCCGTGGTCTGCATATAAAATGTATGAATGAATATGATCTGATCATTGAAGGATTTATCACCTCAATTGAATATATTATGTAATTTGTGAGGTCAGCATGATAATTGTAATCATTTTGCGGTGGCTTTGCGGATATTTTGAATTTTCCGTAAACGGACGATTCCCCGAAAGATTTCTTAATTTAGCCTCCCGAAACGGAGTAAACCTGTGGAACATGACAGGCGAAAAAGAAAGCATCAAAGCAAAGGCAAAAATCGTTGATGCCGGACTGATATCTACCTTTGCCCGAAAAACAGGAACAGAACTGACAGTCATCAGAGAATACGGATTGCCTCACCTCTGTGCCAAATATAAGGAAAGAGCCGGACTGCTGGCTGGACTGATCCTCGGAAGTCTGCTTTGCGCCTATCTTTCGGGATTTGTTTGGAGCATACGCATCAATGCCCCTGAAGGCATTAACGAATATGAAATACGCAGCGAGCTTCGTGAACTGGGATTGTATGAAGGTATCAGGTTTGACAGATCGGATATCAGCGAATTGGAAATGCAGCTGAAAATCAAGGACAAGCGCATCAGCTGGCTGAGTATTAATGAATTCGGAACTGCTTTATCCGTTGAGATCAGTCCGAAAGAGGAAGCTGAAAAAAATTCGGACAAGGACAAAAATGCCGTCAGCAATTTAAAATCAACTGCTGACGGCACAATAACAAAAATCAAAGTACGGAAAGGAAAAGCAACTGTCCAAATCGGTGATGGTGTCAGAAAAGGGCAGCTTCTTGTAAGCGGTATTGTTGAATATACGGATGGCAGCTCCCTGCTGACGGACTGTGACGGAGAGATCTATGCCAAAACCTCGTCAAGCATTATTTTTGAGCTGCCGAAAAACGCCGAAATACTGCAAACCGATGAGAACTATATTTTCAAAAGGGAAATCAATATTCTGGGAATACAGCTCCCTTTGTCTGTCTGCGGAAACCCTGACGGAAGTTATGTAAGAACCACGCATAATTACAAACTTACATTCGGCGGCAATGATATCCCTGTCGGGATAAAAGAAGAGGTCTGGCAAAAATATGACAAAGTCAGCGCCGATATCAAAAAAGAAGAAGCAGAAAAAATTCTTAAAAACAGAAGAAAGCTGTATGAGCTTTTTCTTGTGGGCAACAGTGAAAAACAGATATTGGAGAGATCCGAAAATCTGACGGAAACTGATGATTCCTATGTGCTGACTGTAAATTACGAGATCGAGGAAAACATCTGTGAAAAGTCCTATATTGAGATAAAGGATCAGAGCGCTGATATATCAAATTCGGGAACATAGTCCTCCCTTGCCGATTGGAGATCCTGTGCAAAGCCGTCAAGACCTAGTTCCCCAAGATGCTCCAGCACCTTATTATATTCCCTGCTTGTGATCCGGCGATTAATTTCAGGATATTGCTCTGCCTTTGCTAATGGAACATACTGACCCATCAGGCTGATCAGAATCTGATCGCCGAAGGTTTCATCCAACAAATCAAGAACTTCGATAGAATTTCTTGTATTCTGTGGCAGAATAAGATGTCTTACGATCGTTCCCCGTTTCATCATTCCGTCAGCATCAAAAAACGGTTTTCCCGTCTGCCGGATCATTTCCTTCAAAGCTGGCAAAGCATAGACAAAATAATCAGCCGCACCCGAATATTTTGCGGAAAGCGAAGAGCGGATATATTTCATATCGGGAAGATATATATCCACAATACCGTCCAGACGTTTGATTGTTTCCGGCTTTTCGTAGCCGCCTGTATTAAAAACGATCGGAATTTCAGGCTTGTATTTTTCAAACGCCCTGATAATGCTTTCAATATACGGGGTCGGACTGACAAGGTTGATATTATGTACACCCTCGGATTCAAGTCTTTTGATATGACAGACAAGCTCATCAACCGTTATCGTTTTTCCGCATCCGCCTGTACTGATTTTATGATTCTGACAAAATACGCATGAAAGCACACAGCCCGAAAAAAATATCGTTCCCGAACCTCTTGTTCCGCTGATACAAGGCTCCTCCCAAAAGTGCGGAGCTGCCCTTGCTATTTTTGGCAGCTGTCCTGCTTTACAGAATCCTCTGCCGCTGTCATCACTTCTTTCCGCCCTGCAATTTCTCGGACAAAGGCTGCAAATATATGTCTGCTCTGACATTGTTTTTCCTCCGTTATTATATGTGAAAGGAACGCTGAGCCTGAGCGCAGCGTTCCTTTTTATGAAAATTGCTAATTTGAGAAAACTGAAATCATCAGCCGTTATCAGCGGCTGTCTTTTTGATACCGAAACTTTCAATCAGTTCATCGATCTTTGCAATAAAGAGAGCAAGCGTTTCCTTGTTATCGCTGCCCTTTATTCCGAGATATCCGGCACATTCACTATATCTCGCAAGAACACTTTCATCCGACTGTGATTTTTGTCTTATCACATCCGTCAGACTCAGCGCATCCGTGATCTTGCCGAAGTCATCAGCATTTCCGCTGAAGCTGTTGGCAAAAGCAATTCCTGCCATAGTGGAAGCAGCGGCAACCTTTTCACGTGCGATGGGATCATCTGCACCCTTTTCATAGGCTGACGGAAGATACTCAAAAAGATTCTCCAGAGCCTTAAGTGCAAAACCGTCTGTATATTCCACAGCAATTGGAGAAGCATACGCTTCAAGCGCATGAGCAAGCGCTGTCAATCCGGCAGCAGCAGTAAGCTCCTTTGGCTGATTCATCATATAATCAGCATCTACCACCGCCATATCGGGCAGAAGCTCATAATCGGCAATCGTATATTCAGCATTATCAGCTTCATCCTTTACCACCGCAAAGGGAGAAACCTCGGAGCCTGTTCCTGACGATGTCGGAATGGCAGCAAAATAAGCCTTGATACCTGCTCTCGGAAACAGATCGTCTCTTTTGCGTATATCAGAAAAACGCTTTGCAAAATCAAAGAAATCCGCATCGGGATATTCATAAAATACCCTTATCAGCTTTGCTGCGTCTATCGCCGAACCGCCGCCGACAGCAATGATAACATCAGGCTCAAACAGGCTTGCCGCCTTTGCGCCTTCCCTGACGGAAACAAGCGTCGGTTTTGACTCAAGATGGAAGAAAGATGTGTGCTGAATATTCAATTCATTGAGCTTATCCTCGACCGGCTTGATATAACCGCTTTTATAAAGGAAAGTGTCAGTTACGATGAATGCCTTTTTCTTTCCGTAAACTGCGCCCAGCTCGTCAAGAGCAACAGGCATACAGCCCTTTTTGAAATAAACCTTTTCAGGCACTCTTAACCAGAACAATGTTTTCTCTCCTTTCAGATTTATTTTGTATTTTTGCAGTTTACAGCTCTGTCACAACCAATATACCAATGTTATGACAGAGCCGAACTATCAATTCAATTCATTATTTACCGTAGTAAGCCTTCAGGAATATTTCCTTGATCTCAGAGAAGAGCGGATATCTGGGGTTAGCACCTGTGCACTGGTCATCAAATGCGTTTTCAACCATCTCGTCAAGAGTTGCAAGGAAGTCCTCTTCCTTTACGCCGTAGTCAGCAATTGTCTTTTTGATGCCGACTTTCTCCTTGAGTTCCTCGATCTTAGCGATGAAGAGTTCAAGTGTTTCGTTGTCGTCCTTACCTCTTACGCCGACAAAGTTTGCACACTCAACATACCTTTCAAGTGTGTGCGGATACGGATACTGTGAGAATGTACCCATCTTCGGAGGTACAGGCTCTGCATTGTATCTGAGAACGTAGGAGATAAGAAGTGCGTTTGCAACACCGTGCGGAATATGATGATAAGCACCGAGCTTATGTGCCATAGAGTGGCAAACACCGAGGAATGCGTTAGCGAATGCCATACCTGCCATTGTGGAAGCGTTAGCCATCTTCTCACGTGCGATAGGATCATTTGCGCCGTTCTCATAAGCTGACGGGAGATACTCAAATATGGTTTTCATTGCCTGGAGAGCAAGACCGTCTGTGTACGGTGTAGCCATGATAGAAGCATATGCTTCAAGCGCATGGGTAAGTGCGTCGATACCTGATGCACTTGTGAGTCCCTTCGGCTGGTTCATCATATTGTCAGCGTCGATGATAGCCATGTTCGGGAGGAGCTGATAATCAGCGAGCGGATATTTGATAGATGTCTTTTCATCTGTAATAACGGCAAAAGGTGTAACCTCGGAACCTGTACCTGAAGATGTCGGGATTGCTACAAAATAAGCCTTCTCGCCCATTGTCGGGAATGTGTAAATTCTCTTTCTGATATCCATGAAGCGCATAGCCATATCCTGGAAATCTGCTTCCGGATGCTCATAAAGAACCCACATGATCTTACCTGCGTCCATAGCTGAACCGCCGCCGAGTGCGATGATGACATCCGGCTCAAAGAGACGCATAGCCTCTGCGCCTTCCTTAGCGGAAGCAAGAGTCGGGTCAGGCTGAACATTATAGAATGCTGTGTGCTGGATGCCGAGCTGATCGAGCTTATCTTCGATCGGCTTTACATAGCCGTTCTTGTAGAGGAAGGAGTCTGTTACGATAAATGCCTTTTTCTTGTGCATTACGGTGCCAAGCTCGTCAAGAGCGACAGGCATGCTGCCCTTCTTGAAGTAAACCTTTTCAGGAGCTCTGAACCAAAGCATATTTTCTCTTCTCTCAGCAACGCTCTTGATGTTGAGGAGATGCTTAACGCCGACATTCTCAGAAACAGAGTTGCCACCCCATGAGCCGCAGCCGAGTGTGAGTGAAGGATTCAGCGCAAAGTTGTAGAGATCGCCGATACCGCCGTGTGAAGAAGGTGTATTGATAAGGATACGGCAGGTCTTCATTGCATTGTAATGCTTTTCGATTTTCTCCTTCTGTGCCGGATGGATGTAGAGTGAAGATGTGTGACCGTAGCCGCCGTCAGCAACGAGCTGTGCAGCCTTTTCAAGAGCCTCATCAAAGGTTTCAGCCTTATACATAGCAAGTACGGGTGAAAGCTTCTCGTGAGCAAACTCTTCGCTGATATCAACAGATTCAACCTCACCGATCAGAACCTTTGTTGATTCGGGAACCTCAACACCTGCAAGAGCTGCAATGGTGTGAGCCTTCTGACCAACGATCTTAGCGTTAAGAGCGCCGTTGATAATGATTGTCTTTCTTACCTTATCAAGCTCTTCGCCCTCAAGGAAGTAGCAGCCTCTGTAAGCAAACTCCTTCTTGACCTCATCATATATATCGGAAAGAACAGTTACGCTCTGCTCGGAAGCACAGATCATACCGTTATCAAATGTCTTTGAGTGGATGATAGAGCTTACAGCAACCTTGATATCTGCTGTGCTGTCGATAATAACAGGAGTATTACCGGCACCAACGCCAAGAGCCGGCTTGCCTGACGAATAAGCAGCCTTTACCATTCCGGGACCGCCTGTTGCAAGAATCGTATCGGAATTTCTCATAAGCTCGTTTGTCAGTTCAAGTGAAGGCACATCGATCCAGCCGATGATATTTTCCGGTGCGCCAGCAGCAACAGCAGCGTCAAGAACGATCTTAGCAGCAGCGATTGTTGACTTCTTTGCACGGGGGTGGGGGCTGATGATGATACCATTTCTTGTCTTAAGGCTGATAAGGGTCTTGAAGATAGCAGTTGAGGTCGGGTTTGTTGTCGGGATAACGGCACCGATAACGCCGATCGGCTCTGCAACCTTTGTCAGACCGAAAGCCTCGTCTCTTTCGATGATGCCGCAGGTCTTTGTATCCTTATACTTATTGTAGATATACTCTGAAGCATAGTGATTCTTGATGATCTTATCCTCTGCAACACCCATGCCTGTTTCTTCAACAGCCTGCTTTGCAAGCGGAATACGAGCCTGGTTAGCTGCAATGGCAGCTGCCTTGAAGATCTTGTCTACCTGCTCCTGTGTATAGGTAGCAAATTTTTTCTGAGCCTCTCTTACCTGAGCGAGCTTTGCGTTAAAGCTGTCAAGATCCTGAACGAGACCGCTTTCTGCAGCCTGAACTTCTGTGTTAGCCATGTTCTGTTCCTCCGTTTTTTGTTTTTTCTCAAATTGCAATCTTTATTTTTGATTACATATCTATTATAAATGATTGTTAAAAAGTTGTCAATATCAATTTTCGACACATTTGAAATAATTTTATTTATTAGTTCCCCAAAAATCACTCCAAAAAAACGAATCAATTATATAATTTAGATATTATTTATAAAATATCCGATGTATTTTATGATATTTTCACATATATAATTTCAAATAAATGTCATTTTTGACATATAAAAGTAAATTAAATCCAATTATTTCAGCATTTTACACAATATTAAATATCTATTAACATCCATAAAAATGGGGAACGGATCTGAAATTCTCCGCTCCCCCTCAGATTACTGTTTTCGATTTTCAATCATCTTTATAACAGCCTTTCTTTTCAGCATTCTGCCGCCCAGAAAAACATATTCCTCCGGATCGCCCTTTGCAAGTGCAATCATCTCATCCATATCAGGCTTGTATATTTCCTCCTTTGCCTGACGGCTTTGTATCTTTTGCTGTTCAAACGGAGCAATCACAATTCTTTCCACCACACGGAATACATTATATACAATAATATAGGCGCTCAGAACAGGCAGAAACAGCAGCACAGCAGCTGCACATATTATGATTCCGACCACCATGTTGCCTGACAACAGAACAGCCGAATATATGACACTTGCCGTCAGCAGAAATACAACAATTGCCTTCAGATGTTCCACAAGACCTCCGGCAACAAGCACTACCGCATTTTTAACCGCCGCTCCGAATCCGATATCAACCGATACCAGCATTGTCACCAGTCCGAATTCAAAGAATATAAAAAACAAAGCGAAAAGAAAACTCAGCACAAATGCCGCCATAACAGCCGTCTCACGGAGTCCTCCCCGATAGAATGAAAACGTCAGATAAAGTCCCGCAGAGATAATATATACAATCACGGAATTGAGCAGGAAGGCTTTGTAATTATCCTTCATTCCCTTGAAAAAATCCTGGATTGGTCTTATTACCTCTCCCCTTGTCAGTTTCAGTCCGACATATAAGGCTCCGGCAAAAAACGGCGCTGTTACAGGGATTCCCAAAAACAGAACAAAAATATTGATCTGTCCGGTAAGATAAGCCGTAAGAACCATCAGACCCGTAAATACCGCAATCGGTATGCACATGATCAAATTGATCAGAGTCATCTCTCCTAGATTATCAAAATAATTAAAAAAGAACTGTGTGAATGAATATTTCGGTTTCTTATTCTTTGTCATCTATTTCACTTCCAAAAAAGCACTAAAAGCTGAATATCCAGGAAAACATAAGCGAAAACAGCATATCCGCTGCCGAAGAAAGTGCTGCCAGAAACAGCAGCCAAAGCATCGACAGCATATATTTCCTGATATGAATATGCGGATCGTCCGTAACCGCAGCCGGTCTGTACAAAGCGATGAATTTTGCCGAGCTTCTGAACGATTCCTGAGCAGCGGCTGCAATGATGACGGAGCAGAAAAAAGCTCCCGGCAGAATGATCAGCAGATTATAAAGTATCCCCATAAAGCCGTAGGCACAATAAAGATAACCGATCGAAATGCCGTATCCGTATCCCTTGATAAAAGGAATCAGAGCAGTAACGGCTCCTCCCCAGAGCGACAGCCCCATCAGAAATATTACCAGCAAAAACAGGAATGCCGATGCAAATGACGCAACAAAGGCATTGAGCATTCCCTGTGAACATCTTACGCTGAAATTAGTCAGAAAAATGATATCCAATTTTTCCAAAGTTTCCTTATCAGCATCCCTGCCGCCAAAGGCGCCGGCAGCAATACCCGCAAAAAGCGTCAGCATAAATACCGCAAACAATATGTTTTTTTTGAGATCATACGGTACACGGCGATGTTTTCTTCCGATCGGACCTGAAAAAATTATCTTCTTCATAAGCATTGACTCTCCCGCAGATTTTTTATGATCATACTTCGTTGTTAATGTTTATGACAGAAATAGAATTTAAATGATTATATCGCCGCAAAATCAAAAAAGCATCAAATTAACCGCCGTTATAAAATCTTTCGGCAAATCTCACGCTGTCCATCGCATCGGCACCGTAATAATCTGCTCCGATCATATCGGCATATTCCTGATTCAGAACCGCTCCGCCGACAATTGTTTTAATGCTCCTGTCGGTTTCGTTCAGCAGCTTGATGGTCTCAGCCATTGAGGGAACCGTTGTTGTCATCAGCGCACTCAGACCAACAAGTTTACAATTATGCTCAAGCGCACAGTCACGTATCGTTTCCGGCGGAACATCCCTTCCGAGGTCGTATACCGTAAAGCCGTAGCTTTCCATCAGAACCTTGACGATATTCTTGCCGATATCATGTATATCTCCCCTCACCGTGGCAAGCACGATAGCCTTGCTGCTGTCCGACTGCTCCGAAGGAATATTCTTTTTGACAACCTCAAAAGCAGCGGTCGCTGCATCAGCACTCATCAGCAGCTGTGGCAGATATGCCTTTTTCTGCTCAAATGCCGTTCCTATCTCGTTAAGTGCAGGAATGATATGCTCATTGATGATCTCCAGCGGCGCTACTGTTTCAATCAGCTTTTTTGTCTGAATGACTGCGCCCTCCTTAAGACCCTTGACAATCGCCGTATGGAGTGTTTCCTCAGTCTGTGCAGCAGACGGTGAAGCGGCAGCCTGAGCGTTTGCCGAAGCATAGTTGATATAATCGACACATCCCTTGTCGAGCATATTCAGCGCACGATAGGCATGATAGGCGCTCATCATTGCCGAGGAAAACGGATTCATTATCGCACAGTTCAGACCGCTCTGAAGCGCATTGGCATAAAACGTGGATGTTATCAGATCTCTTTGCGGCAGACCAAAGGAAATATTCGAGATACCCAGACTGGTTTTGACACCCAGATTTCTGATGAGCCTGATTGCTTCCAGCGTCACAACGGCACTTTCAGGATTGGACGATACGGTGAGCGCAAGCGGATCGACAATAATTTCCTTTTTGCCTATCCCGTATTCGGCAGCACGCTTGATAATATTTTCAGCAATTTTTGCTCTTCCTTCGGCTGTTTCGGGTATTCCCTTTTCATCAATCGTCAGGGCAATCAGACCGCCTCCGTATTTCTGAACGATCGGAAGCACATGGCTCATGCTTTCCTCTGTTCCGTTAACGGAATTGACAAGCGGCTTGCCGTTATAAATCCTCATGGCATGAGCAAGGGTATCGAAATTGGTGGAATCTATCTGCAAAGGAAGATCCGTGACTGATTGCAGCGCAGAAACGCATTTCATCATCATTTCTGTTTCATCTATTTCAGGCAGTCCGACATTCACATCAAGTATATGCGAGCCGGCATCGGTCTGTCGGATACCCTCGTTAAGTATGTAATTGAGATTTCCAGTTCTGAGAGCCTCTTTGAGCTTCGGTTTTCCTGTCGGGTTGATTCTTTCTCCGATCAATATCGGATCCTTGTCCACAAAAACCGCATGAGTATATGAGGAAACACAGGTAAATTCCTTTTCGCACGGAAGTTCATATAACAGATCCTTTGTTTTTTCAATGGTTTTACGGATAAAATTGGGGGTAGTGCCGCAGCAGCCGCCGAGTATCGTTGCTCCCTGCTCGGCTAATTGTATCATATAATCGGAAAATTCGTCCTCACCTATGTTATAGACCGTTTCACCGTTTCTGACTTCGGGCAGACCCGCATTAGGGTTGACAATGATCGGGATGGACGAATACTTCCTAAATTCGCCTATGATATTAAGCATAATGTCAGGTCCCAGCGAACAGTTCATGCCCAGACCGTCAACATGAAGTCCTTCCAGCATTGCTATCATGGCTGCCGGATTGGCGCCCGTCATCAGCTTTCCGCCTGCATCATATACATTGGTAACAAAAACCGGAAGGTCACTATTTTCTTTTGCAGCAAGAACAGCCGCTTTAGTTTCATAGCTGTCATTCATGGTTTCGATCAGTATCAGATCTGCTCCGCACCCTGCCGCAGCACGAACATTATCGGCAAAAATTGATACTGCATCCTCAAATTTAAGTTCACCGAGAGGTTCAAGCAGCTTTCCTGTCGGTCCCATGTCAAAAGCGACATAAGCGTCTTTTCTGCCCTGTGCGGCCATTTTGGCACATTTGATTCCTTCTCTAATCAGCTCTGCATAATTTTCAAATTTATCTCTGTTGACTCCGAATGTATTGGTTTTTACGATATTGGCTCCCGCATCAAAATACATATTATGAAGCGAAATGATTTTTTCGGGGTCAGTCAGATTCCACAGCTCCGGTGACTGCCCTGCCGGCAGACCCATTCCCTGCAGAACTGTACCCGTACCACCATCAAAATAGATTCTCTTTTCCTTTAAAAGCTCTGTAATTTTTTTCATTCTCTTATCCCCATTATTGCTGTTATAGATTTCATCGGCGTCATCAGATATGTCGAACCGAGAGTAATTCCCAGAAGCTCAAAAGCATTCAGTCTTTGAAGCAGCGGCGCCTGCAGCGTGAGTGAAAGGTCGCCGTAGCCGGGACTGAATCTGGGAGCACATCTGAGTCCTTTTTTCATTTCAGCCGCAGCCTCTCCGCAGAAAGAATCAACTGCTGCCGAAGCAATCGCATCTGTCACAAAATGCTCCGCCTGAGAGATGATCTGAAGCCTTGCCAGCTCTCTGTCTACCGCAATTCCTGCCGTTACCGCAAAAACAAAGGCTTCCCGGCAGCCGCCGAGATTTTTATATAAATTTTTGCTTTCCGCCCTCATGAATCCGAAATCGCATACATTTTTCATGCTCAGATCGACAGGCACACGTATGTAAGCGCATTTATAGCCGATAAAATTCATCAGTCTTTTCCTGCACCTGTCTATGATCTCATCATTATATGTTCTTGCTACTCCCAAACGGTGCGCAAGTTCATTTCTGTCAATTTCAACCTCTTCGGGTTTTGCCGTTATCATAAATATATCCGAATTTTTCATTAAAAACATCTCCGATAATAGATTATAACATATTTTTTTTAAATAATAAATAATCTGAGCGGCTTATAAAAAAAATTTATCCCAAAAAAGCGAACTGCCGCAACGCAAATGTGATTTGCTGTTACAGCAGTCCTTTCAACGGTTACTGATGGAATTGTATTTTCCGTTTGGGTTAATAATTACTTACTTGCAGTAAGTGCAAAATCCTTCACAGAAGAATTTCCTGCACTATCCCTTGCATACACTCTGATAGTGAATGTTCCTGATGAAGACGGTTTAAAGGTTGCCGATGTTGTCGAGCCAAACTTTGTCCATGTACCTGAGGTGCTTTTCTTGTAATAGAAGTCATACGTATAAGTACCGCTGCCGCCTGATGCTGCTCCCTTTACGGTAACTGCTTCACCAACCTTAAAGCTTGTTTTGCTGACCGTAGAGTTATTCACTAAACCTGCTACTGCGGTTACTGTGAAATCCTTGACTGCAGAAGCTCCGGCGTTGTCCTTTGCATATACTCTGATATTGAATGTTCCTGCCGAAGACGGCTTGAAGGCTGCTGTTGTTGTCGAGCCGAACTTTGTCCATGCGGTCGCTGTGCTTCTCT
>JAFVEY010000006.1 GCA_017475765.1 Clostridia bacterium | reverse complement strand
CCTTGCATCAGTCGGGTATGATGACATACTCGAAAGATACAAGGTACTGCACTTAAACTATTGAACCGCCGTGTACCGAACGGTACGCACGGTGGTGTGAGAGGTCGGCTACTCAACTAATGGGTAGCCTCCTACTCGATTATCAGATCTTAGGACAATTTCCGTTAATGATTTGGGTGTAGATCATCACCGAAGGACAGATTCATGCTTTTCAATATGATCTCGTTGGCAAGTGCAAATATCTCTCTTGTCACAAGATTCGCTGTCAGAAAATGGGGTGTTGGACTGCTGACAGCGCCGCATGAATAACCGAGACGGTTGGTGATGACAGATGCCCTCATTTCATGATACCAGTCTGTAACGATTGCAAGCTCCGGGTTGAGTCCCTCGGATCGGATGATTTCCTCCGAAAAGCTGATATTCTGCGCTGTGTTGACCGATTGATCCTCACGATAAAGGCGGTCAGCATCAATGCCCCTTCCGACAAGATACTGATACATACATTCCGCTTCGCTGATATCCTCACCGGAACCCTTTCCGCCGGAAAGAATACATTTTGCATCGGGATGTGCGGTCAGATAATCATAAGCTGTATCAAGTCTTGTCTTTAATATCAGGCTCGGCTCCTGTCCTCTTACCTGACAACCAAGAACAACGACTGTCGCTCCCTCTGCCGGCTCTCTTTCGGAGCCATATACCATTGCGCCGAATGCTGCTCCCACAAATATAACAAACAATCCCAACAGCACATAAACCGTATTGACAATGATTTTTCCCCATCGGGTCTTTCTCAGCTTAATGACAAACGCTTTTACCTTTGTAAAAAGTAGAGTGCACAATATGACTGCACAGAAAAAAGCCGTTCCCACAACGCTGCCGAAGCTGATAATCAAAGAATCCCTGTACCATTTTATCATATATAAAGAAATGAGTATGATCAGCACACGAATACAGATTTCGATAATAAAGACAGCCTTGTTATGATTTTTGATGTCCGTATCTTTTTCCATGATGAATATCCTCCGTTATTATTATTGACAGTCAATCAGGCGATAGAAAACCTTCACTACAATAATAATCCGCAACTATGGAAAAGGATACAAAAATATAAAGAAAAAATATATAAAATTTCAAAATTCCCACTTGACAATCATAATAATACAATCTGTTATTTTTTAGTGCGAAATTCTGCAATTTTTTTATTGTTGAAAAGATTTCCACTCAATCAACATTGTTAAAAATGCGATGTATTCAACTTTTCAACTGGGTTTTCAACATTTATTCACCTGTTTTTTCCCCACTTTTAACATAGTTTTCAACATTTACACTTTGTATAATGATTAAACAGAATTTTCAGATATTGGAATCAGGCTCACGGCATTTGTTCCATGCTGTCCATCATTCTGCCGTAAAGATCTGAAATAGGGTCATGGAAAATGATAAAATGCGGAGGATAGAATGTCAGTATAATCAACAAAAATATCATGGCGGCAAGCGA
The DNA here is from genome assembly GCA_017475765.1 of Clostridia bacterium. GTDB lineage: Bacteria > Bacillota > Clostridia > Oscillospirales > Acutalibacteraceae > UBA1213. The sequence goes on along the minus strand of JAFVEY010000006.1, from coordinate 17,394 downwards.
AAGCAGAAGCGGAACGGCAAACAGCTCGGTGCGTATGCCCTTTTTATAAAGACAATAAGAGGAAAGCTCCGAAATCAGCACGCCTGCTCCTGCTGCTGTTGGCATAGCCGCAAAAAAGGTTTCATCTGGCAGTAATCTGCATATGCAGCCGGCAGCCAATGTAAAGGCGCAAAGCATATGCAGACCCGTTATTTTTGAGCATACAAAGCGCAAAAGCGACGGTCGCAGGTAGGAAAGCTCAATAATAATGAAGCTGATATAAGACAACGCAAATGGCTTGAAAAGCTCCCATGCCGAATGGTTCACGCCTGACACGATCAGGCTCCAAGCTGCATGATCGGACATCTCACCCGAATAATACAGCAGCAGACCGAACCCAAAAACCACAGCAGAGCTGATAACTGAAAAATACTTCTTCACACTTATCACCGTTAAATACTATGTTCCTATTTGACAGTCTATTACCATGTATTAAGGATGTTTTAGACTGAATGTTGACTTTTGAAATTGTCAATGCTACAATAATGATAGTAAAATAGTGAAAGGGGATGCTGACATGAGTACGAAGGAAATGATTTTTGAAGAAGTTTCAAAATTGACAGAGGACGATGCTGAAAAGTTGTACGCTCTGATACGTCTGCTTTTTACGAAAAAAAATGAAACACTTACAGATTCACAAAAAGCATTCCAAGAGCTTGAAAGTCTGAAAAAGAAATTTTCACCTCCTGTGGACGACGACAAAGAAGAGTACATCAGATATCTGGAGGAAAAATATGAAAATCTTGGTTGATACAAATATCGTGATTGACTATATTACAATTCGTGAACCATTTTATGAAGCCGCTTATAAGATAGTTAAACTTTGTGCCGATAAACAAATCAAAGGTGTAATGGCTGTACATTCAATTCCGAATGTTTATTATTTGTTGAGAAAACAAATGACTGAGCAGCAAAGAAGAAACGTTATTAAATCAATGCTTAAGGTATTTGATGTTGCATTGTTTGATAAGGATATGGTTTTTGACGCTCTTGATAAAGAAGATTTCAAGGATTTTGAAGACTGTCTTCAAGATGAATGTGCTGATAGCTGCGGAGCAGACTATATCGTCACAAGGAATATCAGAGATTTTGAAAACAGCAAGGTTCAGGCTATTACACCTGATGAATTTCTGAAAAAGATTGACAACCAATGAAAAAGGGGTTATAATAAAAATAAACAAGGCGACCAGCCAATTACGGCAGTCCCCTCAAAGAAATTAGTTACAAGAAGTAACCGCTTAGTTTGTGAGACCGGCGGTTACTTCTTTTTTATATCGTGGTAAACCTTAACAGCGTTAAGAATAAAACCGGCGATGGCAATTATGACACCGATAGTCTGCATAAGCTCACTATATGTAATCATGCATACCCACCCCCTTTTTGCAGGGGGCTTTATTATAAGTTTTTTGCCCCCTTTGATAAAAGGGGACTGCCGCAATCCGCAGGCTGGTAGCCTTGCAATAATAGTTTACAACAATATCTCCGGTGTGTCAACAACGAAATTGGCGATATACACCACCGCTACGGTTTTCATTATCGAACAGGTCAATTTGCTGCATGAATTCCGGGGCAACCGGGTATTGCTTTTTCGGTCAGACTGTGGCATGATAAAAAGGAAATAAATGAAATAAAGCTCCGAAATCCCTTGCATAATCTCACCGATTGTAATAAAATAGAATCAGGAATCGGGAAAAATTTTGAAAAACTATTTTGATTATAAATGAAAGGATTGTTATAAATGAAAAGACGTTTAGCAGTAATATTGGCGGCTTTGTTGATCGCAGCAATGGCAGGCTGTCAGGCACTTCTTCACCTGCGGATTCAAGCACCGTTCAAAGCTCCGCTGACAGCGAAGCAGCAGAGTCGGCAGAGTCTGAGATTTCCGAAGCCCAGTCAAGTGTTGTCAGTGAAGTAACAAGCAACGAGAGCAGCGGCGAAAAGTCAGAGGCAAGCAAGACCGAAAGTTCAGATAAATCGTCCAAAACCGAAAGCTCCCAGTCCAAAACTGAGGAATCCTCCAAAAAGGAAACGAGCAAAGCAGAAAGCAGCAAGACAGAAACGAGTAAAACAGAATCCTCCAAATCTGAAAGCTCCAAAGCAGAAGAACCGAAGGTTACAGGGATTAACATTGATATGTCATCCCTCTCCATAACCTCAGGCACCTCCTATGAATTAAACGCCTATATCCTCTGGTCAAACGGCACCAGTTCTTACCAAGGCATAACATGGACAACAAGCAATAACAGTGTAGCCAGTGTTTCCAGTTCCGGATATGTAACAGCGAAGTCAGCCGGTACAGTAACGATAACAGCCTCCTATGGCAGTTTCAGTAAGTCTTGTACAGTAACAGTTAAAGCAGCACAGGTATCACAGCCCTCACAGCCGAGTGGTGGTGGATCATCAGGCAATGGTGGATCATCAGGTGGAAATGGTGGAAATGGTGGAAATGGGGGTAGCACGTCACAGCAGAGTGGCGGTGGAAACAGTGGTGGAGGTAGTTCACAGACAACTAAGCCAAGTACACCATCAACACCAGAAACAAAGAAAGATGATGGCAGTCCAAGAATCACACAAGACTGGCTTAAAGCAAATTGTAAAGCTATTAAAACCGAGGATGGTACAGTAGTATATGAATTACCACAGTTAGTACCATATATCAATGAATACAGAAGGAGTATGGGAAGACAGGAGATAGAATGGATAGGAATGTCATTCACATATGCTGAATTTTTAAAAGAACTTGAGAAAGTGAAAGCAAATACAATTACTACGTTTATTCCATATTTGTGTGAAGATTATCCTTATTGTTTTGATGAAGCAGGTAATATAATATTAACAGAGTCTAATTATAATAAGTATTATGCAAATCCAAGAAATGAACTTGCCGAAGAATTAGCATACAATTTAAAGCATGGTATGGAGCATAGGGGTCACTCAACAACACTTCAGGCAATGGTTAGAGGTGATTCAATTATAGATGTAGTTGAAAATTGTAAGTCATCACCTGCTCATTGGGATGTTTGGATGGATAAAAATGCGCACACATTTTATGCCTGTGCAGTAATAGGTTCTGACGGTACACTTTATATAGGTTGTCAATAAAATAAGTATACAATTTTATATATTTAAGAAGCAGTGTCACTCAATCTGGTATTGCTACATCATTATTTACAGCAGTCTCCCCTTTTTCGGAGACTGCAATTTCAGAATAAGTATAGATAAAAAGTCATTGACATTTTTATATATTATGATACAACAAGTTAGTGCTACAAGAAAAGCACCAATGTAAAAACATCAGTGCTTTCAATGTGCTGTGTCCTTGTTTTCATCGACAAAATCATATAGTAGAGTCTTTATTAAGTGACAGAGGATTTGTGCTATATGTAACTATGAGTTTATTTGTTGTTTTTGGAGCAGAGTTTTACAATATCTATTGTAATCTTAATGGCATTAACAATAAGATTCACAATAGTAATGATTGATTCTGCATACAGGGTATCCGTGAATGTTCGGATACCTTGTTACATTGTTTTTACAAAAAGTTGAAAAGGAAAAATCATTGTAAACGGTGGGGTATTATAAAGGCAGTCACCGATTTTAAGGTGGCTGCTATTGTATTTACGCTGACATTTCATTATAATAGTAACAGGTGGTGATTCTGTGCGTTATTTCCTGATGAATAAAGATACAGAGGTATTATTTTTCATACCAAGTAAAAGTAATAATTTCAACATAGAGATTATGGGGGTATACAATGAAAACCTTGTACCAAGACCTATCAAGTATGATGATGATATAATAAGCTGGCTGTTAAACAGACTGAGAATTATCAACAGAGATGATTTAGCGAACACACTTAATTATCATGTCGATAAATTACAAGTAATTACAGAGCTCACAAATTTCATATCTGTAACAGATACCTATTGGTTGCAAACTGAAAACAATCAGAAACATTGGTCAGACATATCGACATATCAGAATCCGTTAAATACAGATATATTTCGGAATCACTTTGAAAAAGCAATTACAACCCATGGTTTCGGTTACGTACCGTTCAGTTACAGATACTGGCATAAACAGAATGGCAATATATCTTTATATAAGACAGGCTACAAAGAGTCATTTGTTTATGCTGAATATATGACATCACAGTTAGGAAAATACCTTGACTTTGATGTTGTAAATTATGAACTTATAACAGTAGATAATACCATTGTAACGGTATCACCTTGTATCTGTTCCGAGCAGACAGGTATGTATTCAATAAAGGATATCAGGGGTAGCATTTCTGATATTAAGGAATTATTCAATACAGATTTTGGAGAACCAAAGCATATTTCTCAAAGAAAACTGATAGATATGGTGTTGCTTGACTTTCTGACATTAAACATAGACCGTAATACAACAAATATTGGGGTATTATTCAACACAGATACGAACCAGTTGAAAGGAATAGCACCCTTGTATGATTTTAATTTATCCTTAATGGCAGGTTCAAATGATGACGATTTATTATGTCAATCCTTATATGTGGGTGATTTCAAGAAAAAGTATAGTAAGGAAATTGAACAGTTTAAATATATCTTAGCATCAGACCGTCAATATATAATTCACTTACTTGATAAAGCATCCCATTACACATTCTCAGGAAAATATGCAGACACAGCCAACAAGGTCTTAAAGCATCAATTATCCCTTGCTTATTCATTATTATAATTAAAGGACCTGTCGCAAAATTTCGATTTTTGCGACAGGCCCTTTTTCAGCTCCATATTATATCATACCAAGAACAATCAGGGAACTACAACCAAAACTCTGACACGACAATTATAGCATGAAAATAACAATAAATCAGTTGTCGGAAGAGTGTGATGACAGCACCGTTTTCAGATATTCGTATATCTCACCCTGTGTTTCAAGGCTCATTGCCTTTTCGGTTATTTTGTCTGCTTTTTGCTTTGTCCAGATCGAAATATATTTTCTTACCTTAAGAACGGATGGGGGAGAAACGCTGAATTCTGTCAGACCAAACGATATAAGAAGCGGTATCAACATCGGGTCGGCTGCCGCCTCTCCGCACATAGCAACAGGGATATTGTTCTCTTTGGCGCAAAAAATGATCCTTTTTATTATTCTTAAAACACTTGGCTGCAAAACAGAATATAAATACGAAACATCTGCATTTCCTCTGTCGCAAGCCATTGTGTAGCCTGTCAGATCGTTTGAACCGATACTGAAAAAATCGGCTTCCTTTGCCAGTACATCGGCAATAACGGCTGCCGATGCCGTTTCGACCATAATTCCCAGCCGGATGTTCTCATTGAATTTGATATGGCTGCTGCGAAGCTCGCCTTTGATCTCCTCGATAAGCCTTCTGCTTTCACGCAGTTCCTCAATACAGGTGATAAGCGGCAGCATAATACTGATGTTTCCGGATGTGCTTGCCCGAAGTATCGCCCGGAGCTGGGTTTTGAAAATATCACGATTTTTCAGACAATACCTTATCGCCCTCAGTCCCATAAACGGATTATCCTCTTGTGTCAGTCCCAGGCACGGTATATCCTTGTCGCCGCCGATATCAAGCGTTCTGATGATCAGAGGCTTTTCTCCGAGAGTCAAAGCAGCCCGTTTGTATGCTTCAAGCTGTTCATCCTCTGTCGGAGCGGTCAGTCTGTCCATAAACAGGAATTCCGTCCGGAAAAGACCGACACCCTCGCCGTCAAAGCTCATAGCATCCAAAGCATCCTCCGGATTTCCTATATTACAGAAAAGCTCGTATGTTTCTCCGCTGGCAGATACCGTTGGTCTGCCCCTGAATATTTCAAGCTCTTTTTTGTCACGGATAAAACGGCGCTGCCTTTCTTTGTAATTCTCCATCTGAGCGCTGTCCGGAGAAACGATCACTTCTCCGCTGCTCCCGTCAATAATGACAGTATCTCCGTTTCTGAGAATTTCTGCCGCACGGTCAACGCTTAATACTGCCGGAATTTCAAGCGCTCTTGCAAGAATAGCGCTGTGAGAGGTCATGCCGCCCGTTTCCGTAATGATACCGGCGATATGATTCTTGTTGATTCCTGCTGTCATGGAGGGTGTCAGCTCCTTTGCGACAATGACTGTTCCCTTTGGGACATCGCTCAGCTTTATTTCATTGATTCCGAGAAGAATACGCAGCACACCATTTTTGACATCACGGACATCGACCGACCTTTGCTTTGTCATCTCGTCCTCAGAGGAGGAAAAAACAGTAATAAACATATCGCATATTTCTGCAAATGCGCCTTCTGCACATTTTCCGTTTTTTATCAGCTTTTCAGCTTCACCCATCAGAAACGGATCATGTACAATGCTGATATGTCCGAGAAGAATATCGGCTTCATTTTTACCGACTGATATTGCTAACTCTTCCGCCTGCTTTTTTGTTTTTTCGCAGAAATCAGAAACAGCCGCTTCAAGGCGATTGATTTCCGTTTCCTTATCCGTAACGGTTTTTTCGATATATTCCAGAGATTGTTCCTCTGCCAGTATGACTTTTCCAATGCCTATCCCCTCGGATACGGCAATTCCTTTAAGCATGATATTTCCCCTGCCTTTGTGACTGACTATGATTGATGATCAAGTCCTAAAAATCAAAATCCGACATATCGCTTTCGCTGTACGGCTCACCATTTCTGACCCCGAATTTTATACTGACAGGTATATCTTCATATACACATTGGTGGTCATAATCCGAAGGCTTTGTAGAAACGATCAGCTGTGCAAGTTCTTCGGCGGCATTGTTGTGCGCCTCGTTATCCTCTCCGAGTATCATCGGACTGTTGCCTGTTACCATAAGATATAAGATATTTCCGTCCGTGTCCTGTGCGGATATGGCATAAGTATAGAGATATTCATAATCTTCCGTAAGGTCATTCGGCTCTCCGAAAAGAGTGATCAGCTGTCCGAGGCACAGGCTGTGCTGCAGCTCTGTCGGCTCATCATAAATATTTTTCAGTCCGTAAAAAGCTCCTTTAGTGCTTTCAATCGGACATTTTTTGAATTGGTACATTTGATTTTCCTCCCCGGTATTTTTATGTTAACAGCTGTATTATCCATTAACGACCCTACCAAATCAAATTGATTAATAAAACAGTATCAAATAACGATATCAATAATTTGATTATAGCACATTAAAGCCGAAAAATCTATATATTCTTTCAGTAAGTGGAACTTGAAGTTCCCATCTGCACAGCAAAAAAGGACTGCCGTGTGACAGTCCTGAAAAGTATGGTTATTAAGATAAATCACAATTTAGCGGCGAGCCGCCGCACCCGATTTATTTTCCATAGTTTTTTACCGTTACTTACTTTTGATATATCCTCAACTTAATTGTGTAAATCACAATTTAGCGGTCTCTTTCTTCAATAATATGCAAAGTGTGATTACTTGCAAGAATATCTTCTATCCTTTCAGATATCACAGTTGGTTTAATCATATGAAATTTTATTTCATTAATTGGCAACCACACAATGTTTTCCCCCACATCACTCTTTGCTTTCAACGAATCAAGATTATCAATCGTCATATAGAAATATAATTCGACTGTATGGCAAGCCAATCCATCAATTTTGCCGCCTTTGCCTTTGAAAAAGTTTTCGCATATAACAGAAAGATGATCGACATGGGCTTTAATTCCCGTTTCTTCAAATACTTCTCTTTCTATACAAGAAACAGAGGTCTCACCCAAATGTACAGCACCGCCTACCATATAAAAGTAATCACCAATTGAACTTTTTACAAAAAGCATTTTACCATTGTTTATGATGATTCCGCCTGTTCGATATCTGAACCAATTATTTTCCTCTTGAAAGCCGCAATCATATGGCATGATATCACCTACTTAATCAAATTCTAATTTAGCGGCGAGCCGCCGCACCCGATTTATTTTCCATAGTTTTTTCTTGTTTTCTTACCTATGATCGTTTCATCATTTTATTCGTGCAAATCAGAATTTACTGTTCTTCTCTGATAGAATTGTTACATACAATATCATCTAACCATCTTGCACCAACCATTAATTTGAAAACATTTAGATTGCCCGAACCATTAAAACACTTATTGTCAAAACAAAGAAAAGGTAGATCATCTTGATATTGATTATCGCCACTCAAATGATATAACTTGTTCATAGTACGACCATACCATATATAGCCTGTTATTTCAGATGTTTCTGTCTTTACAAGTTGCTCCTCAATAAAAGCATTAGCAATCGCATCGATATTATCCTGATCGAGTGTCATACCTTCCCAAGTAAAAGCACTTTCTCGTTCTAATTCTTTAATTTTCATTTCATCTGCTTCAACCAATATTATTTTCATTACTTTCACTCCTAAATTCTAATTTATCGCACTAACGACAATTTGATTATAGCACAGTAAAACGGAAAAATCTATATATTCTTTCAGCAAGTGGGTTAATTATCCAAGTTTTTGAAATTCATCAAGACGAAGTTCTCTCTTTAATTCTTCCTCTGTCGGCAGATAGGTATAGTATTTTGAAGCGAATATCTGGTCATTATCTTCTGGCAAGGTGTATTTTACAACGGCGTCATTCTTCTCTGCACAAAGCACTATGCCAATGGGAGGTTTATCTCCTTCATTCATCAATTCTCTTGTGTAGTAATTGACATACATCTGCATTTGTCCCAAGTCCTGATGTGTAAGAGTTCCTGTTTTAAGATCGAAAAGCACAAAGCATTTCAGAATATAGTTGTAAAATACGAGATCAATGAAGAAGTCCTGCCCGTCAATAGTAAAACGCTTTTGCCTTGCGACAAAAGAGAAACCTCGTCCGAGTTCAAGCAGAAACTCCTGTAAATGATCAAGCAAGGCCTGTTCAATGTCGCTTTCATAAACATGAGTGTCAGGCTTAATTTGCAAAAATTCCATTACATACGGGTCTTTGACAGCTTTTTCGTATTCAGGTTTGGGCTCTGTTGTCTGAATTTCTGCTGCAACACTTTCTTTATCACGGCTTGCAAGCAGTCTTTGATAATACATTGTATGTATCTGCCGTTCAAGCTGTCGGACACTCTACGCCGATTTTGCACATTCCTCTGTGTAAAATTCACGAACAGTTTTATCTGAGATCCTCATCAGCACACGGTAATGTGACCAACTCAATTCGTGGCACAGTGTGTCACGAATTGGGAAAGTTAAATAAAATTGCCGCATTCTACGCAAGTTGCTCTCGTCAAACCCTTTACCAAATTCAGCGGTCAGCTTGTCGGAAAGGTATTTCAAAAGATTTTTTCCATATTCTGCCCTGTCATTTTCACCACAAGCCTTATAAATCTGTTCACCAATTTCCCAATAAGCTGTTACCATAGCTGTATTCACGGCAGAATAAACCTTGTTTTGTGCAGTAATAACACTATTTCTTATAGACAGGTATGTTTCCTGTTGGTTGGTATCAAATATTTCAATTTCATTCATATCTCATTTCACCTGTACTCTGATAAAATTCAAGTAAATTATAGCACAGCAAAACCGAAAAATCATAAGTGCTTTTTAGCAAGCGTTTTCAAATAATTTTTTCTGAGATCTCTTATCGAATTAAAGAACCCGGTTTCTGATTTGCTGAATGTATTACTTTCAGCTTTCAGTCTGAGCAATTCCAAAGTACAAACCATATCAGCAACCTGAAACAGCTTATAATCAACAGGCTGTACTTTGCGGAACTCAACATCAGCGCATAAAATATTGAACACAGAAGAAAGTATCTTCGTTAATTCAATTTGTCCGTTGTCGTAATACACGATTATCTTATCAAAGCTGTTCCAATAATCCTCATGCTGTATCAGTTCATTCTTAATAGCTTTTGACAGCTTTCCGGTCATTGTAATAACATCAGGACATTCGCTCTTTTTTATCATAGGACAAATATATTTGAAATCAAGCTGTCTTGAAAAATGAAAAAGAATATTGAACAGCTTTTTTCTGTTTTCCATTATTTCGTTTGAATAAACTGCTTCTCTTCGAATAAGCGGTCCGGTATGTATTGCGTGAATGTCAAAACCTGATTCTGTCATACGCTTATCAAGCTGACGGATTTTCTCTTTAATATCAACGCTCTGATCGTGCAGTACCATTGCAACAATGTAGTAAGGGGTATGTACATCGTAAGCTCCAAAGTCCCCCGACTCGTCAATAAATACACTTAAAATTCTATCACTCATAACATCTTTTCCTTACTAACAAAAATGGCGGGGAATTTCCCCGCCGTTCGGTGGACCAGGGTCTTTCGACCAGCCCAATCGGTGCAAGCACCAATCATTACTATTATTATACTGTACAATCTGAAAATTGTCAATAATAACAGCAGTAATATTTTACGCACATCTGTCATTGATTATTCAAACGAAAACCGAAAAAATCTATATACTCTTTCAGCGATTTTTTACCGTTTTTGTGGCAATATAAATATCCTGCATACGAAAAAATCTGTATGCAGGATTAATGCTTTTTATTTGGTCAATAATATGATTACTTGATGATATCCCAGAAGCCTTCGAGAGTTGCGAAATAATCATCAATAGTTTCAGCTCTTCTTATCTCGATGACAGAGCCGTCCTCTCTGAGAAGAAGCTCGGCGGATTTAAGTCTGCCGTTGTAGTTGTAGCCCATTGAAAAGCCGTGTGCGCCCGCATCGTGAATAACCAGAATATCGCCCATGTCGATTTTGGGGAGTTTGCGGTCGATGGCAAATTTGTCGTTGTTTTCGCAAAGAGAGCCTGTCACATCATAAGTATGGTCAAGAGGCTGATCTTCCTTGCCGAGAACCGTGATGTGATGATATGCGCCATACATGGCAGGGCGCATAAGATTGACTGCACAAGCGTCCACACCGATATATTCCTTGTGTGTATGCTTTTCATGTATGGCAGTCGTTACAAGATGTCCGTAGGGAGCAAGCATAAATCTGCCAAGTTCGGTATATATGCTGACATCTCCAAGTCCGGCAGGAACCAGAATTTCATCAAATGCCTGATGAACTCCCTCCCCGATAACGAATATGTCGTTAGGCTCTTTGTCGGGAGTATAGGGAACACCGACGCCGCCCGAAAGATTGATAAAGCTGATTTCAACACCGGCTGCTTCCTTGATTTCAACAGCAAGACTGAAAAGTATTTTTGAAAGTGTCGGATAATATTCATTTGAAACTGTATTGCTGGCAAGGAAAGCATGAATACCGAATTTTTTTGCGCCCTTTGATTTAAGGATCTTATATGCTTCAATGATCTGTTCCTTGGTCATGCCGTATTTAGCATCTCCGGGGTTATCCATAATGGTTGTCGAGATGGAGAACTTTCCGCCTGGATTATAGCGGCAGCAGATTGTTTCCGGTATACCGCAGGCTTGTTCCAGCGTTTCGATATGTGTAATATCATCAAGATTGATGATAGCGCCGATCTCTTTTGCATAGCGGAATTCTTCCGCAGGCGTATCGTTGGAAGAGAACATAATCTCAGGGTTTTTAAAGCCGCACTTTTTACTCATAAGAAGCTCGGTGTAGGATGAGCAGTCTGTTCCACAGCCCTCCTCCTTGAGAATTTTCAGAATGGTCGGGTTAGGGGTAGCCTTAACGGCAAAATATTCACGGAAACCTTTGTTCCATGCAAAAGCCTGTCTGAGTTTTCTTGCATTTTCTCTGATCCCCTTCTCGTCATATATATGGAACGGTGTGGGGAAACTTCTGATAATTTCCTCCGCCTGAGCCTTGTTAATGAATGGTGTTTTTGACATTTTTCAACCCTCCGTAAAATAAAAAAACATAGTCATATATTACAACATTTTGCTGTGTTTTGTCAATATCCGAAACAGCCAAAATTATTCCCTGACAAAGATTTTTTCTTTGTCCGAGCTATTATTTTGAGCGGTTATACCAATACTCACTATTTCCCGAATATAAAAATACAAAGGAGAGTCCCTATGAAAAAAGCGTATCAGTTTATAACAACAGCCTATGAAACAGACAGCAGAATGACTGCCATTTATCTGCTCAATGTGTTTGATTATCTTTTCACCATGGTGCTGATATCGAGTGGTCTGTTTGCTGAGGCCAATCCGCTGCTTTCGCCGGGGATAGACGGACTGACGGGATTTTTGGCAAAGTGTATTCTTCCCCTGCTGTTGCTGGTGTTTATCAGGATGAGGCTGATGAACGACCCACCGAGAAATATGGTCGCAGCAAAGCTGCTGCTTGATGTTGTAATGACCTATTATTTTGTTATCAATTGCTTTCATATATTCTGGCTAAGTTACTCTATTGTTGTTTTTTGTTGAAAAGATTGAATTTCTGAAGGGCTTGCTATATAATGGTATAAATATGCGTATACAATTGAACAGGAGGAAAAATATGTCGGATAATAAATTGAACCAACTGGAAGAATTAAAGAAAAACTGTCTTTCGTGTGAAAAATGCGGTCTTTGCAAAGGGCGGCACCATGTTGTTTTCGGCGTTGGTGCTGCTGATGCAGAGGTTATGTTCATCGGGGAGGGACCGGGAGAGCAGGAGGACCTGAAAGGCGAGCCATTTGTCGGAAAGGCAGGAATTCTGCTGGATAAAATGCTGACGGCGATCGATCTTGACAGAAATAAGAATATTTACATAGCCAATATTGTCAAATGCCGCCCACCGCAGAACAGGGATCCGCAGTCCGAAGAACAGGAAAACTGTATACCATGGCTGAGAAGGCAGTTTTCTGTGATAAGACCAAAAATCATCGTCTGTCTGGGAAGAATTGCGGCAACAAAAATTATTCGCCCCGATTTCAGGATTACAAGAGAGCATGGTCAGTTTTTTAATAAAAACGGCGTGATTATGACGGCGATCCTTCACCCGGCGGCGCTTCTGCGCTACCCCGAAAACAAGCCTGCCGCATTTGAGGATTTTCTCAGACTGCAGGACAAGATCAAAGAGGTATGTGAACATACCTATCTGCCCTGAGCGGTATCGGATATTGGAGTAACAAAAACGTGCAGAACGCACTATAAATCTTTTATTTTTCCTATACAAAAATAAGAATATGTTTATGTTGAAAGTGTTTACAAACCTATCAAAATATGATACAATAATACTATCGTACTAAAAAATATCAGTAAAATAGATTGCTTCCTCAACCAAATCTGCTGGATTTCATTGTCGGAGCAATAATGAACGGAGATGGAGCAAATGCAGAACGAATACTTTTTTAATATCACACCGGAGCTGAGAGAGATTAGCCAACTGTGTGAGCAAAACGGAAAAATTGACAAAGAACTGTATACAAAATATGATGTAAAAAGAGGCTTGCGTGATATCAACGGAAAGGGCGTTTTGGCGGGTCTTACCGAGATATCCGAAATTTGCTCTTCGGTAACGGTTGACGGCGTCAGCAAGCCGTGTGACGGAAAGCTCTATTACAGAGGAATTGATGTTGAAGAGATCGTAAAAGGCTTTATCAAAGATAACCGTTTCGGGTTTGAGGAGGTTGTCTATCTTCTGATATTCGGAACACTTCCGGATGAAAAGCAGCTCGCACAGATAAAAAGACTTCTTTCGGAATACAGAAATCTCCCTCAGTCATTTCCGAGAGATATTATCCTGAAAGCACCGAGTACCGATATGATGAACGGTCTTGCAAGAAGTGTACTGACGCTTTATTCCTACGACCCCAATCCCGATGATACCTCTATTCCGAATGTTCTCCGCCAATGCCTGCAGCTTACAGCGCTTTTCCCGGTGCTGTCGGTTTACTGTTACAGGGCATACAGTCATTACTATCTCAGAGACAGCCTTTTTATCCATGCGCCGCAGCCTGAGCTTTCAACAGCCGAAAATATTCTCTATATGCTCAGACCGGATTCAAAATATACGGCTTTGGAAGCAAAACTTCTTGATATGTCGCTTGTTCTTCATGCAGAGCATGGCGGCGGCAATAATTCCAGCTTTACGACTCATGTTGTATCTTCATCGGGAACAGATACATATTCTGCCATAGCAGCAGCTTTGGGCTCTCTTAAAGGCCCGAAGCACGGCGGTGCCAATATCAAGGTCGTCAAAATGTTTGATGATATGCAGCAGAATATTTCCGATTATACAGATGAAGAAGAGGTCAGAAACTATCTGAAAAAGCTCCTTCACGGCGAAGCCTTTGACAGAGCAGGACTGATATACGGTATGGGACACGCCGTATATTCCATTTCCGACCCAAGAGCGAGAGTGTTCAAATCATTTGTTGAAAAGCTTTCCGAAGAAAAGGGCAAAACAAAGGAATTTGCTCTTTATTCCCTTGTGGAAAAATTGGCGCCGGAAGTAATCGCTGAGGAACGAAGGATATATAAAGGTGTCAGCGCAAATGTTGACTTTTACAGCGGATTTGTTTACAGTATGTTGGATCTGCCGACACAGCTGTTCACTCCCATTTTTGCCATTGCAAGAATTGCAGGCTGGTCTGCACACCGCATTGAAGAGCTTGTCAATCCGAGCAAGATCATCCGTCCGGCATATATGAATGTACACGAAAGAACAGCATATATTCCGCTGGATGAAAGATAAAGCGCATTTGAAATATTAATCACACAAATAGCAATATCGGCATATCACCTTCAGAAAGAGATATGCCGAAATTGCTTTTTTCTTTGATGTTTATTCCTGTACAGATTCGCTTTGGCTGCTTTCGCTGTCTGACGATTTCGGTTTTGCCAGATCGATAAAGTATTCATAGATATTTTTTGCCGATTCGTTTGTCGGTGTGTCTGAGATACTTCCTTCTGAATATATTTTAATGAACTGTAATGTACCGTAATCCTTTACGCAGTAAAGAGTATAGGTTCCGGTTTCGTCAGTATGGAATTCCGTTACATAACCGCAATCGGGATCGACAAGCTGTATGTTCTGATAAATCTCACGGATATCGGTATCCGTGATAAATTCCTCTTCGGGGAGATCGGAATAATTTTCGAGGGCGGTGTTATAACATTCCTCTGTGGAAAGGAGTGTTTCGGCAGGAGTGAAATCAAAGGTATGTCTGCGTCCGTATTTGTCAATCAGACTGCCGTTAAGGATATTGCCGCCTGACGGATCCGAGTAAACTTCCATCAATAAGATATTCTGAGTGATGTCGGCATTGATTTTGGCATTGGGTGCAGACAGCACCGATGACTCAGAAGAAGATATTTCCGGTGATGGCTCCTGCGCTTTATGACTGATATCATTTTTTATGCCTGATATCGCTATACCTATGACAGCAACAGCGACAACAACACCGGCGGTGGTTACCAAAAGCTGTTTCATTTTATCCATTTCCACATTCCTCCGTAATGTTATAGGTTTATAGTAACAAAATTATTCGTTGATGTCAATGAAATTTTCTGTATCCTGACATATCCGTATAACCGGAAGCCCGGAGCCGAAAATAATAATTCGAGCTCCGGGGCTTTAGTTTGCCCGAAATGGGCAGTAACTTGGCGGTGAAAGTCCGCTACACGCTTGGCAGTAGGAAGTGTTAGCAGAGGGCAAGGGTGTCCACCGTGAGGTGGAATCTGAAGTAAGCCTAAAGCAAACTCTCGGTCTGACGAACAGAAATCGCATATAAGGCATATACAGGACGGACGAGTCTGCTAAACAAGACAAAGTCCCATACTGCCCGAATCCTGTGGTGTAAATGCGGCAGATATATGAGAGGAAGGTTGCTGTTCTTAATCGGGGAGGTCTTGCAACTGGGGTGAAGGACAGATGGATTGACACCCGCCTAACCCGTGCAGTGATGTACGGCTGGGTTGCAAGAAGTCAGCAGAGGTCATAGTACCGAATTTTTTTGGGAAGGACCGAACAATAGGAGTCTTTGAAACGATAGGAGGAAGAAACAATGCAAAGACCACAGAAAACGGCGGAAGCCGGCTGCCCTTGTGAGGGTATGTTGGAAACAAAGAGTAATAAGGGAGCGTGCAGTATTGTTTTGACTGAAACGGACAGAGAAGACGGTGCAGAAAATTTACTTGAAAGGATACTTGACAGGAATAACCTGAATCAAGCGTACTTGAAGGTAAAGAGAAACGGAGGCTCGGCAGGAGTTGACGGAATGACAGTAGAAGAAATGCTGCCATACCTGAAAGAACATCGTGAGGAACTGCTTGAAGCACTCAGAAGTGAAAGGTACAAGCCGAAAGCGGTCAGGCGTGTAGAAATACCCAAACCTGATGGAGGAAAGAGAATGCTTGGAGTTCCGACTGTCATAGATAGGATGATACAACAGGCAATAGTGCAGGTGTTACAGCCGATATATGAGCCGCTCTTTTCCGAAAGCAGCTACGGTTTCAGACCGAAACGGAGTGCACAGCAGGCAATGAAGCAGGCATTAGAATATTACAACGAGGGATATACACAGGTAGTGGATTTAGACCTTGCGAAGTATTTTGATACTGTGAATCACGAAATACTGATAGGTATGTTAAGGGAGCAGGTGAAGGACGAAAGAGTTAGTCGCTTGATACGCAAGTATCTGAAAAGCGGAGTAATGATAAACGGCTTGATTAGTCCGACAACAGAAGGAACGCCGCAGGGCGGAAACCTCTCGCCGCTTCTGAGTAACATATATCTCACGGCGTTTGACCGTATGCTGGAAAGCAGAGGACATAAGTTTGTGAGATATGCCGACGACTGCAACATTTATGTCAAAAGCCGAAGAGCAGCCGAAAGAGTAATGGCAAACTGCACGAAATTCCTTGAAGGAACATTGAAGTTAAAGGTCAACAGAAAGAAAAGTCAGGTGGGTTCTCCGCTCAGACTGAAATTTCTCGGCTTTTCAATGTACAAGACAGGAAAGAAAGCAGGAATACGCCCACATGGCAAAAGTATCAGGAAGTTCAAGGACAAAATCCGAGAGCTGACAAGTCGAAAACAAGCAAGGTCGGTTGAGCTGATACTCAAACGGCTGAAAAGATATACCGTTGGTTGGCTTGGATACTATTCGATTGCAGATATGGAAAGCAATATCAAACGTCTTAACGAATGGATAAGGCGAAGAATACGGCAGATATATTGGAAGCAATGGAAGAAAATCAAAACTAAGCACGACAATCTTGTAAAGCTTGGGATAGATAATGAAAATGCGTGGAAATGGGCAAACAGCAGGAAGGCATATTGGCGAATAGCCGACAGCCATATTCTGCACAAGTCACTAACGAACAAATACCTTGCATCAGTCGGGTATGATGACATACTCGAAAGATACAAGGTACTGCACTTAAACTATTGAACCGCCGTGTACCGAACGGTACGCACGGTGGTGTGAGAGGTCGGCTACTCAACTAATGGGTAGCCTCCTACTCGATT
>JAFVEY010000071.1 GCA_017475765.1 Clostridia bacterium | reverse complement strand
AATTTGCGCCCCCAATAACCAAAAGGGGGTGAGTTATTTATGACGTATGAAGCATTTTTTCAAATGGTAATAGCCGTAACAGGTGTTATCAGCTTATACATAAAGATTAAAAACTCCCGCAAAAAGAAATAACCGTCCATAATGCGACTTAGGACGGTTATTCTAACGTCTGTTTAGGGAGCAGCCGCTTATCGGGCAGTCACCTTGTACTTTTATTATAGAATGTTTTTTTGGCTTTGTCAATATATTTGTTCGCACATCCTCAATCCATCTGCTCGAACTATTTTTTATTTTAGAGAACTCCTCAAGATATATATTTCATAAACTCAGGTGTTTTTGACCAATACTTTATGCCCCAATTTTCAAAACTCCATTCATCCATATAATTGTTACACTCATAGTCAATGTAATAAAGTAAACCGTTCTGCACAACAAAGTTAGTTGGAAAATAGTCGATATTCAATCCTGCCGATTTTGCCAGCTCTGACATTTCCCGGATCTGCTCCATATACGGTTTGATGGACACGTCATTTTTTATCATGTTAAAAATGGTCTTTCCGACAATATACTCTTTGACTATTCTTTCATTATCAATGTCTATATCCAACATTTCAGGGATTCTTATTGACGCATTGATAAGACGTTGGTAGTCATTCTTTTCGGATTCTATCTTATTGCCAAAGGTATAATAGGTGCAGGGTTCATGATGAATTTGTTTCAAAACATACTGATTTCCATTTCTCTCAGCAAGGTAAGAATATCCACCCTTCCCTTTACCGAGTAACTTTATGATATGATATTCTATATTATTTACAATTAAAGCATCCATTATATCAAGCCTTTTTAAGAATTTCATCTATGTCTTGTTCTTTGCAGAAACCAACCGATGCACCATTATATCCGATTTTAATTCCGGCGAATATGACAGCTCTTTGCAGAGCAGATTTGGCATCCAGCCCCTTTGTGTAAAAATGAAGGAAGGCAGAAAACAATGCATCACCTGCACCGATTGTGTTGACAATTTTTCCGATACTGTAAGCAGGTATTCTGGATATTTCATTTTTCTCGCAATCAAACAGTATAGCTCCTTCTGCCCCCATTCCGATTACAATTATTTTGTTATGATAACGGTTATTGATCTGTCTTATGAAATCTTCAGCGCAGCAAGGCAGATTTTCATTGCTTAAAAATAAAATATCTGCATTTTCCATAAAGTCACGGTTATACTCATCATTAATGTCGCTGAGTACGTGAACATCTGTGGCTGTAAGCACACCCAGCCGCTTTGCCGATCTTATAAGATGACGGTTAAAATTGATATTGCAAAGTACAGCAATATCACAGCTTCTTAAATCTTCCTCTACATTATCGGGCTCAATACTTTGCTCTTGAATATTTTTCAAATCACAATATATCTGGCGTTTGCCATCGGAATCATATAATACAGCAGATACAGGCGTGTTTATTAAGCGTTGATCAATATGATCAGTCTTAATATGATCATTGTTCAACTGTTCAAGTATTCTCCTGGCCTCATTATCTTTACCCAAAAAAGAAAAAAGGCTTACATCATCCCCTAAAGTCGTGAGTGCTTTTGCAATATTGAAACCAACTCCGGAAACATTGGAATTAATCCCAAAAAACGGATAGTCTATCGGATAATAATGAATTGGAAACCCTTTGACAGAAACCGTCGTTTCTACATTCAAAAGACCTGAAACCAGCGCTTTCATAAATCTACCTCCATAAAATCTGTATGTATTTGCATTATAATACTTAATATGCTATAATGTCTATATTAAAACGAGCTGATTTTTACACAAAATGATTTTTGGTGATCGAATTGAATAAAATGCTGTATGAAACAAAAATACATGGTAAACTATTTTTTCCTTATGTGGTCTATAAAGGAAAACTACCTAAGTACATTCAAAGCTATCCGGTTCACTGGCACAAAGAAATGGAAATGATTTATACTGTTCGTGGAAAAGGAATAGTCACGGTGCAAACAAATCAATACATAGTTGAAGAAGGGGATATCATTATTATTGCTCCTGAAACTCTCCACTCCATTAAACAACTTAATAAAGATGAGATGGAGTATTTCAACATTCTCTTTGATTTTAATTTATTAGAAGATAATAATAGCCATTGTTATGAGAAGTATCTCAAAGAAATATATGAACACACAAAAATACTTCCTGTCCATTTGCGTAAAAATCAAGAGTTGACAGTATCCCTCACACCTTATTTGCAATATCTGATCGGCAATCGAAAAAAGAAATATCTGAATGATGAACTAATGGTTAAATCTAATTTATATGCGATTTTACACCATCTTAATCAATATTGTGATATTTCTGACAATCCATCTATTAAACTCGAAAAGAATTACACTAAAATCAAAAAAGTCATTTACTATGTACAGGAACACTATTTTGAAAAAATAACAGTTCAGAAAGCTGCAATGCTGATTAATTATTCTGCAAGCTATTTTTCTAAGCTATTTGACGAATTAACGGGTACAAGTTTTACACAGTATTTAAAGGAATATCGACTTGAAATTGCTGCTGATAAACTTACTAACACCGACAAGACTATTACAGAAATAGCTGAAGAAACCGGATTTCATAATTTGCCATATTTTACTCGATCATTTCAAAGGAAGTACGGTGTAAGTCCGAATCGTTACAGAAAAAGCCCGATAATCGAGTAGGAGGATGTCCACGCAGTACGGACAACCTCGAATTTTTATCAATAAGCCGTACAGCCGTAACAGGGTACCTCATAATGATAATGATTTGCAATACATTTTTTACATAACCTATTTAAAAATCCTGTAAAGTATGCTACAATAGAATAAGTATGGGTTTTTGTCCGTGCGAATGTAATTTGGCTTATTTTGATAAGAAGCCATAAAAAAAGAGGTCTTATATATGAACAGGGAATATGATGTTCTGATCGTTGGCGCAGGCGCCGCCGGACTTTACGGTGCTTTGCAGTTTCCGGAAAATATCAGGGTGCTGCTGATTTCCAAAAGGGAACTGACACTTTCAAACAGCTCACTTGCTCAGGGCGGTGTCGCTGCTGTCCTTGATCTTGAAAATGATGACTATCAGCTGCATATTCAGGATACGCTGACTGCTGGTAAAAATAAAAACAACAAAAAGGCTGTCGAGGTGCTTGTCAGGGAAGGACCCGATGATGTCAGAAAAATCAAGGAAATGGGTGTTGATTTCGATCTGAACGAGGACGGGACCATGCAGAAAACGCTGGAAGCAGGACATTCCCGTCACAGGATCGTTCATCACAAGGATTCGACAGGCCGTGCGATTGTCGAAGCATTGATCGAAAATGTCAGGAATAAGCCCAATGTCGATATTTGTGAAAACACGCTTCTCTACAAGCTGGAAAAGGAGGACAAGGGCTTTTTGGCAGGACTGCTGTTTCCTGACGGAAGCTCAAAAATCATTGCTGCCCATTACTGTATACTTGCTTCGGGCGGTATCGGAAGAGTATATCAGTATACGACCAATTCCGCCATTGCAACAGGTGACGGAATTACGCTTGCCTATATGCTCGGCGCAGAGGTAAAGCACCTCAGCCGCATACAGTTCCACCCCACAGCCTTTGCCGCCGAAAACGACAGAGAACGCTTTCTGATCAGCGAGGCTGTCCGTGGAGAGGGTGCCGTTCTTCTTAACTGCAAAGGCGAACGCTTTGCCGAAAAATATGACCCCCGTGGTCATCTTGCTCCGAGAGATGTCGTGTCAAATGCCATTATGCTGGAATCAAAAGCGACAAACAGCGAAAAATTCTATCTCGACATCACTCACAAGGATCCCGGATTTATCAAAAACCGTTTCCCGATGATATATGAAAAATGTCTGGAGGAAAATATCGACATCACCAAGGAATGGATCCCCGTTTTCCCCTGTCAGCACTATCTGATGGGCGGAATTGATGTTGATCTCAACTCACGGACAACCGTTGACAGGCTTTATGCAGCCGGAGAATGTTCTCATACGGGCGTTCACGGTGCCAACAGACTGGCAAGCAATTCACTTCTGGAGGCTCTTGTTTTTTCAAGAAGAGCCGCAGCGGATATCATTAACAGAATGTGTTCTGATGATAATGCTTCCTTCGGTGAGTTTACGCAGCAGGAGGATCTCAGCGGAAAGCCGCTGCCGCACGGATTCAGAACCGAAATAAGAAAGCTGATGCAGGATTGTTATTTTGTCATACCCGATCCTGCAATTGCACCCGAAAGTCTGAAACGCTCCAAAGAGATTCTCAGCGATATTATCAGCGGCGGCTATGAGATCAACCGTGATTTTGTCGAAGCAAGAAGCCTTGCAATGGTGGCGGCGATAGTTTTTAAGGAGGTTATATCAAAAAATGACGATTAATCAATTTTATGTGGACAATATCATCAAAACAGCGCTGATGGAGGATATCAATTATTGTGATGTCACAACCGACTATCTTATCCCCGAAGATCAGCAGGGCGAAGGCAGACTGATGGCGAAGGCTGACGGAATCGTGTGCGGAGTGGAGATCGCCGCAAGAGTCTTTACGCTGCTCGACGAAAGCACGGAAATAGAATATCTCAAAAAAGACGGAGATGCTGTGAAATACGGCGATGACATTCTCCGGCTCAAAGGCAGAACTGCCGTTCTTCTCAAGGGAGAAAGGACAGCGCTTAACTTTATTCAGCACTTAAGCGGCATTGCTACGGCATCCAACAAATATGCCAAAATTGTTGAGGGCACGAATGCGTCTATCGCTGACACGAGAAAAACACTTCCCGGTCTCCGCCCTCTTCAGAAATATGCGGTTATGACAGGCGGTGCCAAGAATCATCGCTATAATCTTTCGGACGCCGCCATGCTGAAGGACAACCACATTGATGCCGCCGGCGGAATCACCGCCGCCATTACAAAGCTGAGAAGCAAGATCGGCCACATGACAAAAATCGAGGTGGAAACAAGAAATCTCGATGAGCTTCAGGAAGCGCTGGACGCCAAAGCCGATATCATCATGCTGGACAATATGAGTCCCGAAACGATGAAAAGGGCGGTTGAAATGACTGCCGGCAGGGCGGTACTGGAGGCTTCGGGCGGAATCACGGACGAAACTCTGAGAGCGGTTGCGGAAAGCGGCGTGGATATCATATCTGTCGGCGCTTTGACCCACTCTGTCAAAGCATTTGACATATCTATGTATATCAAGTAATCAAACCAGACGCAAAGAACATATTATTTTTAGGGGAAACAGCAACAAAAATGCTGTTTCCCGATGTTTTATGATGGCTGTTTTTCAGGAGGTATGAATTGAATTTACCACAGGATGATATCTATGATTTCTTAAAAAATACCGATAAGCCCGTTATCATTTACGGTATGGGCAATGGTGCTGATAAGGTAATGGACGAGCTTGAAAGGCGGAGGATACCTGTCAGCGGCATTGCCGCAAGTGATGATTTTGTAAGGGGGCAGAGCTTCCGTGGCTTTAGTGTCAGAAAGATTTCGGAGCATGAAGCACAGCTCGGCGATATGATTATTATCATTGCATTCGGAACAGCCGTTCCGGAAGTGATGAAGCATATTTTCTCTCTTGCACAGAAGCATACCGTACTTGCCGCTGATGTTCCTGTATACGGCGATAATATATGGTGCAGAGAATTCTATGAAGAAAACCGTGAGCCGATCGAAAGAGCGTATGAGCTTCTGGCGGACGAAAAGTCAAGGCAGGTGTTTGAAAGCGTTGTTGCCTATAAGCTGACGGGCAGGCTTGACTGTCTGAGTTCGGCATACAGCGAAAAAGACGAAATATTCCGTAATGTGCTGAAGCTCGGCGCTGATGAAAGCTATCTTGACCTGGGAGCATACAGGGGCGATACGATAGACGAGTTTCTTTCCTACACGGGCGGTACATATCGGCATATCACCGCTCTGGAGCCTGACAGAAAAACCTTTGCAAAGCTGAAAGCCCATGTCGGCGAAATGTCCGGTGTCAGGCTTTTCAGAATGGGGATATGGTCGGAGGACAGGGACATGAGCTTTGAGGAGTCCCTCGGACGGGGGTCGTCTATCAGGCAGGGCGCCAAAAACGATCTGGCTGTTACAAAGATCGACACGCTTTATGCTGTCCGCCGTCTGAGCTATCTGAAAATGGATGTCGAGGGCAGCGAAAGACAGGCGATTCTCGGCGGAATCAACACGCTCCGCCGTGACAGACCCAAGCTGAATATTGCCGCCTATCACCGAAGCGAGGATATATTTTCTCTTCCGCTCCTTATCCACTCGGTCGAACCGTCCTATCGGCTCTATATCAGACAGCACCCCTACATTCCTGCATGGGATCTCAATCTTTATGCTGTTGCGGAATCATTTTGAAGTTATAGTGAACGATACTGATTAATTTCTATTACAATTAGGGCAAAACCCCTGCACCCGAATGTTTTAATAGGAATTTTTTAATTTCATTTACTATATTTGAAAAAATTTTCAAAAGTTGACCTTTCGGGGTCAACTTTTTGTCTTTTTGGGAGGAATATTGAAAACAAGTTTATTTGCCGGAGGATAAACGGCAGAAGGGAGCTAAAAATGGCAAGACCGAAAAAAACAGGATTGTCCTATTTTCCAAAGGATGTGGATTTCTGGGACGATTTCAAAATCATGGATCTGCTGAATGAGTATGGTCCGCTGGGGACAGCGGTGTATGATATTGTCATCAGCAGGGTGTATCAGAACGGCTATTATCTGGAGGTTTCGCTGGAAAGTCTGGCGGCTCATATTGTGCGGATCATCGGGAACAGATGGGTCAGCGACAAAAAGCTGATTGTCGAGATCATTCTCTACTGTGCCGAAATCGGACTTTTAGACAAGGAGCTGATCAAGCAGTCGGTCATCACCTCTGTCGGCATACAGCGCCGCTATGACGAAGTGACAATAAGAAATAAGGCTGACAAAAGCAGATACCGTCTGATCGGAACGGATTCTTCCGCCTGTGAATGTGATGCACAGCCGAAGGAGGATGACGCAAAAACTGTGGAAAATGTTTCAGAAACTCAGGTAAATGAAACATTTATCCCACAAAAGAAAAGTAAAGAAAAGAAAAGTAAATCAGATGAAAGAAAAGCAAAGCAAACAAAAGTAAAAAACTCTTCCGCAGCGGCGGAAGAGCCTGTGTGTGAATATCAGAAAATCATCAATTCCTTCAATGATGTCTGCACCGACCTGCCCAAGGTGCTAAGCCTGACAGACAAACGAAAGGCAAGGATCAGAAATGCGGTCAGAACCATCGGCGGAGATCTGACCGGATTTTTCCGGCTTGTGGAGGATTCGGATTTCCTGACCGGAAGGTCGGGGCAATGGAGAGCCGATTTTGACTGGATCACCGAGCCTTCCAATATAATCAAAATTCTTGAAGGGAATTACAGCAGGCGCAAGCCGCCTGCTTCTCAGCATGAAAATCCGTATTTTATTCCCGCTTCTCTTGACCTTGATGAATATGAATCCCATAATGCTGTCGAATCGTGATCAGGCAGCAAAGCAGCCGTATTTTCAGAATTTTCTGTATTTCTTGACAGGACGGCGTGATTGCTTGCGTTTGTTGTAGACAGCAACCACAATAAAATACGTCAGCATCAGAACAGCAATGATAATAACAGCGATGATAAACCAGCTTGAAGTGGCGATCGTTTTCAGACCGTCAATGGCAGTCAGAAGCTCGCTTCGGTCAACCGATTCACTTGCGATCAGATCAATCTTTGCCAGTTCCTGATTGGCATAAGTCAGCGTGACTGTGCCGACCTTGTCGCCTGCCTTGACAGGAGTGTCAATGCTTTCGGGAACATCGTATATTTTGTCAATGCTTTCGATGGAAACATTGTCGGGCATAATGGTGGAAAAGCCCTCGGCAGGGGCAAGCTGTATCTTGTCCTTGTTCCATGCGTAATTCAGGTTGATCTCCTTGACAAGGCTGTTTTTGTCGAGAATTCTTTTTATCGCAAGATTGCTGAATGCCCATTGGTACAGATTGGCAGAATCTATCATCGCCCCGTTGTCATAATTATCGCCCTTTTCGTCCTCGTAGGGAGCGCCGTAAGCAATGCAGAGATAGGTGTAGCCGTCCTTTGAGGCGGTGGAAACAAGGCAGTAGCCCGAATCGTTTCCTGTCGAGCCTGTCTTGATGCCCGAAGCGTAGGGGTAATAATATTCGCCGCCTCTGTTTTCGTCGATCATCAGGTTGGTGGTGATGAGGTATCTGTCCTCTCCCAGACAATCGGAGGTGACAGTATTGGAGATCTCCGCAAATTCAGGAAGGGTCAGGGCATATTTCGTGATTTTTGCCATATCGCTGACTGTTGTGTAGTGGTTAGGGTCATTAAGACCGTGAGGATTGGCAAAATGGGTGTTTTCACAGCCGAGTTCCTGTGCCTTTTTGTTCATCATATCAACGAATTTGCTGACATCGCCGCCGCCGATGTGATCGGCAAGGATCAGCGCTGCGTCATTGCCCGAAGGAATCATAAGACAGCACAGAAGCTGATAAATGCTGAGTGTTTCATTCTCCTCCAGTCCGGCAAGAGAGCTTCCTGTGCCGTCGAGCTGATGAAGAACGCTGCCCTTGACTGTAACGTAGGTATTGTTGAAATCGCTGACGTTTTCGGCAGTAATGATGTAGGTCATGATTTTTGTTGTCGAAGCCGGAAAGCGCCGGGCTGCGGAGTCCTTTTCATAAACCACGTTTCCCGTGTCAAGGTTTTCAAAATAGATGGATTTGCTTGTCGTTTTGAAATCAATATTGAACTGAGCCGCATCGGCTGTCTGAGGGGGGATTACCATAAAAGCTGACAAAAAAACGACTGCGGCAAGCATAATTGTCATTATTTTTTTCATAGAAAATCATACACCTCTGTGATATAATATATTTGACGAAAAATAAAAAATTTTATTGGAAATTCTGTGATGGCAAAATAACCTGATCAATATCCGCATATACTATTGTACATTATTTTGTTTTAAAACACAAATGCAATTCTGCTAAATTTTAAGGCGAATATTACGATAAATGTAGTAATAATCTATGAATGAGCAAATTTATAATTGTTCGTTATTATGCACAATAAACATACTCGGTTTGTTATTCTGAGGCATTCTCTCTGTCATCCTGAGCGTAAGCGAAGGATCTTTTCCAAAAAAGCAGCCTACCGGAAAGATTCTTCGTCGCTGTCGCTCCTCAGAATGACAAGTTGTTTGTGCAATTTGTCAGATTTGCTCATTTATAGTAATAATGATTTTTGACGGGGATAATGTCTGATAAAGAGTGATGGTGGTGATCCCGAAGGGGGAAGAACATGATTTTTGTGACAGGAGACATACATGGAGAATATCAGCGCTTTGAAAGCAGCAGGCTGAAAAAACTCACCGAAAACGACTGCCTTATCGTTTGCGGCGATTTCGGCTTTATCTGGGATAACTCCAAAAAGGAACGGCAGACGCTCAGGAAAATATGCGATAAGAAATATAAGACGCTGTTCGTTGACGGAACACATGAAAATTTCTCTCTTCTGGCGACTTATCCCGTTGTTGAGCTGTTCGGCGGAAGAGCAAGAAGAATCGGCGGCAACCTCTATCAGCTTTTGAGAGGAGAGATCTATCGCATCGAGGACAAGACCTTTTTTGCCTTTGGCGGCGGCGACAGCGACGACAAGGAGCTGCGCCGGGAAAACGGTACATGGTGGAAGGAGGAAATGCCTTCCATGATCGAAATGCAGTACGGCATTGAAAACCTTGATAAGGTTGACAGAAAGGTGGACTATGTCATCACCCATCAGCCGTCCATGAAGGATATGGCTCTGGCGGCGCACAAGTGCAGAATAGATCCGCTTTCAACATATTTTGACGAGCTTTCAAAAAATATTACCTATAAAAAATGGTACTTCGGCAGCCTTCATAAAAATAAAAAGCTGCGCCACACAAAAGCACACTGCCTTTTTACGGATATCGTAAAGGTTCCGTAAAAAGGCAGTCAGCCGGTGATAAAATATTCTGTTTTACTCTGCCGCCGTGATCTCGGCAGAGAGTGTCTCGGCATCCTCACAGATTCTCAGCTGTGATATCTGATTTTTATGGATCCTCAGCATGAACAGTATCGAATAGATCATGGCGCCAAGCTCAGCTGCCGGGAATGCCCACCATATCACCTGATCGGCATTCGGCAGAAATGTCAGCGCATAGGCGATCGGAAGATCTATGACGATCAGCCTGAGAAGTGATACGATCAGCGAAGCGACTCCGTGTCCGAGAGCCTGGAATATGCCCTGGAATGCAACATTTGCTCCGATGAAAAGATATCCGACGGTGATGATCCTGATGGAAAGCACGATCAGCTCGCCTGTTTTCTCCGAAAGAGCAAACACATCGGCAAGGTTTACGGCAAACACCTGCAGAAGCACCAATCCGGCAGCCATGATAATGAGCGTATATATCATTCCGTATCTGACTCCGTCTGTCACTCTCCGGCGGTCGTTCTTTCCGTAATTGAAGGCAATCACCGGAATCATGGCATTGTTCATTCCGAAAGAAGCGAAAAGGACAAACTGCTGGATCTTATAATAAAGTCCGTAAGCGGTGACGGCTTCGGTGGAAACATTGCCGAAAATAATATTGACCCCGTAGGTCATGAAGGACATAAGAGCCTGCATTAAGATCGCCGGAATACCGATACGGTATATTTCAATGATGACGGGCAAATCAGGCTTTGTATATCTGACGCTTGTTGCAAAATCTTTTTTATTATATTTGTAGTGAAAGACTGCGTCAAGGATAAACGATACATACTGACCGATGACAGTCGCATAAGCCGCACCTGCTATGCCAAGCTTCGGCATTCCGAACAGACCGAAGATCATGATAGGGTCGAGGATGATATTGATGACGGCTCCCGATATCTGCGCTATGGTTGAAAGCATGGTCCTGCCAGTTGATTGAAGAAGCTTTTCATAGATCATATAAAGCGAAATGCCGAGTGAAAGAATACAGCATATACCGAGATATTCAACTGCCATCTGTCTGATAACGGGATCATTTGTCTGACTGTCGATATAAGCGCCCGTTCCAAAAAGTCCGAAAAGCAGGAATACGATAAATGTGCATAAGCCGAGGAAGATCGAATTGCCTGCAATTTTTGCGGCCTTTTCCTTGTCGCCCGTTCCGAGGCTTCTGGAAAGGATCGCATTGACGCCGACGCCGGTTCCGACACCGATCGCTACCATCAGCATCTGCACAGGGAATGCGAGAGTGAGTGCATTCATGCCGCATTCGCCGAGCGTCATGCCGCCGCTGACGATCTCATTGCCCATCTGACTGACAAAATAGCTGTCAACGATATTATACAGCGCCTGCAAAGCCATGGATATGATCATCGGTATACCCATTGACAGCAGAAGCGTTTTGACCGGTGCTGTTCCCATTTTGTTTTGAACTGCCTTTTTTTCCATCTGGATTTCTCCTTTAAAAAATATTCGGAGACTTTTTCGGTTCCTTCCACAACCGGCGGCATAGCGCCGCAGATAATTTGCGTTAATGTAAACTTCCGGCATCAGGGGTGCTGAAAGCGCAAAAAAAGCGTCAGCCACAGGATATCATAGCATTACGATACCCGGACTTACGCTTTTGCTGCTCGGTATGTATATTCATTAAGCATGATTATTTTAGCACATAAAAATAAAATTTGCAAGAAACAAAATTCACGAAAAACAGATGAAATGGGTCAATTCAGAATGTACGAACAAATATATTGACAAAGCCAAAAAAACATTCTATAATAAAAGTACAAGGTGACTGCCCGATAAGCGGCAGCCCTAAAAGATTATCGTGAAATAACCGCCTTGGGTGAGATGGCGGTTATTTCTTTTTGCGGGAGTTTTTAATCTTTATGTATAAGCTGATAACACCTGTTACGGCTATTACCATTTGAAAAAATGCTTCATACGTCATAAATAACTCACCCCCTTTTGGTTATTGGGGGCGCAAATTGAAATT
>JAFVEY010000070.1 GCA_017475765.1 Clostridia bacterium | reverse complement strand
TCACGTACCTGCCATGCAACTCTTTGATTATGACAGACGATATTGATTTTAACATTACCGGAAAAGTCCACACGCTTGAAACCTTCTGGCTTGAGTACGGTCCCGGTGTAAGATTTGTCGTTTTCCTCAGCGGATGCAAAATGCGCTGCAAATTCTGCCATAATCCCGACACATGGAACAGCGTGGGGGAGGAATGGACTGCACAAAAGCTCTTTCAGCACGTCCGCCGGTATAAAGGTTACTGGAAAAATAACGGCGGTATTACCGTCAGCGGCGGCGAACCGCTTTTGCAGCAGGAATTTGTTACTGCTTTTTTTGCTCTTGCCAAAAAGGAAAATATCAATACGACCATAGATACTGCTGGTCAGCCTTTCAGCAGCGATCCGGAATGGCTGGGCAAATTTGAAAGGCTTATGAGCGTTACCGATTTGGTAATGCTTGATCTTAAGGATATGAATCCGCAGGGACATAAGTCTCTGACCGGAGTCCGGAATGATAACATTTTAGAAATGGCACGTTGGCTTTCCAATCATGGAAAGAAAATGTGGATCCGTCATGTGCTGGTTCCCGGCATAACGGATAAGGAAGAAGATCTGAATGCAATGCACGAATTTATTTCTACCCTTAAAACGGTGGAAAAGGTTGAGATTCTTCCGTATCATACGCTCGGACTGATGAAGTGGGAGGAGCTGAAACTCCAATATCCTCTTGAAGGTGTTCCGACACCCACACCCGAAGAAGTCAAGTGGGCAGAGGAACTGCTTCATACAAGTGAATATAAATAATACGAGGACAGCCGCACAAAATACTGCGGCTGTCCTTTTTACATATTTTACATTTCGCTTCGTATTTTTACCAGCGCACTTTTTTCCAGCCTTGATACCTGCGCCTGACTGATGCCGATCTCTTGGGCAATTTCCATCTGTGTTTTGCCTTTCATATAACGCATGGTCAGGATATTCTTTTCACGCTCGCCGAGATTTTTGACAGCCTCTTTCAAAGCAATTCTTTCAAGCCAGCGTTTGTCGTCATTGTCATCTCCGAGAGTGTCCATAATATAGACCGTGTCGGCGCCGTCAGAATAAACAGGCTCGTAGATCGACACAGGCTCTACAATTGCTTCCAGAGCGATAACCACATTTTCGCTCGGTAAATCAATCGCTTTTGCGATTTCGTCAATGGTAGGTTCTTTTCCCGTTTCGGATGTAATTTTTTCTTTAGCCTGCATTGCCTTGTAGGCGGTGTCCTTGATGGATCTGCTTACCCGGACAGGATTATAATCTCTCAGATAACGCCTTACCTCACCGATGATCATCGGGACACCATAGGTAGAGAATCGCACATCCTTGTCACAGTTGAAATTATCAATTGCCTTGATCAGTCCTATGCAGCCGACCTGAAAAAGATCATCGGGATTTTCTCCCCTGCCTGCAAAGCGCTGAATGACGCTCAGAACAAGACGTAGATTGCCGTTGATCATTTCATCCCTTGCAGATTCTCTCTCTTCGGGTGAGCCGCTGCGCATGATATTTAAAAGCTCCTGTTTTCTGTCCTCAGAGATAACCTTGAGCTTTGAAGTATTTACTCCGCATATTTCCACTTTGTTGAATAACAATGTCAATACCTCCGTAAGTTTTAATGTACTTAGTATTGACAGAAAAGTAAATATCCAATCATTGATGAAAGCAAAATACGTATAAATTTTATATTCGCACTTTACGAATTTTTCATGCTGTGCTATAATGATAAAAGTGTTTGCGAATAGATATAGGAAAGGTGGGATTCAGGTGCTTCTTGACGGAGAAAGATTGGAGCCGCTCGGAGGGGGAGTAAGGGTCATTGTTTCCGATGAGCATAAATTCTGGACGGATACGGTGCTGCTTGCCGATTTCGCTTCTCCGAAAAGAAATGACAATGCCTGCGATCTTGGTAGCGGCTGCGGTGCGATCCCACTTATCTGGCTGAGAAATCATGCACCGAAAAGCGTTACGGCGGTTGAGATACAGGAGAATGCCTGCAATATGCTGCAAAGAAGTGTGGAGTTTAACGGCTTTGCCGACACAATCAGCATACTGAATAGTGATCTTCGGGAGCTGAAAGGAAAGCTGAAATTGTCTTCTTATGATTTGGTTGTATGCAATCCTCCGTATAAAGCGGCAGGAGCAGGAATACAAAGCAAAAACAGCTCGCACATTATTGCAAGGCATGAAAGTATGTGTACCATGGATGACATAGTATCAGCAGCAAAAATACTGCTGAATTTTTCGGGGAGACTATGTATGTGTCAGCGCCCCGAAAGACTCAGCGATGTGATATCTTCCATGAGAGCGCATAATATAGAGCCTAAGCGCCTTCGCTTTGTTCAGCAGCGTCCCGGAAAGGCACCGAAGCTGTTTCTGATAGAGGGAAGAAGAGGCGGAAAGCCGGGAGGGCTGATCGTTGAGCCTGTTCTGCTGATAGAGGGCGAAAACGGCGATTTCTCGGAAGAAATGATAAAAATATACGGTGAATATAAGGAGGGATATTTATGAGCGGTAAATTATATGTTGTTGGCACACCGATAGGAAATCTTTCCGATTTTTCTCCGAGAGCCATTGAAACGCTTAAGCAGGTCGATTTTATTGCGGCGGAAGATACAAGAGTCACTATCAAGCTGCTTAACCATTTTGATATACATACTCCGATGATCAGCTATCATAAATTTAATACTCATGATCGGGGAGAGGAAATATGCCAAAGAATACTGAACGGCGAAAACTGTGCTATTGTGACAGATGCCGGAATGCCCTGTATTTCCGATCCGGGGGAGCTGCTTGTCAAACGCTGTGCAGAAATGGGCATAGAGGTTGCCGCAGTTCCGGGACCGACGGCTATGGCAAGCGCTCTTGCCGTGTCGGGTCTGTCAACGGGGAGGTTTACCTTTGAAGGCTTTCTTAGTGTCAATAAACCCGGCAGAAGAGAGCATCTGCAGTCGCTGATCAAAGAGCAGAGAACAATGGTTTTTTATGAAGCTCCTCATAAACTTCCCAACACGCTTAGGGATATGTATGATGTTTTCGGCGACAGAAAAATATCAATTGTCCGTGAGCTTACAAAAATACATGAGCAGGTGATCCGTACCACTCTTTCAGAGGCTGCGGAAAAGTATACGGACGGTTCTGTCAAGGGAGAAATTGTTCTTGTCATTGACGGTGCAAAGCCGGAGGAGGAACAGCCGGAAACGCTTGAAAGTGCTGTTGAGCTTGCCCGTAAAAGCATGGAGAGAGGTTTATCAGCTTCGGCAGCGGCGAAGGAGGCTGCACAGCTGACCGGGTTCAAAAAGGGAGAAATCTATAAGCAATTAATATAAAGATTCATAAAATGAGGGAGAGGTAAAATTATGGAAGTAATTCTGGCATCGGCTTCGCCGAGAAGAAAAAAACTGCTGTCGATGATCTATGACGATTTCAAGGTTATTCCGTCAGATGTAAGGGAGTTTGTACCGAGAGATCTTGAAGTGGAAAAATGTCCCGAATATCTTGCAGCAGCTAAAGCGGAGATGGTTGCACAAGGAAGGGACAGATATCTTGTAATCGGCTGTGATACGTCTGTCATAACAGAGGGTAAGATACTGAATAAGCCGAGAGATACGAATGATGCACGTATCATGATGAATATGCTTTCAGGTACAGTTCACAGAGTGATAACAGGCTGCTGCCTGTATTATATGCGGCACAGCTTCAGTTTTTCCGTTTCAACGGATGTCGAATTTTTTGAGCTTTCCGAGCAGGAAATTGAGGATTATATCAGCACCTCGGAGCCTTATGACAAGGCGGGCGGCTATGGAATACAAAGCAAGGGCGGACTTTTTGTAAAGGGAATACACGGCGATTATTATAATGTGGTCGGTCTGCCTGTTGCCCGGCTGAAAAGAGCAATAGACGAATTTCTTTCAAGCGAGGAAATCAAAGCGCTGACAAGTAAATAACAAAAATAGGCGGAGCTGAAATGATCTGAACATTCAGTTCTGCACATTTTTTCTTTTTTCATAATGCAGGGCATTTTGTCATATAAATGGATTGTCTTTAATCTATTTCGGAGGTGCGTTATGAAATTAATCAAAACTGCTGCAGTATGTCTTGCTTTACTCGTTTCTGTATTATTGATCCCGACAGAAGCGTTAGCAGTATCGGACGATGATATTTCCGCTCCGGCTGCAGTACTGATGGATGCTTCAACAGGAGAGGTGCTTTATTCCAAAAATCCCCACGAGGTAAGAGCCTGTGCTTCCATCACAAAGGTAATGACCCTGACTCTTGTGATGGAATCGCTTGACAGCGGAAAAATCAAATGGACAGATACGGTGACGGCATCCGCACACGCTTCATCAATGGGCGGATCCGATATATGGCTGGAACCGGGCGAAACAATGACGGTGGAGGAAATGGTCAAGGCTACTATCGTGGCAAGCGCCAACGATGCCGCTGTTGCTCTTGCAGAGTTTATATGCGGATCGGAGGACGAATTTGTTGAACAGATGAATGAAAAGGCAAAGCAGCTCGGTATGAAGGAAACTGTATTCAAAAACTGCAATGGTCTTGACGAGGAAGGTCATGTGACAAGTGCTTATGATGTTGCATTGATGTCGAGAGAGCTGATTAAACATAAATCTATTTTTAAGTTCAGCAATATATGGATGGACGAGCTGAGGGGCGGAAAGACACAGATCGTCAATACCAATAAACTGCTTAAGACCTATAACGGAATAACGGGTCTGAAAACGGGAACGACCTCTCAGGCAGGAAGCTGTATTTCTGCAACGGCAGAGCGTGACGGGCTGAGCCTGATAGCAGTTGTTCTGGGAGCACCGACAGGTACACAGCGATTTACCGATGCAGCCGCTCTGCTTGATTACGGTTTTGCCAATTTTTCTATGTATCTTCCTAAAATTCCGGATGAAGCCATTACAGAAATTGCTGTCGGAGGCGGTATGACGGACAAGGTGAAAACGACATTGGAGATCAACAATTCGTTTCTGATCAAAAAGGGAGCAGACAAAGATATTACCTACGAAATATCCCTCCCTGAAAGCATAGAAGCTCCTGTGCAAAAAGGTCAGGCAATTGGTAAGATAGTATATAAAATGAGCGGCTCTCAGATAGCAGAATATCCGATAGCCGCTGCCGACAGTATTGATGAGATCACGTTAGGCGATATATTCGCCCTGCTTTTTAAAAGTCTTATCGGTTCGTAAATCAGCCGTATTGATAGTCCAGTCCGTATAGCTTGAAGCCTTCCGTAAACAGTCTGTTGGCATCGTCATACTTTGCATAGAGGGTCAGCCCGTTCATGACGGAAGCGATAAGTGTATGCCCGTTTATGGTGGCGGAAGCAACCACAGAGGTGCCTGCCTCATCGGTAAAGCCTGTTTTCATGCCGTCTGCAAATTCGGAATACATTCCCGAATCGCTCAGCAGCAAGGCGTTTGAATTATACCATTCGATCGTATCTCCGTATGCTTCCTCTTCCTCATCAATTTCACCGGTTTCCGGATCCTGAATTTCATTATTATCCGACACCTCAGCGGCGGAGCTTTCCTCCAGCTGCGAGGAGGTGCTTTCAGGAGAAGAACTTTCTTCTTTGATCAGATCCCATTTTGCATAAGATTTTTTGCAGGAATTGCTGACAAGCGGTATGGTTTTTGCATAGGCGGCGATTCTTGCGAGATCCTCGGCGGTTGTGTAATGGTTATCATCATGCCAGCCGTCGGGGGTAACAAAATGCGTGTTCTTGCAGCCGATCTGTTTTGCTGCATCATTCATCAGTTCAACAAAGAGCTTGACGGCTTCTTCATTGGAAAGTGTTTCATCGCCGGAATATATTCTTGCGGAATTGACTGCGATTGTATAGGCGGCATCATTTCCCGACGGAAGAAGAAGAGCATCTATCAGAGTCTCAAAGGTCATTTTCATTCCCTTTACCAGTCCTGCTGTGCTGGAGTCCTCACCGATCAGTTCAATTTCATCACCGACAGTAATGACGGTGTCCTTGTCTATGATCTTGCTTGAAACAATGGCGGTCAGCATTTTTGTGGTGCTGGCGGGATAGCATTTTTTGCTGCCGTTTTTCTGAAACAGGATCTTATCCTCCGTCATATCGTAAAGAACAACATAGCCTGATGTAATATTTTTTTCAAGCTCGTTTTTAACCTTTTCTGAAAACACATCCGAAGCGGTCTTGAATTCCATACTGTTTTCAAAGCTCAGAGCGGAGGATTCCTCTTCGCTTTCCTCGGAAGATTCCACAGACGATTCTTTTAAGGAGGAGGATTCTTCCGTCTTTTCGGTCTGGGTCTGAATACTGTTGTTTGTCAGTAAGCCTGTCAGCGCTGCTGCGGCAACTGTCCCGAACAGAAGCACAAAAATGACGGAAATAATGATATTCCTTCTCAGCTTTTCCTGTTTTCTTTTCTTTTTTCTTGTATTTACTCTTTCAATAAATGTACTGTCGGAATAAATATCTTCATATTCTTCTTGCTGAAGATTATTATCTTTATTATAATTCTTGTTATCATCCATATTGCTATTTCTTCCTTATTGACTAAAAATTCAGATGAGTATATCCCTTTGTTTAATTATTGCATTTAAAGGTGTGCTGTGTCAACGGGTATAGTGTAAGAAAATGTCAGGTTTTTTTTAAAATTTATGGGTCAATATTGACTTTTTGAGAATTATTATCTCTTTGTCATGCTATCAGATAAGAATTTGATTAAATTTGAAAGAAATTTCCGCAATTCCTTGCAAAAAGAATTGAAATATTGTAGAATAGTTATATACATTTTTTATGCGGAGCAGGATGCTTTCGTGTAATCAAGGAGGATTATTTAATTATGTCTGTTAAATTAAGTGATAAGCACGTTAAACAATTTATCAGCGATGAGGAATATCAGGCGATAGCTCCTCAGATCAGCGCTTCCCATGACCTTCTTCACAGCAAGACCGGTCTCGGCAATGATTTTACGGGTTGGGTGGATCTTCCCGTTGATTATGATAAGGAAGAGTTTGACAGAATCAAAAAGGCAGCTGAGAAGATCAAATCCAATACCGATGTATTCGTTGTAATAGGTATCGGCGGTTCATATCTCGGCGCAAGA
Organism: Clostridia bacterium; assembly: GCA_017475765.1. Taxonomy (GTDB): domain Bacteria; phylum Bacillota; class Clostridia; order Oscillospirales; family Acutalibacteraceae; genus UBA1213. Next base: position 9,629 of record JAFVEY010000070.1, on the reverse strand, counting down.
GCAGCGATCGAATTCCTTAAGTCGCCGAACTATAACGCTCTTAAAAAGGATACTCCCGATATCTACTTCACAGGTAATTCTATCAGCTCCACAGCACTCGCTGAGCTTCTTCAGATCTGTGAGGGCAGAGATGTTTCCATCAATATGATATCCAAATCAGGTACAACAACAGAACCTGCCATTGCTTTCAGAGTTTTCAGAGAGCTTCTCGAAAAGAAATACGGCAAAGAGGGCGCAAAGGAAAGAATCTTCTGCACAACAGATAAGGCAAAGGGTACTTTAAAGCAGCTTGCTGATAAAGAGGGCTATGAAACCTTTGTTGTTCCGGATGACGTGGGAGGACGCTTCAGCGTACTGACCGCTGTCGGACTTCTTCCGATCGCTGTTTCCGGCGCTGATATCGACGCTCTGATGGGTGGTGCTGCAAAGGCTCGTGAGGAGCTTCTGAGCAAAGATCTTGACAAGAACGACTGCTATAAATATGCAGCGATCAGAAATATTCTTTACCGTAAGGGCAAAGCTATCGAGCTTCTTGTCAGCTATGAGCCTTCATTCACATTGATGAACGAGTGGTGGAAGCAGCTCTTCGGCGAAAGCGAAGGCAAGGATCAGAAGGGTCTTTTCCCGGCATCGGTCGTATTCTCCACAGATCTCCATTCAATGGGTCAGTTCATTCAGGACGGCTCCAGAACCATGTTTGAAACTGTTGTTCAGATTGAAAAGCCGAAATATGAGATCACCCTCGGAACAGATCCCGAAAATGTGGACGGCCTGAATTTCCTTTCCGGCAAGACAGTAGATTTTGTCAACAAGAGAGCTTTTGAAGGTACTGTTCTTGCACATACCGACGGCAAGGTTCCGAATGTAGTGCTTTCGATTGATGAAGCAAACGAGGCAGAGCTGGGATATCTGATCTACTTCTTTGAGAAGGCTTGTGCAATCAGCGGCTATACACTCGGTATCAATCCGTTCAACCAGCCTGGCGTTGAAAGCTATAAGAAGAATATGTTCGCCCTTCTCGGCAAACCCGGCTACGAGGATCAGAAGGAAGCTCTTGAAGCTCGCCTTAAATAAATATTTGGTCAAAGCGGTTGACAGTTTGGTAAATATATTATAAAATAGAAACAGCAGCAAATCGGAATTTGTTGAAAATATAAGCCGCTAACCGGCTTAATTTAAGGAGGCAAAAATAATGGTAAAACTTATTATCGGAAAAAAGGGCACAGGTAAAACTAAAAAGCTCATATCTTTGGCAAATGAAGCAGTTGAAAGCTCAAACGGCAATGTCGTTGTTATTGAAAAAGGTTCCAAGCTTACTTATGATGTAACACATAAGGCTCGTCTGATCGATACCGAGCAGTATGCGATCACAGGCTTTGACGCATTTTTCGGTTTTCTCAGCGGTCTTTGCGCAGGCAACTATGACGTTACCGATGTGTTGGTAGATTCCACTCTTAAAATCGGCGGTCAGGATTTTGAGCAGTTCGCTTCTTTTGTCGAGAAGATCAATTCTCTCGCTGCAAAGACGGAAACTCAGTTCACTTTCCTTGTATCTGCTGACGAAAGTGAGCTTCCGAAGAGCCTTGGGGCTGTATCAGAAAAGGTCTGATCGTTACAGATTCGTCTGATTGATAAAAAACAGAGGAAGTCATGGCGGCTTCCTCATATTTTTTATCGAAAATCGGCGGTTTTTTGCAAAAATATATTGACAAAGCCGATTCAGACAATTATAATAAACTATGGCGTTTTAAAAGATTTGTGCTGAGGTGAGCTTGTGATTCTTAATCTGAAGAAAATATTCCTCAATGAGAATGAGCATCTTGAAGCGAAAACAGAATTTGATATGAGCGATATATCGGCAGGCGGTATGACATTCATCCCTGAGCCTGTGTCAGCAGAAATAAAGGTCGGCAATCATGCGGGGCTTGTTTCGCTGAAGGCCGATGTTTGCTTTCGTTATCATTTTTTGTGCGATAGATGCTGCGAACATTTCAGCAGAGATTTTGCCTATGGGTTTAGTCATATTCTCGTCACAGATCCGCCCGAAGACGGAGATGACGATTATATTGAAGCACCGGACTATATGCTCGATACTGATGCGTTGCTCAGAGATGATATTCTTTTGGAACTTCCGTCAAAGTTCCTCTGTAAGGATTCCTGTAAGGGCTTGTGTCCAAAGTGCGGAAAAAATCTTAACGAGGGTAAGTGCAATTGCCCTGAGCGAGAGCCTGACCCAAGACTGGCAGCCTTAAGCAGGCTGCTTGAGGAATGATTTTTTGTACTTTATTTTCAAGGAGGTTATTTAACATGGCAGTACCTAAGAGAAAAACTTCTAAAGCAAGAAGAGATAAGAGAAGATCATCAGTATGGAAGCTGGATGCTCCTGCACTCACTACCTGCCCGAACTGCGGCGAATATAAGCTCGCTCACAGAGCCTGCACAAGCTGCGGTATTTACAAAGGCAGAATCGTTATTAACACAGAGGCTTGATTGCTTGGTGGGATAGAGAAGGAGATATATTTCCTTCTCTATTTTATTTTTCGGCAGTTTGCCGGTCAGGAGGTTTTTTATGGCAATTCCGGTTGTGGCGATCGTCGGCAGACCTAATGTCGGCAAATCGACACTTTTTAATAAGCTGGTCGGCGAGCGTATTGCAATTGTAAACGATACGCCCGGTGTGACCCGTGACAGAATATTTGGACAATGCGAATGGAGAAACAGAAAGATATCTTTGGTTGATACGGGAGGAATAGAGCCTTATTCCGATGATATCATCCTCAAACAAATGCGCCGTCAGGCAGAGCTTGCAATTGATGCGGCGGATGTTATCATACTGGTTACAGACATTAAAAGCGGCGTTGTTGCTACTGATGAAGAGGTCGCTCTGATGCTTCAGAAAAGCGGCAGACCTGTTGTACTTTGTGTCAATAAGTGTGACAGGATCGGAGAGCCTGATCCGAATTATTATGAGTTTTATAATCTGGGTCTGGGAGAGCCTGTGCAGGTTTCATCGGTTCACGGTCACGGAACGGGCGATCTTCTTGATGCAGTATATGACTATCTTCCCGAAGAGGGAGAGGGCGAAGAGGAAGAGGATCTCGTCAGGGTTGCAATCATCGGCAGACCAAATGCAGGAAAATCCTCGCTTGTCAATAGAATAACCGGTGAGAACCGCTGTATTGTATCTGATATTGCGGGAACGACCCGTGACAGCATAGATACGGTGATCGAAAATAAATACGGGCGTTTCTGCCTGACGGATACGGCAGGTATCCGCCGCAGCAGAAAGATAGATGATGCAGTAGAAAAGTACAGCGTTATCCGTGCGAAAATGGCAATAGAGCGCAGCGATGTATGTGTGATTATGATAGATGCTTCGGCAGGTATTACCGAGCAGGACACAAGAATTGCAGGTCTGGCGCACGAATCGGGAAAGGCTTGCGTTATTGCGGTGAATAAATGGGATGCTGTTGAGAAAAATGACAAGACCATGAATGAGTACCGCAAAAAACTCGAAACAGAGTTTTCATATATGTCTTATGCACCGTTTATATTCATATCCGCCAAAACAGGACAAAGAACAGACAGATTGTTTGAACTGATAATGACAGTTGTCAATTCGGCTGCTATGAGAATTACCACCGGAATGCTTAACGATCTTCTTGCCGAGTCCGTTGCAAGGGTGCAGCCGCCCACAGATAAGGGCAGAAGGCTTAAAATTATGTATGTTACCCAGGCTTCCGTCAAACCACCTACCTTTGTTTTCTTTGTCAACAGCGCAGAGCTTTTTCATTTCTCATATCAGCGATACCTTGAAAACAGGATACGTGAAACTTTTGGTATGCAGGGTACACCGATCCGGTTTATCATTCGTGAACGTGAGGACAAAAAATAATTCTTGCAGTTTGAAAGGGAAGATGGATTTTGGAAATGTTAATTGATTTTTTTGCTCATCATTGGCTGCTTGTCATTATTTCAATCGTTTGTTCCTATCTTGTCAGCAGCGTCAATACTTCGATTATTGTTACGGGCATTGTCAGACATGAGGATATCAGAAAGCTCGGAAGCGGAAATGCAGGATTTACCAATGTTCTGCGCTGTGTCGGAAAGGTGCCGGCTGTGATAACCTTTGTGGGGGATTTTCTGAAGGGCGTTCTTTCCATAATGATACCGTATCTGCTTACATGGGGATGGGACAGCGCTGATGCTCAGTCCGAAAGAGGAATTCTGATGTATATTGCAGGACTTTTTGCGATACTCGGACATATGTTTCCGCTGTATTATAAATTCAAGGGTGGAAAAGGCGTTGTAACGACTGCTTCTGTAATGCTTATGACGGACTGGCGTGCACTTGTTCTGACACTTCTGATTTTTCTGATTGTGTTTATCATAACGAAAACGATATCGAAGGGTTCGCTGACAGCGGCAGTTTTTTATCCGTTTATTACAGCAGGGCTTCGTTTTGCGGATACGGCAGGGATTCTTTCCGTGACTGCACCGACAAAGGAACCGACACCTATGTTCATTGCCTGCGTTTTCGCAATTACATTGCTTAGTTCCCTTGCTGTTATTATTAAGCACAAGGAAAATATCAAGAGGATCCTTAACGGAACAGAAAAGAAGATTACTGCCAAAAAATAATTGTGGCAATTTTTGTTGAGGGAGCAATATATATTTGCAGTATCGGAAATACCGTACAGTTTTTTGCTGGACGGTATTTCCATTTTTTATGCCATTATTGTCAATAAATTGTATATAGACTTGCGGAGCGGCTAATAATTTCTCTTGTAGTCGGTGGAGAAATATGATATACTTTAGCTGTCAGAGTTGAATTATGCTGATCTTCATGATATTATGGACTGCACATAACCGAAATGCTGCAGAGGGAGGAATTTATGAGTATTATACTTGATCTTATCGTGGCAGTAATTATCGCTGTGCTGCTGATCGGAGGATATAGAAGAGGACTTGCACGGGCAGTTGTTGGTCTGCTGGGGTCGTTTTTTTCTTCGGTCGCATCCGTTCTGATCGCATCAATTGCATCGACAGGCATATATAATGTTTTTGTTAAGGATTATATCGTAAAGACGGTATCGGATAATATGTCTGATATTGATATTCAGACAAAGGCGGCGGATATATCCGATTCGCTTATGCACTCTCTTCCGGCTTATGCGAAAAATGCGCTTGAAATAGCCGGAGTTACTCCCGATAAGCTGATAAACGAAATATCCTCTGCCAATACAAGTGTCCCGGAGCTTGTGGAAGGAATGATACGTCCGGTTCTGATAAAGCTGATCACAGTGATTCTGACAATGATTATTTTTTTGATTCTGACAGCCGTTATTGCTGCTGCTACGAAAACAATAGACAGTTTTGTGAATATAAAGGGTGTAAAAACTGTCAATAAAATATTAGGTGGAATTTTGGGACTTATGGAAGCGTTGGTGCTTATAATGATAATGTCGATGCTGATATATTTCCTGCTGGTTCTTTTGCCGGTGGATGCGGCAGAGTCGCTTCAGGAGGGAATTGACCGATCATTATTATATCAGCGGATCTATTACATTAATCTGCCCGAACTTATCATGACAAAGCTGCTCAGCCTTGCCTCATAGTGCGGGTATTGATAATGCTTTGAATGGGGTTTGTACAATGAATGTCAAAGCAGCAATAAAGAGAAATATGACTGTGCCGAATCTGCTTTCCTGCCTCAGACTGGCAGTCATACCGCCGACAGTCAGGTATATTGTAAGGGAAAATTATGTCATGGCGGGGTTTATGCTTCTGATTTCGGCTGTGAGCGATATGTTTGACGGAATGATCGCAAGACGTTTCAATCAGGTCACTCAGCTCGGAAAGATGCTGGATCCTTTGGCAGATAAGCTGACGCTGGCAGCGGTGATTTTTAGTCTTAGTTTTGTGGATAAGGCGGTTATGTGGTTTGTAGCCGTGCTTATCACAAAGGAACTGCTGATGCTTGCAGGAGGTTTTCTGCTGCTGAGACTGAATATGAAACCGCCTGCCGCCAAATGGTACGGAAAAACCGCTACCGTGATATTTTATACATCCGTAACAGTCATCGTTTTTCTCAGAGCGGTATGGGGAATCAGCAGCTATACATTGACTGCCGTACTTTTATCGTTAACAACGGCTGCCATGCTTTTTGCGCTGATTATGTATGGAAGGATATTTATCAGTATGCTCAAACAGCATTTTGCCGGAAAAAAGTAATGCAAATGAGTGCAAAAATCTAATTGATTATGAATAATTTTGATTTTTTAGTAGACATTGTCCGCATGAATATGTTATTATATTGATATTGACCCTTATATCAAGGAAAAGAAAGGGAGTTTTATGCAAATGATGTTATGTTCAAAATGTAAACAGCGGCCTGCTGTCGTATTTATTTCAAATGCAGCGAATACAGCCGAAACAACAGGCTATTGTCTTGTTTGTGCAAAGGAAATGGGCATTAAGCCCGTAACAGATATAATGGATAAAATGGGAATATCAGAGGATGATCTCGCCAATCTCCAGGATTCAATGAATGATCTGATTGATTCCGGAATCATACCTGACCCCGATTCATTTGATGAACAGGGGGAAGAGGAGGACGAAGGCGATTTCAGCAGGGGTGGCGCTCCGGCATTCCCTCCGTTTTTTAAAAATCTTTTTTCTTCCAAATCTCCGGCGGACAAGCTTTCCGGGAATGAAACAGGCAAGAGCAAAAATGATGATAAGCAGGGCAAGCAGGAAGCTCAGAAGCGCCGTAAGAGTCATAAACATATAGATTCCTACTGCACCAATTTGACTGAAAGAGCCCGTGAGGGAAAACTGGACAGGATTATTGGCAGAGATAAGGAAATTGACAGAGTTATTCAGATACTTTCTCGCAGAACAAAGAATAACCCTTGTCTTATCGGCGAGCCGGGTGTCGGCAAAACTGCTATTGCCGAAGGACTTGCCATCAAAATAGCCGAAGGCAATGTTCCGCACAGACTCAAGGACAAGGAGATACAGCTGCTTGATCTGACCTCTCTTGTTGCCGGAACTCAGTTCAGAGGACAGTTTGAAAGCCGTATCAAGGGTCTTATCACCGAAGTGAAGGAAGCAGGCAATGTGATACTCTTTATTGATGAGGTACACAGCCTTGTCGGAACAGGTGAATCAGAAGGCTCCATGAATGCGGCAAACATAATGAAGCCTGCACTTTCAAGAGGTGAAATACAGGTGATCGGAGCTACGACATTCAATGAGTACAGACGTTTCATTGAAAAGGATGCAGCGCTTGAGCGCCGTTTCCAGCCTGTTACGGTAACAGAGCCTTCCATTCAGGATACGATCGACGTACTTCTTGGCGTAAAGAACTATTATGAAGAATATCACAGAGTAAAGATGGCAGATGATATCGTCCGCAAGACAGTAGTGCTTTCGGAAAGATATATTACGGACCGTTTCCTGCCTGATAAGGCGATTGATCTTCTTGACGAGTCATGCACACACGCTTCTCTGAGAAACAAGGAGCTTGAAAAATATGACAGCACTCTTGATGAGGTCAGAACTCTCAAAGAGGAGGAAGAAAAACTCCGTGGAGAGGATAATATAGATTATGAAAAGCTGGCAACCGTACAGTACGATATTGCAAAGCTTGAAAAGGAAATTTCCGAAATTGCAGAGGAAACATTGCTTGCAGAGGTGACGGAAGAGGATATCGCTCACGTTATTGAGCTTTGGACAGGTATTCCGGCTTCAAAGGTGAGAGAGAATGAGCTGCATAAACTGGCAGATCTTGAAGAGAAGCTAAGCTCAAAGGTTATCGGTCAGGAGGAAGCGGTAAAGGCACTTGCAGCAGCAGTCAAGCGCAGCAGAGTACAGATCAGTCCGAGAAGAAGACCTGCTTCGTTTATTTTTGTCGGTCCGACAGGAGTGGGCAAAACAGAGCTTGTGAAGGTACTTTCCTCAGAGCTTTTCAATACGCCCGAAACGCTTATCAGACTGGATATGAGTGAATTTATGGAGAAGCATTCTGTATCTAAGATTATAGGTTCTCCTCCAGGATATGTAGGCTATGAAGAGGCAGGACAGGTTACGGAAAAGGTTCGCAGAAGACCATATTCGGTTCTTCTATTTGATGAAATTGAAAAGGCTCATCCCGATGTTCTCAACATACTTCTCCAAATACTTGACGAGGGTGTTCTGACAGATGCACAGGGAAGAAAAGTAAACTTCAGCAATACGGTTATTGTTATGACATCCAATGCCGGCAGCGAGCGCAGAGAAAACGCTCTGGGCTTTGCAAAGACCGAAGCGGAAGCAACCAACGAGAAGGTTAGAAAAGCACTTTCCGAATTCCTGCGCCCCGAATTTTTAAGCAGACTTGATGAGATAATCGTATTCAGACAGCTGAGCGAGGAGGATTTTGTAAAGATCAGCAGACTTATGCTTGATGAGTATATAGATTCTCTTAAAGAGAAGGGCATTGCGTTCAGCTATGATGAAGCAGCACAGAAATATCTTGCAAAGAAGTCCTACGGAGGACAGAGTGGCGCAAGAGATCTGCGCAACCTGATCCGTAAGGAAGTGGAGGATAAGATCGCAGGCGCTATTGTTGACAGTCGTGACGGTATCATTACAGCGATTAATGTTACAGCTGATGATGACAAAATCAAGCTGGATGTTCTGTAATTATGAAAGCTAAAAATAAATTTAAAAAAATTTAAAAAAAGTCTTGACAATCGGCGGCGGTTGTGGTATTATATTAACTGTCGCTGAGAGACGTGCGGGTGTAGTTCAATGGTAGAACACTAGCCTTCCAAGCTGGTTGCGTGGGTTCGATTCCCATCACCCGCTCCATTTGCGCCGATAGCTCAGCTGGATAGAGCAACTGCCTTCTAAGCAGTAGGTCAGGGGTTCGAGTCCCTTTCGGCGCGCTTATCTATGGTGGGTATAGCTTAGCTGGTTAAAGCGCCAGTTTGTGGCACTGGAGATCGTCGGTTCGAATCCGATTACCCACCCCATATTTAACCTGCATGACGCAGTTACCGGAAACTGCGTTTTTTTTGTGGGAATACATTGGGGTGTCGCCCAATGGTTAAGGCAACGGACTTTGACTCCGTCATCGCTGGTTCGATTCCAGCCACCCCAGCCAAAATCCTTTTCATTCTGCTAAGGTTCAGGTAAAATTTAATATGACTCATTAGCTCAGTTGGCAGAGCACTCGACTTTTAATCAAGGTGTCCGGGGTTCGAATCCCCGATGGGTCACCAACTTAAATAGTGTCAAGGCAGGAAATGTTTTTCTTGCCTTATCGCTATATCATCATCGTTGATTATCCTCCGATAAGGGAATAATGCGAGAATGGTTATACCTTTATCGGAAGATAATCTCTGCCAAGATTATCTTCAATAACACAGGTTATCTTATCCTGATGTTGGGTGCTGTCGGGTACTCGCCGGTGGTTTCACCACATCGTATTAAACAGGTTTGCAAGCCTTACCAAGTAGTCAAGGTAGCAACAGAATGGCACTCTGTTGGCTCGCTCGACCAATGAGATTTGGTGTAGTGGCAAAACTGTTATGATACCGTTGTATTTTCGCTTGTGTTATGTATTCAGTTGTAGTTCTAAG
>JAFVEY010000069.1 GCA_017475765.1 Clostridia bacterium | reverse complement strand
CTTCGCTCTCTGCCTGATGCTTTACAGGATAAAGACAATGCAGCACATAATCCTTGTTCTGAGGAAGAAACGCTAATTTGATTTTTCCGTCTTTTGGCGGAAATGAAACATATCGGTCTTTCTCCTCAGAGAGCTTATCAATATCTTTTTCATCTATCACCAGAAATTCAGTTTTAACCCCAAGAAACTCCGCTCGCTTTTTCATTTCATCGTATTTTGCATCGGGCAAGTACCTTTGGGTATGTCTGTCAATAATCGTTTCATCTTTCAGCTTCAATGTTTCGAGCAATAGCTTTTTGTCCCTTTCTTTGATCGTCACCATCGCATGATCGTTGTACAACTTAGCAGAGAAAAAGATCGGACAAGCATAAAGCTTTGGTATTGCTGAAAGGTCAAATCTTATTATGCAGTTTTCGCCTTGAGAATGTATCAGCCTGCTATAAGGGATGTTGCCTTGATAGATCGGATTGCTTTTATATTTTTCAAGCTGTTCACTTACGGACAGCTTTTTTGTTTTGAATTTTTTCTGATGTGTGTGCATACTCAGCTTGAAGTATCTTTTATCAATCAGCAGTTTCTTATGCCGCCGGAGCATCAGCATAAAGATTACCCTCAGAAGAAAGAAAAGCGGATTTCTTGATTGCTTTATCTTCTTTTTCAAATTTAAAACTTCATCAGGTTTTGCAAGTGGAGGATGTTTCTTGATATATGCTTTTTCGTATTTTTTAAATTCGCTGATAAACGGTTTCTGTGGCGGCGGCTGTTCTCTCGCTGGAAGCGGCTTTGGCAGAGAATAGTAACCCATCATTCGCTCCAAATTTTCTTTTGTGTAGTAGTCGCCAAATTGTTTTGCAAGAGTATCTGCTCTGATCTTCTTTTGCTCTCCGACCTTCTGAAAAGTAATATGTCTGTCGGTGTAACCAGTAATTTCAAAACCTTTGTTCCGCATAAATCCGATAAACGCTTCTTTGCTGTGACAAAGTATTTTCGCTTCATCAAGTGCATGGCATAATTCAACTTTCCACGATTTCCCTTGCTCTGCTAATTTCTGTGTTGCCTGATCTATTCCACGCAGTCCTGTTGTTTCATCAATTACTGATAGTCCATATTGCCTGCAAAGCCTGTCACTCTCTGCACGCATATTTTTAAGAGTAGCCTGATTGCCTAGCCATTTACTTCCGGTTTCTAAGCTGACAGAGTTTATCAGGAAATGATTATGTATATGATCACGGTCAACATGAGTTGCAACAATAACCTGAAATCCCGGTGCAACACAGTCTGCCAATTCCTCGCCGATCTTGTGAGCAAGCTCCGAAGTTATTTTTTCATTCGGCGAAAAACTCTGAACATAGTGGTGAGCCAATATCTTATCATTCTTGCCAAAGGCAAATCTTGTAACATCGAACTGTGTAACAAGACTGTCGATACTATCATTACAGCAATTCAGAAAACTTGACTGAACGCACTTTTCATTTCCGCCTTTTGTCTCCGGCGAGAGAATATACTTTATCGACTTGACAACATACTCCGATGACTTTATCGCTGACTTTACCGATTTAACCGTCGCCATAAGCATCCACCCTTTCCATCAGCTTGTCGATTTTTCGTTCCAGAGTTTTTATGTTGGCTTCCTTTTCGTCATAAGTTGCTTTAACTATCTTCTTCGTAATTTCAAAAACTGCATCCATCTGACGTTTCACTGTAACAAGGTCGCTTTGAAGAATAAATCTCTGACTATTCGCCACATGAGCGATCTGATTGATGTTTATTCCGATTTTCCTGATCTCGTAAATCAGCCTTGTAATGTTTTGCGTCTGGAGCATCTTATGGTCCGACCCTGATTTCACCAGATATCTTGAAAGGCTCAGATGTGCGGCATCCGCTTTTTCCTGCAATTCTTTTTTCTCTGTTGGTGTTACTCTGACGCAGATCTCAACTGTTTTCTTTTCCCGGTTCATTGGTTTTTCACTCCTCTCGATTTTCCTGATTTTTATTTTCATCTAATTTCCTGAAATAAGACGATTTTTTACAAAGATGCGACTTGTAGGATTACGGGAGTAGCAAGCATAGATTTATGATATACTTCGTATATCGAAATCGCTTGGTGGTGAAATCCCCACACCCCTTTTACATTTTGCCTGTCTGCAAAAATCTGAAATCGCTTCGCTCACCAAAAATCAAAAACACAAAAGTTATCTTTTTCTCTTATAAACAAATGTCAGCATTTCAAGAATTGTCCGAAGCTCCAGAATGTCATCTTTTGTAAGCTCCGGATTTTTCTCCATATCGGAAAGTTTATCTTCTATTGCCGATAGTCTTTCTCTGATCTTATCAAAAGTGCGGATATTACCTCTGACCAGAATTGCCTGATACAAGCAACTTTCTATAAAATAATCTGCCCTCGTCATTCCGGAAAGTGCAATTCTTTTTTCAATCAACTCACGTTCATTTTCTGTAACACGGAAATTGATTATATTATTTCGTTTACGGTTTTTCTCGTTTTTCTTCTTTTTCGGCTTCGGCTCTTCCGTCTGAATCTTGTAGATCTTGCTTTTTGGTTCCATTGTCAATATCCTCTTTTCCTCTGAACGCATCATCAAGACTGACCGCCATCTGCCTTTGTACTGACGGATAGAGATGTGCGTATCTTTCAGTTATCGTTACACTTTCGTGTCCGAGCCTTTCGGCAATCTGTATCGGAGAATATCCGAGATGAATAAGCAACGCACAGCTTGAATGACGGAGATCGTGAATTCGTATTCTTTTCACTCCTGCGGCTTTTGCTCCTCTGTCCATTTCGTGATGAAGATAATATTTCGTAAACGGGAAGATACGACTTTCCGGATCAGCCTTATACAACGAAGCAAAGTAATCTTCCATTTCCTCACAGATGAAGTCCGGCAAATCTATCACCCTGTTTCCCTTTTCCGACTTTGGCGTTATAATCATTTCCTGCCCTTTGACGATCTGATAATTTTTGTGTATATGCAGAGTTTTCTTTTCCAGATCAAAGTCCGACATTGAGAGAGCAAGTAGTTCACCGCAACGCATACCTCCCCAATACAAAAGCTGAAAAGCATAATATGACACAGGCTTTTCTTTCATCACTTCGGCAAAAGCCATATACTCATCTTTTGTCCAGAATTGCATTTCCTTTGCTTTGCTCTTGCCCATTTTCTTTGTTGCTGAACAAGGACTTTTCGGAAGATTATAATATCTGACTGCATGGTTGAAAATTGCATTAAGCTGATTCTGCACAGAACGGAGATAAGTCGGTGAGTACCCTTTGCCGTCATCGTCACGAAGCGTAAGCAAAGAGTTCTGCCACTGTAAAACATCAACAGACGAAATTCCCGACAAGCTTTTGTTTGCAAAATAAGGCTTGATATGCTTTTCGATAATATTCTCTTTTGTGGCGTATGTAGTCACCTTGATATGCGGCTTTATGTCGTCCATATACAAATCGACAAAAGCACAGAAGCCCATATTTACATCATGCTTCTTCTTTGCAAGAAACTCCTTTTCATATTCCTGAGCTGAATGCTTTGTTTTGAATCCTCGCTTTTCATGCTTTTTCCTGTTGCCCTGCCAGTCGGTATAATAGACAGCCACTCGCCATGTCTTGCCGTCATAACCGTTGGACCTGTCACGATAAACAGCCATTTATTCCTCGCCTCCATTGTGAGAATCGTAATTGTAATCCGAATCATAATACACATCCATCGTCATTGGTGCGTTATACAGTGCCGTCATAAGATAGCTTTTCATGTTGCGGATTTTTTTCTCTCTGCTGGTTTCTTCGATACAGTCAAAAATATATCCAAGATGATCCATATCAATTTTACGAAAAACACTTTTTACCTGCTCTGCCGGAAGCTGATTTCTTCCGATATTGACAGTACCGACAGAAAGAAGAACTTCCACCATTATGTCAACGATACCGTCAATTTTGTCTTTTCCGAATTGTTTGCAAGCATAATCATATTCGATCTGATCCTTGACTTCTTCTCGTATTTCATCAATCTCATCCTCGCCCAGATTGATAGATTGATGTATTTTATCTTCGTGTCTATTATTTCCTTGTATATTATATTGTGCTTCATCTACGGGTGCCTCGGTATGGGGTGATGGTGTTTGGAGTGCAGTATTTTGAAGTGACGGACTTTGAACACCCTGTTTTGATTCTCTGGCATTGCCAATGTTGTTTTTCAGTCTGATCGTCTTGCCTGCAAACTTACCGTCAGGAGTTTTTAGCTGCACCATTTCAACATAGCCTTTTTCCACCAACAGACGCATCAATTTACTGATTCTGTTCTTTCCATGCATAGATACCGTTGCAAGTCCTGATGCAGAGTATTCCCAGTTTGCAGGCAGAGAGTAAAGAACAGACAGCAGTCCTATTGCCTCAAACGGTATGTCAAGATCTCTTGTAAATATTCTCGGTGCTACGAAAAAATCATCTTTGGGTACTGGTTCTCTGATAATTGCCAAAATTTTTACCTCCTTAAAATGTCGTGTGCTGAAGGCAGGCTTCCTCATACCAAACCCTGTTTACTTTTCCTGCCACCACAATAGCCATCGGGTGCTGTTTTTTCAGCTCACTGTTAAGTTCCTTGATAAGCTGGTAGCCTTTTGCTCTGGACACACCGAGATCGTGGCATACGGTGGAAACATCTACGAACAATGTTTTAGTTTTGTTTTCCATAATCATTCATCCTTTCATGTTATGTTTTGTATTTACAGATATATATTTATGTCTGTATTTATATATTATTACATAGTTTTCGGTTTGTCAATATATTTTATAATATTTTTTTCGATTTTTACTTTATTTTTCTTGATCTTAATGATAAAATATGATTATGAATTGAAATTGATTGGGTGTGATTAACATGACACTTGGAGAAAAAATAAGAAAATATCGGTTGTTACATAATCTTAAACAGAAAGACTTAGGAATGATGATCGGCTTCTCTCCTGCTACTGCTGATTCACGAATCAGAAAATATGAAGGAGATATAATGGCTCCGAAGTCTGATATCAGGAACAAACTTGTGCAAGCACTCGATGTAGATTATTCTGCACTATCTGATATTGACATACGTTCAATAGAAGATGTTATACGTGTTTTTTTCTTTATGGAGGAGTATTTAGGATTTGAAATTGAAAAAGTCGATTTAGATAACTACCAATTTTTCAGCAAAGATAAGGTTTATTTTCAAGAAAGAGATTTGAAAAATTTAAACAGCTATATTTATATCTGGCAGCAACAAAAAAAGAACCTTCTTAATGCCAAAAATGACAATGAAGAAGATTCTTCAAGAGAATATGATTTGTGGAAGTCACGCTTTCCAAGAGATATACACAACTACTGGAACAGCCTTTTAACTCGGATAGATGACCATTACATACCGCTTGTAACATCACTTGAAAAAACGAAGTCAGAAATAACGGACTCATCAGGATTTGTTACTCAGATCAGAAGACTTATCCAGTCTGGATTAGAATTCACGGTTTCAAGTGAACTCAGACATGACAATGGCTTATATTTGAATTTTACATTCATGATTTCTGATTTGCTTTCTCCCAAATCAAAAGAAGTTGAAACTCAATTTGCTGAATTTATCAATATGCTGAACACGCTTGACAGCTACGGAATAGTCATAGAAAAAACTGTACTGACCAATCCGTCCGGAAACACGATTACTTATCACATACTCCATAATGCTCTTGCAACCAAAAGGTCTCTGATTGAGGAAATGATAAACTTCGAGAGCAATCGTGAAAGCATGAGCGACTTCAATAAAGAGATGTTTGATCAGAAATTAAACGAAGATTTTCACCGCTATAATATCGACCTGACAGAGATAACTCCATACTACAAACAAGAAAATGATTGATATTCTTTTTGTTGTAGACAAAAAGTAGACACAAAAAACGGGAAACCGCATCAGAAGCGGCTTCCCGTCATTTTTTAATTATTCCCACTCGATGGTAGCGGGTGGCTTTGATGTGATATCATAAACGACCCTATTTACATTTTTTACCTCATTGATAATCCTGTTTGATATTTTTTCAAGAACATCATAAGGGATTCTGGCCCAGTCAGCTGTCATAAAATCACTTGTAGTAACGGCTCTGAGGGCGATCGTATTGTCATAAGTCCGTCCGTCTCCCATAACGCCGACGCTTCTGATTCCGGTCATAACTGCAAAATACTGATTAACCTGACGGTCAAGGCCGTTATTGGCAAATTCCTCACGCATAATAGCATCGGCATCCTTCAATATTTCCAGTTTTTCATCTGTTATATCTCCCATAATACGAATGGCAAGACCGGGACCGGGGAACGGCTGACGCCAGACGAGAAATTCAGGAATACCAAGTTCAAGTCCGGCTTTTCTAACCTCATCCTTAAAAAGATCACGAAGAGGCTCGATAATACCGTCAAAGCCGACATCCTCCGGCAGACCTCCGACGTTATGATGGCTCTTTATAACAGCCGACTCTCCAACGCCGCTTTCCACAACATCGGGATAAATCGTACCCTGACAAAGATATTCTATTCTTCCGAGCTTCTGAGATTCTTCCTCAAACACACGGATAAATTCTTCCCCTATGATCTTACGCTTCTTTTCAGGTTCACTTACGCCGGCCAGCTTAGAAAGAAATCGTTCTTTTGCATTGACACGGATCAGGTTCATATCAAACTGCTGTTTGAATACTCTTTCAACCTGATCACCCTCATCCTTGCGCAGGAGTCCGTGATCAACAAAAATACAGGTAAGCTGTTTGCCGACTGCCTTATGGACGAGAAGTGCAGCAACGGATGAATCTACTCCTCCCGAAAGCGCACAAAGAACCTTTTTGTTGCCAATCTTTTCACGAAGATAACGAATAGTATCACTTACAAAAGAATCCATTTTCCAGTCAGCCGTACATCCACAGGCATTATAAAGGAAATTCTTAAGATACAGCATTCCTTCCAAAGTGTGCTGCACCTCCAGATGGAACTGTACTCCAAAGAAATTTCTTTTGATATCTTCCATTGCAGCAACAGGACAATCTTTTGAAATGGCAGTAACCTTAAAACCGTGGGGAATTTCTTCAATACGGTCAGTATGGCTCATCCAGCAAATATTTTTTTCCTTTGCAGAATGGAACATAAGAGAAGACGTGTTGAATTCAACCTCTGTTTTGCCGTATTCTCTGTTATCCTTTATGCCGATGACCTTGCCGCCGAGCGTTTCAGCCATCAGCTGTGCACCATAGCATATACCCAATACCGGAATTCCCAGTTCAAAAAGCTTCGGATCACACTTAGGACCCTTGTCATCATAAGCGCTGTTGGGACCGCCTGTGAAAATAACGCCCTTATAACCCTTTTCCTTTATTTCATCAGCAGTTATCTTATAGGATTTTATTTCGCAATATACATTGCATTCACGAACTCTTCTTGCAATAAGCTGAGTATACTGTCCTCCAAAATCCATAACAAGTATGGCTTCATTTTTAATTTCCATATATACACCTTTTTCTTATCAATTAACTGTACCTGAAATATCCGCCCGACATATGCTTATTCTACGGTAACTGACTTTGCAAGGTTTCTCGGCTTATCAATATCACAGCCCTTAAGCGATGAAACATAATATGCAAAAAGCTGAAGAGGAATAACGGCAAGCGACGGCAGCAGCATATCACATGATTTCGGGATAAATATTGTCTGTCCGTGGCTTTCAATTTCGGGATGGCTGTCACAAGCGATACATATCACTTCTGCACCTCTTGTTTTTACCTCTTCAATATTACTTACGATCTTTCCGATCAGCTCCTCATGCGTTACTAGTGCGATCACAGGAGTTCCTTTTTCAATCAGAGAAATCGTACCGTGTTTGAGTTCGCCGGCAGCATAAGCCTCACTATGAATATAGGAGATTTCTTTAAGCTTCAGGGAACCTTCGAGAGAAAGCGCATAGTCAATATTTCTGCCGATAAAGAAAACATCTTTGCTGTTAAAATATTTAGAAGCAAGATACTGAATCTTCTCTTTATGCTCCAAAATTTTTTCTATTCTCTCAGGCAGCTTTTCAAGCTCTCCGACAAGAGCCTTATATTCATCCGGAACGATTGTTCCGAGCTTATCACCAAAATAAAGAGCCATAAGATATATAACTGCCAGCTGTGTGCTGTATGCCTTTGTCGTTGCAACCGCTATTTCAGGGCCTGCCCATGTATATATCACATCGTTTGATTCGACAGCTATGGCACTTCCGACAACATTGACAATAGAAATAACATGAGAGCCTCTTCGCTGAGCCTCCTTCATTGCTTCTTTCGTATCTGCCGTTTCACCCGACTGACTGATAACAATTGTCAGAACCTTATCATTGATGATAGGATCACGATAGCGGAATTCCGATGCGAGATCAACCTCAACAGGTATTCTGAGCATCTTTTCAAATATATATTTTGCAACGACTCCGACATGATATGCCGAACCGCAGGCAAGAATATTGACCTTTGTGAAACTTTTAAGCTGCTCGTCTGTAAGTTTTATTTCATCCAGAACCACTCTGCCGTTTCTGATTCTCGGAGATATAGTATCCTTGACAGCCTTCGGCTGCTCCATGATCTCCTTGAACATAAAATGCTCATAACCGCCCTTTTCGGCAGCACTCACATCCCATTCAACGGTTTCAATTTCTTTTCTGACCTCTTCCTTGTCAGTATCAATAATTTTGACACCATCACGCTTTAGAATCGCAATTTCATTATTTTCAAGGCGGAGAATATTTCTTGTTTTTGTCAGTATAGCCGTAACATCTGATGCTATATAGTTTTCCTTATCACCCAGACCGATGATAAGCGGACTTTCTTTGCGGACTGCAATGATTTCATCGGGATTTTCCTGGCTGATGACACCGAGAGCATAAGAACCCTCCAGCTTTTCAAGCACTTTTATGACTGTATCAACCAAATCGCCCTTATAATAATATTCAATCAGCTGAGCGATGACCTCTGTGTCCGTCATTGAGCGAAAAACAATTCCCTTTGAGGTGAGATAATCCTTCAGCTGCTGATAATTTTCGATGATACCGTTATGGACAACGGCAAATCTTCCTGACTTACTGAGATGCGGATGAGCGTTGACATCTGAAGGTTCACCATGCGTTGCCCATCTTGTGTGTCCTATGCCGACAGTACCTGCAAGCAGCTTTCCGTTCTGAGTAAGCTCTTTGAGAACCTTCAGCTTACCCTTTGCCTTTTTCACAACAAGCTCGCTGCCGTCATTAAGACAAACCCCGGCGCTGTCATAGCCTCTGTACTCCAATTTTTCCAAGCCGTCAAGCAGGAATGAGCCTGCCTGTTCATAGCCGATATAACCAACTATTCCACACATAAAAAAACCTCCGCATTATCTGTAAATAATGTCCTCTCGCTTTGGTCCGTTGGAGATCATTGTGAACGGAACTCCCACTGCTTTTTCCGCAAATTCAATATATCTGCGGCAGTTTTCGGGAAGTTCTTCATATTTTCTGATTCCTCTTATATCGCATTTCCAGCCCGGAAGAATCTCCAGTATCGGTTTTGCCCTTTTCAGTTTTGTGGTTGACGGGAAGTAATCAATTCTCTGTCCGTCAAGCTCATAAGCAACACAAACAGGTATTTCATCGAGATAGCCGAGAGCATCGAGAACCGTAAACGCAACCTGTGTGGCTCCCTGCACCTTACAGCCGTAGCGAGTAGCAACAAGATCGAGCCAACCCATTCTTCTGGGTCTGCCGGTTGTAGCGCCGTATTCGCCGCCGTCGCCGCCTCTTTTTCTGAGTTCTTCTGCTTCATCGCCAAAAATTTCGCTTACAAATTCGCCTGCACCGACAGAGCTTGAATAAGCCTT
This sequence comes from Clostridia bacterium, assembly GCA_017475765.1. Classification (GTDB taxonomy): domain Bacteria; phylum Bacillota; class Clostridia; order Oscillospirales; family Acutalibacteraceae; genus UBA1213. Next base: position 11,305 of record JAFVEY010000069.1, on the reverse strand, counting down.
CACAACAGTAATAATATCCTTGATCTCATACGGAGGGATGCCGCCTGCACCTACTGCACCGTAACCAGCGATCGTATTGGAAGATGTTACCATCGGATAGATACCAAAATCCGTATCCTTAAGCGATCCGAGCTGACCCTCCAGGAGAATATTCTTTCCACTCACAACAGCATCATGCACAATATCAAATGTATTGGCAGCATAAGGCTCAAGCGCTTCTTTATATTCCATCAGTTTGGCAAACATTTCGTCAGCATTTATCGGTTCCTTATGATACACATTCTTTACAACTGCATTTTTGACTTCAAGAATTCTTTCGAGCTTTTCTCTGAGTCCGGCTTCATCATCAAACAGTTCGTTTACCTGAAATCCGATTTTAGAGAATTTATCGGAATAGAACGGAGCGATTCCCGATTTTGTCGAACCGAAGCTGCGTGAAGAAAGTCTTTCTTCTTCATAGCAGTCAAACAGGATATGATACGGCATCACTATCTGAGCTCTGTCCGAAACAAGAATATTCGGCTTCGGAACGCCCTCATCGGTCAGCGCTTTTATCTCCTTGATGAGGTTTTCCACACTTAATGCAACGCCGTTGCCGATAATATTGATAATATTACTGCAGAAAACGCCCGATGGCAGCTGATGAAGTGCAAACTTTCCATAGTGATTGATGATGGTATGGCCTGCATTGCTTCCGCCCTGAAAACGTATTACCATATCGGAATTCTGAGCCAGGACATCTGTAATTTTACCCTTACCTTCGTCACCCCAATTGGCGCCGACAATTGCTCTTACCATTATATTACCTTCTTTCATTTTTTATTCCGGGGACTCTGCCCCTATAAGCCTTTGAAAAGACTTAATCAGAATTTTATAATATTGAAAATATCAGATATTGATTTCAGCCGTTTCTGTTTCCATAGCTTCATACGGTGCAAGAGCGGCAGCTACTGTTTCATTCAGGAAATCCTCTGTCTGCTTCGGCGCTCTTCCGACATATTTTTCAGGAAGAAGAAGTGCTTCAAGCTCCTCCAGCGTAACTCCAAAAGCAGGATCTCCGGCTATTCTTTCAAGAAGATCATTTTCGCCGCCGTCACGCTTGATCACCTGAGAAGCAGCCATTGAATGTTCTCTGATTTTCTCGTGAAGCTCCTGACGGTCTCCTCCACGCTTGACAGCATCCATCATAATATTTTCTGTTGCCATAAACGGAAGCTCTCTTTTCAGATGAGCAGTAATTACCTTATCATAAACAACCAGTCCGTTGCTTACATTCATATACAGATTCAATATAGCGTCAACGGCAAGGAATGCTTCCGGAATACTGAGACGCTTGTTTGCTGAATCGTCAAGCGTTCTCTCAAACCACTGGGTCGCTGCTGTGATATAAGGATTGAGAACATCTGCCATCACATATCTTGCAAGGGAAGCCATACGCTCGGAGCGCATCGGGTTGCGCTTATATGCCATAGCGGAAGAACCGATCTGATTTTTTTCAAACGGCTCTTCAACCTCCTTAAGGTGCTGAAGAAGTCTTATATCATTTGAAAACTTTGACGCACTCTGTGCAATGCCGGCAAGAACATTCAGCACTCTGCTGTCGAGCTTTCTTGAATATGTCTGTCCGGAAACAGCAAAACAGTCAGTATATCCCATTTTCTCGGCAATCAGCCTGTCCAGCTTTTTGCACTTTTCGTGGTCGCCGTCAAACAGCTCCAGAAAACTTGCCTGAGTGCCTGTTGTACCCTTGCAGCCGAGCAGCTTCATACTGCCGAGGACATAGCGAACATCCTCCAGATCCATCAGAAGATCCTGTATCCAGAGTGTTGCCCTTTTTCCGACAGTTGTCGGCTGTGCAGGCTGGAAATGAGTGAATGCAAGAGTGGGAAGCCCCTTGTATTTTTCTGCAAAATCCGAAAGAAGGCGGATGGTGCTGACAAGCTTCTTTTCAACGATCTTAAGCGCCTCTGTCATGATGATCACATCGGTATTGTCGCCGACATAGCATGAGGTTGCGCCGAGATGGATAATACCCTTTGCCTTCGGACACTGAACGCCGTAGGCATAAACGTGTGACATGACATCGTGACGCACCAGCTTTTCTCTTTCCTCCGCCACTTCATAGTTGATATCCTCGGCATTCGCCTTCAGCTCGTCGATCTGCTCCTGTGTAATGTCAAGACCAAGCTCATGCTCGGCTTCCGCCAGAGCGATCCACAGCTTTCTCCATGTTCTGAATTTCTTGTCGGGAGAAAAGATATATTTCATTTCCTTATCCGCATATCTTGACGAAAGCGGAGATTCATAAGTATCTTTTTTCATCATATAACCTCTTTCAGAATTGACGGCCTCACCGCTGCCGTTTTTTTCATAATGTATATCGTTTAAAGCTGTCTTAGATCAGGTTTCATCCTTGCCAAGACAGGCTGACGGATGTTGTTTTTTCTTTTCAGGCAGCTTTTTATCGAAATTGACTCCGCCTCTTTCTTTTCCTGCAAGCATTTTTTCAGGTATCTTTGTCGGATATTTGCCTGAAAAACAAGCATCACAGAAGCCCTGACTGCCTCCGAGCATTTCGCTGAGCTTGTCGGGCGGGAAAAATCCCAGAGAATCTGCTCCTGTTAGCTCACATATTTCATCAACCGTATGCTTGACGGCGATCAGCTCATCCCGGCTCGGTATATCCGTTCCGTAGAAGCAAGGCCAGATAAACGGCGGCGAGCTGATTCTGAGGTGAACCTCTTTTGCTCCGGCATTTCTGAGCATTTTAACGATTCTGTCGCAGGTTGTTCCTCTGACGATGGAATCATCAATCACGACAACTCTTTTGCCTTTCAGTACCGAACCGAGAGGGTTGAGCTTAAGACGGACGCTTTTTGCTCTTTCCTTCTGAGTGGGTTTGATAAATGTTCTGCCGATATAGCCGTTTTTGACGATACCCTTTTCATAAGGAATGCCCGATTCCTCGCTGTATCCGATGGCAGCGTCTATACCCGATTCAGGAACGCCTATCACAATATCCGCTTCAACAGGAAATTCCCTTGCAAGAATCCTTCCTGCCTCCTTGCGTGACTTATAAACGCTGATACCGTCAATCACCGAATCAGTTCTTGCAAAGTAGATATATTCAAAAACACAAAGCGATTTCTGCGGCTTTTTCGGGCAGCAGGTACGGATGGAATGTATTCCGTCCTCATCAACAACAACGATCTCTCCGGGTTCAACATCTCTGACAAATTCCGCACCGCAGGCTGCAAGTGCACAGGTTTCGGAAGCAAAAACGACGCTTTCTCCGAGACGTCCCATGCAAAGCGGCCGGAAGCCGTGAGGGTCACGGGCTGCAATCAGCTTCTGCGGACTCATCACAAGCAGAGAATATGCTCCCTCTATCTGCGCCATGGTTCTTTCAACGGCTGCTTCCACGGAATCAGCCTTTACCCGTTCTCTCGCTACAAGATAGGCTATTGCCTCTGAGTCGATCGTGGTCTGGAATATCGCACCTCTGCGTTCCAGCTCTCTGCGCACATCATAGGCGTTTGTCAGATTTCCGTTATGTGCTATGGCAAGTGTACCCTTTACATAACGCATAACAAGCGGCTGTGAGTTTTCACGCACACTGCCGCCTGCAGTTGAATATCTGACATGAGCTATCGCCATCTGACCGTCCAGCGAATCTAGCACTTCATTATTGAAAACCTCGCTGACAAGCCCCATATTTTTACAGCTCGACACCACACCCCTGTCATTGACTGCAATGCCGCAGCTTTCCTGACCTCTGTGCTGAAGCGCAAGAAGTCCGTTATAGCAGGCATAAGCAGGAGCAATGCTGTCGCTGCCGTATATACCGAATACACCGCATTCCTCATGCAGTTCTTCGGAGAAAAATTCCTGTGAACCGATACTCAAAAAATTCACCCCATATTAAATTCTGAATTCCGAATTATCCAAGTCCTATTCTTCTCATCATTTCGGCGTAAGCCTCTTCCACGCCGCCGAGATCACGGCGGAAACGATCCTTATCGAGTTTCTCATGTGTCTTTATATCCCAGAAACGGCAGGTATCCGGGCTGATCTCATCTGCAAGGACAATTTCGCCGTCAGAAGTCTTGCCGAATTCAAGCTTGAAGTCGATCAGTTCAACACCCACACTTGCAAAGAATTCAACCATATATTGATTGACATCAAGAGCCATTTTGCTGATAGTATCAATATCCTCCCATGTTGCAGCACCGATTGCAACAGCATGATATGAATTGATAAGCGGATCACCGAGAGCATCGTCCTTATAGGAAAACTCAAGAACCGTTGTCTTAAGCTCTGTACCTTCTTCAAGACCGAGACGCTTTGCCATTGAGCCGGCTGCCTTATTTCTGATGATCACCTCAAGAGGCACGATCTTCACTTTCTTAACTACTGTTTCCCTGTCGCTGAGTTCCTCGACATAATGAGTCTTTATTCCCTTTTCTTCCAGCAGTCTGAACATAAAGTTGGACATTCTGTTATTAACAACGCCCTTGCCGGTGATAGTACCCTTTTTTAGACCGTTGAATGCGGTTGCGTCATCCTTATATTCAACAACGCAAAGATCGGGATCGGCCGTAGCAAAAACCTTTTTTGCCTTACCCTCATATAGCTGCTCTGTCTTTTCCATCAAAAACTACTCCTCTCAGATAAAAAACTTTACCTTATAAAGCCTGTAAAACAGACCTGAAAACACATTTAATTATACAACCAATGCCGCATTTAAGCAAGTAAATATAATAACGAAATATTTTTTTGACATTTCAGACAGTAATTTGAGCAAAATACAGATTTTTTTCTGCTTTTTGTACAAATCATATCAAAAATCGCAGTTTAATTACTCAAATCTTGCAAAAACAACCCTGCCTCCCTGTCGTTTTTCGTCAGTACAGGCTCTCCTCTGTCATCAAAAATGCAAGTTTTATACAAAAAACTTCATACATTTTGAAAAATTTACTTGATTATCTGATGAAAATGTGCTAAAATACAAAGCACGCCCCTGTATGGGGCATAATAATGGCACAATCAATGTGCTGTAATTGTGTTTTTTAGTCTAAATTATACTTATTTTCTCAAAGGAGTGGCTAACAATGTCTTATGTAAGCGAAGTACTTGAAAAAGTAATCGAAAAGAACCCCGCTCAGCCTGAGTTTGTACAGGCAGTCAAGGAGGTTCTTGAGTCTCTCGAACCCGTTATCGAGGCTAACCCTCAGTATCAGAAGGAAAGCATCCTCGAAAGAATCACAGAGCCTGAAAGACAGCTCATGTTCAGAGTTCCGTGGGTAGACGACAACGGCAACGTACAGGTTAACCGTGGCTTCAGAATCCAGTTCAACAGCGCTATCGGTCCGTACAAGGGCGGTCTCCGCCTGCATCCGTCAGTAAACCTCGGCATCATCAAGTTCCTCGGCTTTGAGCAGATCTTCAAGAACTCACTCACAGGTCTTCCGATCGGCGGCGGCAAGGGCGGCGCTGACTTTGACCCCAAGGGCAAGAGCGACAGAGAAGTAATGGCTTTCTGCCAGAGCTTTATGACAGAGCTTTACAGACATATCGGCGCTGATACTGACGTTCCTGCCGGCGATATCGGTGTAGGCGGCAGAGAGATCGGCTACCTCTTCGGTCAGTATAAGAGAATCAGAGATACCTACGAAGGCGTTCTCACAGGCAAGGGTCTTACCTACGGCGGTTCGCTTGCACGTACAGAGGCAACAGGCTATGGTCTTCTTTACATCACAGAAGAGCTTCTTAAGGATCACAATATCGACATCAAGGGCAAGACAGTCTGCGTAAGCGGTGCCGGCAATGTTGCTATCTATGCAACACAGAAGGCTCAGCAGCTCGGCGCTAATGTTGTAACGCTTGCAGACTCAACAGGCTGGATCTATGATCCGGAAGGAATTGATGTTGCTGCCGTTAAGGAGATCAAGGAAGTCAAGAGAGCAAGACTTTCCGAGTACAAGAACTATCGTCCGAACGCACAGTACACAGAGGGCAAATTCCTTTGGACAATTCCCTGCGACATTGCTCTTCCCTGTGCTACACAGAACGAGCTTGATGTTGAAGCAGCAGAAAACCTCATCAAGAACGGCGTTATTGCTGTTGCAGAGGGTGCTAATATGCCCACCACTCTGGAAGCTACAAAGAAGTTCCAGGATGCAGGCGTATACTTTGTTCCGGGCAAGGCTGCAAACGCAGGCGGCGTTGCTACTTCTGCTCTTGAAATGTCACAGAACAGCCAGAGACTTTCATGGACATTTGAAGAGGTTGATGCTAAACTTCAGGGCATTATGGTCAACATCTATCATAACATTGCAGACGCTGCTAAGAAGTACGGCTTTGAGGGCAACTATGTTGTAGGTGCCAACATTGCAGGCTTTGTAAAGGTTGCAGATACCATGATTGCACAGGGCGTTGTATAATCAGCAGACACATTGACCCCTATTAACATACATACACAAAATTCCTAATTATAGCAGACAGACCGTATCGTGATGAGCGATACGGTCTGTCTGCTTATTATTAATTTGGTTACTCACGGCTTTCCGCCTGACTGCTGTCTGATGTTTCAGAGCTGTCGGAGGAATCCTCGTCAGCATCGGTACTGATGATTTCAACTTTTTCATCGGTTGCTATTTTTTCTGTCTGGGCAATGAATTTCTGCAGGTATTCTGCATCGCCATAACATTCTATATTGCCGTTGAGTGACAGAATATAGCTGTTTTTATCATTTCTGTATATCTGAACAATATCGGCAAGAGCTTCATCATCGCCAAATTTAAGCACAGCCTTGTATACTTCTTCATATCCGTCAATACTGTCGGTCATTTCACCTCTTGCAATATTGGACATATTACTGATATAGGTATTGATATTGGCAACATTCACATCATCGCCGTCAAGACTTACAGTCGTTTTGATAATCTCCTCGAACATATCGTTCAGGCTTTTTTCATTTTTCACGATGAAACGATAGGATTTTCCGCCTGTCGTGATTTCTGCCTCTGAAAGCTCCTGAAAATTCGGAGATATGAGTTTTGAAGAATAAAATACATAGCTTTGTATATCGTACCATTTTGAAGCGTCGGTCTTTGACATTCTGCATATAAGACTTCCGCCCTTTTTCATAATATAACAATTGCCGTTTTCATCTGCCTTGGATACCAGCAGGGAAGCCGAGGACTGATCCGAAGCCCTTGCCGTGATATCTATATATGGCTTATCAAGACCGAATTTCTTCAAATCCTCTTCCGTTGCCTGAGCAGCGGACACATAGGTTCCTGTGACTCCGTATACGCTGGAAGCAATCACCTGCACCATTTCCGTTGAGCAGACTTCTCTTGCCGGAGAGGTCATTTTATAATGGCTGACAGATGATTTCTCCACCTCAGAAGATATTTCAACGGGTACATCCAGCGCTTCTCCTGTCACAGAAAGGGAAACAATATCGCTTTCACCGTCAAGCTCCGGTGTCAGCGTCATATCAAACAGCTGCAGCTTATCAACAAGAAAGGCATCAATGGAAGCGCTGTTGGCAAGATATACATTGGCATTTCCTTCACGTCTTATATACACTCCCTGATTGTCAGGAGCTTCATTTCCGATATAGAGCTTTTCCTCGGAATTATCGCTGAAAATAATCTCAACTGTTGCCGCCGGATTGTCAAGACCATAATCCTTATATTTTGATCCGGATTTATCCACCAGCTTGAATGCCGTTACATAAGAACATTGATAAGCAAGAACATCCATCTTATCCTTGGACAATGTTTCATTCTCGTAATCCTGCATGGTATAGTGCATTTTCATATCGGCAGGAGTGATGCCATCTTCTGTTCTGAGGTTGTATGAAACCTCGCTGGTGTCGGAGGATTCGGCTGCGGCAGCCTCGCTTGCCTGTGCGGAGTAGCTGAAACCAATCAGGGTATATTCTCCGCTGCTGTTTTTAACGGTTATCTCTTCGGGATCAAGGTGTGTCTTGTCATACAGAAGGATATCTGCCGAAGTAGTCTTTGTGCCGCTGTCATTATTCTCAGGAATATTGAGAATAATGACGGCAGCAACCGCAAGAACCACTATAATGACCGCAGTCACTATAATAAATCTGATATTTTTCTTCATAGCGCTCCCCCGTTATTTTCTGCGGCGTATAATATATACAACAAGCCCTGCACCGAGTATGACAACCGGCAGAACTGCAAACATAAATACGCCGACAGCAATCTTTGAGGATACGCTCATATTCAGATCATACTGAGTAAGAACCTTTTCTTCGATCTGCACGCTGGGATCCTCACGTCTGTTGAGCGTACCCAGCATATTGAGAAGATATTTTTGGTTACTGTACTGTGACTGCAGGAACGTCTGATCCCACATAAGAGCGGAACCCGATACGACTACGGACGAAATAGCATCCTGCGTACCGATATAACCCTGAGCCATTACGCAGACATCTCCTGTTATGGCATCGGACATCACCCATGTTTCCTCATCGGCATCATAAGGGCATATACCTGACTTTTCGGAATACATCAGAAGCGGTATGGTGATGTCGTCATTGGTGGATTTGATTCCTCTTGCACGGGACACAAGGACAGGATAAGCATTATCTCCGAAATTGTCTGTATAAAGCTCCGATGCCATAATGGCAGCGATAATATCATAATTGTTTTCTGTGCTGAGCACTCTGGAGAGATCGGCATCAAATGCAAGACCGTCAGACAGCTTGAGTCCGTACTGATCCAGCAGCTTATCTATATTCGGTGTATCAGTTTTGTTTTCGTGAGCGATATACATAAAGTTCTTTCCGAATTCTCCGTTATTGTTCAGAAATGTTATGATCTTATTGACATCCGCTTCGCTGTAATCCTGAGTGGGCGCAAATGCAATGACTGTTTCGGTATCTGCCGGAATTTCGCTTTCTTCGATTTTCATTTCCGTAACAGCATAATTATTAAGGTTCAGAACATTTTCAAAGTAGGAATAATCATCTCCGGCATTGTCAATCAGAAGTGCTACCTTTGTTGTCACATCGCTTGTCACTCTGAGAATAGCGCTGTCGAATGCCTGTTCCGCCTTGGATGAAACGATATACTGATAGGTGGAAGCATAAAGCTCAAAATTGAACATATCCTCCTTGCTGACGATATTGTATTTATCGCCGCAGCGGATAATCACATCCGTGGTTGTGATATTATCGTTTTCATATTTGCTTTGCAGAGTCGGATTTTTCACAAGATCATCAAACTCTACCGTCAGCATACCATTTGAATTCATTGACAGCTGTTCCGCAATACTGGTTGCCTGTCTGCAATAAGTGCTGATTGCTTCATAATCCTCCTTATCCGTCAGGAAAGTGATCGACACCTTCTTTTTCAGAGCAGAAGCAATTTTGACTGATTCCTCGGTGATATTGAATGCGCTGTTGCTTGTGATATCAGCTGTAAAAAATGAAAATCTGTCCGTCAGCGCCACAGCCACCACGTTAAACAGGATCACGGCAATCAGAACAAGGCATACAGAAGCGATTGAAATAAGTCTTCGCTTTTGCCGTCTTGTCATTTTACCGATTTTCCTGACGGGATTCGGTGCAGGTTTCTGATCATTATTTTTTTCTGTATTTTCCTTTCCTGATTCTTCCCCTGATATCGGCTGTTCTTCAGCAGTCTCTTCGGGAAGCTGTGTTTTCTTTTCTTCCTCAATGATATGATTATTTTCTGACATTTCTCACACCTCCTTAATCCCATCTTCTCTTTTCGATAACTCTGCCTGTCAGGAACAGGAAAAATACCGTTATTGACGCAAAGTATATCACATCCGCAAAAGATATCAATCCCAATGCAAAGTTGGCATACTTCTGCTGGAAGGAGATGACATTGATGATTCCCTCCAGAAAATCCCATGATATGGTCGAAGCAATTGCATCAAGAAAACTGATCAGCATATTGACTGCAAAGGAAATGACAGCGGCAACGATCACGCTCTCGGTAAGTGATGAAACAAAAATACCGATTGCAATAAATGCCGAGCCTAAAACCGCCATTCCGAATATATTGCCGATGATAACGCTCCAATCGGGATGTGCATAAAACGACAAAGCAACGCCCTCCACGATATAGGAGCAAAGGCAGAGCGCCAGAATAGAAAGAGCTGAAAAAAACTTTGCCGAAACAATACTCGGTATGCCGATCGGAGAGGTCAGAAGAATCTGATCGGTTTTCTGTTTTTTATCCTCCGAGAAAAGCCGCATGGTAATGATGGGAATAAGGAACAGAACGACCGTGAACATATTCTGAAATACTGCATACATACTTGATATGCCGGGATAAAGACAATATACATAGAAAAACAGTCCGCTGAAAAACATATAGGCGGCAAGAACAGAATAGCCGACCGGAGATGTGAAATATGACTGAAATTCTCGTTTAAAGATTGCTGACATTGGCTGCTGCCTCCTCTGCTTCGTATTTTCCTGTGATGATATTAAGATAGGTGTCCTCCAGCGACTGCTCAACAGGGTGCATGGAAAGAATACTGAAATCCGTTTTTGCCATTGCCCTGAAAATCAGTCTGCGGACATCTCTTTTGCTGTCAACGACAAATTCATAGCAGCCGTGCTCACACTCACCGTTATCCGTTACTTTTGTGACACCGTCTATTTTTGATAGCATGGAGCTGACTGTCTGCCTTCTGCCCTCTATTCTCAGTTCCAGCTTTTCGGTTGCCCTTCCTGTTTTGGTAAGTGATGATGTAAGCTCGTTTGCTGCAATTTTTCCGTTGTTGATCACAACAATTCTGTCACATACCGCCTGCACCTCGCTGAGAACGTGGGAAGAAAGAATGATCGTATGTTTCTTTCCGAGATCCCTGATCAGCCTGCGTATTTCTATTATCTGCTGTGGGTCAAGTCCGACCGTTGGCTCGTCGAGTATCAGGACAGGCGGATCGCCTATCAGCGCCTGCGCCAGACCCACACGCTGACAGTATCCCTTTGAAAGGTGCTTGAGGATCCTGTCCTTGACATCGCTGATTTTGACCATATCGCATATTTTGTTGATATGCTCCTTCATCGGCATACGAACTTTTTTCAGCCTGAATACAAATTCCAGATATTTCTGTACGGTCATATCGTAATAAAGCGGCGGCTGTTCGGGAAGATAGCCTATTTTCGTTTTTGCCTTGTTCGGCTCTTCCAGCATATCTATCCCGGCAATTTCGACACTTCCCTCATCACAGGAAAGATAGCCTGTGATGATATTCATTGTTGTTGATTTTCCCGCACCGT
>JAFVEY010000068.1 GCA_017475765.1 Clostridia bacterium | reverse complement strand
TGAATAATCAAGGAGCTGATATACTATGTTATGCAAAAAATGCAAAAAAGAAATACCTGACGGTTCTGTTTTCTGCAATTTTTGCGGAAAGAAACAGACTGTCACAGCGGCTAAACACCGTAAGCGTGCGCACGGAACAGGCACGATCCGAAAAGATACAAGGTACAAAAATCCTTATATTGCCATTGCTCCCGCTTCCAATCATGGCGCAGGACGTATCTATATTGGTTCCTATCCTGATATGAAATCCGCACAAGCAGCTCTTGATGATTTTATTAAAAACGGCAGACCTCAGCTTTACGGCTCAACTTTGGCTGAGGTCTACAAACTCTGGTCAGAGATACATTACAGAGAAATAAAAAAACCCGGGATATGGCGTTCAATGTGGAAATGGTATGCTCCGCTGTATGACGTTAAAATGTCAGAACTTCGCACAGCACATTTTCAGTCGATCGTCAGCAAAGCAAAAACAGAATCTACAGCTGATAAGCTGAAATCTCTTGCTGTCATGCTTTGCAGATACGCTATTGAAAACGATATTATAAACAAAAACTATGCGGAATTTGTAAGGATACCGAAGTTTGAAAAAAGCGAAAAGGTCATCTTTACCCCTGAACAGATAAACACCCTTTGGCAGCACACGGATGATAAGCGTGTGCAAGTTATTTTAGCCATGATATACATGGGTTTTCGTCTTGGCGAAATCGTCAGCCTTACCGCAGATAATATACATCTTGAAGAAGGTTATATTATCGGCGGAATTAAAACGGAAGCAGGAATTAACAGAATCATTCCTTTCCCTCCGAATATACCCGATATAAAGGAGTTTTTCAGAAGTTGGCTGTCAGAATGTGGGACTGGAAGTATTATCTCCGTCAACGAAAAGAATTTCCGTGACAAATGGTTTTATCCTGTCCTTCAGGAATTGAAAATATTAGAATGTGAATATGTAAACAAATACTGGAAATTCCCTGAAAAGAATCACCTGACCCCTCACAGTACCCGACACACCTTTGCAAGTTTGTCTTCCAGTGCCGGAATGCGCCCTGAAAACCTCCAGAAGATCATAGGTCATGCAGATTATTCAACCACTGCGGATATCTATATACACAAAGACATTTCCGAACTTATTGACGAGATGTCTAAATTAAAAAGATAATTATTGTGTGTATTTTGTGTGTAATCGCAATAAAATTCCCATTATCAGCTATTTTGGTTTTGCTCCGGCGGCAAATACTCTTGTAATCAGATCTCCTCCCAAGGGAAGAATGGTTTTTACCAATCCCTCCGGAAAAACAAAATGCGTTCCGTGTTCATAAATATAGCTTTCGACTTCACATTCGTGAGGAAATTCAGACAGTCTTTTCTCCATTCTTCGTATATATTTTGCCGTCTCCCAAAGCACGTCATCTTCGGTGCCGATAAGAAGGAGCTTCCCCCTGATTCTCTCAATTTTGATAAATTCCTCTTCACAAATCGGATGCAGCCGCTCCGATTCAATGAACATATTTCTGGACGCAAGCAGATCACCGCCCGCCTTTGACTCCTCCTTTATTTTTTTACCGTACTCAGGATGGCGGTAGGCATAAGGGAGATACGGCAAAGGTTTGCCCTCCCATGACACACTGGATTCTCCATCGCCCGGCCACTCTGTTTGACCGTCCCGTTTTCCCTGATGGAAACCCTCCATCACAAAATCGGATGGTGTCATAGCAATCGTCAGCGTAATATCGGGATAATACGATGCCGCAACCAATGAAAACATTCCTGTTGTTGATGCTCCCGTAATGGCAAATTTCCTGATTCCCTGTGCCTTCAGATACTCAATCGATGCACCAATTCTTTCCACAGGCAGATTGATGTGACTGTAATCCTTATGCGCCGGACTTAAAGTCAGCACACTAAGACCGAATTTCTTTTGCAGCCATTTGACTGCCGATTTTGCCATATAGTCCTCGCAGTCATCTCCGAGCATTGCGATCATGGCAGAATCCGCCCCTTCCAACGGCCAATAGCAGCCGTAAAAACCTTTTTCCGTTTCTTTTATTTTCTTCACTAAATAACTCTCCTGTTCTCATTTTATACGTTTCGCACAACAGTTAAACATAACTAACCATTTCAAATTATAGCATAATATCAAACATATTTCAACATCAATATTGATAAAAAAGCAGACCATACTGATAAAGGTATCGTCTGCTTTTCACCTGTCTGATGGTCTTATTTTTCTGCTTACGCTTCTTCTTTTTCAAGCTTCTCTGCTTCCTGTTTGGTTATTGTCTTTACCCGAAAAACAAAATACAGGATATGCACCAGCCATACCACAGCAAGAATCATACATGGGATCCATATGCTTTTTCTTGCCATCATAAAAAAGCCGAAGCCCATCAGCAGTGTTACTGTCGTAATAATGGAGATTTTGGTTGAAAGCAGCATTCCTTTCTTCTTCACAAAGGAATCCAAATGCTTTTTGTAAAGTTTTGTGCCGAGAAACCACTTATGAAGCCGTTCTGAGCTGTTTGCAAAGAAAAACAGAGTAAGTAGGTAAAACGGTGTTGTCGGCAGTATCGGCAGCACCACGCCAATCGTGCCGAGGGCAAAGCAGATCAGCCCCAGAACAGCAAATATAATTCGTTTGATTTTCATTTTGTATTCCTCTCTATTGTTCAAGATACTCTTCCACATTCCATTTCGATGACTTCATCTGCGATACGGGCGGTCGATTTTCTGTGTGTTACCAGAACTACTGTACGGGGACAGAGGCTCTCTGCTTTACCTGCGGATTCCTCTTTTAGTGCTTTCAGGATCACCGCTTCATTCAGACTGTCGAGGTTGGAGGTCGGCTCATCCAACAGCATCAGCGGAGCATCATGCAGAAAGGCTCTTGCCAGTCCGATTCGCTGTTTTTCACCGCCAGAAAGAGTATCTCCCAGTTCCCCTACTTCAGTTTCATAACCCTTTGGCAAGGTCATAATAAAATCATGAATAGACGCTTTTTTGCAGGCCGTTTCAATTTCCTCCTGCGTGGCATTCAGTTTTGCGATACGGATATTGCCTGCAATGGTGTCCTTGAAAAGCTGTGTTTCCTGTGTCATGTAGCTTTCCATTTCACGCAGGTTTGTGGTGTTGATTTCCTCAACGCTTCTGCCAGAAATGCTGACAGTTCCATGATCAGTACTCCAGAAACGCATAAGCAGCTTTAAAAGAGTAGATTTTCCGCAGCCGCTTTTACCGACAATTCCGACAATCTTGTTTTCAGGCAGAGTAAGGGACAGGTCTTTCAGAACCGTTTCACCGCCATAGGAGAAGGTCACATTATCTGCCGCAGCACCGCTGAAAGTAACTTTTTCTTTGTCGGTGATATCCTCGGTTTCGGGTTGCTCGTCAATAATGGCAAGCACTCTTGCCCCGGAGGCAACCGTTGCCTGTAAGGTTGTACCCAGATTTGCCAGAGCCGTTACCGAACCGAAGGAGGACATAAGTGCTATCAGCGGAATGATAAAACCGTCAAAGGCAACAATACCCTTCGTGTACAGCACCGTGCATAGGATAAGCATTGCCGCATCAAAAAACAAGATAAAGGTATTGGCAAGGGCAAGATTCACACCTGTCAGCTTGTTCAGCCTTCCTTGCTTTTCGGACAGCTGCTGGGTTTTTTGAGTGATATTATTCAGTCTTTGTTCTCCTGCTCCGTATTGTATCGTTTCGTCAAGTCCACGGATGGACTCCAGCATATAGGCAGCAAGGCTTCCGGCATCGCTTCTCAGCTCATCACCGAGAGTACCACTTCTTTTAGAAATGAGCAGCGGCAAAAGTACACCCACGCTGACAAAAGCAATAAGTGCGAGCAGACCCAGACTCCAATGGTAAGAACCGATAAACAACACCATCACGAGTTCCACCAAAAAGGCAATGCAGATCGGAGAGATCGTATGTGCATAGAATACTTCAAGAAGTTCCACATCAGAGGTTATCAGGGAGATCAGATCGCCTTTGTCACGTCCCTCTAATTTTGCCGGACACAGGCGGCGAAGTGACTTAAAAACCCTGTCACGGATGATTGCCAGCAGCGTAAAAGCGATATAATGATTGGTACGCTGCTCCGTATAACGAAGCACGGCACGGACAAGAGCAATCACAATCAGCAACACCCATATTGCTGTCAAAGAAAGCGGTATCTCATATTGAAGTCCGCCGAGTATTGCATAGCCGCCAAGTATCGGGATAAACTGGGCGCACAAAAAGCCAAGCGTTCCCATTGTGACCGCCAGCACCATAAAGCCCGTCAGGGGCTTTACTAACTTCACCATTCGCAGAAGGGTTTTTATTTTACTTTGTTTTTTCATTCTGCACCGCCTCCTTTCCATAGCTTTCGAGCGCCGACTGTGTTTCCCACAAACGTGCATAACTTCCGTTGTTCTTCATCAGTTCGTTATGGGTGCCGCTTTCCGCCACTCTGCCGCTTTCCAGAACATATACCTTATCTGCGAGGGTAACATTTGCCAGACGGTGTGATATCATAATTACCGTCTTTTTCTTTGTCAGTCTGCGAATCTGTGAAAGTATTGCTTCTTCACTTTCAATATCAATGTTTGAAGTCGCTTCATCAAAGATGTATACATTACTGTCATGCAATATCGCACGAGCAAGGGCTAAACGCTGCTTCTGCCCGCCGGACAGATTGCCGGCATTTTCTAAAAGCGGTGTATCCAATCCATTTTCCGATCTGAGAAAATCGGAGAGCTGACAGTCCTCCAGCACCTGCCACAGCTTTTTGTCGTCTGCATTTTTATCGGCGAGAAGAAGATTCTCCCGCACCGTACCCTTAAAAAATACGCTGCCGAAGCCGATGTAAGTAATCGTTTTCATCAGGTTTTGTTCGTATATCGTGCTGATTTCCTTTCCGTCAATCGTCAGACTGCCGCTGCCAATGGTATTTCTTCCCATCATCAGCGAAGCAATGGTAGATTTACCGCTGCCGGACTCACCCACAATACCGATAAATCCGTTTTGCGGAACCGTCAGACTGACATGATGTAAAATTTCCCTGTCCTCCGTGTAGGAAAAACAGACATTTTTCAAAGCGATATCACCGCTGCTAATCGTTTCTGTTTTTTCGTCCGGTTCAGCTTCATTAAGGAATTTAAAGATCTTATCGCTCGCCGCCATACCGTTCATTGCCACATGAAAATAACTTCCCAGACGGCGCATCGGCAAAAAGAAATCGGCGGAAAGCAATATCATAAAGATACAGTTCGCCAGTCCGATATTCCCGTCAACAAATGATTTTGTCGCAAGCAGAATACCGAGAGCCGCACCGCCGTAGGCAACAAAATCCATGATCGTGACAGAATTGAGCTGCATTGTCAGCACCGCCATCGTCACCTTGCGGAAATGTTCGGATTCACGGTTCATTTCGATATTCTTGTATTCATCCGCCTGATAGGTTTTCAGCGTTGTCATTCCCTGAAGGTTTTCAAGGAAGGTGCTGCCAAGTTTCGTATATTGCCCCCAGTATCTGGAGAGAATTTTTTTGGCGATCTTCTGCACCATCATGATCGCCCCCGGAATCAGCGGCACACAAATCAAAAGAATTGCCGCCACAAGCCAGCTGCCACCGAACCCAAACAGAAAAAACAGAGCAATCGGAGCGATAAACGCATAGAAAAACTGCGGCAAATACTGCCCGAAATAGGATTCAAGCTGATCAACACCCTCCACGCTTTCCTGCACCAGTTCAGCCGTTGTGACGTGTTCATGGTAGGTCGTTCCGAGCCGCAAGAGCTTGCCATAAATCTTTTCACGCATGACACGCTTAACGGTTCGTGAAGCAAAATAGCTCATGCGTGTGGCGTATTTTGTAGTAAAAAATCGTGCCAGCACCGTAAAGACAATCACGATCACAGGGATAAGCAGGTCACCTGTTCCCCACACTTTTTCATATAGTCTTTCCACCGATACCGCAATGGTGACGATCATGACCGCATTCAGGCACAATTCCAGAAATTGCAGAATGATATTCCCGATGATATATTTTCTGCTTTCGGGACACATCTGCATCAGTCGTCTGTCAAACATTTTCTTGATTCCTTTCTTAGTTAAATTAATTAGATACATTTTACCATACATTCTATTGAAAGTCTACTGATGAAGAAAACTTTTATACGGGTATTACAAAGGTTTTTCGTCATGGACTGACCCAGCACCTTGGATTTTTCTCCGCCGGAATCTTCGATTTTTCCTGCCGTGCGGTGATATCATATTTTAC
>JAFVEY010000067.1 GCA_017475765.1 Clostridia bacterium | reverse complement strand
TTATAAATATGACGTGGACACAGATATAGTCGAAGAGACATATCTGGAGCTTTATGCTCTCCAAAACAGGGGACAGATCGGCGCAGGCATAGCCGTAAATAACGGCGGCAGCATGGTGTATTATAAGGATTTCGGAATGATTCCGGAGGCATTGCCCGAAAAGGAGCTTTCAAGACTTGGAAACGGTACGATCGCTTTGGGTCATGTCAAGTATTCTTCGGGAGAAGCAGTCGATCATCAGAATCTTGCGCCCCTTGTCATGAGGTATATAAAGGGTCAGCTTGCACTTTGCATGAACGGCGCTCTTACCAATTATCATATACTGCGTGATGATCTGAATCAGGGAGCCGCTATTTTCCAGTCAAACGGAGATACGGAAATCATTGCCTATCTTGTTGCCAGGGCAAGGATCAATACAGGTTCGATAGAGGAAGCCGTTGAAAAAGCAGTAAGACAGCTCAAAGGCGCTTATGCAATCGTTCTGATGTCTCCGAGCAAACTGATTGGTGTGCGTGATCCGATGGGCATACGTCCGCTTTGTATAGGAAAACTCGGCAGCAGCTATGTTCTTGCTTCCGAATCTTGCGTTTTCGACAGTATGGGTGGAGATTTTATCCGTGATGTCAGACCGGGCGAAATGGTGGTCATTGATGAAGACGGACTTCACAGTTATACGGAAAACTGCGGAAGAGATACGCATCTCTGTCTTTTTGAATATGTCTATTTTTCCCGTCCCGATAGTGTTATTGACGGCGTTTCCGTTGCTATGGCAAGGCAGAGGGCAGGACGGCTTCTTGCAAAGCAGCACCCTGTGGATGCCGATTTTGTATGCGGAGTTCCCGACTGCGGCATTGAATCGGCGATTGGCTATTCGATAGAATCGGGAATCAGATATGCAACAGGTCTTATCAAAAATAAGTATATAGGCAGAGCCTTCAATGACAGAAAAAAGAATTCCGAATACCTTATGCGTATAAAACTGAATGCACTTAAGCATAATGTTGAGGGAAAAAGAGTGATCGTCATTGATGATTCTATCCTCAAAGGAAAAACTGCAAGACATATTGTCGAGCTTCTGAGAAATGCGGGAGCTAAAGAGGTTCACATGAGGATTGCATCCCCGATGTTTAAAAATCCGTGCTATCTCACAAGCGACACGACCACAAAGGAAAATCTCATTGCCTCCAATATGAGCGAGGATGAGATATGCCGGTATATCGGAGCGGATACATTGGGATTCCTGTCGGCAGAAAGTCTGCCCGAAGTAGCAAAGGAATGCAGTCTTGGCTTCTGTGATGCCTGTTTTACAGGAAATTATCCTCTTGATGTTTCCGATACGTCAAGGGAGGATAAATATTCAAAAAAGATAAAATAATGCGGCACAGCCGTAATTTCGGAGGTATAAAAATGAAAAGCTATAGTGACAGCTATAAGGCAGCAGGCGTTGATGTTACAGCCGGTTACAGATCGGTAGAGCTGATGAAAAAGCACGTTGCAAAGACATTTACAAAGGGTGTTCTTTCCGGTATCGGCGGTTTCGGAGGTCTTTTTGAGATTGACACCGAGGGTATCAAAAATCCTGTTCTTGTTTCAGGCACGGACGGTGTCGGCACAAAGCTCAAGGTTGCAATGCTTCTGGATAAGCATGATACCATCGGTATCGACTGTGTTGCCATGTGTGTCAACGATATTATCTGCTGCGGAGCAAAGCCTCAGTTTTTCCTTGACTACATTGCCATCGGAAAGAATTATCCTGAAAAGGTTGCTGAAATAGTGGCAGGTGTTGCCGAGGGCTGTGTACAGAGCGGATGTGCGCTTATCGGCGGCGAAACGGCGGAGCATCCCGGAATGATGCCGGAGGATGAATATGATCTTGCAGGCTTCTCGGTAGGCGTTGTAGATAAGGACAAGATCCTCAAGCCCGAAACACAGAAGCCCGGCGATGTGATGATAGCCATAAAATCAAGCGGTGTTCATTCCAACGGTTTCTCGCTGGTGCGCAAGGTGTTCAATATCAATGAAACTACGGTGAAGGAGTATTACGATGAGCTGGGTACCACTCTCGGAGAAGCTCTTCTTACACCGACAAGAATATATGTCAGGGCAATCCTCTCACTTCTTGACAGCGTTAAGGTAAAATCCATTTCCCATATAACAGGCGGAGGATTTTATGAAAATATTCCACGTTCTCTTCCGAAAGGAATTTCTGCAAAGATACAGCGCAGCAATGTACAGGTTCTTCCGATATTTGAACTGATCGCAAAGAAGGGCAATATTCCTGAGCGTGATATGTTCAATACCTTCAACATGGGTGTCGGTATGACTGTTGTTGTCAATAAGGAAGACGCCGATAAGGCAATTGAAGTTCTTAAGACAGCAGGCGAGGACGCTTATGTTCTTGGAGAGCTGACAGAGAGCGATGAAGGAGTTATCATTGAATAATCGGCTGACCGAAAGGAAGTAACTACTATGAAAAATATTGTTGTTCTTGTTTCGGGCGGCGGAACCAATCTGCAGGCGCTGATAGATGCTCAGGAAAGCGGCATGATAACAGGGGGAAAGATTACCTGTGTTATTTCTTCAAAGCCGGGTGTCTATGCGCTGGAAAGAGCAAAGAATCACGGTATAAAATCCCGTGTGATCGCCCGTAAGGAATACGGTGATGTCATATCTTACAGCGAAGCGATACTGGACGCTTTGAAGGAGGAAAAGGCTGATCTTGTTGTATATGCGGGCTTTATGACAATACTTGATGAGCTTGTTGTCAGAGCATACCCGAACCGGATGATGAATGTTCATCCTGCGCTGATCCCGTCCTTTTGCGGAAAAGGCTATTATGGTCTGAGAGTGCATGAGGAGGCTCTTAAAAAGGGGGTAAAGCTGACAGGAGCGACAGTTCATTTTGTAACGGAGGTCTGTGACGGCGGTCCGATCATACTTCAGAAAGCTGTGGAAATACAGGACGACGATACTCCTGAAATTCTGCAGAAAAGGGTGATGGAACAGGCTGAATGGAAGATTCTTCCTCAGGCTGTATCGCTTTTCTGTAATGACAGGCTTGAAGTCAGAAATGACAGAGTGTATATCAAAAAGTAAAGGAAGGGCAAAGAAAATGACAGAATTAAAAACAGAGATTTCCTCGACTACTTACCCCGGAAGAGGTATTATCATCGGTAAAAGTGCCGACGGCAAAAATGCCGTTATCGGTTACTTTATTATGGGAAGAAGCACCAACAGCCGCAACAGAGTATTTGTTGCCGAGGGTAAGGATCTTAAGACAAAGGCATTTGATCCCTCGCAGCTTGTTGATCCTTCACTTATCATCTATGCTCCTGTGCGTACACTTGAAAGGGCAACCATTGTAACCAATGGAGATCAGACGGATACCGTAAGAGATTTTATTCTGGAGGGCAAGACCTTTGAGGAGGCTCTCCGCACCCGTACCTTTGAGCCTGATTCTCCCAATTTTACTCCGAGAATTTCAGGAATTGCCGAGCTTGCAGATGGAGATTTCTCATATAAGCTTTCTATTTTAAAGAGCAATGAGGGCAGAGAGCAGTCGGCGCTTCGTTTCTTCTATGAATATGCGCAGCCAGTGGCAGGCGAAGGACATTTCATTCATACCTATAAGTCTGACGGCAATCCGATTCCGTCCTTTGAGGGAGAACCGACGCTTGTCAATATTGAAGGTGATATTGACACCTTTACAGAAAATGTGTGGAACGCTCTGAACGAGGATAATAAGGTTTCTCTTTATACACGTTTTATTGACCTTGAAACAGGTGAATTTGAGGACAGGATCGTCAATAAGAATCATTAATAAAAAGTAAAAGGGGATAGAACAATGGCAAACGAACTCGAACTTAAATACGGCTGCAACCCTAATCAGAAGCCGTCAAAGATTTATATGCAGGACGGCTCCGAGCTTCCTGTTACCGTTCTTAACGGCAGACCGGGATATATCAATTTTCTTGATGCCTTCAACAGCTGGCAGCTTGTTTCCGAGCTGAAGGCTGCAACAGGACTTCCGGCAGCCGCTTCCTTCAAGCATGTAAGTCCGGCAGGTGCAGCAGTTGCAACAGAGCTTTCCGACACGCTTAAGAAGATTTATTTTGTTGATGATCTGGAGCTTTCACCAATTGCAAGCGCTTATGCAA
Organism: Clostridia bacterium; assembly: GCA_017475765.1. GTDB lineage: Bacteria > Bacillota > Clostridia > Oscillospirales > Acutalibacteraceae > UBA1213. The sequence continues at coordinate 37,463 of JAFVEY010000067.1, read as the reverse complement.
AGGCAAGAGGTGCAGACAGAATGTCCTCTTACGGAGACTGGGTAGCTCTTTCCGATACCTGTGATAAGTCAACGGCACTTCTTTTGCAGAGGGAAGTTTCCGATGGCATCATCGCTCCCGATTATACGGACGAAGCTCTTGCCATTCTGAAATCAAAGCGCAGGGGAACCTACAATATTGTAAAAATCGACACATCTTATGTTCCGGCTGCCATTGAGCATAAACAGGTTTATGGTATTACCTTTGAGCAGGGCAGAAATGATCTCAGAATTAATGAAGAATTGCTTCAGAATATTGTGACAGAAAACAAGGAGCTTACAGAGGAAGCAAAGCGTGACCTTATCATAGCTCTTATCACGCTTAAGTATACACAGTCGAACTCCGTTTGCTATGCAAAGGACGGACAGGCTATCGGTGTGGGCGCAGGTCAGCAGTCAAGAATTCACTGCACAAGACTTGCCGGCAATAAAGCTGATATATGGTACCTCCGCCAGAATCCGAAGGTTCTTGCGCTTCCTTTCAGGAATGATATCCGCAGACCCGACCGTGACAATACGATTGACGTATATATCTCCGATGATTATGAGGATGTACTTGCAGACGGTATATGGGAGCAGTTCTTCACAGAAAAGCCAGAACCGCTCACCCGTGAGGAAAAGAAACAGTGGCTTTCCACTTTCAGCGGTGTATCTCTCGGTTCTGACGCATTCTTCCCATTCGGCGACAATATAGAAAGAGCAAAGCGCAGCGGCGTTCAGTATATCGCTCAGCCGGGCGGCTCCATCCGTGACGATAATGTAATTGATACCTGTAACAAATATGGTATCACCATGGCATTCACAGGCATCCGTCTGTTCCATCATTGATCGGGAGGTACAATATGAAAATACTTGTAGTCGGAAGCGGCGGAAGGGAACACGCTATCATCCGCAAGCTTAAGGAAAGCCCGAAAGTTGAAAAAATATATGCAGCTCCCGGTAACGGCGGCATTTCAAAGGATGCCGAATGTGTTGATATCGGAGCAATGGACAAGGAAAAAATAACTGCTTTTGCAAAGGAGAATGAGGTTGATATTGTTTTTGTAGCTCCTGATGATCCGCTTGCGGACGGAATGGTGGATTTCCTGACAGAAAACGGTATCCGTGCTTTCGGTCCGAAAGCAAATGCCGCCATCATTGAAAGCAGTAAGGTCTTTTCAAAGAATCTGATGAAAAAATATAATATTCCTACGGCTGAATATGAGGTATTTGACGACCCTGCCAAGGCTATGGAATATATAGAAGCGAAAAATAAATATCCCGTTGTGATAAAGGCAGATGGTCTTGCACTCGGAAAGGGTGTTATCATCGCCAAGGATCATGATGAGGCAAGAGCCGCTGTCAAAGAGATCATGGAGGATAAGAAATTCGGTGAATCAGGAAATCATGTTGTTGTAGAGGAATTTCTTACCGGTCCCGAAGTATCTGTTCTCGCATTTACAGATGGTATTGCTTTAAAGCCGATGGTTTCTTCAAAGGATCATAAAAGAGCTTACGATAATGATGAGGGTCTGAATACTGGAGGTATGGGAACCATCAGTCCTAACCCGTACTATACTCATAAGGTCGCTGAAATATGCAGAAAGACGATTTTTGAGCCTACCATTGCGGCAATGAATAGTGAAAACCGCACCTTTAAGGGATGCTTGTATTTTGGTCTGATGATCACTCCGGACGGTCCGAAGGTAATCGAATATAATGCCCGTTTCGGTGATCCCGAAACACAGGTTGTGCTTCCCAGACTGAAAACCGATCTTGTTGATATCATCGAAGCTGTTATCGACAGCAGACTTTCCGAGCTTGATATTGAATGGATCAATGATGCAACTGCCTGCGTGGTGATGGCTTCGGGCGGTTATCCTCTGGCATATAAGAAGGGGATTGAAATTACAGGTCTTGATGAAAACGGACAGACAGAAGGTGCTGTTGTTTATCATGCCGGAACTAAATATCAGGACGGTAAATTTTTAACCAACGGCGGAAGAGTTCTCGGTATTACAGCCGGCGGAAAAACTCTTGATGAGGCGCTTGAAAAGGCGTATTCGGCTGTTGAAAGGATATCCTTTGAGGGTGCTCATTATCGCAGGGATATCGGAAAAACCAAATAATCCATAAGGAAAGCCTCTGCTGTGAGATAAATTATTTTGCAGCAGAGGTTATTTTTGTTATTAAATATATACAAATAAAGTAAAAAGTTATATAATATTTCTTATGAAAGAAAATATAAGACGCATCAAAACAATAACTGTTTCCCGAAAAAGGTATAACAAGCTTTTGAGTGAGGCTAAATTGATCAGCTTCTATAAACTGAAAACTCAGGCGCTGGAACTGCGGAATCAGGAATTGGAAACAGAAGTAAAAAAACTGAAAATGCAGATGGAACTTTCTCCCGACAGGAGAAAACTAATCCTTGCCGAACAGTTGAATTTCGTTCTTAACGAGGCGGAATTAATCAATGGAATGGAGGATATATATGCCACAGAAAATGGCGGTTTGTCAAAAACATCGGCTCAGGAACTGGAAGAAACATTTGCATTCATACGTGAAAATATCAAATCACATTCTGAAATGGATGACGATATCAGATATTATCAGGATACGCTGGGTTGGGGCAAAAATTATGACTGCCCGTACTGTGATGAAGAATTGGATATTTCATCAAGAAAAACCCAAACAGAACTCACCGTGGTTTCCGGCAGACTGGAGCTGCATGATTTCTGTTATATAGGTGTGAAATGTCCGGGGTGCGGATATAAACTTCCGAACAGATATAAAACTTTTGCTCATTGCAAAGTGGTGAGTGACCGGAGGATAAGACCCGAATTGATATCCCATATTATATGCCGGAAATATCTGAATCATCTGTCTTTGGTCAATCAGGAACTTTTATTGCAGAATATGGGGATTTGTATCTCGGCTTATACGATGTCAGAGTGGATCACCGAGGTATGCGGCAAGTGGCTGATCAGGCTTTATGTCCGCCTTGCTGAGGAGATAGTCAAAAGCGAGATTATCTATGCCGATAATACATTGATTAGTCAGGTCAGCCTGAAAAATTGGAAGCCTGAAAAAGAACAGTATATCTGGCTGTATATGACGCCGAGAAATGTTACTGCCCCTGTTGTGTTTTATGAAATGCAGGATGATACGGACAGCATACATTCCCGAAGATTTCTTGAAAAGTTTGAAGGAATATTAGCAACTGACAAATTTGACAGCTTCAAGGATCTGCCCCTGAAGATTACTTATGCGGGTTCATGGGCAAAGGTCCGGGCAAAATTTATGAATGCCTTTGAAAGTATGTTTCCATCAATAAGAGAGGGTTCAACTGCAGAGCAGGGAATGATATTTTGTGATAAAATCTATGCAATAGAAAACAGGCTGAGCGAATTTGATACCGACATACGGTATGAGATAAGGAATAAAGAGACGAAAAAGATCATTGATGAAATGACGGACTGGGTGGTCAGCTCAAAAGCGCTCAGAATAGATTTTGCTCAAAAAACGAAAACATCTCAGGCAGTCCATTATTTTCTTGAAAACGAGCCGGCGCTGAGAAGATTTCTGGATGACGGAAGAATGGATATCGATAATCTTTGCACAAAAAGATATCTTAAAAAATTCGTCAATGACGAAAACAGCTGGAGATTTGCTCCGACTCCGATCAGCTCTTTGGAAAGCATTGTTTTACTGACGATCATTCATACGGCGGAAGCCAATGGTTTGGATCCGGAAAGATATCTTAATTATTATCTGATCAACATTTCATCAGGAGACAATATTGATTTTGATCAGCTCCTTCCGTGGAATACACCACACGAATGCAGAAAACTGCACGGAACGAAAGAATAATTAACCAATTATTACTATTATCAAAAATGTAAATATTAAGTATATACAATTAGATATATCTAACTTCTACAAAAAATATTAGAAATTTTTATTAAATTTGGATAAAATCCTTGTAATTATATAAAACTTGCTGTATAATAAAAGTAATTTCAGACGAAATTGAATAATTACTGGGAGGAATATCCTATGGCAGAAAATTCCCTGGCATTTAAGGGGACAAAGGCTCAGGAAGAGAAGCTGACAGCTGTAATCAATCAGCATAAAGAGCTTCCGGGTGCATTGCTGCCCGTACTTCACGAGGCACAGGAGATTTATGGCTATCTCCCGATCGAAGTTCAGCAGATGGTCGCTGACGGTCTCGGAGTATCACTTAGCGAGGTTTACGGTGTTGCGACATTCTATTCCCGTTTCAGCCTGACCCCGAAAGGAAAACACAGAATCAGCGTCTGTCTTGGCACGGCTTGCTATGTTAAAGGAGCCGACAAAATATTGGCAGAGGTTGAAAAGAAACTTGGCATTAAAAGCGGCGAATGTACGCCCGACGGTCTTTTCTCGATTGATTCATGCCGCTGTGTAGGCGCTTGCGGTCTGGCACCGGTTATGATGATTGATGAGGATGTTTACGGCAAGCTGACCCCCAAGGAAGTCGATAAGATCCTTGACAAGTATATTGCAGAGGAAGGGGGCAGGCAACAATGACAATCGAAGAACTTAACAGAATCAAAAAAGAGAATGAAGAGCTTGTCATGGTCAGAAAACTCGTAAAGGAAAAGGGCGAGGAGCTGGCAAAGCATACGGCTTACCGTAAGCAGGTGCTTGTATGCGGAGGTACAGGCTGCACATCCTCAGGCAGCAAAAAGGTAATTGCTGCACTTGAGAAATCATTGAAGGAAAACGGCATAGAGGATGAAATCCTTGTGGTAAGAACAGGCTGCTTCGGTCTTTGTTCGCTCGGTCCGATTATGATCGTATATCCTGAGGGCGCATTCTATGCACAGGCTACTCCGGAGGGAGTTGAAAGAATTGTTAAGGAGCATCTGAAGGAAGGCAATGTTGTCAAGGAGCTTCTTTATAAGGAAACAGTCCATGAGGACGGTTCGATCATTTCTCTCTCAGAAACAAATTTCTACAAAAAGCAGATGAGAATTGCTCTCAGAAACTGCGGTGTTATTGACCCCGAAAATATTGACGAATATATTGCTCTTGACGGTTATCAGGCGCTTGCAAAGGCTCTTACTACCATGACACCCGATGATGTTATCGATGAGGTTCTTAATTCCGGACTCAGAGGAAGAGGCGGCGGCGGATTCCCGACAGGCAGAAAATGGATGTTTGCAAAGGCTTCTGCCGGCGACGAAAAGTATGTCTGTTGTAATGCCGATGAAGGCGATCCGGGTGCATTTATGGATCGTTCGATTCTGGAGGGTGACCCGCAGTGCGTTGTTGAAGCGATGATTATCGCAGGCTATGCGATCGGCGCACATCACGGATTTGTATATGTCCGTGCGGAATATCCTATTGCCGTTGAAAGATTGACAATCGCCATCAAACAGGCGAGAGAATACGGCTTCCTCGGAAAGAATATTTTCGGTTCGGGATTTGATTTTGATATGGAGATCCGTCTCGGTGCCGGTGCATTCGTATGCGGTGAGGAAACGGCTCTTATGACTTCCATTGAAGGCAACAGAGGAGAGCCTCGTCCACGTCCTCCGTTCCCGGCTGTAAAGGGTCTTTTTGAAAAGCCGACAGTTCTGAACAATGTTGAAACTTATGCCAATATTGCGCAGATTATCTATAAGGGCAGCGGTTGGTATTCATCTATCGGTACAGAAAAGAGCAGAGGTACAAAAGTATTTGCTCTCGGCGGCAAGATAACTAACGTAGGTCTTGTTGAAATCCCGATGGGTACAACTCTCCGTGAAATTATTGAAGAAATAGGCGGCGGCATTCCGAACGGAAAGAAATTCAAGGCAGCTCAGACAGGCGGACCTTCAGGCGGATGTATCCCTGCAGAGCATATCGACGCTCCTATTGACTATGACGGACTGCTTGCCATCGGTTCCATGATGGGTTCGGGCGGTATGATCATTCTTGATGAGGATACCTGCATGGTGGATATTGCTAAATTCTATCTGGAATTTACCGTTGATGAAAGCTGCGGCAAATGTACGCCGTGCCGTGTGGGTACACGCAAGCTGCTGCAATATCTTGACAAGATCATACAGGGCAAGGGTGAGATGGAGGATATCGACAGAATTGATGACCTCGCAAAGCATATGCAGAAATCGTCGCTCTGCGCACTCGGTCAGACAGCACCTAATCCGATACTCTCAACGCTCCATTTCTTCAAGGATGAATATATTGCACACATTCAGGATAAGACCTGTCCTGCCGGTGTCTGCAAATCTCTCATCAAATATGAAATTATCCCCGATAAATGCAAGGGCTGTACTCTTTGTGCAAGAAATTGTCCTGTCAAGGCTATCAGCGGTACAGTAAAGCAGCCTCATGTCATAGATTCGGAAAAATGTATCAAGTGCGGCGTCTGCATGAGCAACTGTAAGTTCGGCGCTGTCGTAACCAAATAAGGAGGGGATAATTCATGGAAACAGTACATCTGAAAATAAATAATATCCCTGTTGAAGTACCGAAGGGCTATACTATTCTCCAGGCTGCAAAGCAGGCTAATATCGAGATCCCTACGCTCTGCTACCTCAAGGATATCAACTGTATCGGTGCCTGTCGTGTATGTATGGTGGAAGCAAAGAACCGCCGTGGACTTCTTGCGGCGTGTGTTTATCCGGCAGAAGAGGGCATGGAGGTTTTCACAAATACACCGGCTGTCATCAAATCAAGAAAAACAACCATCGAGCTGCTTCTTTCTACTCACCAGAAGAAATGTCTTTCATGTGTAAGAAATAATAACTGTGAGCTTCAGAAGTTGGCACTTGAATATAATGTCGATGAAGATCATTTCACAAGCGAAGAAGCTGTTTATGAAATTGACGAACAGTCGCCATATATTGTCCGCAACAATAATAAATGCGTTCAGTGTATGCGCTGTGTTTCTGCCTGTAAGAATGTGCAGTCGGTATCCGTTATCGGCGCCATCAAAAGAGGTTATCAGGTTCATGTTGGCAGTCCGTTTGACAAGAGCCTCAATGATTCTCCCTGTGTCGGCTGCGGTCAGTGTATCGTAAGCTGCCCTGTCGGCGCTCTTACAGAAAAGAGCCAGGAGGATGAAGTCTGGGAAGCTATTGCAAACCCTGACAAGAAGGTCATATTCTTTACCGCTCCTTCCATCAAGGCAACTTTGGGCGAAAGCTTCAATCTGCCTATCGGTACGAATGTCGAGGGCAAAATGGTTGCGGCAATCCGCCGTCTGGGCGAGAATGTCAATATCTTCAATATGGATTTTACTGCCGACCTTACGATTCTTGAAGAAGCTAACGAGCTGATCGAGAGAATAAAGACAGGCGGAACGCTCCCGATGTTCACATCCTGCTGCCCCGGCTGGGTAAAGTTTGTTGAGCATTATTATCCTGACTTCATTCCGCACCTTTCCAGCTGCAAATCTCCGCAGGCTATGTTCGGAGCAGTTCTCAAGAGCTACTACTGCGAAAAGAACGGTCTTGACCCGAATAATGTATTTGTTGTCAGCGTTATTCCCTGCACAGCAAAGAAGTTTGAATGTAAGCGTCCTCAGCTTCGTTCAGGTGACGGTGAGTATGATGATGTGGATGTAGCTCTTACCACAAGAGAACTTGCAAGAATGATCAAACGTGCACATCTTGATTTTGCGTCCCTTCCCGAAGAGGACTATGATGCACCGTTCAACAAGGCAACAGGCGGCGGAGCTATCTTCGGTGCAACAGGCGGTGTACTGGAGGCTGCTCTCAGAACGGCTGCACGAACGCTTGACGGTGACTTCAAGAAAGTAGATTTTGAAGAGGTAAGAGGTCCGGAAGCTGTCCGTACTGTTACTTATGAAGTAGCGGGAATCAAAATCAATGTCGCTGTTACATCAGGCCTTGCCAATGCCCGTGCACTTCTTGACAAAATCAAGAAAGGTGAAGCAGACTATCAGATGGTTGAGATTATGGCTTGCCCCGGCGGTTGTATCAACGGCGGAGGTCAGCCGCTCCAAAGCGACAGCGTAAGAAATTATGTGGATTATAAAGCGCTGAGATCCAAGGCACTCTATGATTATGACAAGAACTGTGAATTCAGATGCAGCGATGAAAGTCCTGTTGTCAAGATGATATATGACGAATTTTTTGAAGCTCCCGGCAAGGAGAAGGCACATAAGTATCTGCACACCACTTATGTTGCAAGAGGAAATAAGATGTCTTGATAAAAGGGAACTATACCAATAAATGCGGTCGGATATTCTGTGAAGAATATCCGGCTGTATTTTTTGTGAGTTTGGTAATTAACATGATTTAAAGTAATATTTATATTGATAAAATGTATATTTTGTCAAATAAAACTAATTATAATTCTTATGGAGAAAATAATGTGTTGTGTTTTATGCTATAATCGAAAAGTATTGATTTTATCAAGTTGTGTCTGAATAAAAATTATCTTTTCGGACGATAATAAAATATTGATCTTTGTATGACAGAGGATGATTGAAAGTATGGATTATAAGGATTGTTATGAATTGATTAAAAACAAGTTTATGGAACAGGATATGTCAGCAGTAGGAGGTAACTTTTCAGCGCTTTTGTATCTGACAGGTCAGCAGGAAAGCGGTTATATTTATGCTGCCTATATTGACGGGTGTAAAATTATTGAACCGGTAAGGCATCCTAATGTCAATATCTTCGCTTCCATGACAATCAGTACTTTTGAGAAAATCATTACGCAGCAGCTTGATCCGTTCAGAGCATTTACCACAGGACAAATCAAAACAAAGGGTAATGTAATGCTTGCACTTTCTCTGTATAATACGCTTAAGCAAAGCGGTCATTAGACAAACCTGACGATGTGTCTAATGACATTCTAATGAAGGTATTTTAAAATTAAATCAGATAAAAATCAGCAGGAGATGATAATATGACAGCTTTTTCGATGGATGAATACTATCAGGGTATTAGCAGCAATTCCTATCAATATTTCGGCGCTCATCCTGTTTCGGAGGATGAAAGCGGAATTATTTTCAGAGTATATGCACCTGCAGCTCATGGGGTTGATGTTGTAGGTGAGTTTAACGGCTGGAACGGCGGAACACACCGCATGAACAGATTACAGAATGGTGTATATGAGCTTTGCATACCCGAAGCGAGAGTGGGGCAGCTTTATAAATTCAGGGTTTATCAACAGGGCGGAACAGTAGTTGATAAGGCGGATCCCTATGCGTTCCATAGTGAGCTCAGACCGGATACGGCTTCTGTTATTGTAAGAATTGATCCTCAGAAATATTTCCATGATAAAAAATGGATGAAAGAAAGAACCAAATGCTATGACAAGCCGCTCAATATATATGAAATGCACATGGGTTCATGGCGTAAGCCCTATGGCAAAAGTGAAGCTGACGGCGGCGCTCAGTGGTTCAGATATGATGAAATTGCCGATGATCTTATCAAATATGTAAAAGAAAATAATTTCACACATATTGAAGTTCTTCCTCTTGCTGAGTTTCCCTTTGACGGATCGTGGGGTTATCAGTCTGCACAGTATTTCAGCGCTACCTCAAGATATGGAACCCCCGAACAGCTGATGACGTTCGTTGACAAATGTCATCAGAATGGTATCGGTGTGATTATTGACTTTGCGTTTGTTCATTTTGTAAGGGATAATTATTCTCTTGCTAAATTTGACGGAACGGATCTTTATGAATATCCGCCGTCAGATGTAAACCAAAGTCAATGGGGTACCTACAATTTTAATGTTTCAAAGGGTGAGGTTCAGAGCTTTCTCCTTTCATGCGCCGCATTTTGGCTTGATGTTTACCATTTTGACGGTATCAGAATGGATGCGATCAATAACGGAATTTACTGGATGGGCAATAAAGACAGAGGCGTCAACGACCGTTCGATAGATTTCTTTAAAAAGATGAATCAGAAGCTCAACGAGCGTTTTAAGAATATCATGCTTATCGCTGAGGATTCCTCAGACTATCCGGGCGTTACCGCACCTGTTGAGAAGGGCGGTCTCGGATTTGACTATAAGTGGGATATGGGCTGGATGAACGATACGCTCGAATATATGAAAATCGACCCGCTTTTCCGCAAGGGCAGCCATAATAAGATCAACTGGTCTATGGCTTATTTCTACTTTGAAAGGTTTATACTTCCTTTCTCACACGATGAGGTAGTTCATGGAAAGGCAACGATTGTTCAGAAAATGTGGGGCGGGGATTATGCCAATAAATTTGCTCAGGCAAGAACTTTGTATGCCTATATGTTTACTCACCCCGGCAAGAAGCTCAATTTCATGGGCAATGAGCTTGGAATGTTCCGTGAATGGGATGAAACAAAGGAACTTGACTGGTTCCTGATCAAAGAGTATGAAATGCACCGCTGCTTCCACAGATTTTTCCGTGAGATCGGCGAGCTTACAACCAAAAATCCTGCTTTCTATGAAAAGGATTATGAAAATGACGGCTTCCTTTGGATTGACGCTGATGATGGAAATAACAACGTATATTCCTATTATCGTATGACAGACGGACAGAAATATGCGATCGTATGCAATATGTCGCCTGTTCGACGTGACAATTTCCGTATCGGACTCAAGGACGGCTGCACACTCACCGAGGTTCTCAATACAGATTTTGAGATTTACGGCGGCAAGGGTGTAACAAATCCTTATCCGATCAAGTCGGAGGCCGTTCCGCATAAGCAATGGCAGAATTCGGCGCTTATCACACTTGCTCCATTCGGCACCTGTATTTTTGAAGTAAAGGACGATCCGAAGCCAAAGACGGAAAAGACAAAGAAAACAACTGCAAAGAAGTAACCCAAAGGCTGTGTCGGTGTTTGCCGATACAGCCTTTTGCTCAGAATATATTATAGACGGTGGGATATTCTAGATCATAGAAATGCTGCAGCAATATAGACGTTCTTTTACATTCGGCATTGAACATGGCGGTGTCACCGCTTGTGATATATGTGTCTGCAATATTCAGCGATTCGTCTATCTGATCCAGCTTATCATGCGACATGAAAAGAAGCATTGTATTCATCTTGCTGTTCCATTCCTCAACGGCAGATTCCATATTTTTTTTGGCATTTTCTTTATCTCCGCTTTTGCTGTATGCAAGAGCGGAATTGACTTTTTCAGAAACTGAATCAACTGATTTTGTATTGAATATAAATCCTGTTGTAATTACAATAATAATTACTGCAAAAACGACCACAGCGCTCCATATTCTGCTCATTTCATGCACCTGCCTTTTTGATGATATTATATTTTCTGCTCTTGTCGGCTGTCATGATAAAAATATCATCAAGCTGCAGTTTTTCCAGCTTAAGAATGCCATTCAGCCATTTTTTGTCAAGACCGCAGAATTTAAGTGATGATGAAGCAATTTCTCCATCGCTGATGATGACAGCCTGCATACCGTGGTCAGGTGTCTGTACTCCCAGCTGCTTTGCTGTTACTGTATCGCTGGAAGGCTTTTTTAATACGCTCATTTTCCCGTTGGTTTCTATGATAGCAAATGCAACATCTTCAAGTTTAAAAATATCCTTTTGTCTCAATTCCTCAAAAAGATCCTCTGTACTCATGCGAAGCTCCTTCATGGCCTGCTGATCCACCTTTCCGTCATTGATGACGATCACCGGTTTTCCGCAGATAAGCTTTCTGAAGCCCGAATGTTTCAGCATCAGCAGGGATATAAATATTTCGCACACAAGAAGAATCAGAATCGGGATAATGCCGCTTAACATAGACTGATCTGTATTCTGCATGGGGATGGAAGCGATATCCGACATCAGCAGGGTAACGACAAGCTCACTTGTCTGCAGCTCGCTGATCTGCCGTTTTCCCATCAGACGTACTGTAATGATAATGATGATATAAAGTAAGACTGTTCTTATTGCAGAAATAATCATTATGAAAGTTCCCTTCAAAAAATCGTTATTGATATTTTGCTCCTAAAGCAGCGAAATATTCATAAAAATGTATAAATCACCCTTTTATGAACACACTTAAAAGGACGGGAAGGTGATATTTTGTACGACTTCATCAATATCATAAAGGATATTTATACACAAAAGACAGGCGAAAAAAATGCGGTTCCAAAAACCATACTCAATTCCTCTCTGAAATCTAATCTGGATTATATCCGACGGGATTTTAACAATGCTGCCGACCTTACCATCCATGAGATGAGTCTTTCGGGAATAGATTCTGCTGTTATTTCAATCGACAATCTTATCAGCAAGGATATCCTAGCTCTCGGTATTATAAAGCCGATGTTTGAATACAGCTTTACAGGCTCTCCTGAAAGCTGTCTGTCGGATATTCAGTATAAGATACTGTATGTTGACGATATAACCGAAATAACAACCTTTGAAGAGCTTTACAGCTTTATTATGTCAGGTTTTGCTGTCATAGCGCTGGAAGGCTGTCCGAAAATGCTGGCAGTCGGTATTCAGGGATATAAATCACGAAGTATATCCGAGCCTGAATCGGATGTGATACAAAGAGGTTCAAAGGAAGGCTTTGTCGAACCTCTCAGAACCAATATGACGCTTATCAGGAGAAGAATGAAAAGCCCGAAGCTGAACTTAGAAATTATGACAATAGGCAGACTGTCCAAAACGGAAATATGCTTATGCTATCTTTCGGACACAGCTTCTCCAAAGATTATTTCCATGCTGAAGGAAAGGCTGAACAAAGTGAATATTGATACAGTTCTTGCGGCAGGCTACCTTGTTCCGTATCTGGAAGAAGAGGGAAGAGTATCTCCGTTCAGTACGGTGGGGGTTACGGAGCGTCCCGATACGGTCTGCGGAAAAATAACTGAAGGGCGAATTGCTGTATTGGTGGACGGTGTTCCTTCCGCTCTGATAGTGCCGTATCTTTTTGCAGAATACTTTCAGACACTTGATGACTATTCCAACAAGCCATATTTTGCCACATTCACAAGATGGCTAAAATATGCAGCATTTTTAATTTCTATACTGCTGCCAGGAATATATACTGCACTCGGAACTTTCAATCCCGAAATGTTTCCCACTCTTATGCTGAATAAAATTGCAGGTTCCATCGGAGATACACCTCTGTCGCTTATGGCAGAAACCATTCTGATTCTGCTAGTATATGAAATTATGCGTGAATCCGGACTTCGTATGCCTCAACCGCTTGGATATGCCGTAAGTATCGTCGGTGGTCTTGTCATAGGTGATACGGCTATCAATGCCGGGCTGATCGGTGCACCGACGCTGATGGTGGTTGCTATATCAGCAATTTGCTCGTATATTATCCCTAATCTTTATGCGCCGGCTGCAATATTAAGACTAATGTTTACCATTGCAGGAGGTTTGTTTGGAATATGGGGTGTTTCGGCACTATTCTGCCTTGTATTTATCAATCTTTGCAGCAAAAACAGCTTCGGAATTCCGTATACCGCACCTATCACTCCGACAGGTGCGGCTCTCATGAGAGATGTTGCCGTTCGTGCGGGCTGGAAAACACTTTCCGCCAAAACTGAAATGGTTCAGAATATGCCCGGTGCCAATGTGAAAAGCGGTGATGCCCATGAATAATAATACGATAGCCTCCGGTCAGCTTTTTATACTTTTATTTGTGACAAGAATCACAGCGGCGATTATGTTTCCTGCCGTGATATCCGGCAGCGGATCGGTATGGAACAATTTTTTGCCTTTGCTGATCACCTTTGCATTGTCATTCATCGTTATGCTGCCTTTTTTCTTTTGCCGCAAGGATATATCCGGAATCAAGAGAATAGAAGAAGTATCAGAAAAATTTCAGATATTCTATATTTTATATTTTATATTTATTTCAGTCTATGATATGATAAAATTGAACGGTTTTGCTCAAGAGCTTGCAGGAAAAAACTTGAATATTGAAATTATCGAAGCGTTTATTTTGCTGACGGCTGTCTATGCAGCTTTTATGGGAATTGAAGCAATCGTCAGATTTTCAGCAATTTCATTTGCGGTGATCGTAATTTCATATATTATGGCTGTTGTTTTTCTTGCACCGTCCTATTCGTCGGATAATTTGACACCACTCCACTCTGTCAGCAGTTCCTCAATTTATGATGGAACGATAATGATCTTGTCCGAAATCACGGAATTTGCAGTATTGTTTATGCTATTTTCCAGAACAAAGGGAAAGTTTGTGCGAAATCTGATCATGTGGAATATATTTTCCTATATTTTTCTTCTGCTGATGTTTATTCTGATATGTGGTTCGCTGGGAGAATATCTGATCCATATGCCGTATCCGTTTTATCATCTTATTGACGGTTCGGGTACGCTGCAGCGGTTCAATCCGTTTTTCATCGGTGTAACCCTGTCGGGTTTATGCTGTTCTCTTTCAACGGCCTTCTGTATTATTTTTGATTCGATCAAAAAATTAATGCCGATGAAGAATAAAAATTCTGTAAGAGTGTTTGTATCTGTATCGGCAGGTATTTATGGTTTAACTCTTTGGCTAAATCAAAATGCGAGAATAAAAGATATACTCTTTAACCGATATGTACTTTGCACCCTTATGATCGTGTTTTCACTAATACTGCCTGCCGCTGTCATTATCATCAGTAAATCGGGAAGAAAGCGTATTCTGCGAGCATCGGTATCACTAATTTGTGTATTGACCATCCTTTTTTCCTTTAACGGCTGCAGCTCTGTGCAGCTCAATCAAAGACTGATCGTGCAAGGAATAGGGATTGATAAAAACGATAACGGTTATCAACTGACGCTGATAGTCCTTGATACGGAATCCGAAGAAAGAGAAAATGCTGTCAAACTTGTTTATACGGAGGGAAGCAGCGTTGCCGAAGCAATGGCTGGACTCGAAAATCAAAGAGGAAAATCTGTTCTTCTTAGTCAATGTCTGTTTTTAATTCTCAACAGAAATGCAGCGGAAGAAAGCAGCGACAGTCTGGCGTATTTCAGGCATAATAACGATATTATGAAAACAACAAATATTATGGTTTCTTATGAAAGCAGCGGAGAAACGCTAAAAACGGCAATTGAAGATATGGGATATCAGTCTGAGTATATCAATGTATTGTCAGACAGCAAGGCAATTGATCAGACGGCAGTTCATTTTTCCCTTTTTGATTATGTCACATCTGTCAATAATCCATATGGAGATATGCTTCTGCCGTATATTTTCATTGACAGAGAGATGAACTGTCTTAAAGCGGACGGCAGTCTTCTTGTCAGAAGCGGTGGGGGACAGAGTGATGTATTGACGCCTGATGAAACGGTTGGGACTCTTATTCTTAATAAAAAGATATTCAATTACACCGAAGGGATCAACGAGGCAAACCTCACCTTCAGTATCAATTCGGCTTCTGTCAATATTGTACCGCAAATCAGTAATAAAAGGCTGCGCTTTGATTTTGAGATTGAATTGGATGCTGTCGGAAATTCAGATCAGGCAGAGACAGAGAATATTTATGATGTGATTGATGGCAGAATAGAGTCGGCATTGAATAAGACATTGAAGAAAAATGGCTGCGATGTCTTTCAATTGAATAAATATTTTCGTTCCGTATTTCCAGACATTCATTATAGCGCTGACAAGTGGCATAATATGCTGTATGACTGTGAATATCATATCTCTCTTGCCGTTGTTTGACAGTCAAAATAAAAAATCAATGCTGAAATCCCAATATAAGCGGACAGACCAATTCAAACAGAAACAAAAAACAGCCTTATGTGCAAAATTATTATGTATCAGGGATTGACAATATAAACCCAAAAACTTATAATATATTATGTGTTTAATAACAAAAGGTGCTTAACAGCAGCACCATATTAATTAAAAGGCAGGTCGTTTTTTATGAATAGTGATGCAATAAGCAAGGGCGTTCAGTGTGCGCCGCAGCGTTCACTCCTTCACGCACTCGGTATGACGGACGAGGAAATCGCAAAACCGATGATAGGCATTGTAAGCTCCTATAACGAGATCGTTCCCGGTCACATGAATATTGATAAGATCGTGAATGCTGTCAAGCAGGGCGTTGCAATGGCAGGCGGCAACCCTGTCGTTTTTCCGGCTATTGCTGTCTGTGATGGTATTGCCATGGGTCACAAGGGTATGAAATATTCTCTCGTTACCCGTGATCTCATTGCTGATTCAACCGAAGCAATGGCTATTGCACACGCATTTGATGCGCTTGTAATGGTTCCTAACTGTGATAAAAATGTTCCCGGTCTGCTTATGGCTGCGGCAAGACTGAATATTCCCACGATATTTGTCAGCGGCGGTCCAATGCTTGCAGGTCATGTCAACGGAGAAAAGAGAAGCCTTTCCAGTATGTTTGAAGCAGTCGGTTCTTATAATTCAGGCAAGATCACAGCGGACGAGCTTCTTGAATTTGAAAATAAGGTATGTCCCAGCTGCGGTTCCTGTTCGGGTATGTATACGGCGAACTCCATGAACTGTCTGACCGAAGTACTCGGCATGGCGCTCAGAGGCAATGGCACGATTCCTGCGGTTTATTCCGAAAGAATACAGCTTGCAAAACACGCTGGAATGAAGATCATGGAGCTTCTCGAAAAGGATATCCGTCCCCGTGACATCATGACGGAGGACGCATTCAGAAATGCACTTACGATGGATATGGCTCTCGGATGCAGCACCAACAGTATGCTTCATCTTCCGGCTATTGCACATGAGTGTGGCATAGATCTGAATCTTGATATAGCGAACGAGATCAGCTCACATACACCTAATCTTTGTCATCTTGCGCCGGCAGGTCATACCTATATTGAGGAACTTAATGAAGCAGGCGGAATATACGCTGTAATGAACGAAATCAACAAACTCGGTCTGCTTAAAACAGATTTGATTACCTGTACAGGTAAAACCATTGCCGAAAATATCAGCGGAGTCATCAATAAAAATCCCGATATTATCAGACCTGTTGAAAATCCTTACAGCAAAACAGGCGGAATTGCTGTGCTGAAGGGTAATCTGGCTCCTGATTCATGCGTGGTCAAGCGCAGCGCCGTTGCTCCCGAAATGCTGAAGCATTCGGGTCCTGCAAAAGTTTATGACTGCGAAGAGGACGCAATGACTGCTATTAACGGAGGAAAGATCGTTGACGGTGATGTTGTTGTGATCCGTTATGAAGGTCCGAAGGGAGGCCCCGGAATGAGAGAAATGCTCAATCCGACATCTGCTATTATGGGCAGAGGTCTCGGCAGCACAGTTGCGCTTATCACAGACGGACGATTCTCAGGCGCAACAAGAGGAGCAGCAATCGGTCATGTATCTCCTGAAGCGGCAGTAGGCGGTCCGATCGCTTTGATCAGGGACGGCGATATCATAGAGATAGATATCAATGCTAACTCCATCAATGTACAGCTCAGCGATGAAGAGTTAGAGAAGCGCCGTGCAGAGTGGCAGCCGAGAGAACCGAAAATCACAACAGGCTATCTGGCAAGATATGCTTCACTTGTAACATCAGGCAACAGGGGCGCTGTACTGGAAGTTAAGAAATAAATGTCGTTTGTGCAGAGCGGAATCGATTATCTGCTCTGCACAATGTTATATATGTAAAAACGGAGGAAATGGAAATGCGTGAGGCACAATGGAAAGATTACGAGCTGATTGACTGCTCAGACGGCGAACGTCTAGAGCGCTGGGGAGAGATTGTGCTTATCCGCCCCGACCCTCAGATAATCTGGCATACAGAGAGGAAGAATCCTCTTTGGCATCAAGCTCATGCACGGTATAAAAGAAGTTCCAGCGGCGGCGGTGCGTGGCAGTACAACAAAAAGGTTCCTCAGCAATGGGCAATCAATTATAAAAATCTGACCTTTGGTATTAAACCTATGGGCTTTAAGCATACGGGTGTTTTTCCGGAGCAGGCTGTCAACTGGGATTTTGTGTCGGATAAGATTAGAGCTGCTGGCAGACCTTTAAAAGTGCTGAATATGTTTGCCTATACGGGCGCTGCAACGCTTGCCTGCCTGGAAGCAGGGGCAAGTGTGTGTCATGTGGATGCATCAAAGGGCATGGTACAGTGGGCAAAGGAAAATGCTGCTCTCAGCTCACTTTCGGACAAACCGGTTCGCTGGCTTGTTGATGACTGTGTCAAATTTGTGCAGCGTGAACAACGTAGAGGCAATCACTATGACGGAATTATCATGGATCCTCCGTCCTATGGACGGGGACCGGGAGGAGAGGTCTGGAAGCTTGAAGAACAGCTTTTTTCGCTGGTGGAGCTTTGTGTGCCGATCCTTTCCGATGATGCTTGCTTTTTTATACTTAATTCATATACGACAGGTCTTTCGCCGTCCGTAATGGAATATCTGCTTAGTGTTATGCTTAAACCTAAGTTCGGAGGAAATGTATCAAGCTCCGAAATAGGGCTTCATGTTACCGAAAGCAGACTGACGCTGCCTTGCGGCAGTACGGCTATATGGCAGAGTAATGGATGATTTCATATTGCGGAGGTACAAAATGGAAGAGTTTATCGAAGTCAAAGATGTATATTTTCAATATGAAGGAACAGAAGGTGAGGATTCTTCCGCTTTTGCACTTAACGGTGTCAATATGACGATCAACAAGGGAGAATTTGTTGCCATAGTCGGACATAACGGCTCAGGAAAATCCACTCTTGCCAAGCATTTTAATTCTATCTATCTTCCCACAACCGGAGACATTTTTGTTGACGGTATCAATACAAAGGACGATGACAGGCTTTTTGAGATCCGCAAGAAGGTCGGACTTGTTCTGCAAAATCCCGATAATCAGATTGTTGCAGGCATCGTTGAGGAGGATGTTGCTTTTGGCTGTGAAAATATCGGTATTCCTTCAAAAGAAATACGGATTCGTGTGGATAATGCGCTGAAAGCAGTAGATATGTATGATTACAGAACCCATTCTCCCGACAAACTTTCCGGCGGTCAGAAGCAAAGAATTGCCATTGCAGGAATCATTGCAATGGAGCCTGAATGTATCGTGCTTGACGAACCGACTGCCATGCTGGATCCGCAGGGCAGGGATGAGGTGATACACACCATAACGGAACTCAATCGCAATATGGGCATAACGATTATTCTTATCACTCATTATATGGAAGAAGCTGTTCTGGCGGACAGAGTGATTGTGATGGATTCGGGTAATGTATTGACTTCGGGAACTCCGAAAGAAGTATTTGCGCAGGTAGAGCTTTTAAAGCAGCGCCGGCTTGACGTTCCGCAAGCTACCGAACTGATATATAAACTGGCTGGCTGCGGTTTTGAACTGCCTAAATGTGTGCTTAATGAGGAAGAATGTGTGCAGGCGCTGATCAAGTATTGCTCGCTGCAAAAAAAGAACGGATAAGGAGGCGGTAAGGTGTCGGTTGTCAGGGCAGAAAACATCAGATTTGTATACGGCGGAGGAACTTCTTTTGAAAAGACCGCTCTGGACGATGTTAACTTTGAAATTGAAGAGGGAGAGTTTGTTGGAATCATCGGACATACAGGCTCCGGCAAATCCACGCTTGTACAGCTTCTGAACGGTCTTATCAGGCCGACAGAAGGCAAAATATATATCAATGGCAAGGATATATGGGAAGAACCGAAAAAAATCAGAGAGGTCAGATTCAAGGTTGGTATGGTATTCCAATATCCTGAATACCAGCTGTTTGAAGAAACCGTGTATAAAGACATTTCCTTCGGTCCGAAAAATATGGGACTGGAGCAGGATGAAATAGATAAGCGTGTCCGTTCTGCGGCAGAATTCACAGGTCTGCGTGAGGATCAGCTTGAAAGCTCGCCGTTTGAGCTTTCGGGCGGAGAAAAAAGAAGGGCAGCAATTGCCGGAGTGATTGCGATGGATCCCGATGTGCTGATACTTGATGAGCCTACGGCGGGACTCGATCCTCTCGGAAGAGATGCGCTGCTTTCACAGATCGTTGATTATCATAAAGTAAGAAAAAATACAGTTCTGCTTGTTTCACACAGTATGGAGGATATCGCCAGAATTGCCGACAGGATATTGGTAATGTCCAAAGGAAAGAAATGGATGCTTGATACGACCCATAATGTATTTTCAAGAGGAAAGGAACTTGAAAATATCGGACTTCGTGTTCCGCAAATCACCAAAATAATGATGATGCTGCGTCAGAAAGGAATCAATGTGGATCCCACCGTCCTGACGGTTGAGCAGGGCTTTAATGAGATAGTCAACTATCTTTCGTAAAAAGGTAAGGGGATGAAAAAATATTGGTCAGAGACATAACACTCGGACAGTTTATGCCGGGAAAATCATTTATACATAAGATGGATGCGAGGGCAAAAATCCTTCTTCTTATCGTTTATATCGTGTTTATATTTCTGTGTTATAATTTTATTTCGTTGGCTGTGATGACAGCTTTTACTGTACTTGTGATTGCTTTGACGAAAATCAGCTTTATCAAGTACCTGAAAAGTCTTAAGGTGATTTTAGTCATTATCATTCTGACAGGCATATTAAATCTGTTCTACGGTTCAGGAGAGGTTCTTTGGGAATGGTGGATGATAAAACTAACCACAGGCGGTATCAGCAACTATTTTTTTGTGATTATCAGAATATCTATACTGATGATGGTAAGCTCAGCACTTACCTATACAACATCTCCGACTGACCTGACAGATGCAATTGAAAGACTTCTGAAGCCATTGTCATTTTTTCATGTGCAGGTTCACGAAATAGCAATGATGATGACGATCGCTCTGAGATTCATACCTGTTCTTCTGGAAGAAACAGATAAAATTATGAATGCACAAAAGGCAAGAGGTGCCGATATGGAAAGCGGCAATATCTTTCAGAGAGTAAAGGCGCTTATTCCTGTTCTGATTCCTTTGTTTGTATCTTCTTTCAGACGTGCCAACGATCTTGCCATGGCAATGGAATGCCGCTGCTATAACGGTGGTAAAAACAGGACAAGAATGAAGATACTTCATTACTCTGTTACTGATCTGATTGCACTTGTTTTTTCGGCAGTCATGTTTGTGGGAGTCATTCTTTGCAATCTGTACTTTCCTAACTTTGTCTGAGGCGGAATATGAGAAATATATTATTGACATTAACATATGACGGAAGCAAATATCACGGATGGCAGATTCAGAATAATGCCGTTACCGTTCAGGAGGTCTTTCAGAATGCCTTGTTCAGGGTAATAGGCACTCCGACCGATATCAAGGGCTGCAGCAGAACCGATTCCGGCGTTCATGCAAATATGTATTGCGTCAGCTTTCACACAGAGCATCGTATTCCCCTCGAACGGCTGCCGGCTGCTGTCAATAATTATCTTCCCGATAGTATAGCAGTTCTTGATGCAGCTGAAGCAGACGATGATTTTCATGCAAGGTATTCCTGCAAAGGAAAGGAATATATCTATAAGATCTGGAATGCGGAAATAAGAAATCCTTTTTTAGTCAGCTATGCGCTGCATTATTGGTATCAACTGGATATTGATAAGATGAACCGTGCTGCCGAACATTTTCTGGGCACACATGATTTCACTTCATTTTGTACGCTTGACAACCGTGAAAAGGGAGATTTCCACAGGACAATCAGCCATCTGTCTGTTTCAAAAGAAAATGATATGGTAACGATAACTGTTCAGGCAGATGGATTTTTGTACAATATGGTTAGAATCATTGTCGGAACCCTGCTGTATGTATCACAGGGAAAAATAGCGCCCGATGAGATACCTTCCATTATCAGGGCAGAAAACCGTCAGCTTGCAGGACCAACAGCTCCTCCGGAGGGATTGTATTTAAATAAAGTGATATATTGATGAAAGGAAAAGCAAATGAAAAAAAATAAAGGTCGTTATCAGCATACAAAACCAAACAGCGCCAAAAACCGCAGATATGTAAGCTATGAAGATGTTCCTTTGCGGGAAATAAATGATATAGAGCCGACTCCGAATAATCTTACAAAAAAGTTTTTTAAGGTATTTATTATACTTTTTATCTCGGTTGTGGCAGTACTTGCTCTGGTCAATATAGATTATCTTACCCCTGAAAATATATCCCATTGGTTTCAGTACGATCTTTTGGGGAAAACAGAGGGAAACGGCTATCCTGTCAGATTTATTGGAACCAGTATCAATAAAGAGAATTTTTCTCTTATGGACGGCTGTCCGATTTACTGCAGCGATACCTCGGTTGTTGTGCTTAATTCCAATGCCGGCGAAATACAGAATAATCAACATTTGTTTGCCAACCCTGTTTTAAGGGCAAATTCTAATTATTCAATCATCTATAATTCGGATGCAACAGGCTATAAAATATTGAACAGGGACAGCATTATTTATTCAGGCTCATCAAAGAAGAAACTCTTTTCCGCTGATATTTCGTCAAACGGAACCTATGCGGTGCTTTCTTATGGGGAAGATTATCTTTCACAGCTGGAAGTGTATAAATATGACAATACAAAAAAATATGCCTATTCCTTTGCCGATTATTATGTAAGTAATGTATCTTTGAATAATGACGGAACAAGAGCCGCACTTTCCGGAGTTTCAGCAAATAACGGAGGTCTTGTATCCGTGATCTATGTTCTTGATTTCGGTCAGGAAAGTTATCTGCAGAAATATGAGGTGGAGGATTCCTATATTTATGATGTGAGATATATGAGCAACGGAAATATACTGGCGGTCGGGGAACAGGCTTCATATTTTATTGATGTTGAAAACGGAAGAAAATCAGATTTCTCCTATCAGTCAAAAACTCTGACAACCTATACCATGAAAAAAGATTATGGGCTCATCCTGTCGCTTTCCAAAAATCCTGACGGCAGAGACTGTGATATATACTCCATCAACAAAGACGGAAATCATGAGTTTGATTTTAATACAAACAGCAAGATATTATCATTGGATTATAAAAACGACAGCCTTGCGGTGCTGTCACCTTCCGAAATAGATCTGTTTGATACGAAGGGAAATAAACTGTCAACAACTTCGGTATCATCGGATGCCAGAAAGATATGTATGCAGGATGAACATACCATTTATATTCTCGGTAAGAGTGAGATATCAAAGTATGTTGCCGATCAATAAAAATTCCCTCAAAGCCATTTTTGATAAGGCTTTGAGGGAATTTTTCTGTTTTTTATCAGGACAGCTTTTTATTTTCTTACGGAAATACCCCGATCAAGCAGATAATCCTTCAGCTCACCAATGGATATTTCTCCGAAATGGAAAAGGGAAGCGGCAAGTACAGCGTCCGCCTTTCCTTTGGTAAATGCGTCATAGAAATGTTCCATTTTTCCGGCGCCTCCCGATGCAATAACAGGAATGCCCACATTTTCAGAAACGGCTCTTGTCAACTCCAGATCATAGCCGTTTTTAACACCATCACAGTCCATACTTGTCAGAAGTATTTCTCCGGCACCTCTTTGTTCGGCTTCAACAGCCCATTTTACAGCATCTATACCTGTATTGATTCTACCGCCGTTGATAAAGATATCCCAGCCGCTGCTGTCCTCTCTTCTTTTGGCGTCAATGGCAGTCACCACACATTGACTTCCGAATTTGTAGGAGGCCTCATTGATGATTTCAGGATGATGGATAGCGGCTGAATTTACAGATACCTTATCAGCGCCAGCTCTTAGTATTGCTGTAAAATCATCAACCGTGCGTATGCCGCCGCCTACGGTAAAGGGTATAAATACACAGTCCGCAACCTGTCTTACGATATCAACAATAATATTTCTTGCATCGCTGGATGCGGTAATATCAAGCAAAACAAGCTCGTCAGCACCCTCTTTGTCATATATTCTGGCACATTCGACAGGGTCGCCGGCATCCCTGAGATTGACAAAGCTTGTTCCCTTGACAACTCTGCCATCCTTTACATCAAGACAGGGAATGATTCTTTTTGCATACATAACTTTTTTACCTCCCTGTTAAAGATACGAAATTATTTAATATCTGCAGTCCGACTTTGCCGCTTTTTTCGGGATGAAATTGTGTTGCATAAATATTTCCGGCATTAACAGAAGCGTCAATTTCAGTACCGTAATTTGTTGTTGATGAAACGATATTTTCGTCATCTGCTTTCAGAAAATATGAATGTACAAAATATACATACGGATTGCCTTCAATACCCTTAAAAAGTCCTTCATGTTTGCGGACATCAAGCGAATTCCATCCTATATGCGGAATTTTGAGCGTACCATTATGATTCGGGATTCTTGTGATGCTGCCCTTAAGAAGTCCCAGACCCTTTGCACCGGGACTTTCTTCGCTGCTTTCAAAAAGAAGCTGCAATCCGAGACAAATCCCCAAAAACGGCTTTCCTGTTTTAACGAATTCCAAAACGGCATCGGTTGCACCCGAAGAATTCATACAGTCCATTGCGTCGGCAAAGGAACCCACACCCGGAAGAATGGCTCCATCCGAGTTCAGGATGATTTCCTTTTCATTTGTTACAATACATTCGCTGCCGATAAAATTCATAGCCTTGATAACGCTTTGCAAATTTCCTGCACCGTAGTCAATCACAGCTATCATATTACCACACCCATTCCTTTTTCTTTTATATGACAATTTTAGCATAAATTCAAACATATATCAAGAAAATAAAATACAATAATTTACAATGATAATTTAAATCAAAGCTCAAATAATAAAATCGGGAGTTGAGCACGATGAAGAAATATTTGTTTTTATATTTGATAACGATAATCAGTATTGCAACTATTTTTGTCAGCGGAAGTATTGTCAATGCTTCTGCACAGGCGGATATATTGATACTTAGACCTGAGGATACCGAAAATACGGTAACAGCGTCAGGAAAAATGCAGTACGGCTCGGAAAGTCCGGTTACGGCTGAGAATTATTGTCTGATAGATCATTTTGCTGTAAAAAACGGAAGCAAGGTAAAAAAGGGAGATCCGCTTTTTTATATTTATGAGCCGGAACAGACTGCTGGTCTTTCTTATTCATATAGCGATGCAGAAGCTTTGCTGAACAGCCTATCAAAAACTGCTCTCACAGATGAAATTCTGAATGAAGTAAAAAAGTATTCTTCTTTGAAAACCGTCTGCGCAGAAAAAGGTGGAACGGTTTCGGGAATTGCCTACGAAGAAAATGAGATCGTCAGCAAAAATTCCGTGGTGCTTAAAATAGCAGATACATCATCGTTTGTCATACCTGTGAATATCAATGAGGCTTATATTGAAAGAATAACAATCGGACAAAAGGCAAGAGTAAAATTTACCGCCATAGAAAACAAAACCTTTTCGGGAACCGTATATAAGATCTCAGATGAAGCAAAACAAACTTCAGGTCTGACAGGAAAGGAAACATCTGTCGAGGTAACCATAAAGCTTGATGAAACGAACGAATCGCTGCGTATCGGCTACACAGCAGAATGTTCGGTGATTACCTCCGTAGACAAGGACAGGTTGATTGTTCCTTATGAATATATCAGAAGCGATGAAAGCGGAGAATACGTTTTTCTGGCGGAAAAAAATCTGGCTGTCAAACGATATATTGAAACAGGCAATGAATATAAATCCGGCATCGAGGTAACATCAGGCTTGAGCAGCGGCAGCAGGATCATCAAAAACTGTCAGGAGGTTAGTGACGGTCAAAGGATTATTGTGGGAACAGGGGAGAACAATGCTTGAAATCATATTCAAATCCATCAGAGGGGTTTTTATCAATAAAGGCAGAATGCTGCTGACACTACTGGGAATTGCTGTGGGGGTTGCTGCGGTAATAATCACAAATAATATTGGTGACTGTGGTAAAACTGCCCTGACCGGGGAAATTGACGGATTGGGTATGGGCGGTCTTGCCGTGAGTCCGAATAAGGATAGTACGCCGCTCACAATGGCAGAGCTTGAAGATATCAAATCCTTGCCGTATGTCAGTACTGCCATGCCGCTGGTTTTTGAAACAACGAATGTATATTTTCAGGATAAGCAAAAACCGGTTTATCTTTTCGGAATTGATCAGACAGCCGATAAGTCGATCTCATTAAGTCTACTGTACGGAAGATTTTTCAATTCGGGAGATATTGCTGCCAACTCTAAAATATGTATGGTTGATCAGAAATTTGCGGTGGATAATTACGGAACAGATAATATTGTCGGAAAAACGATCATGATCAACAGCGGCGATACAACCGATAAATACAGCATAATAGGCATACTCAAAACAGGAAGCGGCCTTTTGCAGAATGTGATAGGAAACTATATTCCGGACTTTGTTTATATCCCATACAGTACCATGCAGAACAATATGTCCAGTAATAATTTTACTCAGATTGTCATAAAGACTAATGAGTTTACAGATTATGATGCTGCAGAAAAGGATATTGTCAAAAGGATGGAAAGACAGACAAATATCAAGGACGGTTATACTGTCAATAATCTGGCAAAGCAAAAAGAAAGTCTAAATAATATTCTTAATATTTTTTCTGTTGTTCTTTCTGCGATAGGAGCGATATCTCTGTTGGTGGCAGGATTAAATATAATGAATGTCATGCTTGTATCGGTAGCGGAGCAAACAAGAGAAATAGGGATCAAAAAGTCTTTGGGGGCAAGCCGAGGATCAATTGTGGTTGAATTTTTGGCTAAATCGGCATTTATTAGTGTTGTCGGATGTTTTTTAGGCATAGCTGTCGGGACAGTTCTGTCAATCATCGGAGCAAGTATTTTCGGGTTGACACTTAATTTCAGACCTGATATAATGATTGTCATGATTGTTTTTTCGGCATTGATCGGAACCTTTTTCGGTATCTATCCTGCTGTGAAGGCAGCATCATTGAAGCCTGTGGATGCTTTGAGATATTATTAAGCAGAGGTGATCAGCAATATGACAGACCGATTTATTGAAAAGCCTAATCTGCCGTGTGGAAAGGTGAAAACTGTATTAATGTCGGATCGTAATCCTGAAATGGTCAGGGAACTTGAAATGAATTTTCATATAGAAGTTATCTCTCCGAAACCACTCGAAAGCATCAGCGGTGCGGAGAGATTTCATGCTGATATGTGTGTCTGTCATCTTCGTTCGGACAGCTTTTGTGTCAATGCTTCGGATATTTGCTTAACACAGGCTCTGATGTCTTACGGAGGAAAAATTATTGAAACAGACCATATCACAGCGGCAGCCCCCTTGCTGAATGTTTGTATTCTGGGCGATAAAATAATATGTAATAAAAACAGAACCGACAAAAATATTATCAGATATTGTCTTGAAAATCTTTTCACACTACTTCACACAAACCAACGATATGCAAAATGCTCAACGGCAGTTCTGACAGAAAATGCTGTCATCACCTCCGATGAATCCATATTCAGACTTTGCATGGAAAATGATATTGACGTGCTGAAAATATCTCCAGGGTCAATCAAACTGGATGGTTATCCTTACGGCTTTATCGGCGGCTGTTGCGGACTGGCGGATAAGGATATTCTGGTTTTCAGTGGTAATATAAAGGTTCATCCCGAATATGATAATATCAAAGCATTTGCCGGAAATCACGCCGTACATATTGAATCAATAGGAACGGGCGGTTTGTATGATATCGGCGGCATATTGCCGATAAGAGAATCTGTATAAATTGTGAATATATCTGATATCAAACGATAGAATTTTTATTTTTCTTATAAAATGATTATTTTTGTACCTTTTGAGTTTATAATAAGTTCATTGTTCATTTTTTTAATTTCACGCATCATGGAGCTTCGGTCAACAGACAGATAATCCGCAAGATCTGACAGGGAAATCGGTATGGAAAATTCAGTCTTTCCTGTCATTTCCGATATATACTTCAGATAAGTCATCAGTTTGTCACGTATCGTCCGCTGAGCAAGTATATCAATGTGCATTTGATTGCGGCTTACGGTTGAATGGAACATATTTTCAAAAAATTGTTGATACAACCCACGGTTTGTCTGCTCAAGTAAATGCAGATTGTCGTATGCAAAAAGAGAGATTTCACAATTTCTTTTTGCATAAATATAGTATAAATTTACATTTGTATTCGGAGAAAGGATTCTGCCGAAAATATCACCTTCTTCATAATAATCTAGTATATTCGGCTCACCCTTATCGTTCAGGCTGACCAGAAAAGTCATGCCTTTTTCTACAATTCCGAGATTATTATTCCAATCCGAAAACTTCATGATAATATCATTTTTTCTGAAGGATTTTTTTTCAGCGCCCAAACAGCTTCTGATCATGTCGGTTTCACCCTGACGGAAGCATGAAAGCATTGCATATTTATTCATATCATACCCTCTATATAATGTGTTGAAATTTTGTATAAAACGCTACATATAGTATGATATCATAAAATTGTTGCTTATGCAACAGACATTTGTATTCTTTTGATATAAAATAGGTATTACGCATTATAAAATAACGGAGATGATAAGATGAGAATTATAAAAAGAAATTCATCTGAGGAGCCATTTAATATTGAAAAAATAGTTTCGGCTATCACAAAAGCAAATAAAGCAACAGACACCGGAAAACTGACCGAAGATCAGATCAGAGATATTGCGGAGTATGTTGAATATAAATGCACAAAAATCAACAGAGCCGTTTCTGTTGAGGAAATACAGGATATGGTAGAGGATCAGATCATGGCAAAAGGTGCTTTTCAGCTTGCCAGAAATTATGTTCGCTATCGTTATACAAGATCGCTGATCCGTTCCTCAAATACAACCGATAACAAGATACTGAGCCTTATTGAGTGCAATAATGAGGAAGCAAAACAGGAAAATTCTAATAAGAATCCTACCGTAAACAGCGTACAGCGTGACTATATGGCAGGCGAGGTCAGCAAGGATCTTACCAAAAGAATGCTTTTGCCCCTTGATATCGTAGAAGCTCACGAAAAGGGAATCATTCATTTCCACGATGCCGATTATTTCGCTCAGCATATGCACAACTGTGATCTTGTGAATCTTGATGATATGCTGCAGAACGGTACCGTTATCAGCGAAACGCTTATCGAAAGACCGCACAGCTTTTCAACAGCGTGTAATATTGCTACGCAGATCATCGCTCAGGTCGCCAGTAATCAATATGGCGGACAGAGTATAAGTCTTACACACCTTGCGCCGTTTGTCCAGATTTCAAGAGAAAAAATAAAGAGAGAATTTCTTGCTGAAATAAAGGAGATGGGAATAGAGGTTTCACAGGATAAGATTGACGGTATTGTTGAAGAGCGTCTCAGAAAAGAAATAACCAAGGGCGTCCAGACAATACAGTATCAGGTTGTGACTCTTCTTACCACCAACGGACAGGCACCTTTCGTGACAGTATTTATGTATCTTAACGAGGCGAGAAATGAGCGTGAGAAAAAGGATCTTGCTATGATCATAGAGGAGACGCTCCGCCAGCGCTGCACAGGTGTAAAGAACGAAGCAGGCGTATGGATCACGCCGGCTTTTCCGAAGCTCATTTATGTGCTTGAAGAGGATAATATCCATGAGGGAGATCCCTATTATTATCTCACGGAGCTTGCTGCAAGATGTACGGCAAAGCGAATGGTTCCCGATTATATTTCCGAAAAGGTCATGCTGAAAAATAAGATTGACAAAAACGGGAACGGTCATTGCTATACCTGTATGGGCTGCCGCAGCTTCCTTACTCCTTATATTGACGAAAATGGCAATCCGAAATATTACGGCCGTTTCAATCAGGGAGTTGTTACGGTCAATCTTGTTGATATCGGACTGAGTGCCGATAAGGATATGAATCAGTTCTGGAAGATATTTGATGAACGGATGGATCTTTGCCATCGTGCCCTCAGATGCCGTCACGACAGACTTAAAGGAACTCTTTCGGATGCAGCTCCTATTCTGTGGCAGTACGGAGCTATTTCACGTCTGAAAAAAGGTGAACCGATAGACAGGTTGCTGTATGGCGGTTATTCAACGCTTTCACTCGGCTATGCCGGACTCTGGGAATGTGTATACAGCCTGATTGGCAAAAAGTTGACAGAAGAGGAAGGCAAAGCGCTCGGACTGGAAATAATGAAAAAACTGAACGAGTATTGTGCCAAGTGGAAGGCTGAAGAAAACATTGATTACAGCATATACGGAACACCACTTGAAAGCACGACTTACAAATTTGCTAAATGTCTGCAGAAGCGTTTCGGCATTAAAAAGGGTATTACCGACAGAAATTATATCACTAACAGCTATCATGTTCATGTAACAGAGGAGATCAACGCTTTTGATAAGCTGAAGCTGGAGTCTGAATTCCAGACCCTTTCTCCGGGCGGAGCTATTTCTTATGTGGAAGTGCCTGATATGCAGAATAATATTGCGGCAGTGATGCAGGTTATCCGATTTATTTATGATAACATCATGTATGCTGAGCTTAACACAAAGAGCGATTTCTGTCAGGTTTGCGGTTATAGTGGAGAAATTCAGATCGTCAAGGCTGATGACGGCAAGCTGGTATGGGAGTGTCCGAACTGTAAAAACAGGGATCAGAACAAGATGAATGTTGCCCGCAGAACCTGCGGATATATCGGCACACAATTCTGGAATCAAGGACGTACTCAGGAGATTAAGGAAAGAGTGATTCACCTTTCTAATTCTCAATTTGCTAAAGTATAAATAAAATTAATATGCCTCAAATTTCTTGAAAATTTGAGGCTTCATTTTTCAGAAGGTGAAAATATATGTATATCGGAGAAATTATAACAACGGACTGTGCAAACGGAGAAGGAATTCGTGTCAGCCTGTTTGTTTCGGGTTGTACCAATCGCTGCAAGGGTTGCTTTCAGCCGCAGACATGGGATTTTGAATATGGCAGGCTGTATACCTCCGAAACAGAGGAATTTATTATCAGAGAGCTTTCCAAAAGTTATTATAACGGTCTGACGGTGCTTG
The DNA here is from genome assembly GCA_017475765.1 of Clostridia bacterium. Classification (GTDB taxonomy): domain Bacteria; phylum Bacillota; class Clostridia; order Oscillospirales; family Acutalibacteraceae; genus UBA1213. Next base: position 6,564 of record JAFVEY010000067.1, on the reverse strand, counting down.
GCGGAGAGCCATTTGAACCATCCAATCAAAGAGAGATCGTAAAACTCATACGCCGTCTGTGCAAAGAACTGCCGGAAAGAAATCTATGGATATATACCGGATTCACTTATGAAAAGGATTTAGTTCCGGGCGGCTGCCGATATATTGAATGTACGGATGAAATACTTAATAATACTGATATTCTTGTTGATGGAAAATTTGTAGAGGAGTTGAGAAATATCTCCCTGAATTTCAGAGGTTCGGAAAACCAGCGTATTATTGATATGAAAAAAACAAGAAAAACAGGCGCTATTGTTTTATCTCCGTTGAATGATTAAAACAATATGAAATTTGAATTGGATGTGGATCCATGCTGTATATTTTAGATGACAGATTATTTCTTATTCGATATTGCAAAAATATAGAATTGGTTTCTTTGACTTTGTTTATCGGTAATGATATAATATAATAAATAAATCCTGAAAATCGTAGGGAGGTATAATAATTGAGCTACACAATCTTTAAAGAAGCACCGCCTGTCATTCTGGAGTTTCTGAATTATATTGGAAATGTTAAAGGTAGATCTGATTTAACAGTAGATGAATACTATCGTGATTTAAGGACATTCTTTCGTTTTCTCATTAAGGACAGAGGACTTGTCAAGGACGATATACCGGTGGATGATATAGATATTTCTTCAGTAGATCTTGCAATGATTGAGTCTGTTACCTTTTCTGAAATTATTTTATTTCTGAATTATTGTAAAGATGAAAGAAATAATACAGCCGCTACCAGAGCACGCAAAACATCCAGTTTAAAGGATTTTTTTAATTATCTTACTATTAAGGTGCATAAGTTGTCACATAACCCTACTGAGGAGCTTGAGGCACCTAAAAAAGGAAAAAGATTACCAAAATATCTTACGCTGGAAGAAAGTTTGAATTTGCTCAAAGCAGTAGATGGTGAATTTAAAGAAAGAGATTATTGTATTCTAATATTTTTCCTGAACTGCGGACTCAGACTTTCGGAACTGGTGGGAATCAACCTTTCCGATATCAATAGTGAATACACTTTGAAGATCAGAGGAAAGGGAAATAAAGAGAGAATGCTTACTCTGAATCCCGCTTGTGTCAATGCTCTGAAAGAATATCTGAAAGTAAGACCAACAAATGCCATCACCGATAAAAACGCTCTTTTTATCAGCAGAAAGAGGTGTCGTATGACTAACAAAGGTGTTTATCACATGGTTAATCATTACCTTGAAAAGATCGGGCTTGGCAATCAGGGTTATTCACCACACAAACTTCGACATACAGCTGCAACGCTGATGTACCAGAAGGGCGGGGTAGACATCAGAACTTTACAGGCGATTCTCGGACATTCCAATCTTGGTACGACTCAGATCTACACTCATATTGCAGATGAACAGATCGAGAAGGGACTCAATGCGAATCCGTTGGCAAACATATAGCAAAATATATAAATTGCTTTTACTCTCAAAATGAAATACTGGATTTTAGGATTTCTTGTTTTTAATCCACTCAATGTCCCAAAACAGAGCCTTTGAATCATAATGTACAAAATGCACAAAGTCCCCTACGATGGGTAGGGGACTGGATTCAAAGATAAGTATCCATAAGCTGCCGAATTTGTCTAAAAATATGTCGGGCATAATCCTGCCGGGTTTCCGTGACAAGAAGGTCATAATAATCCGAAGCAGTTAAATGATTGAGTGTTACACGATTCACAACAGTTAAATATTCATTATCCAAATGATCAGAAGTATTTAACATCCATTCTAAAATCATAATCTTAAACAATTCTGCATTATTCATCATCATCAACCTCAATATCAATATTAATATGTTCTGTAATAGTGCGTTCGTAAAATCCGACAGCCCATTTATAACGGATAATCATATAACTTACATCTTCACGGATAGTATCATCATTGATATGTAGTAAATCGCCGTCAATCGGATCATCTTCCAAGATACCGAGCATTTTCCGAACATCCTCAAATACACCGCCGAAACTGCAAAGCCTGACATGATGAAGAGCGTCAAGCAATGTGCTGACAGTCTTATCTATCTGCTTATAGCTGCCTGTCAGATAATCAGTATCTTTAACACTATATTTGCCAACCTCGCAGACAGCAGCCTTATAACCGATACCGTCTCCGGCTTTATCCTTTTGAGGTTTAACCGTTCTGATATCACACACAGGCTTATAGTCAACTTTAAGAGCCTTCTGCCACAGCTGGCACAACCTATCCTGAGTAAGATAAGGAGAAGAAAAATATTCCTCATCAACTGCAAAGATAATATGTAAATGCGGATGATACATATCAAAATTCGGATTACGGTCTCCAATTTTAAGACCTAACCGGGAATAATATCTGCCACGTGCCTTGATATGCTTTTTCTTGTCTCCATACCACATTTTTTTACTGATATACTCATAATTGTCATGTGTTATTTCCAAAGCCTTAAAAAAACCTTTGACAAACTGCATATATTTATAAGTCTTAAGACGATTAAATGATTGATTAAGCAATTTAACAGTACTTGCCAAATCCTCAGCTTTACAGTTTTTAATAGTCAGCGTAACAAATATAAATCGAAAATTACCTGAAAGATTATCCATTATCTTTGAAAGCTGTCCGTACAGCTTCATAGATCTGCGCCATGAGCAGAGAGGGCAAAGCCTATTCTTACAAAACCAAACATTGGATAAAACGGGCTTTTCAACACCATCATACTGATGATATTCAACCACGCTTGCACAATCAGCGACTCTTGAAGCCTTTTTAAACATCTCCAAACGAACCAAAGAATCAACAAGTTTCTCAGACTGTATTTTCTTTGGTGTAAACTTCCTGTCAATTTCATTTTGACACAATAGTAACTTTTCCATGGGTAACACCCCACTATTCAAATTATGAATAAAGTATTAACAAATTTTGATAATAACAAATTATCCCAGTATTCAAGCCATTTTGCAAAATTGCAATCCTTGAGTTATTTCTATATAGTATCAAGTTAAGGCGGCTTCGCCCGAACCTATACTATTGACGATACTAATGTAACATTATCAGCCATGTAATATTACTCGCTTGCTTTGCAAGCGAGTAATATTTTACTTATGTCTGACAACAGTTACATTATTTACGTTAATATTTGTATCAGGCTTACGCTCACAGAAACCTTCACGGCTTAATCGTCTGATTAACTCATAGCTGTTATAACAGTTTCTGAGTGCATTTGTCTGCACAAAGGTGATAATCTTCATCGGGCGAAGCTTCAATCGCTTTTTTGGATTAGGATTCTCTGCATATTCGAGATAATCATCAGCAGATATATATCTTAACTTCGTATATCGTCCGAAAACGGTCTTACAATCCACAACAATAAAAGACTGTTCACGCAATGGTTTTGCAATACGTGTAAAGACCTGAGACGAAGCAAGAATACAAATCCGTTGTTTACGCTGCTGGGTAATCTGCGAAAGCAGACTTTCAGGAAAATCTTTAGAAGCAGCCGAAGAAAACTCATTCTGAATTTCATCAATGGCAAATATAACACCATCTGTACCATTCAACTTTGAAGAATCCAGTAAATCATTAAGACTGTTAAGGGGAGCAGTCTGAGCCCGATAACCGAAATTAGTGTATATCTTACATTTGGGATATCTGCGACGAAAGCGTTCCAAATCATAGACAATACCAATTGATTTGCCTGAACCTTGTTTTCCACAGTAAAGCCTTAGACCATATTCCCGAAAAAGATTTTTATCATAATGAACAATATCCATTATCCACCAATAAATTAGAGAGGGAAGAGAGAGCAAAAAACGGCGGGCAAAAAAACACCATCCGATGAAAACGATTAAACCAATTTTCAATAAAATCTGTACCATAAAAACCATCCTCAATTTAAAATAATTCAATACAAACACCGACCACACAAGACACAATCCATGTATCAAAAATTGCAGACAATCCGGTGCAAAAATCCTCCAGAGGTACATAATAATTCACCCAAGCAGCCCAAGCAGCAAGTTGAGAAAATGCCGAGAGTAAATCAGCACCAACAGTAAATGAAGGGAAAAGGCTTATCAAATGATAAAATCCATTGATAATAAATTGTATTATAGCTTCAGTAATCATAACTTACCTCCGAGTGATAGAACTATTATTATCCACAACACTTAAAGTACCACTTGTGCCACTAGAGCCACCTTCACCAAGCTGAACACCAAATATACCGGAGATCATTTTAAAACAACGTAAAGCAGCATAAACTAAAAACAATGTCCCGAATAATGAGCGAACTTGTAAACGATATGCTTCATACCATTCAAAATTAATAGCAAAATGCTGACCGAGAATATCAAACTCATAATTCAATGTTTGACCCTTTGTATTATTGAAAACTTCAAAAGCAGTACGGAAACCCTCGATAAAATCAAATTTATTTTCGATTGCAACAGAAATGATACCGAAAGGATCACTATCCCAAAATTCATCAGATGGAACAAACAAACTAGAAATTCCATTCCAAAAATCAGAAAAGAAATTAACTATGCTATTCAATCCACTTTGATAATTTTCAAGAAATGATGTAAAAAAATTACTTAATACAGAACCAAGACCATTGAAAAAATTACCGAGAAAATCAATAATAGAATTAAAACCGCTTTGATAATTTTCAAGAAAACTTCTGAAAAAATTCTGTATACCACTTAAAAGACCATTTAATGCGTTTGTAATTGTTTCGCCCAACGAGCCAAGAGCAGAACCGATACCATTGAACAAAGAATCAAAATCCCAATCGGAAGAAGCTCCTCCGCTGTCATCTTCAGATTCCTCCGGGTTAGTCGGGCGGCTTGAAAAAAATCTGCGTCAAAAATTACATTACCGTTAGTATCATAAATACGATTACTTGCTGTATAATCTAAAATTCTATAAGAAACTAAATCTTCATTAAAAATAATACCGAAAGATGGATCAAATTCATCACGTCTGGTATATAATTTATCCGTATTAGCAAATAATCTAACTGAATAAGAACCATTGGAATAAGTCACATGAAAAACCGAAAAATGACCACGATAATAAAACCAAAAAGAATTAGAAAAATCGCACGTTATCTCACCGGAAAGAACAACATAGTCACAACCACAATAACCATGAACATTAAAAATGATATAATCATCATGAAAATAATTGGGAAATTGATCCCTGGTAGCAATAATTGCATCAGAAAACGCAGACGGGGAGGTATAATCGTAATAATTTGTTTCTATCTGTGAATCAACTGCAAAAACAGGTAAAACAGAAAAAAACGAAATGACTAATGCAGATAAAACAGCAGTAATACGCAATACCCAGTTTCTATTTATTACCGTCAATTTGAAAAACTCCTTTCAAAAAATATTGTCGGTGGCTTGATAAACCACCGACATTGAAAATCAAAGGAATGTAAATATTACTCTGCGGATAAGCTGTATGCCAATGAATGTTGACATAATACCGATTCCAACAGGAATAAGCACATCCAGTCCGCTGTTAATGGCATCGACAATAGGCTTTACAAGATCGGAAGTGATTGTAAAGGAATTTGCGACAGTAGCATCAACAGTCATAACAGAAGGACCCATAATTAAACCCCCTTTCAAAAGAACTTTATCAACAGGCGATAAAGAATGAATAAAACACCCACTACCGCCAATATTGAAAATGTTAAAAGATGAAGAGCATAAAGCAAATCCAGGCGATTAAGTATCGCACTTAATACCTCAGAATCTGTCATTAAAATCATCTCCGCCCGTCCTGAAATAGGGGCATTTCTCGCAGACTTTCAGCTGACCCGCTCCATCCTTTGATATCTGCTTTTTGATAACAATAAACGAAACAAAAAATCCGACGATCAGACCGAAGATAAAGAAACCAAGTCCCATTTAACGAATCACCTCCACACTTGCAAGCCTGCCCCATTGATTGAAATCAAGATCAGCGTCACACGGAACAGGGATATCCTTTAAAGCATTGGGATTGCAACTTATGATAAGACATTGATCACCGTCTGTTCCTTTTTCGTCCAAAGGAAACGCACCAATACAATGCAGTTTGCCGAATGATATTACTTCGCCGGTATCTTTACTTGTAAATGTACCTGATTTTTTCCCTACAATTTTTACTTTCATGTATCTACCTCAACTTTCTTTGAAATATATTCAAGACATTCTTTACTGTGTTGAAACAAACAATCATCACATTTGCCTGAATTATAGTGACAATATTTACAACTAACCTTTTCGAGTCCCATATCGTCAGAAATTCCATACCCGTAAAGATAATTTATTGTATCAATCTGAAAATTTGGACAATCGTATGAGCAATGAGCATTTACAAAACATTGTCTGCGTTTCATTGTTCTATTACGCATTGTCAGTCCTCCTGTTCCATCGATCAATAGCTTCTGTCTTTGATGGACAAAAAGAAATATTCGCCATACATCCACCACAACTCACAGTCACTTTGCCGTTCGCTGGGTATTGGATGATTTCAGCTTTACCACCACA
>JAFVEY010000066.1 GCA_017475765.1 Clostridia bacterium | reverse complement strand
CGGGTCGCCCTCACGTATACGAAGTGTGCGGCGTATTTCTTTCGGTATCACAACTCTTCCGAGGTCATCTATTCTTCTGACAATTCCGGTTGCTCGCATAAATATATCTCCTTTTGAAATTCTTTTACAATCATTTTTCATTTATATTATTTGAATGCTGTCATTAATTATACATATTTTTTACAATCAATTTTAAAATTTGTCTTTCAAAAGGAAAACGAACGCATCTCCTTTCAGAAATGCGTCCGCATTTTTCATTGATTCAAAACAAGACAAAGCCTTGAATGTCAGCTGTCAATCAGTCGTTAGCCTTCTTCTTTCTGGAAGCGAGAACTGCTACGCCGAGAGCTGCTGCTGCAACTGCTGCAAAGCCTGCTGCTGTTGTAGCGTCACCTGTTGCAGGAGAATCTGTTCCTGTTGCTGCGGTGTTGTCTACTACGCTGCCCTTGCCTGTGCTGTCGTTGCCAGTAGTGCCATTGTCTGTTGTGCCGTTGTTGTCGCCGCTGCCTGATGTGCCGCCGTTGTTGATTTCATCCTGACCGAACTTCTCAGCCTCGAACGGACCTGTGTAATCAGCTACAACATTATCCTCAGCTGCATAAGCATTCTTAAGGAGGTTGTAACCGCTCGCACCCTGAGTTGCAACAGCGCCTTCCTTGATAGAATAAACCTTACCGCCGTCTGTCTCAGAATTGAAAGCGATATCAGATGTCTGGAACTGCTTAACGCTTGTAAGAGCATCGAGTGTTTCGTTTGACGGATTAGCCTTGTAGTCAGCCTTGATCTTAGCCCACTCTTCCTTCAGAGCTTCATCACTGTAACCGTTGCTGAAGATAATGGTGGTAGCGCCAACCGGCTTAAGAGCTCTCCAGTAATCTGTGCCCTCAACTCTTTCAAGAAGGTTGCCCGGCCAATTTTCCTGGTTGTTGTAGGAACGTCCAACCGGATCCTTGATGTCTACATAGCCTTCAACGCCTTCAACTGTGCCGAACCAGTAAGCATATACTGTTTCCCACTTTGTGTTTGTGTTGTCGAAGAAGATATAATCATTAACAGTTGTTGTGTAAGCAGGAGTTTCCTCTGCGGGAGTAGAAGGTGTTTCCGGTGTTTCTGGTGTTGCCGGAGTTTCCGGAGTTTCCGGTGTGGTCGGATCTTCTTCAACAGGAGCTCCTGTGTAAACTGTCTGAGTCTCACCGTTAGCATCTGTGTATGTATAGCTGATTGCCCAAAGAAGCACATCACCGTGTACATCAATAGAAACTGTTACATCGGAAGCTGCTTCCAATGTGAACTGAATATCGCCTGCATTTCTTGTAGCTTCAGCATCCTCATCATAAGCGCCCCAGTTCTGAGGTACTTCTTCGCCGTCTGCACCTACGCCGTTCCATTCGCCGTCAGCACGAACCTTGAACGCATAATCGCCGGGCTGTACATCAGGAATTGTTACCTCATAAATGCCGTCGCCGTCCTCATCAGTCAGCTCGGTATCTGTGTCCCAGTTACCATTGATGGTACCGATAACAGAAAGAACGCTGTAAGGAATCTCTACGGGTTCTGAACCCTCATCTGTTACGATCTCACCTGCAACAGGCCAAACCAGCGGGTTGGGATCAGTTGTGTCAAATGTTACCTTGACATTTGCGCTCTCACCTTCGATAGTGATGCTGTTGTTAACCTGGTTGTTGTATGCAGCTTCTGCATCCTCATCATAAGCTGCCCAGCTGTCAGCCCAATCCTTGTCTGCTCTTACCTTGAACTCATAAGTACCGGGAGCAACATCCTCGATAACAGCCTCATAAATGCCGTCGCCGTCCTCATCAGTCAGTTCGGTATCTGTATCCCAGGTTCCGTTCAGTGTACCGATAACGCTGAATGTGTGCTTAGATGCGTAGCCATCCCACTCCTCTGTCGGAATGGTTTCTCTTGCTGCAACAGAAACAGCTGTTACTGTGCTTACAAGTGCAGCTACAAGAGCAATGCTGATTAACTTTCTTGTCTGCATTTTAATCTTCCTCCTAAAAAATAAAATTTTTGTAATTTATAAAGCCGGCAAAGGACACAACCTCCCCCAACCCTATCTTTATTTGATTATACAACCTTGAACATAAAATTGCAAGCAAAAAGTATATTAATTTAATTTATTATTTTCCATAAGCCCAATATTTTGTCTATTTTAACGAATTTTTCCATTTTTATATTTCTTAATAATAAAATTAACCGTATTTTTATTGTGCATATTGGATATTTTATTGATGAATACTTGTTAAATTTTTCCTTTTCAAATATTACAAATTGATTACAATTTCTACCTGTTTTTGAAACCTTTTGAAATGATTTTTTTATACGCAGCACAAAATGATTGATTTTCAGACAATTTGTTATATAATGTTGATATATCTTTTTTGGAATGGAGCAGTTATATGATGAAATACTGTACACGCTGTAAAAAAATCTATTTTGATTCAAATGAAAAAAACTGTCCTCTCTGCGGCAAAAAAACAATCTCAGAACCGAACCATCTTTCACCCGTCCTTATGATAACGGCAAACGGCTTCGAGCTGGAAAGAATACGCTCTGCGCTTGAAGATGCCGATATACCATACAGCTACCAGCAGTCAAAACACGACACAGGGCTTCAGATACTGAATTCTGCTCCTTTTGAAAACTGTGATGTTTATGTAAGCTTCGGCGATTATGAGAGAGCCGCCGATGTTCTGACAGGTATCGGTGCTTTTAAGGAGGAGCCGCCCCAGCTTAGTGAAGATACCAAAGAAATCCTGAAAAAAGCGCAAAGAGAGTCCGACCAGCAAAGGCTGAGTCCCAAAAAGGCAAAAATCATCAGGATCGTGTCGGGGATCGGTTTCCTGCTGATTCTGGCGGCGGCTGCATTTCTGACGGATTTTATCATTGCCCTGATAAAACAGCTATTCGGAGCATAAAAGCATAACCGTAAAACTAACAGACGGAAAACGCCCCGATCAGGTTGCGTTTTCCGTCCATTCCATCATTTATGATCTTTTAACTGATCAGTATTTAACCTCAAAGGATCTGCAGTCAACGCACTGCTTTTCTGTCGGATTCATTTCGTGTGTGCCGATACGAACGGTGTTCAGCGAACAGTAATCGCAGTCTGAACAATGATATCTGCACTGGTCAACTGTACATTCAATGCTTCTGTTTGGTGTATCCATATTAAAAACCTCCTGCCGCACTTTGGCGGTAATAATAGGATAACCGCATTTGTGCAGGTTTATACTTCGGAAATTACTTCTATATAATGTTATTTTTTTCCTTAAGCATACTCCGACTTACTTTCACATAATATCAGCCGCTTTTTTTAGCCATTTTGAACAAACACAGTCCAAAAATCAAGTGTTTTTTCTGTAATATTTAGTTACAGTTTTGTAATTTTATTGAATATTGCTATGTAAATTTCATAATTTCAATATGCTATAATTATACAAATCAACGAATTTTATTTTGTATTGTTTTTCTGTTTTCCTGCATAGAATCCTTCGGCAAAATACATTTTTGTTTATTTTTAATAAAAAGAGTTGATTTTATTAGTTTATTTCAATAAAATTAATTATCCGGTTTTTAAAACATTCACATTATTTCTAAATTTACCTCAAAACGGCTGTTTTATCAAGTTATTTCCAAAAAATTTAACTTGATTTTTACCGCCGGACATAGTATAATCTATACAATGAAACTCTGAAAAAGGGTTTTAATAAAAATTTTTGGGAGGATTTTTACAATGAACAAATCAAAAGTTCTTGGCGTAGCTCTTACAGCTGCTATGATTTCTTCAATCGCAGCAACAGCTGCTATTACTGCTCAGGCATCTGCTATTGCTTCAAGAGATGAACTGGCTGAGCACTCGGTTGGTATCGTAGGTTCTTTCAACGGTTGGGGTACAACCGGTTCTGATGTTGTTATGACAGGCAACAACGGTGTCTATACAGGTACTGTTCAGATTGACAGCGTTACTGATGATATGATCAGCGAGCTCGAAAGCGACGGCACAAAGACCGGTAAGTATGGTCTCCAGTTCAAGATTCGTCTTGATGAAAGCTGGGACAGCAGCTGGGGTGATTATGAAGAGGATGCTGAGCGTACAGACAACAGCCAGACAAACCTTCTCGTTCCGCAGGAAGATATCCAGGTAGGCTCACCGCTTACAATTGATGTAACATTCGATACAACGAAGGTTCATCCGGATGCTGATCAGGACAACGATCCCGATGAAACAACCCTCTGGCCTGTAACCTTCACCTATAAGGTTGGTTCTGCTGCCGGCACAACAGAAGAGCCTTCTAAGACAGAAGAGCCTTCTAAAGAGGAAGAATCATCAAAGGAAGAGGAATCTTCTAAGGAAGAGTCCAAGGAAGAAGAGTCTTCACAGCCTGCTGACACAACACAGGATCCTGATACAGAATCTCCTGAGACAGGCGACGCAACATCAGCCGTTGCTCTTGTTGGCGTAGTTCTTGCTTCTCTCGGCGCAGCTGTTGTTATGACAAAGAAGGCTTCCTCTAAGGAATAATCTTTTAAGTAACATACTTCAAACAAAACAGCGATCGGCTGTCTGCACACGCAGACAGCCGATTTTTTGCGTATTCAGTTATTTTCAAACAAAAATTCAACACGGCATGGCTTAAAAACACTCATTTGTTCTGCAATGCTTATTCTCTGCTCATCGCTTAGTGTGTCAGTACAGGTGAATTTCAATTTCCCGGCTTCCTCCGAAAAGCTGCCGTGAATATTAAATATACCGGGCAGCTTTTCAAAACCGCTTTTCGTAAAATCACTATTTGTAACGGACATGGCGCTGATAATACTGTTGCGTCTGCCCTCCAATGATTTGTCAATATTGCATACAGACAGCATTTTTTCGTACATTTCAAGTCCGTAGCTCTCTGCAGTAGCAATAAAGTGTTCTCTCAGAAGTTCGTCCAGTATTTCGCAGTAGATTTCAATTCCTGCCGCATATGCCGCAATCTCCGCATAAAGGAATGTTCCCTCGCTGATGTCATAAAGCCCTGTTGCTTTCAGCTTTTCCGCCATCGAATCAAAAGCTGTCATCCCGTCACCCCTTTTCATATTCCGTTATAGTGACGGTTCCAAGCCTCCACAGCCTGCTTTTGATCGCCGCAGCGTCTGACATATTGCTTCCGAAAATATAATTTTCCACTCCCTCCGCTTTCAGAACAGCCGCTCCGAGCGCCGCCACCGTCGCACTCTCTCCAACCGCAAGATGATTGAAAAAATCCTGTATGGCACTCTGGGCATTTTCTTTGGCCTGCTCAAAAGAGAAACCGCTTGCGGCAGCAATGCTGATATCTACATTGAAATCGACGAACGCCGGATTTCTCACAATATAATCAATTCCGACTGTTTTATTCTCGGCGATCAGTTCCTGGACTTTTGCAAACACCTCATCGCTTACTTTCTTTCCCCTTCCGGCAATATATATGCTTGCAGACTTCTCATTGATGTTTTCATCCAGAAAAGCCGAATAAACGCCGTCCACACTTTTGGCAAGATTGACAAAATAATCCTTATTGGCGCCGTTGGGGATATTTCTCAGACTTTGTTTCAGTCTTTCCCTCAGTTCTTCATCGCTTTCCCCGTCCGTTCCCCCGTTAAAGGAGGATGAATTTGTGATCGAAAGACCAACGGAAAAATATGTAACAATGGTTTTAATTGCTCCCGGAGCAACATTATATTTCTTTCCGCCGTACTCGGCTTCTGCTGTCTGATAAAGAAAGGTGCCGCCCCTTTCAATATAGCCGTCGCTAAGAACAATAAAATTCAGCGATCCGTCAGCAGTCGTACAAACAGTTCCTTTCGGAATATAGACGTCATATTCCACAGGCATATCCAATTTGAACAGAATACTGCCCTTTGCTTTAGTGCCTTCATATCTTTTCAGTCCCCTCTGAGCGGCATGAAGCTCCAGCTCTGCACCTGTCGCAGTATCGGGGAACATCTGACGTCTGAGCCAGTCTATATTGCTGTTGAGCGAATAAAGCTCTCCTGCCAGCAGCTTCAGTCTGATGCCGATATCTCCACAGCTGTCAGCCTCCACACCGGTCAGCTCATAATATTTATCGTTCATTCTCTCAAGTATATCCTCATAATTGTAATCCATTCGATTCCCTCCTGACTGGAATTTCATACTCCTGATCGTCAATCTCTATGATAATGTATGCCTTTCCGTTTCTTATCTCTGCTTTTTTCACCTCAACAAACGGCGTATCCCTCAACGCATTTCTTGCCTCGGATTCCATACCTTCCTCCGCATCCTCTGCTTCCATATCAATCTGATACAGATTGCTTCCCAGCTCCCTGTCATAAATAAATCTGCCCTTCTTTGCCGAAAGAATAATATAAACCTTCTGCAAAACCTCGTCAATGCCGTCTATGAGATAAGGTCTGCACTCAAAATCCTCTTTTAATGTTCCATTATCCGTCAATGCCAGATCCATTTCTATATTTCCCTTCCATTACAATAAATTTTTCCGTCATTTGCCAGCTTAAGGATGGCACCGCCGGCAGATTTCAGTATGATCTCTCCCGGCTCAATGATCAGTCCATGATAACCGGTACGCACACCGATGCACATAGGTCCTGAAACGGTCTGAACCAGAACCACCTCTTCTTCCTTTGTCGGAACATAGATAAATCCTGACGGTCCCACCAAAGCATACTGCCCTGTACCTCCGTCTGCCGCCGCCGATACTCTTCTGTCGGCGCTGTTGTTGACATATCCAGCCGAAGCCGCCGTTCTGCTTTTGCCGGCAGCAAAATTTCTTGCAATCCACATCAGCCGATCACCTCCGCATATATTCTTGTCTTTTCTCCTTCGCTGCCAAGCACATAGTGCAGCTCATTAATTTTCATTGTAAAGTTCCTGCCCTCTAACCTGAGCCTGTCGCCGACAGCACCTATCACGCTGCCGCTGCATTCAATGATATAGCTTTCATAGGCATGATTGGTATCTGTAATGATCTGCTTTGCTGTATTGATCGTCTTGCCTTCACTATCAATCGAGTTGACATATCTGACCTTTTGCACAGCATACGCATCGGCAGCTTCATTTTTCAAGTGCATCTCATAGCCCCCAGAAATGCAGGTTCTTGCAAATATATCCGATATCACCATGCGGCGCTTTCTTGAACGTCTGACGGAAAGCAGCTTATTGCTTCCTCCGATACAAATCAGGCTGCTTCTGTCCTCACCGCTGATATCTATGATTCCGTCAATGCTTAAATGCGGAACCGTTTTCAGGAACTTTTCACAGAATGAACTCAGCACCTCCCATTCGCTCATTCCCTTTTTAATGATAAGCTCACCGTTGAAAGCCTTGTCCGTTCCTATATATTCCGTCAGTCCGAATTTCCGGAAATGTCTGTCCACCAGCAGCGGCATTGACGGCATACAATATGTCTGCGGATGAGCTTCGTTATCAAGCAAAACCGCTTCACGGCTTCTTGCCCCGATCTCAAGCAGCAGACTGCCGTCCCTTGTAATTTCCGTCTGTTCGTCAATGTAGCCGAAAAATACGGTATCATTGCCGTCCATCACCCTCACCGAAAGCAGGAGCGGTACTTTTCCGCTGACAGCAAAAACGGCTGTCAGGCTTGCGGCAGGTGCGTCCTCCGAAAAGACGATACTGACACTCAGCGGCTGTTTCAGTCTTGTTTCCCTGTTTTTAACATCTGTCAATATGTAATTCAGCACAGATACACCTTCTTCCAAGATTCTATCGGAATATCTGGACGTCTGATATGGGGATTCAAAGCTGCAAGCGTGTCGATTCCGATCCCGTATTGGCAGGAATAATCCCACAAACAGCTTTTCCCGTCACCCGATGTGATATATTCCCTTTCTGATATGCTTTTTTCAAAGCTCTCTATGAAAACAAATTTATATCCGATCACTCCTTCAATATCGCTGCCTGTCAGCTCCAAAGTTTCAAACATGGCATAAACAGGCTTCTGCGACGGAATATAGAGCATTCCGCCGCCGCCCTCATCCATTACCGCTTTCAGGCGAAGAAAATCCGAAATACAATCCTTCCCATAAAACTCTCCCTCTCCGCTAATGACCCTGTGTCTTATTCCCAGATCGTTCACAACGCTGTTTCCGTAGGGTACTTTTTCGGCGGATATGGCTCTTCTGTGTGAAATTCTTATCACAGCCGGATTAACAGGGAATATAAAGTCCTTATAGCTCATTTTTCCGTCAGCCCTCATCTGCTTCCTCCTCTGCATCCAGAACTCTTATATATCTCAGCATATCCCTTCTTATCAGCTCCGACACCCTTCTCAGCTCTGCCGAAGCATCAGAAGAAAACTCCTCCTTCATATTGTCATTCATCAGAATATCCGCTTCCTTCATCAATTTCCTCCGTTTTCATCCTTAGTGCAGCAGCGCTTATATGCTCCCTGAATTTATTTCTGTCGGCAGCCGCCAGAAAATCATCCCACATACAGCCGCACAAGGTAATTTTCATGCCGTCAAGCTCCATCTCCATCATAAAATTATCAAGATCCGCAAAAGACATATTCTCAAACGGCTTTTTAAATCTGATTCCTGTCAGATTGACCTTATAGCTGCTTTTTCGCCTGATATGCGCCATATCATCGCTTATAAAGCAGGAGCGCACAGCATGGATCTCAGAAAGCCTTCTGATCTCTGCACTTTCAGCCTGCAACAGTTTTTTTCCGTCAATCCTGATCGTCACATCTCTTCCGCACAGGATCTCATCCTCTTTCAATGATCAGTCACCTCCGCTTCTTCTCACCGGCCGCAAACCGAAAACGATTACTGTTCTGCGACCTGCCGCCGCTTCATCATAAACACATTTTCCTGCCGCAACGGAAATGATTCTCTTGTCCGAGTCAAGCCTCATCAGCTCCATACAAACTCTTTTGGCATATTCCCTGCATTTTTCTGCACTTTCCCTCTCCGACACAAGAACGCTTGCAGTCAGACTTTCCTTTGTGCATAAGCCCTCGTCATCGCCTAGAAGCAGTTCTCCCTCTTCTGCTGTGCTTTCAAGGCTGACATACACCTTATCAAGAGGAAACGGCAGCTTTCTGCCGCTTCCTCCGAGCCTGAACACAATATCGGAAAGACTCCCTCTCTCCTTTGCTCTTTCCAGCATGATTTCAGCATAGCTCAAATCTCCTGATCCTCCCTTCCTTCCGACATCCGTACACAGAGCTTGATATATCCGCCCTGACTGCATAAGTATTTATCTGTCCATAATACATAGTATTCATTTTCTCCGTCGCTGACCGTATCACCATATTGAATTTTGTCGAGAAGCTCTGTGCCGCCGTAAATAAAAAATCTGTGCGGATCATATCTTCCTTCGGCGGTTTCTCCTGCTCCGCCGCCCTCCTTTTCGGTATACCTGACAGGGTATATGACTGCCTTTCCGCATTGCCCTCCAAAGAATATATTTCTTCCGAGTTTCTCGATTGCTTTACATATCCTGTTCATATCTCATATCCCTTCAAAAACAAAATGGTTGTCGCTAATGATACTGCTCAGACTGTCAAAAGCCTCTTTGCAAAATTTTTCTGCCGCTTCAAGCTGAGCGATCCCACGACCTTTGACGCTGATATCTCCGACCTTTATTTCATTTCCTGCCCCGTCTGTCATCCCCCACAACACATATCTGTAATAGGCAAGTGCTGCGGCAGCATATTCGATCCTGCCGCAGAAATGCCTGATATCGACACCGCATTTCAATCGGGAGCGCACATGATCCAGCGAACTTTCACATATAAAACGCAGCCCTACGGATTCTTCTTCATTCAGACCTGACAGACGGCAGAATATCGCAAAAACCTTTTCAATATCCAACCGTCACCCCTCCGATCAGTAGGTAAGTACCTTTGCAGAATCGGGGAATATCTTTGCAAAACCTGTAATACAGCTGATACCTGCTCTTTCAAGCTGTCTGTCGATTAGCTTGTCATGGTCAAGCACAACATCACCCGACTGTACCATCTCAAGAGCGCAGTTTTTATCAAGACCGATGATCTTATTGCCGCTGATTGACGGAATATGAAGCAGTCTGGCGCCGAGCGGAGTGATCATTTTGCCGCTGCCGTGAAAATCAAGTCCTGCCGATGAATCCTTCATTTCGCTCATAGCAAGCAGCTTTGTCATGGCGCCTGTCGGTGCCAGAACTGTATTGAGCTGATACGGCGAAAGCTCTGCCCAAAGTTTGATAAGATCGCTGTAAGCAAGCGCACCGGAAGAATCCGCTGCTATTGTTTCAGCCGCATTATCGTTGCCGTCGCCGCCGATAAGCACATCGACTGCATCCTTCAGCTGCTGACGGGCAATATAAGCACCTATCTGTCTGAGCGTCACAGTAAACAGATCCAGCTTCTGAAATTTTACTGCTTCATAAGATGCCACCAGCATTCTGCCTCTTTTGTGCAGCTTGACAAGATTTTCGCCTGTCTTGATGGTCGTCTGCGGAAGAGACGCTCCCTCTGCCACAGGTTTCAGTGATTTGTCATCCTCGCTCGGAACAGAAACCACCGGACGGTAATCCACCCCGTCGATAACCGTTTTGGCTGCAATGATATCCGAAAGCTGATCCGCCCTTTCAATTCCCTGCCTTACCGCTCTTGAAACATATTCGGGGAAAAGAGCCGCTGAATCGGAGCTTTGGAAAAACTTCTGCACACTATCCGAGCGGCTGCCGCCGACCTTGATATCAAATCTCTTGAGCTGTCTCTGATAGGCGTCAAGACCTTCCAGCTCCGTATTCCTGTAATTTTCCGAGGGGTCAAGCTCCTCCAGTATATCGGTAAAGGATCTGCCGCTGTTATACATTCCCTTTTCGAGTTTAACAGAATCAAAATATGCCATAATTAACATTCCTTCCTTTCTTTGATCAAAGTATAATTCCTATCGTCTTGCCTGCCGTATCAATATCAACGACAAGATATTCTCTGCCGCTGTCGCTTGTGCTGACCTTGCCGCCGGAAGCAGTCAGCTTTGCAAATCCGACAGCTGACGGAGCAGTACCGTATGGCACACGAACAAAGCCGTCCAGCTGAACTGCCGCATAGCCATTTCTGACACCTGTGCAAATACCGCAGAACACACCGCTTGCCGCCTTCACCATTCCGCTGCCCGATACCATAACAGGCGCACCTGCCGTTATATTGCCCTCCGCTTCAAATGTGACGATATTTTCGCCGTAACCGTTAAAACAAACATTCATCAATATGTACCTCCTCAGATATTTTTATAATCATTATTTTTGATATGGTTTTTCTCATTTCTTCCTGCACCCGCAAGCTGCGGTCTGAGCGGCACAGCCGCTGCCGCCTTTTTGCTAAGCGCACCGCAAAGCTCTTCAAGCTGAACAGCGCTCATCTTGCCTGTAATAAAATCAAGCGTATCCCTTTTCAGCTCAGGCAAGGCGATGGCAGCCGTTTTGGCGATATCCGCCTCCAGTCTGCGTCTGTACGTTTCACCGTCTGCCGCTTTTTCATGCAGTCTGCGGAAACGCTCTGCAAGCACATTCATTTCATCGGCGGTAAAGCTCTGGGCTTCTCCGCTGAAAAGTCTTTTTTCAATATCCATTTTCATTTCTCCTTTTTTATAGCTTTTGATCACTCCGGCTGCCTTCTGTGCCGGAACGGCAACAAACGACCATTCATAAGCATCTGTCGGCTCCTCCAGCGCTGCATAGCAAAGAGTGCCGCCGTAGCTTTTTCCTTTGATATGTCCGCAGCAGCCGATATCATTGCCGCATACCGAACATATTCTTCTTTTCACGGCACAACCAACGCTGACCTCTTTTTTGATGCCGCTTTCAAGCTGCATGATAAAATCCGCATTTTTCTCTGTTCTCGGCATATAAGCTCTTGCCATAAGCCGGACATAGGGTCTGCCGTCGGAGGTCAGCTTTCCGCTGACGGTTTCCGTTTCGGCAAAGAAGATCCTGGCAGTCTGATTTTTGCTTTTCGGGTCGTGATCCATCACACCCGTCACACCTGTAAAGAGCTTTGCAAGAGATTCCAGCGAAGCCTCCGAAAATCTTTCGTGATCTCTGTCGATCTCATTATCACAGAGTACAACCGAAAAAACATAGATTTCGTCCTCTCCGAGTTGTCTTCTTGTGTAAGCGTTGATCAGTTCCAGCTCGCCTGCTTTAAGAGAAGCATTATTCTGTTTCACAACATCATCCTTTCTTATTTCTGATTTCAATTTCCTCAGCCTGAGCATTATAAAGTCTTGCCTTTGCAAGCTCCACTTCATCCTGAAGATTGATATTGTCCCATACGATTTCAAAATCATCATCAAGACCGTTAAGCCTTAAAAATGTTCCGCCGATTTTTCTGACAGTTCCGTCAAGTATACGGCGGTAATATTCCAGCTCGCTTGTCAGCATATCCGCCTGCTGGGAGGACATTCTTTCCGTTGTTGACCAGGAAAGACCCAGCAAAAACGGCGGAATCGAGAGCTTTGCCGTTATCTGCTCCAATATGTGTCTGAGCGGAACGGCGCTGTCGGGAATCTGATTATCCGCCCCGATCGCCTTTATGCTGACATCGCCGACAGAAACAAAATCCTTCGGTTCACGGCTTTTCATCGCCTTGCTCCATTCGGACGCAATCTGCATTGCTCTTTCCTTTGTAAAGCTCCTGTCAGCTTCTGTCGGCTTGTATGTTACTGCAAAACGTACATTGCCGACTCTTTCCCAGTTCGTACCCAAAGCATTCATGATCTTAAGGAAAATATCGCTGACAAACGGCAGTCCTTTCAGTACGGATGTTCCGTATATCTTACCCGGTTCGGGCATAATAACGCTGCAAAGGATCAGTTCAGGATAGCTGACAGCCGTTTTTTCACCGAAGGCATTGACAGCAGAAATACGGATATCCAGCGGACTGTTTCCGCATTCAATCTCCACATCGTCAAGACAGCTGTTATAAAGAGCCGCAATATTGCCGTCCTGCCCCAGTACCATCTCTCCGACAGCCGTACCATAAGTAAGCAGCTGTTCCAGATATTCAGCAATAAAGCTGTCTATCCCCTTTGATATACCGTTGACATTGACATTTTTCAGAAATCCTTCCAGTATTCTTTGTGTATTTTCATTCCGGCAGCTTATGCGAAAGCCTCCGACAAGACGGACTATCTTGTAAATTGCCGCATCAATGATCGGTATAGATTCTCTCAAAGTGCGGTAAAGCTGCTTTTCACAGCTTCCCACAACGGAAAGGGCGCCGATATCTCCGAACGGATGACGGCTGTAATCGCATGGTGCTGTCTGCACCGCAAAACCGCCGTCATGCCTTTTCTTTTTAAACCAACTCAATCACTCACCTCCTATCGGTCAAGCGCAACGGCAAAAATACCGCTGTCGCTGCTGTTAAGACAGGTCGCAACAAAATACCTCAGATCGTCCATTGCATGATCATCCTCCTTCAGCGGAGCATCCCTTCCGCCGCTTTCCCAGCGGTAAAGACCGAATTCCCTGATACAGTCCGAGCAGCTGCGGCAGATTTTGATATCTCCCTGTTTCAGCGCTGTGCTGACCTGTCTGATTCCGTCCACAACGCTGTTTTTGGCAGGGATCACATGAAATTTCCCATGCCTTTTGATCACTTCAATAAAGCTGGCAGCAGACGGGTCAACCACAACTCTGGATATGCTTCTCTCCCCTGCCAGCTCACACAGTCCCTGATAATGCTCCTCATCGGTTCTCGAAGTTCCTTCTCTCCGGGAGCTGTAATAATATTCGTCTGTCCTGTACCAAATACCGCCACGCAGTCCCCACAAGCCGAAGGAGGAAGGGTTGACTGTTCCGTAATCGCAGGAGATGATATAATCATCAAAACCGCCTGCCGGCACATCGCAAAGCATTTTGTCGTCTGACATAAACGGATATACCAGTCCTTCCGCCGCCACCCATCTTCCGAGGACATATCTCTGATAAAAGCTGCCCGAATACAGCTTTCTGTATCTTTCCAGCATAGCCGCCGAAAGCGAGGGGTTGTCGTCCATCGTAAAGTGAATATAGCAAAGATTCTTTTCCCTGGTTTTCTTCACCCATTCCGTACAGAACCAATGCTGCGGATATTCCGGATTGCAGTTGAACCACAGCTTCGAGCCTTCCACCGAACATCTTGCAACTGCCTGTTCTACAAAAGACCTCGGCATCAGCGCCGCCTCATCAAACAGTACACCGCATAGCGTCACACCCTGTATCAGCGCCGCCGAGCCTTCATCTCTTCCGCCAAAAAGATAAAATGTATTTTTCACTCTTCCGCACGACACCTCTAAAATATTGGAGGATAATTTGTTGACTACCTCAAATCCGAGATCATACAAAACATTCAACAGCGGAGTCACCAAATTCCTTTTGACAGAGCGTATGGTTTTTCCGCATATCGCAAAGCTGCCTCCGCTGAAAGCCGCCATTGCCCACGCAACAAATGAAACGCTCATGCAGAGTGTTTTGCCGCTTCTGACCGCACCGTCACAGATGATCCCGTCATAGCCGGCATCTCCGCTGCCCGGACACCACCACCGCAGCACTCTCAGCTGTTTCGGTGAAAATGCCTTGAATTTCATATTTCAGCTCCTTCCGCTTCTTCCCCGAACCGGTCAGGGACAGTCATATTATGCTGCTGCCTTGTGCCTTCCACAAGTGCGCTGTAAAATCTTGAAACATTATTTTCTTCCTCTTCCTCCGCACATTCCAGCTTTTCCAGCGCCTTGATTCTGTCGAAGAATTTGATCTCCATCGCTCCGTCCTTTGGGCGCTTGATCTCCGCAACATTGAAAAGATCATACGTTTCCAAATCCTTATCAAGAGGGTTATCCTCAAACATAAGTCTGACAGCATCGGACACATTGCCGAAAGCAAGTCTTTCATAACCGGCTCTTGCTCTTTGACGGTAGTTTCTCATTCTTGATCGGTATATTCTTTCGATCTCCTTATTGATATCCTCCCTGAGCAAAAGTGCAGCGCCGTTTTTTTCGGGCTGATGAAATCCTGCGCAAATTGCTGCTTCCTTAAGATTGCCGCTGTTGACATAAAAGCTGCAGAATTGTTTTTCTCTCGGAGTGAGCTTTCCTGTTTTTTCTTTCAATTCACAACCTCCTTTCATAAGTCCCCGAAAAAACATCAAAAGTTGACCCCCAAAGGTCAACTTTTCCGCAAAAAAAATAAAATTTTAAAAATTTTTTCAAAATATCCGCCAAAAACCAAAAAAACACCCGATCAAAGACTAAAAAATCCTTGATCGGGTGTTAATATTATTCCTTCGGAATATACATCCGATTACTGCTCACGCTTTTTTCTTGCTATCATAAAAACTGCTGCGGCTGCCGAAACAACACAAACAATCATAACAGCATAAAGCGGCGTATTGTCCGAGGTGGCAACAGTACTCTCTGACGGAGTGCTGGTATCAGACTGCTCGTTGACTGTATTGGTATTGCCGCTATTGTTATTACTATTATTGTTATTGGTATTGCTATTATTATCAGACTGTCCGCTGCTGCCGTTGTCGGACGGCTTTCCGGTATCGGTAGGATTATTGCCGTTATCGGACGGTTTCTCAGGATCATCCTTCGGATCGTCTGTCGGGTCAACAGGCGGCTGAACGGTTTCAGGATAATCTATCCACTTGTTGCCGTCATAGAGCTTCTTATCGGTATAAGCCATTGTCATGCCTGCCTGCATTGCTCCGGGAATCTGATCGCCGGCACCGTTATTGAAGATAACCATGATATGTTCACATTCAGCAAACTGCTCCGGCAGCTGGTAGCTGTAATAATCATCTTCGCCTGCCGTCATCTCAATGCCCGGCCATTCGCCGTTAGTAATGGTTGTTTTGCCGCTTTCATCGTAAACATAAATGTTGACGGTATCCCAGCCTGTCTGGCTGTTGTCGAATACAATTCCGCCGTCTGAAATGACAGGCAGATTTCTGTCAGCAAGCTTTGTGTATTTATACTCCGCAGACACCTCTGTACCGTCAGCCTTCTTAGCAGTAAGCGTAACGGTGATATCGCCGGATTCGGTCTTTGCGCCGATTTCAATCTCATCGCCGTCATTATAAGCACCGCTGTCGCCCTCAGAGGTCACATAAGCTGCATCTGTAACGTCAATTGCCTTAAGAGCAACCTTCAGCGTACCATTGAAGGTTGTGCCTGTTTCAACGGAAGCCTCGACTCTGCTTGTAAAGTCGGAATCATATATAACGGCAATACCGCTTTCGCCGACAGTACCTGTAATGGTATCTGCTGTTATAACGAACTCATTGCCGGTTATCTCATCCTTATAAGTACCGGGTTTTGCATATCCGCCGCCGTTGACAACAGATACATCGCCGCTGCCCTGACCAAGAACGATCACTGCACCGCCGTCCTTGCGTGTAATAACTGCGCTGTTGTTGTCTGTCGTGTAATAATCCTCAAGACCTGCCATCGCATTATGGAAGTGGTTAACAGCAGCGACCTCCGGGCTGGTGAAATGCAAGCTGCCCTTGACACCGCTTCTGATACTATCCTTTGCTGCGGCTTCCGGACGTGAAAAATACAGCGCTGCAATATCATTTCTTGAAGCAGCAACCGCATACGCACGGTCAACCTCATTCTGTGTGGCTCCGTTTGATCCTTTACCCTCGCCGTTGGAATATGTATCATGGCTTTCGCCCCAATATACGAGTTTATCCGCATCAATTCCTCTTTCGCTCCAGTTGCCTGATGCAGTCGGCGCCTGACCCTTTCTGAATGCGCTGAGAAGAGCATTGCCGTAGCTGTCGTCGGTTACGGACAGATACTCGGTATATTCCGCCATCAATTCTTCTCCGCCCTTATCAACAGGACCGGTCAGGATCTCACCGTAGTTATAAAGACCCGAAGCGGTAACAGCAGGCCAGAACTCACAGCCTTCACTGGGAAGGGCAATATGCTTTGCAGCGTCCCAGCGTATACCGTCAACGCCCAATTCCTTAAGCTCCTCGATATAGTCTGCAACGACCTTCTGAACATACTCATTTTCGGAGTTAAGGTCAACCATGCCGATATCTCCCTGAGTAACCTCTTCACGGTTGTTGTAGTTGCTTACAGCTCCGTAATCATGCCAATATTCATCCGCCTTAAGATCTTCCTGAATATTCTCGTGATTATCTGCCAGATGGTTAGCAACAACGTCAACGATAACATTGATGCCATACTTTTCAGCCTCATCACACAGTTCCTTCAGCTCTTCCTTTGTTCCGAGGTCATTGGTACCCACATAGAAACCGAGCGGCTGATAAAGCCAATACCAAGGACCCGTACCCTCGCTGGGCTGAACAGGCGATGTCTGAACTGAAGTAAAGCCTGCCTTTGCGATATTTTCAAGCTCTGCGGTAATGTCTGTATACTTCCAGTCAAAGCAATGGAGTATCGTACCCTCCTGAATACTTTCTGCAAGCTCATATCCGTTTGAAGCGCTGTCAGCATCGCTGAGAGCATACGCTCCTATTCCGCCGAAAGCAGCTGCTGCAAGAGCCGCCGCAAGCGATACGCTGAGCACTTTTTTTCCCATGCCGTTACGGCTTCTGTTTGTTTTACTGCTCACTAAACTCACACTCCCGATAAAAATTGTATTAAAGATATTTCCGAATCCTTCTTTCAAAGACTCTGATATACAGTATATTGTATCATTTTTTTTAACAGATTGCAAATAATAAAATGGATGATCCCGTAATTTTTTTGGCAGAAAAATATTTTTATTGCCCTGCCAAACAATTTTGTCGTCATATACAACAAATTTAAAATTTATTTTTATAACAAATCACAAGAATTTTCCCTATAATAATTCAATATGCACATCAAGCAGGTCATACTTTCAGCAATTATTACAATATTTCTGATATAAAGGGGACAGACACGAAAGAGACGATTCATCTCCTTCGTGTCCGTTATGGGAATCAAACTCTATAACTTGTAAGCTGTTCCAGAATGTAAAGCGCCCAAGCCTTTACACAACTTATTATAACTATATTTTTACATAAAATCAAACAAAATGGTATAATTGGTATGTTTTGCGTTATAATTAGCAAAAAACTCCCTATTTTTCACAATTATTTTTTGTTTTTAAACACAAAAAAGGCTGTATCAAAATCGAATTTCAATACAGCCTTAAAAAATCAACTATTCCGCTTTCTCAATCAGTAAAGTGGGAATCTTTTGCAGATATCCTCCACACCTGCCTTGATAGTATCCGCATTCGCCTCAAAATCATTCAAAGCAAGGGTGATATACTCAGCGATCTTATCCATTTCCTCAACACCGAGACCTCTTGTTGTAACGGCAGCCGTACCGAGACGAACACCGCTTGTGACAAACGGGCTTCTCTTTTCATTCGGAACGGTATTCTTATTCGCCGTGATCCTTACTGCGTCCAGACGATGTTCCAGTTCCTTGCCCGTAACCTCGCTTTCTGTCAGGTCAAGCAGCATCACATGATTGTCTGTTCCGCCAGAAACGAGCTTATTTCCTCTTCTGACAAGTCCGTCAGCCAGAGCCTGTGCATTCTTTACGATATTTTCACCGTATGTTCTGAACTCAGGCTTAAGAGCCTCACCAAAGCAAACAGCCTTTGCAGCGATAACGTGCATAAGCGGACCTCCCTGTGTTCCGGGGAATACCGCCTTGTTGACAGCCTTTGCAAGCTCCTCATCGTTAGTAAGAACCATACCGCCTCTCGGACCTCTGAGGGTCTTATGTGTAGTAGTGGTTGTAAAGTGTGCATACGGCACAGGACTGGGATGAACACCTGCTGCAACAAGACCGGCAATATGAGCCATATCTACCATCAGATAGGCACCCACAGCATCAGCAATTTCTCTGAATCTCTTGAAATCAATGATTCTGGGATAAGCGCTTGCACCGCAAACGATAATTTTCGGCTTCACCTGCAAAGCAGTTTCATACACCTTATCATAATCAATTCTGTGTGTGACAGGGTCAACACCGTAGGAAACAAAATTATAATACTTACCCGAAATATTGACAGGTGAGCCGTGAGTGAGATGTCCTCCCTCCGAAAGCGTCATACCCATCACCGTATCGCCGGGCTGAAGCATTGAAAAATAAACTGCCGTATTAGCCTGTGCGCCCGAATGCGGCTGAACATTGGCAAATTTTGCGCCGAAAAGCTCACACGCACGGTCAATGGCTATCTGCTCAACCACGTCAACATACTGGCAGCCGCCGTAATATCTTTTTCCGGGATAACCCTCTGCATATTTGTTCGTAAGAACCGAACCCATAGCCGCCATCACCGCCGGAGAAACAATATTCTCCGAAGCGATCAGCTCAATATTCTGCTGCTGTCTTTTCAGCTCGTCTGCCATTGCTGCCGCAACCTCGCTGTCATAGCCGCCAACGAAGCCAATGCTGTCAATCAAATCATTATACATCGGAACTACCTCTTTCAATTGTAATGATATCGGGGAATCCCCCGTTTTTATAGTCAACGACACGAATTAATTCCTATTACAATTGGGGCTTTGCTCCAAACCCCACCAGGACTGCTCGCCCTGGACCCCGGCAGGAGCTGAAGCCCCTGCACCCGCATATTTTTATAGGAGCATTTAAATGTCGTTTACTATAAAATATATCAGCTCAATTATACATTATCATACGGAATAAATCAAGTATTCTGCCGGCATACTGCTCAATTCATCCGAAATAATTAAAGTTTTTCAGATTTTCCATCACTCCGTCACACATAAACATGACATACGATGACACACAGTAAACCGCTGTCAATGCAGCGATCCCTGTCTTTATCAATTTGGAGACTTTTGAATTTCTGTTTTCTGCTTCCTTATAAGCATATCCCGTAAATACTGCCCCTATCCATATCACCGGAGAAGCATATCTTATATTTTCTGTGCAGAGTTCGGGATATCTGATACAGAAAACATAGTATGATGTCATCAGCACGATATAGAAAAGCGAAAACATCACCTTATATACAGGCTTCATATTTTTGCTCTTTATCAATATGTATATCATACCTATCAGCGAAACCGCTGCCAGCGCTATGGATACCCAAAGCTCAATACTGTCGATCTGAATGACCATATTACGATACTGCTTCCATGAACAGCAATTTGTTGACGCTGTTTTGATTAGTGCTATCAGAGGATTATATTCATTATAATCTCCCCCCTGGCTCATAGCAGACATATCCGGATCGGCAAGCTGCCAAAGGCTGAAATCAAACAGTCTTTGATACTTGCCAACATAAATATGTTCAAAAACAGCATTACTTGTCGGGATATATCCCAAAGGCACTCCGAATCTTATCAGATTTCTCAGGCTCCAGTATAACGACAGCGGTGCCGCCACCATCATAAAGGCAGCCATCTGACCGAACAATTTCCGGAATCCCTTAAAATCCTTCCCTTTCAGATTTTGCACAAGCGCAGCGATAAACAGAACTGCTATCGGAACAGCCACCATCCACGTTGACAGCTTGGTAAACATTCCCAGACCGAAAAACAGCGCCACCAATAAAATGTTTCCGATCCTTCTGTTTTTATACCATTTTATTGCCCTATAAAGCGCCAGCATCATGAATGTCACCGACAGCATATCATTATTGACATAATTGGCGATAATATAAAACGCCGGAGAGAAGGTAACGATGGCTGTATATATCAGCAGCGGTATTTTTTTAAGTCCAAGCTCTTTGCCTATCTTATAGACCGTTATCAGCATCACCATACAGTATAAAAACGGAAGATACTGTATGTTATGTACCGCAACGAAAATCAGGACACCGAAAAAAGTCTGTATATGTATAAAAATCGCAGCAATATAATGATTCAGCGGCGGATGATAAAACTGCCACCTTTCCCTCGGATCGAACTGTGCCGGAAGAAAATGATCATACAGCCACTTCATATAACCCAGATGACCTTCTTCTCTTTGGTTCATAAATTCTCCCAGATCAAACTGAGCCTTCAGTCCTATATAATTAAAATAATAAAAATGAAGCAGGAAGCTGAATGCAAACATCATGACAACAGCCTTTTCATATGTCCACTTTTTTCTGACTGTCAGAAAGATACATATCCCGACCAAAGCCGCCAAGCCGAAATAAAACAAAACGATCGGATTTCTTCCTTTTATAATAGTCGAAAACGGAGTGATGGAGTAAAAATAAGCCGCCGTCATCATATAGACCACAATCACAATAACAACAACCGTAAATTTGATAAAGGCTTTCTTTTCAATCGTTTTCTGTGGATTCTTTTTCTGCTGATACTTATAATTCACAAGAATGATGATCAGTCCAAATATCAGCGGCGACAGATAATTAAACTGCGTTTCCCTTTCAAGCATGAATATACCATAAGTACAAAAAGCAGTCAGCCATGCAAAACACATAGATAAATACGGATGCTTTTTCACAGCATATTTTATCATATCCAATAAAATCAACCCCTCTATTGATAATAGCTGTCTACATTTTGACATAAAACTCCGTCCGTGTCAATAAAAAACAAATTATTTATTCATAAATTATTAACAAATCATATTAATCGTCTTAACACATTTCTCTTTAAAACATTGTAAAATATCTCTATTAACAAATAACATCCTAACATATCCCAAAACAAAAAAATCGGCTTCTGCCGATTTTTTTGTTTAATATTACTTCACTTTAAAAATTGTTTTATCTTTCTTAACAAATTGTTTACTTTTCAGACCGCCCTGTGGTCTTGACTAAAATCGAAAACGGGTCTATAATATACTCATAGGAAAAAATTACTTACAGTATTATTCCTGAAAAAAACCTGTTCAATATGGGAGTGTCGAACGGTTTAATTCTTTCTTATATTCAGAGGGCATATCAAGGGGAGGTATGCTCTCGATTTATTTTTTCTGAAAAACTGCTAACAAATCAGGGACGCTTTCATCGTGAGAACGTCCCTGATTTGTTATAATATATTCTTTGATATTTTAAGCGGTCTTGTATATTTGCGCTTGAGAAAATATGCAATCCCGACAACGATCATAACGCCTATCCCGATCCCGGATTCAATCAGAATGGACATCAGATAATTCTGATCCTTAAAGCTCATATTGGTGGCAAATATCGCCTCGGAAACGGCAATGCCGCCGCCCTCTCTTTCAATCAACACCGCCATACTTGCCACAAGAGCCATGTACTCGGCGGCAGCAAAAGCAAAAACAGCAATGATCATGCAGATCACCGCACTTTTCCTCGTTGCCCTTCTTCCTGCAACCACAAATCCGGCAAAGCATAAAAATGCTATCAGAGCGCTTGTAACCCCGAAGCCCGAAAAAAACTGATACAGCAATATATAGACCCATGCACCCGCTGCTGCTCCAAAAACCGCTCCTGCAATGCCCCCCGGCATATTCTGCTTTTTCTTTTCAAACTTATCTCTTCTGCGCTCATACTGCCTGCGTTTTCTTGTCAGACAGTTGTCGCACATCGGAACAAGCTCCCGTCCCACGACATAC
Organism: Clostridia bacterium; assembly: GCA_017475765.1. Classification (GTDB taxonomy): domain Bacteria; phylum Bacillota; class Clostridia; order Oscillospirales; family Acutalibacteraceae; genus UBA1213. The sequence goes on along the minus strand of JAFVEY010000066.1, from coordinate 54,014 downwards.
AGACCTGTCTTTCTGTTCCGTGAACAAATACGGCATATCGGATATATCAGCTCACTTTTCTGTATGCTGCTAATAAACCTTGTCACCTCTTTCAGATGCTCTCTGTCGATATCCGAATCAATCGTCATTTTAACATTGATCCGGATTCTTTTGTCACGGTAGACGGCAGAAATATTAAACTCCTTGTTTTTGGAAGCAAACTGCTTCAGTCTGTTCTGAAGTGCCGCAATATCCTTGACTCCTGCTGCGAGAAAAAACGTATACCTGTTTTCCTTTTCATTAAATTCCACGATTGTCCGGAAACCCTCAAAGGTATTGAATGCCGATTTTGCTTTTGTATTATACCGATAACCCACCGTTATCAGAAATTCCTGAAATTCGCCTTCTGTCAAGATATCACCGCCTCTGTGTATATACCATTCATATAAGGACTATTATAATACAATTGCCAAAAAAATACAAGACCCCTAAAAATCAAGCGGTATGCAGCCTTCCGACTGCATACCGCCGTTGATCTTTATTGACAAAAGACGTTGATTATTTTACCTTCCAAAGCTCGGTAGCATATTCAAGGATTGTACGGTCAGATGAGAACTTACCGCAGTTAGCTGTGTTCTTCAGGCACTTGTAGCCAAATGCTCTCTTATCCTTGTAATCGTTGTTGACCTTGATCTTTGTTTCAATATACTCAGGAAGATCTCTGAGGATGAAGTAGTGATCAGCCGGATGCCAGCTTGCACCTTCAAGAAGTGACTTGTGAAGCTCTGCAAAGGATCCTTCGCCGATCTTTCCGCCGTCTGAGAAGCGTCCGTCGATGAGTGTGTCAATAACTCTCTTAAGCTCCGGATTCTCGTTATAGAGCTTCTTAGGATCATAGTTATTCTTCAGCTCGTTGATCTCCTCAACTCTTGCACCGAAGATATACTCGTTCTCCTCGCCTGCACACTCAGCGATCTCGATGTTAGCACCGTCATAAGTACCGATGGTAACAGCGCCGTTAGCCATAAACTTCATGTTGGATGTACCGGAAGCCTCTGTGCCGGCTGTGGAGATCTGCTCATGAATATCAGCAGCAGGAATGATCTTCTCTGCATAAGATACGTTATAGTTGGAAACAAATACAACCTTCATCTTCTGATTCACATCAGGATCGTTGTTGATGAGCTTTGCGATCTCGTTGATATATTTAATGATAGCCTTTGCTCTTGCATAGCCAGGAGCAGCCTTTGCACCGAAGATAAATGCTGTCGGTGTGAAATCAGGCAGCTTGCCCTCTTTCAGGCGGAAGTAAAGAGCCATGATAGAGAATGCGTTCATCAGCTGTCTCTTATACTCGTGCAGACGCTTAACCTGAATATCAAAGAGGAAATCAGGATCAATGTAAACACCGTCATGCTTGAGGATAAAGTCGGAAAGCTCCTTCTTCTTCTGATATTTGATTCCGCTGAACTTGTCGATATTTTCCTGTGTAAGATAATTTTCCAGCTTCTTAAGCTCGTCAAGGTTGCGAACCCATTTGCTGCCGATAAGGTCTGTGATGAACTCAGCATATTCGGGGTTACAGAGACCGAGCCAGCGGCGCTGTGTAACACCGTTTGTCTTGTTCTGGAAGCGCTCCGGATAAAGCTCATACCACTCCTTGAGAGTTTCGTCCTTCAGGATCTGAGTATGTATAGCAGCCACGCCGTTTACATAGCTTGATACATAAGTTGCCATACGAGCCATGTGTACCACATGACCGTCAACAATTCTCATGTTTTCGATCTTAGCCTTTTCGCCCTTCTTCTCAGGCTTGTCATAACCCTTAGCCTTAAGCTCTGCAACGAGCTTATCATTGATCTTTACAATGATCTCGTATACATCCGGGATAATGCTTGTCATAAGTTTGATATCCCACTTTTCAAGAGCTTCCTGCATTACGGTGTGATTAGTATATGCAAATGTCTTCTGAGCGATATCAAATGCTGCATCGAAGCCTACGCCGTCCTTCTGAAGAAGTCTGATAAGCTCAGGGATTGAAATGGTCGGGTGTGTATCGTTGAGCTGGATTGCTGTTTCCTCAGCAAAGTGTGAATAATCGCTGCCGTGCTTAGCCTTATATCTCTTGATGATATCCTGGAGAGAAGCCGATGAGAAGAAGTACTGCTGCTTGAGTCTGAGCACCTTTCCTTCATAGCTGTTGTCGTTCGGATAAAGAACCTTGGAGATATTCTCTGCGTCATTCTTCTCCTTAACAGCCTCATCATACTTGCTGTCGTTGAATTCAAGGAAGTTAAAGCCGCTGACAGCCTCTGCCTCCCAAAGACGAAGTGTATTGATATTGTCTGTGCCGTAGCCGATGACAGCCATATCATAAGGTACAGCTTTGACTGTCTGATCAGCAAAATGTACATTTACTGTATCCTCGTTTCTTCTTATGCACCACGGATCACCGAAACGCTGCCAATCGTCTGCAACCTCCACCTGGAAACCGTCAACGATCTCCTGCTTGAACAGACCATACTTATAACGTATACCGTAGCCGTCAAGAGGAACATCATGTGTTGCGGCAGAATCAAGGAAGCACGCTGCCAGTCTGCCGAGACCGCCGTTGCCGAGAGCAGCGTCGTCAATCTCTTCAAACACATTGATATCAATGCCCTTGTCAGCGAGGAGCTTTCTTGTCTGTTCAAGAACGCCGATTGCATACAGGTTGTTGTACATCATACGACCCATAAGGAACTCAGCTGACAGATAGTAAGCACGGCGGTGAGCAGCATGGTTTTTCTTGCTCTCAGCCCATCTTTCGGAAATGTCGCCCATAATAGCCTTTCCGAGTGCTTCGTGAAGCTCTGCGGGTGAAAGCTCGCTAAGCTCCTTGCAATACTCGTTCCTTGCGGTAAGCACGAGGTTGTCGATAATGGCATTTTTCTTCATCTTCTTGTCATCCTCCAGCCTTCTGTAAATTTTTGACAAATTATAAAGTTTTTTTGCAATTTTAGGAGTTGCAGCTCCTTTTTTCATTCTCCATGTCCAGTTTCCGCCGAGCGTTGACGGTATGTTAATTCTCGCTTCGGAACCCAAACCGAGAATATCCTGCATCTGCACGATGGCGTAATCGCTCACCGTTGCATAAGCAGCACGGATGAAGCCCCAGTTATAGCCTTCCGTCTTATCAAGTCTGCAGTATTCCTCAGCAAAGGCGATATCCTTTTCGGACGCTGCCTTAAGCCATCCCATAATGGTATCATTATCGTGAGTACCTGTATAGCAAACGCTGTTGCTTGTATAGTTATGGGGAAGGTAGTCGCTGTCCTCCTTGGAATCGAACGCAAACTGAAGGATCTTCATTCCGGGATAGCCCGAATCCTCAAGCAGTTTTTTCACTCCGGGTGTCTGGAAGCCGAGATCCTCCGCAATAATCGGAATATCGCCGAGACGCTGCTTCAGCTTCTCGAAGAATTTCATTTTCGGACCATCTATCCATTCTCCTGTCACGGCATTTTCAGCACCGAACGGGATCGCATAGAACTGGTCAAACGCTCTGAAGTGGTCGATACGGGTAACATCAAACATTCTTGCTGCACCTGCGACTCTTCTGATCCACCAGTCAAAGCCTGTTTCTTCAAGGTATATCCAGTCATAGAGCGGGTTACCCCAAAGCTGACCTGTTTCCGAGAAATAATCCGGCGGACAGCCTGCCACGCAGACGGGCTTGCGCTCGTCATCAAGCCAGAATACATCGGGGTTAGCCCATGTATCTGCGCTGTCCATAGCCACATAGATCGGCATATCACCGAACAGTTTTATGCCGTTATCATTGGCATATTCCTTCAGTTCAGCCCACTGCTTATAGAATACGAACTGTGTCCATTTCCAGAACATCACATCCTCATAAAGCAGTCTGAGGTAGTAATCTATCGTATCGGGATTGCGGTATTTGATAAGATCGTCAGGCCAATCCGTCCACGGTTTGTCGTCAAAATATTTTTTAACGGACATATAGAGGGCGTAATCGGTCAGCCAACTGTTCTCATCACGCATAAAATCCCAGAATTCCTGCTGATCTTTCTGTTTGAAGGCTTCATAAGCCTGTCTGAGAACATCAAACCTGATATTATACAGTCTTTCGTAGTCTATGTACTGCGAATTTGAGCCCCAGTCGATCTTGTTGAGTTCCTCTCTTGTCAGAAGATCCTGATCGCAAAGAAGATTGAGATCGATCATATAAGGGTTTCCTGCATAAGTTGAAAACGACTGATACGGTGAATCTCCGTAGCTTGTCGGACCAACAGGCAGAAGCTGCCAATATTGCTGACCCGCAGCCTTAAGAAAATCAATGAACTCATAGGCAGCCTTGCCGAGAGTACCGATTCCGTAGGGTGAGGGCAGAGAAGTAATTGGCATAAGTATGCCGGCGCTTCTTGGCATAGATAAATCATCTCCGTTCTATTATATTATATTTCTTGCTTATTTTCCATGTTATAATTGGAATAATATAAAAGTTTTTACATTCGTTATATATTTTATCACGATTTTGTATTTTAATCAATAGTTTTGCACAAAATTTTAAATTAAAAATATTATTTTCTTAACTTTTTTGGCTTTCGCCATTATTTTTTCGGTTTCTTTGAGGGCAAGACTAAGTGCATGGAGAGAAGCAAGCTCACGAATCAGCTCTCTTTCATTCTTAAGCCCCCTGCTGAGATCTAGTTTTTTGGAAAATGTTCCCATCCTGCTGCTCACTCCGACATACACAAGACCGACAGGCTTTTCATCAGTTCCTCCGCCGGGACCGGCAATGCCTGTTGTCGAAATACCAATATCTGCACCGGACAGTTTTCTCACACCTTCCGCCATCTCTTCAGCCGTCTGCGGACTGTATTCGGTATAGCTTTCCAGCGTTTCCTCCGACACCCCCAGTATTTCATGCTTGATACGGTTAGAGTAGGAGCATACGCCGCATTCTATCACTCCCGATGCTCCCGACACCTCTGTTATCATCTTGGATATCATTCCGCCCGTCAGACTTTCGGCTGTTGCTATTTTAAGCCCTGCCTTTTCCAGCCGGCGGACAAGCGCCTCCTGCAGACCTCCGATATCCATTCCATATACATATTCCCTGCCGATTATCCGTATGATTTCATTAATAACAGGTCTTGTCATGTCCTCCGCTTGCTCCGTACTGTCAGCAAAAGCGGTCACTCTCACCTCCACCTGTCCGGTTTTGGCATAAGGCGCCACCGTGGGATTTGTCATTTCGGTCATCATTTTTTTAAGCATATTCTCGGCGGTACTTTCCCCTATCCCGAAAATATGCAGCGTATGGGAAACCGATGTTCTGCCCGTAAGCCCCGAAAGCTTCGGCACAGCATACGCAAGAAACATCGTTTCCAGCTCCTTTGGCGGTCCCGGCAGCATAATAAGCACCTTGCCGTTCTTTTCCAGAAAAATGCCCGGAGCCGTTCCGCAGTCATTAGGAAGCGCCTGTGCTCCCTTGGGAAGATATGCCTGCTTTTTGATTGAATCTGTCAGCTTTCTTCCGGTTTTGGAGAAAAAATGCTCGATATGTGTCAATGAAGCCTCGTCCAGCACAAGATCTGTGCCGAAAAGCGCTGCTGCCGTTTCTTTTGTCAGATCATCATAAGTAGGTCCCAATCCTCCGGAAGTTATCACCATGTCATTATTATCAAGGGCATCCTTCAGGCATTTTTTCAGTCTTTCAGCGTTATCCCCGACCGTTGTCTGACGGAACACATTGATACCCAGCGCCGCCAGTTCTTTTGACAAAAAAGCCGCATTAGTATTGATAATATCCCCCAGAAGCAATTCCGTACCCACACAAAGTATTTCACAATTCATTCAAAACATCTCCGCAGTAATAAGCATAATATCTATATTTTACCATTTAAAATATAAAACTACAACATTTTTTTGACGAATTTTGGAAGTTTTTTGTATTATATGTTTAATTATTTTTTCAGCAAAGTTCATCTTCTCCTTGTTCATAATTTATTAACAATTTAAGGACGGAAATAATATATAATATAATGATACGGATAAATTTTTTCGCCTATTACATAATAATGAAAGACATTTCTGTTTTATCGGAACGGAAATTGAAACGGGGGAACATCATGCTGCGGGATCAACCTTTTTTAGACACTCTTATTATCAATATTCTTATCGGCGCCGCATGGCATTATATTACATTCTTTTTGTGCATTTCCGTTGATACAAGTTTTTTCGATGCAGAAAAGAAATTATATCTTCCCCACAAATGGGAACGGGGCGGTAAATTTTACAGCGATGTTCTGAAAATCAACAAATGGAAGGATCTTCTGCCGCAGCACATCGGCAAGGATGGATTTTCAAAGGATCATATAGATGACGTATCCATTGAATACCTCGATGAGTTTATCATGGAGACCTGCCGTGGAGAATGGAACCACACCATGAACTGTCTTCTTTCCGTTGTTCTTTTCATCATCAATAATCTGGTAATGGCATTTGTTTTGTCGTTTATCGTCTTTCTGTGCAACCTGCCGTTTGCGCTGATACAAAGATACAACCGTTTCCGGCTGCAGAAACTCAGAAGCACGATACTGCGTAAGGAAGAAAGAGCAAGAAAAAAAGCTGAAATGCTTGCTGCCGAAGCTGTCGGAACCGTCAGCGAATGATTCAGGAGATTGCTATGGATTGGTTTTTTGCGAAACAGTTAGGAAATATAGGAGATACTCATCTGATCACAGGCGATGATGCCCAACATATCACCAAATCGCTCAGAATGTCTGTCGGAGAGGTCATCACGCTTTGTGACGAAAATCAGATCGGCCATCTGTGCAAAATAGAACGAATCAATTCTGATGGTGTTCTGGTGAGAATATCGACAAAAGAGGAATGCAGCCATGAGCCTGACGTTTTTGTCACTCTCTATTTTGCCCTCACCAAAGGAGATAAACCCGACACCGTTATTCAGAAGTCAATTGAACTCGGTGCTTCGGAAATCGTACCCGTTTTAACCGACAGATGTATTTCCCGCCCCGACAAAAAGGGGGCGGACAACAAGCTGCAGCGCTACCGGAAAATAGCACTTCAGGCTGCCATGCAGTCAAGAAGAGGAATCATGCCGCTTGTACGTCCTCTGACAGAGCTGAAAAAGGCAGCAGAGGAGCTTGACGGATATGATAAGATCATTCTGTTTTACGAGGGCGGCGGAGAACCGATACGATCCCTTATCAAGCCCGGAGATCGGAAAATCGCTGTACTGATCGGTCCCGAAGGCGGCTTTGAAGAAAAAGAGGTTGCACTTTTGCAGTCAAAGGGAGCCTGCACAGCCACTCTCGGAAAGAGGATACTGAGGGCAGAAACCGCTCCGCTTGCGGCGCTGACCGCTATCATGCTCATAACAGGAAATTTGGAATAATAAGGAATTTCAAAGAAAAAAGGAGAAGTAAATCATGTTAGGAATCATAGGCGCACTTGATATTGAAGTAAATGGGATCATCGAAAAAATGTCCGATAAAAAACAGCGTACTGTCGGCTTGCTGAATTTCACCTCCGGTACGATTGACGGAACGGAATGTGTGATCGCCAAATGCGGCGTGGGAAAGGTCAATGCCGCTGTCTGCACACAGACAATGATATTGGAATACAGTCCCGACCGGATCATCAACACAGGCATTGCCGGAGGCACATCTGACAAAACGCATATCGGCAGCATTGTGATTGCGGACAGAGTCGTGCAGCATGATTTTGATACGACCGTTCTCGGCGATGAGATCGGAACGCTTTTTCACCCCGACAATACAAGCATCAAATATATACCTTGTGATCACGGTATTATCAGAGAGCTTGAAGCCGTTTGCACCAAGCTCGGCGATATTGATTTTACTGTCGGAACAATCGCAACGGGAGACAGATTCATGGCCGGCATAGAAGAAAGACAATCCCTCAACAATACCTTCGGTGCAATCGCCGCTGAAATGGAGGGCGGCAGTATCGGTCAGGTATGTTACCTCAACAGAATCCCGTTCTGCATACTCCGTTCCATTTCCGATGACAGCACCAGCGACGAGGGTGCAGAAGTCGAATATGCAGCCTTCTCAAAATCCGCCGCCGAGAAAGCCATCCGAATCATCAGTACATTTATCTCTCTTCACCAATGATACCTGTTATCAAAACTTACGGGAGAATTCCGCCTGAGCAGACGGAATTCTCCCGTTTTATTTTTATTCATTGTTCCCCTGACCAAATCCTGAATTGTTCTGCTTGTCTGAAAGCTGACATACTACATTACTGCCCATTTCGGGCAAACCAAAAAAACAGGCACCGCACAAATCAATGTACGGTGCCTGCCTTGATATCAAACCTCTGCGATGATCGTTCCTTTATAACTGATTGATTTTATATTTGACGGATCAATCGCTACATTTCTTCCGTTTTCGTAATACTGATATACACCATCAAGCTCACAGTAATTATTACTGAATTGATAGCCTCCGTTATACTTACCCTTGATGGTTCTGCCGTCCTTCAGCGTGATATCCATTTCGGAAAACAGATTATCGAAATATCTGTGAAACGCCGCTTCTTTTTCAAGATACTCATCGCTTACAGTATACGATCCGTCCTCGTTCTGCTTAGCCGAAGCATCCTCCCCTAAACTAACGAAAGGTATTTTGAGCTTTGCACCCTCCCATGTGCGGATTTTTACGGCAAGTGAGAACGACTGTGCTTCAATATTCAGAAAGTCCCAGTTAATGCCGTCTATATTTACCTTTGAAGCGCCATCAGCCGTAAAATTAATGCTGTCAGAGGATTTGTAATTCAGTTTTACCGATAAGGTATAATCCAGCTTTATTTCAGTCGTTTCTGCTATAATGATGCTTCCGCCGTCCTGAGCCTCAGTAATGGTCTGATTTTGTTCAAGCTGAGAAGCATATTCATTTTGCAGAGCATCATACAATTCCACAGGATAGTCCCATACGATGTTTCCGTTATCATCATACTCATACTGAACACGATCATCGCTTTTGCTGGGAGTATATATTGTTTTTACGGGACGATACGCATAAATCGTTCCTCCCTGCATCTCAAGTGTCTGTCCCTTTGGTGTGCCGGTTCCGTTATCGCTGCATTTAAAGAAAAGTCTAAGCGTTTTATTGTCTTGAAAGGTATAATTCACCTCTGTATTTGAAATTGTGACAAATGTATTGGTCATCCTCTGCCATAGAGTGGGCTTATAACAAGCATTGGTACTGTCATATCCAATAAAAACATCCTCCGGATTATCAATAAAGCTGCTGCCGTACTTATTCGTTATTTCCGCAAGACCTATCACATTACTGTCATCGCCGGTGATGCCCAGGAAGTCAATGTCTACTCTGTCGCTGTTGATTTTTATCTCGCTGCCGCTGTAAATACCGTCAACACAATCACCTGCAAAATATTCCGCAAATGCAGGATTAAATCCTCCTGTGGCGGCAACCGTAGCTGTTCCCAGAACCGCAGCAGCCGCTGCCGCTGCCACCAAGGTAATGCCTATTCTTTTCTTCATGCTTTTTTTCGGTGTTTTCTGATCAATATTACTCATCACTTTTTCACATATCCTTTCTGCACTTACGCCTGTATCCATGTTAATGGTCATTTCATCAATATCCAGAATATCATCGTCAAGCTCGTCAAAAACAAATTTCTGTTTCATCCCGTAAAACCCCTTTCCAAAAGTATTTTTTTCAGCTTTTCCCTTGTGCGCCTGATTTTTGATTTCACGGTGTCGGTATTGAGATTCATCCTATCCGATATGACCGCTGCCGACTGATAGTAATAATAATGTCTTATGAGGATCTCCCTGTCAGGCTCGCCGATATTGCCGACAGCCTCATGAAGAACTGCATTGATATCATCACTTTCTATTTTCTCCGCCACCTTCAGACCATCCTCTATCACAACATCATCTATATTCACAGCAATGCCCTTATCAAGCCTTCTTAGCCTGTCTCTTGCCTTGTTTTTGGCTATCCTGCATATAAAGCCTTTCAGCTTATCATTGATGATCTTGTCTCTGCTGTACCAAAGAGCTGTAAAGGCATCGGAGGCAATTTCTTCAATATCTTCGCTGCTCAGAGATCCGCCCGAAACATTATAAATGACGGTTGAAACAATCGGTGTAAATCTGCCGATCACCTCCGCAAGCGCTGTTTCATCATTCATTTTCAGCCTTTCGGCTAGTCTGCTGTCATCCACATTTCATCCCTCCTCGTTCATTTTTTCAATGATCATTGATTTCAACTCTAATAACGCAAAATTTCTTCAAATGGGTGCAGCGTTTCCAAAAAAAATTTCAGGCTGCCGCATTTTTTGCGCTGCGGCAGCCTGATTCATCCAACATATCCAATTCTGATCAAAGCTCGTTAGACGGCTTTGTGACGCCCTCCGGACGATTGATCTTATCATCATCGCCGAAGAAAATATTGTACCATATAAGGAAAACATAGATCGTCCAGACCTTGCGGCTGTTGTCGTCCTTACCGTTGTAATGATCATCAAGGTAGGAAACGATCAGATCGGTATTGAAGAACTTTTCTGCTGTCGGAGAGCGGAACATCTCCTTAACAACATTATAATACTTCTCGTCCTTCAGCCATACTCTTGTCGGAACGGGGAAGCCAAGCTTCTTCTTTTCAGCCGTTGCCTTCGGCAGATGGCGCAAAGCCGCCTGACGCATCGCATATTTTGTCGTTCCGTGAGCGATACGGTATTTGGTCGGAATGGTACGTGCCACCTTGAATACCTCCTTGTCAAGGAAAGGAACTCTCAGCTCAAGGGAATTGGCCATACTCATTCTGTCAGCCTTCAGAAGAATATCTCCGACCATCCAGAGATTGATGTCAAGATACTGCATCTTTGTTTCATCATCATAATGCTTGACTCTGTCATAATATTTGCGGCAAAGATCCTGCGGACGTGTGACAATGGAGCTGTCCTTCAGTATCTGACGCTTTTCCTCATCGTCATACATAAATGCGTTTCCGATAAATTTATCCTCGGTTTTTCTTGCTCCTCTGAGGATATAGCCCCTGCCCTTGATATGCGGCCATTTCTTTGCTTTTCTGGCAAGCGCATATCTGAGCTTTTCAGGAAGTATCTTCTGATATGTTTTGAAAACGTGTGGCTCGTTATATACGGTATAGCCTCCGAACAGCTCATCGGCGCCCTCTCCGGAAAGCACCACCTTGACATATTCGCTGGCAAGCTTTGATACAAAATACAGCGCAATACAGGACGGATCCGCAAGCGGCTGATCCATCTGATACTGTACTCTCGGAACCGCCGCCCAGAATTCCTCCGAGCCGATCAGATGTGTGTGATGCTCCACACCGATCTCCTTTGAAAGACCCTCTGCCCAGCTGATCTCGTTATATCTTTCACCGAAATCAAAGCCTACCGTAAATGTTTTCTGATCTGCAAAATAGGTAGAAACATAGCTGGAGTCAACACCGCTGGACAGGAAGCAGCCGACCTCAACATCACTGATCTTATGCGCCTTGACCGAATTTTCAAAGGCAGCCTCTATCTTATCGACCGCTTCTTTTTCACTCAGCTCGTAATCAGGCTCAAACGTAGCCTCGAAATACCTTGTAATGCTCACCTTACCGTCCCTGAACCACATATAATGACCGGGAAGCAGGCAGTAGATTCCCTCAAAGAAGGTTTCCGGCGGAACGACATACTGGAAGGAAAGATAATTATCCAGAGCCTTGTAATTGAATTTCTTTTCATATTTCGGATGCTCAAGAATACTCTTGATTTCAGAACCGTAGATCAGTTCCCCGTCAACAACGGCATAGTGCATGGGTTTGATACCGAAGAAATCTCTTGCAATGAAAACAGAGCCGTCCTTTGTATTATAGATAGCAAAGCCGAACATTCCTCTGAGTCTGCCGAGCATTTTTTCGCCCCACTCCTCAAAGGCATGGATCAGCACCTCGGAATCGGTCTTGGTATAAAAGTGATAGCCCTTTTCCGTCAGTTCCTCACGAAGCTCACGGTAATTATAAATCTCGCCGTTGAACATCAGGACAAGGGTTTTGTCCTCATTATAAATCGGCTGGCTGCCGCCCTCAAGGTCAATAATGCTCAGACGACGGAAACCCATTGAAATTCTGCTGTCCTTATAATATCCGACGCTGTCGGGTCCTCTGTGAGTGATAACATCCGTCATATTTTCGAGAACCTTGTCCCTGTCTACTATTTCACCTGTAAATCCGCATAAACCGCACATTTTTCCCTGCCCCTTTTCAATCATGATTTCAAGCGTTTTATAGTCAACGTCATTAATTTATTCCTGATCACTAATATTAGGGCTTTGAGTCTCACCTGCCGGCTCGGTCGGTGCTTCTGCTTGGCAGAAGTGTCCACCGGACACCCGCACCCCCAAACACCACCAGGACTGCTCGCCCTGGACCCGATAATTGGGGCGTTGAGTCTCACCTGCCGGCTCGGTCGGTGCTTCTGCTTGGCAGAGGTGTCCACCGGACACCCGCACCCCCAAACACCACCAGGACTACTCGCCCTGGACCCCGGCAGGAGCTGAAGCCCCTGCACCCGCATATTTTAACAGGAATTTTTTAATTTCGTTTACTGTATATGAATCAATTATATATATTAAATTTTAGCATATAAAAATAAAACTTTCAACCATTATTGCGGTTAATCCTGAAATGGACAAAATTTTTCCGAATTTCATTATTTTTTGTCCTCGTAATGAGGATTATTCTGTTAATTTTAATAGTATTCTCTCCTGCCAATGCTGTCGGAAAACCTTTGTATTGTAAGCACAAAATTAAAACAACAACAATCAATTTTTTAAAAAATAATTGATAAACTTTCTTACAAATATTTCATTTTACCTTGTTTTGATTGAATTTAAAATTGAATTATTGTATAATTATGTAGAAAATTCGAGGAGGTGAAGCGCTATCCGTTCCATTTTGAAATTGATCAATAATGAAGAAAACTTCCGGTTTATCTTTCTGGCAAATATGTTTTTTGCCTCCGTATGCGTGATAGGCTCTTATCTTTATATAACGGCAGGCATACTGATGATATGGGGGATCTATCTTTTCGGATATAAAATGATTTACAAACGCCGCATCCGATTGCTAAGAAACCGGAAGCTGATATATCTTTTTCTCGGCTGTGCCGTTTTTACAAGCCTTCTGCATATTAAAAGCAATTTCTTTATCAATCTTTATTATATATTATGGATAGCTCTGTGCTTTTTCTTTTTTTACGGTATACATTCGGGAAGAAGCCGGAACAGCTGCAAAAGAGAAGCATTTAGAATACTCGGCTTTATCGTCGCATCGACAACTGTCATGATGCTTGCGGGAATGGTGCTGGTGGCTTTTTTTCCGCAGGGATTTGAGCTTTGCGGCTGCTCCTTTGCCATACACGAAAACCGTTTTGTGGGAATCATCAATAATGCAAACGTAACGGCTTTTTATGCGAATACTGCCTTTATCGGGAGCAATCTGCTGTGGGCCATCAGAAAATCAGACAAGACACTTGACACAAAGCACAAAATTTACTATATCCTGACAGCGGCTGTCAATCTTCTGGCTCTGTTTTTATCGGATTCAAACGATTCTCTTCTCATGCTGATCGTTTATGTTTGCTTTATTTTCTTCTATGTCATATTCAAGGGCTTCCGCCCCGGCATTGCCAATCTCTTATTCAGAGTAACTGCCCTGATACTTGCCTGTGTTGTTTCGGCTGCTGTCCTTCTGAGTGCAAGAACGCTTGTACAGACCGGCATCACTCACCTGCTGAGCTTATCCGAGCCTGCCGCACAGATTTCCACAGGCGTCACAGCCGAGGACGGTCAGGTGCATATCAAGCCTGACACAGAACGAGATGATGAAACCACCTTTAAACATCAGAACAAAAATATTGACAGCGGCAGATTTGTGATATGGAAGCAGGCTGTCTGTCTTTTTGAAAAATTTCCTGTTTTCGGCATCGGAAAAGCGAATGTGGTGGATTACGGAGAGATATATCTCGGCGGGCTGAAATATTATGACTTCCACAACGGTCTTATCACCATCACCATCAGCTACGGACTTGTCGGATTGAATCTTTTTATGATATTTGCCATAACCGCTGCAAAGACTATGCTGAAAGCTCTTTTCCGATACAGAAAAGAGAACAGGCGTGACGGCAGAGTGCTGACGATCATCACCGCCTTCTGTGCTGCCTACTGTGTATATTCCATGTTCGAGATTTCTCTTCTTGCCGATCTTTCTTACAGAGTGCTGATATTCTGGCTGCTGATAGGACTGGGAACGAGCTATGCCCTGTCTTACGAAAGAAGCGCCATACACGCACACGAAAATATACCCAAACGAAGCAGAAGTATCTGCCGTATTGCAAAATACCGTGCAAAGTCAGCTTTTCTCCCGGCAGAGAAACCTTGCAAATAACCGATCATATACCGGCAGTTAAGACCGCCCCGATCTTTTTCACTGCAAACACAACTGCTGTCAGCGGTATGAGTCATGAAGAAGTTACACAGCAATCCGGAATGTCAGCAATATTTGCACCATTATCTTTTGTCTGTGGTTATCATGTCATTCCAATCAAAAATTTCTCTTTCAAAAACTGTTTTAACTTTCAGCAAAATATGGTATAATACCTCCATAGAAAAACGATGGAGGTATTTTTATGAAGGACGGATTTCTGCGTGCTGCCTGCGCCACACCAAAAATCAAGGTCGCAGACTGCGCTCACAACGCTAAGGCTATCATCGCTCAGGCAAAGGAAGCTGCCGGAAACGGCGCTTCGCTGATTGTATTCCCGGAGCTGTGCATAACGGGCTATACCTGCTCGGACCTATTCCTGCAGCAATCTCTGCTTGTTTCGGCAGAAAAAGCTCTGGCGGAGATCATCAGAGAAACGAAAGAGCTTGATGCGGTTATCATTGTCGGTCTGCCGGTGCGTGCCAACTCAGCATTATATAACTGTGCCGCTGTTTTATGTAAAGGAGAGCTTCTTGCATTTGTCCCTAAAACGCATATACCGAATTATTCGGAATTTTATGAAATGCGCCACTTCACCCCTGCTGATAAAGATTCCAAAGCCGGAAAAAATACTCCGCAGCTCGGACATTATACCAATTTCGGATTTGTCTATTTCGGAACCGACCTGATTTTTCAATGCCGTGAAATGCCGGAATTCAAATTCGGTGTGGAGATATGTGAGGATCTGTGGACACCCGAACCACCGTCGGAAAAGCTCGCCAAAAACGGTGCCACGATCATTGCCAACCTTTCGGCAAGCGATGAAGTGATCGGCAAGGCAGATTACAGAAGAATGTTAGTAAAATCCACCTCTGCAAGACTTCTTTCTGCCTATATATATACCAGCGCCGGACTTGGCGAAAGTACGACCGACCTTGTTTTCTCAGGACATAATCTGATATGCGAAAACGGTGCGCTTCTCTCAGAGTCGAAACGATTCACCACCGGCATAACGTATGCGGATATAGATTTACAGAAGCTGGAATACGAACGCAGACACTCCAACACTTTTGTCGGAGAACATGAATATCAATACCGTCTTTTCAGCCTTCCGCTCAAAGAGCTTAAGCTCAGCAGACATATCAGCAAAACCCCGTTCGTTCCCGAAAGCAAAATCAATCTTGATGAGCGCTGTGAGGAAATACTTACCATTCAGGCAGCGGGACTTGCCACGAGAATTGAGCATACCAATGCAAAGTCCATCGTTATCGGACTGTCAGGCGGTCTGGATTCCACCCTTGCGCTGATCGTTGCGGTTCATGCTATGGATATGCTCGGACGTGACAGAAAGGATATTATTGCTGTGACAATGCCCTGTTTCGGCACAACAAAGCGCACAAAAAGCAATGCCGAAATTCTTACTGAAAGCTACGGCGTGATCTTTCAGGATATCAACATCTCAAAGGCAGTCACACAGCATTTTGAGGATATCGGTCAGGATCCCGAAAACTTTGACGTCACCTACGAAAACGGACAAGCAAGAGAACGCACACAGGTGCTGATGGATATCGCCAACAAAAACGGCGGCTTTGTCATCGGAACAGGCGATCTCTCCGAGCTGGCTCTTGGCTGGGCAACCTACAACGGTGATCATATGTCCATGTATGCCGTCAATGCGTCTATCCCCAAAACCCTTGTGCGTCATCTGACCGCTTATGAAGCCGACCACACGGAAGGCAGTCTGAAAGCCGCTCTTCTTGATATACTTGACACCCCTGTCAGCCCTGAGCTTCTTCCGCCGAAGGACGGAGAGATCGCACAGAAAACAGAGGATCTTGTGGGTCCGTATGAGCTGCATGATTTCTTCCTGTACTATTTCGTGCGTTTCGGGTTCACGGCAGATAAGATTTTCCGCATGGCAAAAATTGCATTTGAAGGCACCTATGATGATGAAACCATCCAAAAATGGCTTCAAACCTTTATACGGCGCTTTTTCAGCCAGCAATTCAAGCGTTCGTGTCTGCCGGACGGTCCGAAGGTCGGAACCGTCACGCTTTCTCCCCGTGGAGACTGGAGAATGCCGAGCGACGCCTCCTCTGCCATGTTCATGCCCGACTAAAAAAACAGGGACAAGCCGTCAGCGGTTTGTCCCTGTTAATCATTATCCGATTTATTTTTTTGTGATTTCTACCTGCTCCATAATAAAAGGAAGCACCTCTTCAGGCTGAATATTCAGCACCAGAGCGAATTCATCATACAGCAGCTTTTCTGCCTGTTTCAGCATTGATTCATCAGACTGGTGCAGCTTTCTGCCTTTTTTCTCCTGAGAGAGTTTATGAAGATAAAGCGTTTTTATCAGCTGAACCAATTTCTTTCTATCACCTTCATTGATAAGCTGCTGATAGGACAACTTTCGCTGATTTTCGTCATCAATCCATATTGTATCCTCTTCCGGCATAGATCTGATCATTTCATATATATCCTCTGCCGAAAGGATTGAACGCATTTTAGACACAAGCGCATCATTCTGCATCGGCACAAAAACTGTCGAATTTTCATTATAAACCGGACACAAAACATAATATTCTATATCATTGCCCCGTACTCTTTGCTTTTCGGTTCTTTCGATTCTGCACACTCCCTGTGTTCCGTACAGCACGGTATCACCAACGCCAAACCTCACAACCATCATCTCCTTTTCAGTATACGGCAGACAAAAAATTTGTCAGAGTCTACCATTGCTTCTTCCCGCCATAATATTTCCGGGATATCTCTATCTGCTTTTCGGGATCCATCCGATTCATCCTGTCTTTCCATTGTTTCTGTGCAGCCTCATATTCCTGTTCTGTCAGCCGGAACGAGCATTTTTCTCCTTTGCATTTGCCGATGCTCAACAGACCACATTCTTTGCCGATGCTGAAATAAATACACGGTTTATCTGCGGCAGCTGCGGTCTTATGTGACGGAATACGCTCATCCATTTGTATTTCTCCCTCCGATGCCCACAGAGCGGCATTATAGCTACCTTAATTATAATACTTTTTTTAATCGGTTGTCATAGGCAATTTCAACAAATATTTTGTCGGGGAAATCGGTGCAAAATGCGTAAAAAAAATTTGGTCTGCGGAAGTATATTGATCTCCGCAGACCGATTTTTATTTTGTCTGAAGCTGATGCAGTATCTCATCAATCTTTTCTTTTTTGGCAAGTCCCTTTGAAAATGCCGTTGCATTTCCGCAGGCGGTGCCGAGCATAAGTGCATAGGCATAATCGCCTGTCTGTTCATAGCCGGCAAGAAATCCGGCAACCATAGAATCCCCTGCTCCTACCGTATTGAGTACCTTTTCTTTCAGCACACCAGATCGGTGTCTGTTTCCGGATTCGTCAAGCAACATTGCACCATCGCCGCCAAGAGAAACGATAACATTCTTTGCTCCCATACTTTGAAGCTTT
The DNA here is from genome assembly GCA_017475765.1 of Clostridia bacterium. GTDB lineage: Bacteria > Bacillota > Clostridia > Oscillospirales > Acutalibacteraceae > UBA1213. The sequence goes on along the minus strand of JAFVEY010000066.1, from coordinate 36,060 downwards.
GCGGCATACACAACGACATCCTCTTCATCGGCAATCTCTGTGCCGAATATTTCCGAAAGCTCCTGTCGGTTCGGTTTTATCAGAAACGGCCGGTATCTGAGCGAACGGACAAGCAGCTGTCCGCTTGCGTCAACAACTGTGCGTACATTTCTTCCGTCAAGAGCTTCCAGTATTCTCTCATAAGTATGCCCGGAAAGTGTATCGGGAACGCTCCCTGCCAGAACGAGGGTATCGCCTGCCGAAATACTGCCTATTTTCTGCATGAGCAAATCAAACTCGTCCTCCTCAATATCAGGCCCCTGACCGTTGATCTCGCTTTCTTCTTCGGCTTTAATTTTGACATTAATTCTGGAAATTCCATTTTTCAGTCTGATAAAATCGGTTCTGATTCCCGACTCTTTCAGCCCGTTTTCGATAGCTTCTCCGGTAAAACCTGCCGTAAAGCCCAAAGCAATACTTTCTGTTCCCAGCTCGGAAAGAACACATGAAACATTGATGCCCTTTCCGCCGTAATAATATTCCTCGCCTGCTGTACGGTTGGTGATTCCTTTCACCAGACTGTCCAGATGAACGATATAATCTATCGAAGGGTTAAGCGTTACTGTATAGATCATCCTGTCACCTCATCATTCCCCGAAAATTGACTGCACTTTTCATGGTTATTTTATCAATCACTTCAGTACGGCTTCATAAAGTCTGACAATGTCCTCCTTTGTCACGGTCTTTACCGTATTGCCAGGACTGCCGCTGGCAAGTGCATCATCGGACATTTTATCAATACTTCTTCTGAATGCTTCGATGTCTGTTCCATATTCGGCAAGTGTCGGCACTTCGCATACAGCACAGATCTCGCCGAGCGCCGCCACAAATGCTTCTGCCTTTTCTTTTTCAGTCATAGACGGCTTTGAAACGCCTGTTATATCGCCCAGCCGGGCAAATTTTTCATAAGCTCCGTCACAGGCAAATGCCATACATTCCGACAGAAGCATGGCATTGGAAAGACCATGCGGCACATGGAAAAGCGCCCCTATCGGACGGCTCATGCCATGGACGATCGTAACAGAGGAATTATTGATGGCAAAACCTGCTTCAAGCGCCGCTACCGACATCTCTTCACGTGCTTTCTTATCGCTGCCGTCCTTATACGCTCTCGGCAGATATTCAAATATCCTCCTGACAGCGTCGGCGGCAACCGCATCCGTCAGGGGCTGTGCTTTCCGTGAGGTGTAAGCCTCGACAGCATGAGTAAGTGCATCAAGACCGGTAGAGGCTGTGACTGATTTCGGGGATGAAATGGTGAATTCTGGATCTATCACAGCAATATCAGGCACCAGCACATCACCCTTGAGAAGCATTTTTATGCCGTTTTCGCTGTCGGTGATCACCGTAAACTGAGTTGCCTCCGAACCGGTGCCAGCGGTGGTGGGTATTGCCGCCATGGGAGGAAGCTTTCCGCCTATCACCCTGCCCATATAATCAGCGATCTTTCCTCTGTTGACAGACATGGCAGCGATCGCCTTCATGGAATCAAGCGGACTTCCTCCGCCGATTCCTATGATAAAATCACATCCGCTGCTTTTATATACATCAAGACCTGCTTCAATCATTTTATCGGTCGGCTCACCCGTTATTCCGCTGAAAACCGTATATTCCACTCCGCCTTTCTCCAGAATAGCGGTCAGCTTTTCAAAACATTCAAGCCGCACCACATGACCGCCCGTCACGATCAGCGCCTTTTTTCCGAGGGAAGTCAGCGCATCCCCGGCTTCATTGATACATCCTGCTCCTGTATATATTTTATCGGGCGCAAAAAACAAACTCACAACAAATCCCCCTGTCATTTAAATTAAGGCAATACATCCGACTTGTATTGCCTTAATTATATTGTATATGATGATTTAAGTCAATCCTTATCTGCTCTGAGCACAGCATTCAGCATGACTGTCGCACCCTCGGTGCAATGTTCGGGCGATGAATATTCAGGCTCGCAGTGTGAAAGACCGTCCTTTGACTGAACAAAGATCATGGTTGTCGGCAGCATATATGCCGCAAACTGAGCATCATGTCCGGCACCCGAATGGATGTACTGATGCTTTATGCCGCATTCCTCGGCAGCAGCCTTGACATAGGAAACCAGCTTTTTGTCCCAGTATACGGTATCTCTGTTCCATGCCTTTTCCACCTTGCAGGTGCAGCCTGACCAGGTCTTTTCCTCACAGCTTTTGACAATGGCAAGAACCTGTTCAAGAACCTCCGGCTTTTCATGTCTTGCATCAAATGAGAAGTCAAAGAAATCGGGAACACAGGTATGTACGCACGGGTGACATACCACTTCGCCTGTGGTATAAACCAGATCGCTGTAACCGAGCTTGTCGATCTCCTCGTGCAGATAGCAGAGCGCCTGAGATGCGGCATAGAATGCGTCACGTCTTTTCGGCATCGGGAAGGTACCTGCATGGGTCGTCTGACCGTAAAATCTGAGTCTGTAATTGAACATACCCAAAACACAGTCAACCACGCCGACATCATTGCCTGCATCTTCCAGAATCGGTCCCTGCTCGATATGAGTTTCAAACATATAAAGATACTTTTCAGGACTTAAACGGAATTTCTTATCACCCTTGAATCCTGAATTTTCAAGAGCGTCACCGAAGGTCTTTGTCGGATCAAGAATACTTTTGGAATTCATCATATCCTCAAACCGGAATTTGCTTCTGATATCTTCGGGAAGATAATCGTAGCAGACAATACCTGAACACATCATTGCCGGAGGATAAAGCGAACCCTCTTCGTTTGTCCATATCATCGCTGTCAGCGGATGCTTATGGGGGATCTTTTCGGAAACAACCGTTTCAAGCACCTCCATGGCACTCATAACACCGAGTATGCCGTCATAGTTGCCGCCGTTTTTAACGGAATCGCAGTGTGAAGCCATGACAATTCTTTTCGCTTCGGGATCAGAACCGGGAATCGTGGCATAGATATTTGCCACGTCATCTATTTCGATCTCGGCTCCTATTGCCTTCATTCTTTTGATGAATTCATTCCTTGCCATGATTGCCTCCGGTGAAAGCGAATATCTTGTGATACCGCCGTGCCCTGCATCACCGAATTTACTGAATGTGGCAATTTTGTCCTTCATTCTGTCAATACTGCATTCAAACATATATATGCTCCCTCTTTCTTTTACTTTTCTTGCGCTATTCTCAGACAGTCATTCATCATATCAATCAGATCGCTGCATCTGACATGATATGCCTGCTCGCTGCCGTCCCTGAACTCAATAACCAGCAGAATGGTCGTTCCCCAGTCATTAAAATATACCTTCTTCGGTTCTCTGCCGAATTTTTCTTTCAGCTCACGCCTGACTCTCACAAAGCCGTAAAGAATTCCGTCACCTGCCACAGAAAAACGGAGCAGCTTTGCGTTTTCCTGTGTCAGATTCAGCTCCGCAGGCACCTCTGTCAGACTCTTAGTGCCTGTCGTGCGCTGTTCAAACATCACGGTTCTGAACCGATCCGCCGTGATAAGCTCGGATAATGCACATTCGGACACATTGCTGTAATGCTCTTTTCTCATAGCGGCAGCACACTCCCTCAAATCATTTTATCTGCTTCGTCAAGCACCTCATCGACCTTTGCCATTTCCTCCCTGACCTGTTCGGGCGTTATGATCAGCGGCGGAGAAATCAGGATCATATTCTCATGCGAATAAGTCATAAATCCCTTTGATTTCAGTAAGCCGATCAGCTTACCCATTTTTCCTTCCGGATCCCTTCCGTATTCCACAAACGGCTCTCTGGTTTCCTTATCCTTCACCAGCTCGATTGCCGAGAACAAGCCGATATATCGTACATCTCCGACCGACTCATGCTTTTCCTTGAGCTGTTCAAGGCATTCTCCCAGTGCCTTTCCGGAACGGTTCACATTTTCAAGGATGTTCGTTTCTTTGTAGAAATTCAGACAAGCAACACCTGCCGCACAGGCAAGAGGATGACCGCTGTATGTAAGTCCGCACGACAGAAGATGATCGTCAAAATATTCCGCTATCTTTTTACTTACGCAAACACCGCCGAGCTGCACATAACCGCAGGTCACTCCCTTTGCAAAGCTCACGATATCCGGCTTGACATCGAAGTTTTCAAAGGCAAACATCTTTCCTGTCCTTCCGAAGCCTGCCATTACCTCATCACAGATCATCATAATTCCGAACTCGTCACATATCTCCCTTACGCCTTTCAGATAACCCTTCGGCGGTATAATGACGCCGTTGGAGCCTGTAATGGTTTCCATAACGATGGCGGCAACATTGTCCGCTCCCTCATAGATCACCTGTTCACGCAGTTTGGCAACATAATAGCTGCTTGCCTGCTCCTCGGAATCAAAATGTATTTTTTCTCTGTAAATATACGGGTCAAAGAATTTGACAAAACCGGGTGCGCCCGGCTCAAGCGGATATCTTCTCGGCTCGCCTGTCAGATTACCGGCACCGTAGGTGGAGCCGTGATAGCTCCTGTATCGTGAAAAGATCTTCTGCCGTCCTGTATACATCCTTGCTATCTTGACAGCATTTTCATTAGCATCCGCACCGCCGTTGGTAAAGAATACCTTCCCCATATTATCGGGCATAAGCTCAATGATCATCTTTGCCAGCTCGCCTCTTGGTTCGCTGCCGTAGGACGGTGAAAGATAGCAGTATTTTTCAGCCTGCTCCTTGATGGCGTCAATGATCGCCCTGTTGCCGTGGCCGACATTCAGATTGACAAGCTGAGAAGACATATCGGTATATCTTCTGCCGTCAAAATCCCACATATAGATTCCGTCCGCCTTTTCGATCGGAATGGGATTGAGTCCTTTCTGCTTTGCCCACGACTGTAAATTATAATTACAGTGATTAAATTTGATTGATTCAGCACTCATTTCAGTTACCTCCGTCTGAATGGTTATTATATTTCAGCATATCACTTATGTGGTATGCAATGATCAGCCTTGCCTTATCCTCATTAGTCAGATCGCTGCCGAGAAGCTGCTTTATCATCCTTATTTTATGATTGACTGTGTTCCTGTGAACTCCCGTTGCTTCCGCCAGCTCATTGACGCTGCAGTTGGCTTCGAGATATTTTCTCAGCGTTTCAAAATAATCGGTATGCCGCTGTTCATCATGCTGCCGGAGAATTCCCAGCTGTTCCTGCTCAAAGGCTTCCAGAACACTTTTGTTGCTTACTGCCGCCAGCAGCTTCATGATTCCAATATCGCTGTAACAGCAGCATTCCCTGTTATATATTCTTGCTGTCATCCTCGCCGCCTTCGACTGAAAATAGGCAGCTGACACCTCCGCAAGTCCCGAAGCTCTGTCCGATATGCCGATACAGCAGCATATATTATCACTATTGTCCGTTATCATGCGAACCAGACTGCAAAAGCCTCTGATATCGCTGTCACTGCAATTTTGCCTGATAGCGGTAAGCACTCCCCTGTGAACAAACAGTATCGACTGGTTCTTTCCGCTCCGCAGGGATTTCCACAGCGACATATCCATCGCCTTGACAACCGATTCCGTCACAGAGGAATGTTCCCTGAAAAACTCAACGGTTATCACGATATAATTGCTTTGCTCATTAAAGCCTGCGTGCCTGAGAACCGGAAGATGCTCATTGATCTTTTCGGGTCGGCGGATGATATCCTTGAAAGCATCGGAGATGGTGCTTTCTCTTTTTTCATTGGCAATGATCTTGCGGCAGAAATCGTATGTGATATCAATAATGCGTGTTTTCCACGGGATCGTAAAAAGCGGAAGATCATTCTGCTCACAGTAGACGATCACCTGCGGCGGAACAGCCGTGATGTGGGGTCCGATATTGACCACCAGCCCTACCGCACCTTTTTTATGCAGACTAAGGATAAATTCTCTCAGCCATTCATTGCCGGCATGACCTATGCCTGTTGTGAAAATCAGCTCATTGCCGTGAAGAAAATCGGGAACCTCGGAATCCTCCACAATATGCACCCATCTGACCGTATTTTTCAGACCATTTTTTCCTGCAATCAGCTTCATGCTGTAATTTTCATCCGTGTTTTCGCAAAGCTGTGAAAGCGTTATTGCCAAGCATCTCACCCCGCATTACAGTTCAGCTTCGGAATACGTTTTCCGCCGCCGTCAATTGCCCTGCCCGGACAGACCAGCACACACAAATGACAGCCAACACATTTTTTAGGCATAAAATGTACCCGTCCGTCCACCAGCTCAAGCGCCTGATGTCCCCCGTCATTGCAGGAAATAACACATCTTCCGCAGCCGAGACATTGATTCTTTCTGAACCTCGGAAAAATGACGGTGCTTCTGTCAAGCTCATCGGCGGAAACGACTTTATCAACTGCCCTTCCGACGATCTCTTCAACAGAATGTATTCCGTGTTCAAGCATAAAGCTCCTGAATCCCGATATCATATCATCAATGATCCTGTAACCATACTGCATAACTGCTGTCGTCACCTGAATATTCCTGCATCCAAGCGCTATAAAATCAAACGCATCCTTCCAGCTGTCGATTCCTCCCATGCCGCTGAGTTCAAGACCCTCCAGCTCTCTGCAATGGGCAAGATCGCTGATAAATCTCAGCGCAATCGGCTTTACGGCTTTGCCCGAATATCCCGAAACGGAGCATTTGCCTGCCACCGGCGGCAGACTCACAAAGCTGCTTTCATCCACTCCCAGAATACATTTTATGGTATTGATGGCGGCAATGCCGTCAGCGCCGCCTTTGGCAGCCGCTGCTGCCGGTATTTCCATATTTCCGATATTGGGCGTCATCTTTGCCAGAACGGGAATATTAGTTCCCTTTTTAACAAGCTCTGTGTATCTTCTCACCAGCTCCGGACTTTGTCCGACATCGCTGCCCATTCCCTTTTCCGTCATTTGCGGACAGCTGAAATTACATTCGATGATATCTGCTCCCGCTTCGGTAACAAGGCGTGAAAGCTCTGTCCATTCCTCATCGGTCTGCCCCATAATGGAAGCGATGAGGACTTTATCCGGATAATTTTTCTTTAATCTTCTGAAAACATCAAGGTTATACTCAAGACTATGTTCCGATATCTGTTCCAGATTTTTAAAACCGTCAAACGGCCGTCCGTGTTCGCCCGTGATATCAAATCTCGGCGAAACCTCGTCCGGCATAAAGAAACCGACAGTCTTGAATACAACACCGCCCCAGCCGGCTTCAAGCGCCCTTGCACACATCTCATAATCTCCCGCAACAATGGACGATGACAGAAAAAACGGGTTTTCACAATGAACTCCGCAGAAATCTATCGACAAATCAGGTTCAAAGCTGCCGGCACCCTTCCTTTTATATTCCTTCAGCTTTGCCGCCATTTCTCTGATCCTTATGGGTATATCATAATGTATACAGGCACTTTCGCAGCCTCCTTCACATCCGGAGCATACATCGCTGTCCAGAAAATCGGCGGCGGCGACAGTATTCTCAAATCTGACTGCCCTTACGGCTCTGTCAGGCTTCATTCCTTTTCCACATTCCTTTGTACAAGCTGCATCGGCACAGAGCAAGCACCTTGCAGCCTCTTCATTGATCCTCAGCATACTGTCAGCCGCCTTCCATTCTTAAAATTGTTTTATTTAAGCGAACACTTTACAAATTGACCCCAGCCCTTTTCACCGACAAATTCGCCGTTGTCATACACCAGCCTGCCCCTTGAATAGGTCTGAACAGGATATCCGTGAAGGCTCACACCCTCCCATATAGTATGGTCACAGTCAGAGTGCATCTTGTCGTTCGTGATGGTAAAATCCAATGTCGGGTCATAAATCACGATATCGGCATCCTTGCCAACCGCTATGCTGCCCTTATCCTTGCAGCCGAATATTTTTGCAGGATTATAGGAGCAAAGCTCAACTGCCTTTTCAAAGGATATCTTTCCTTCGTTTGCGGCAGAAAGCATATAGGGATACATATTTTCAATGCCAGCGCAGCCGTTCGGAATCTTTGAGAAGTCATCCTTTCCCCAGTCCTTTTCATACGACTGAAAGGGACAATGATCGGTAGCAACCGTGTCGATATCTCCCCTTTTAATAGCCTCCCACAATGCCTGTCGGCTTTCCTCGCCCTTCATAGGCGGCGAGCATACAAAGTTTCTGCCGTCCTCACGCTTATAAACGTCACAGGTAAATTCAAGATACTGCGGACAGGTCTCTGCATAAATCGTCAGTCCCTCGTCCTTAGCCTTTGTGACAGCTTCCACTCCCTGTTTGTTGGCAAGATGAACGATATAAAGAGGTACATCCACGGCTTTTGCCCATGAAATGGCTCTTTCGTCAGCTTCTGCTTCAACAAACTCAGGACGTGAAAGGTAATGATACCATGCACTTGTTTTGCCCTCGGACAAAAACTTTTTGGTAAACATATTGACCATTTCATTGTTTTCGGCATGAACACCAATCAGCGCACCGCACTCCTTTGCCTTCTGAAGAACCTGATAGAACACACCGTCTGTCACGCCGAAATCATACACCATAAATACCTTGAAGGACGGAACACCGAAGGCAACACAGTCATCAATCGTATCTATCAGACCGTTGCTCACATCCTTGACGGCAACATGGAACGAATAGTCCACCGCCGCTTCGCCTGCACAAAGCGCATCTCTTCTTTTGACAGCATCAACCATCGTTTCATTGAAATCCTGAAGAACAAAATCAAATACGGTCGTTGTGCCGCCGCAGGCTGCTGCCCTTGTTCCGGCAAAGTAGCCGTCGGAGGAGATCGTTCCTCCGAAAGGCATGGCAAGATGAGTATGTGCATCAATGGCACCGGGCAGAACGAGCTTGCCGGAAGCGTCAATGACATTTTCACAGCCGTCTGTCGGAACAGACGAGCTTATCTGTGTAATTTTGCCGTCCGTTACAGCAATATCCGCCTTAAAGGTTTCCTTCGCCGTCACGATCGTGCCGTTTTTAATGATCAAATCCACGTTAAACACCCCTTATTTCTTATAAACAAGAACAAGACCCGAACGCTGGAATACCTGTGCTACCTCGACAAGATCCATGCCGCCTGCATCCGCAGAAATAAGATTCGATACCCATGTTACACCGAAATCTACTGTTCCGTTGTTGACAGCCGTTGTTTCGCCGATATCACCGCCGCCCGATATAATATCCACATTCAGACCAACCTCGTCATAATATCCCTTTGCTTTGGCAACATAATATCCCATAAACTGACACTGCGGAAGCCACTTCAGCTGTATCTTGACATCCGTCTTTTCAGGTGTGCCGAAATCCTTTTCCGATGAAAGGAAGGAGGTATCTCTGATATCGTCAAGTGTCAGCGTCTGCAGCTTATCAGCCGCCGTCTTATCGTCAAGAGAAATATATTTCTTGGCAAGATCGAGTGTCTGCTGCATTGCTTCCTCATCCATTTTTCCGTATTCTGTTACAGCTGCACCCTTTGTATCGGTTTCGACAAGCTTCTTTACCTCTGATGCCATATATGCCTGATGATCGGAGGATACAGACGAGCCTGCTTCATATACGATCTGCGCAGCCTCATCGGGATGCTCACAGGCATATTTCCAACCCTGCATGGAAGCATATACAAATGCCTTTACCGTATTCGGATTTGCCTTTGCAAATTCCTTTGTGCAGAACAGGTTATCCTCCAGCATGGCAACGCCTTCATTATTCATATCAATGATGCCTATATTTTCGCCGTAGCCGTAACCGCCCTCATAGCTGTTCTTTACAAGACCCAGCTCATTATAGGTCATAGCCGATGCAAGGGTAATAGAGCCATCGTCAAAGCCGTCCATATCAAAGGACTGAGAGAGATACTTCGGCTCCTGCTCATATTTGGTGAGGAGTGCAAGAATCTCATACTCATTGCCGAGACCCCAGTTGCCCACCTTGCCTTCCTTAGCTGCTGCTATAATTCTGTCTCCGTCTGTCAGCTCCTCGCTGCCCGATGCTTCTGTCTGTGCGGAAGAAGCAGATGAAGCCTCCTTACTTGCTTCACTGCCCGATCCCGATGAGCATCCGCCGAAAGCAGCTGCAGCCATTGCAAGCGCAAGAGCGATCACTAATACCTTTTTCGTCTGTTTCATTGTCCATTCCTCCAAAAAATATTTGGGGTTCTCCAAAAGCCGTGAAGGAGGTTTTCAGAGGTTCCCATTTATATAATTGAGAGCTGCAGTTATCTGCGTTTTCTCAAAAATATCGCTTCAACGATCATCAGCAGCACATACATCAGAATACCTATCAGACAGGCAACAATGATGTATGCCCATGCTGTCGCATACTGTGCTATCAGGATATTTTCCCTGATCTGCCTTCCCACACCTATGATATATTCTGCAAAATATTCGCTGACAAGCGCACCTATCACGCTGCCGGGAACGCTGACCCTGAGAGCCGTGAAAATGTACGGAAGGCTGTTGGGCAATCTCAGCTTGACAAATTCCGTCAGTCTGCCTGCTGCATAGGTTTTCATCAGATCATCCGAAAACTGCGGAAGCTCCGTCAGTCCTCTGTATGCGTTGACACTCATTGCTGCCATACTTGTCACGGTGACTACCAGTATTTTGGCAACCATGCTTCTTTCCTCCGCAACGGTGCTGACATCCTTCGTCCAGTTGATGATGACCGGTGCAAGAGCAACGATCGGTATGGCATTGAACGCCGAAACGATCGTCAGCCCGCCTGCTCCGTAGGTCGGAAATGCCGAGGCAATAATGGCGATCAGATATCCGATCACGGAGCCGAGCAAAAGACCGCACAAAGCAACCTCAACCGACGCCCACACATTAACCATAATCTTATCGCTGTTATCTGTAATAATATTGATGATCTTATCCGGGTACGGCAGAATATAGTCATCCGTATGGAGCAGCTTATGAAGCAGTCCCGTCTGCCACAAAACCATAATCAGTATGCCGAACATAACCGGGTAGACGATCGTTTCTATCCGTTCACGGTTCCTGCCGAGTTTCGTCTTCTTCAATGCACTCACTCCTTTTTGCCTGAACCGCCGGCACGTTTATAGCGGCAAAGCAGATTTTCTATGACTCCCATAAGATAGAAGCTCAGTATTCCGATCAATGCGCTGAAAAATACGATATCCCAGAATACATATCTTGTCATCGCTCCCTTCAGCGACTGGGAGAGCAGACAGCCGAGTCCGATTCCTCCCTGAAGCGTATCGACAAGGATGGAGGCGGTTATAGCCATAGGCGCCGATATTTTCAGACCTGTGAAGAAATACGGAATACAGAACGGTATCATGGTTTTTGTATATATCTGAAATTTATTTGCCGCATAGGAATACATCAGCTCATGCTTGGCAGGCTCGATCGCCTTGAAACCCGCTATTGTATTTGTCGCCACAGGATAGAAGGTCAGTATCGCTGCTATGACGATTCTGCTGACGGCAATATCTCCCGTGATCGCATTGATAATAGGCGCCATGCCGAGGATCGGGATCAGCTGTATCAGCATAAGATACGGAAAGGCTATTTTTTCGATCACACCTGACAGGCTCATCAGAAGCGCCAGCACAAATCCCAGCACAATACCTATCAGATAACCTATTCCGGCTCTTGAAAGCGTTGCAGCGGCATTTTCCAGCACCATTTCAAGCACAGTCTGACTGCCGTTGATTTTTTTATCGCTGAAAACAGATTCTATAATGCCTGAAAGGTGCGGCATGACATTTTCCGGAGTACGCTTTGTCTGAGCAACGACTGAAGCGAATATCTCCCATATTACTATCAGAAGTATGATCCAGCAAAGCGTAACAAAAGGCTTTGATGTCAATATGCACTTTAATTTTCTCATCTCTTTCACGCCCTTCTATACTCCCTCAAAGCTATTCCTGACCTTCGACACAAGCGCTGTAAATTCTGCCGTATCCTTAAGATCCATTGTTCTCGGTCTGGGAAGATCAATATCTATCACCGCCGAAAGTCTGCCGGGATGCGGAGACAGCACACAGACTCTGTCCGACAGGAATACCGATTCGGAAATATTATGTGTCACGAAAATGATCGTTTTGTTCGTCTTGCGCCATATCTTCAGCAGATCGACATGGAGCTTTTCACGGGTAAATTCATCCAGCGCCGAAAACGGTTCGTCCATCAGAAGGATCTCCGGCTGCAGCGCCAGCGCTCTTGCAATACCCACTCTCTGCTGCATACCGCCCGAAAGCTGCCGGGGATAATGCCTTTCAAATTCGCTCAGCCCGACAAGATCAAGCATTTTTGCAGCTCTTTCATGTCTTTCCTCCTTCGGAATGCCGATGATCTCCAGCGGAAGCTCTATATTTTTAATGACGGTTCTCCAATCATAAAGCACCGCACTCTGAAAGACCATGCCGTATCTTCTTTTCAGTCTTGCCTGTTGCGGTGTTTCTCCGCCGATCAGCACCTTTCCGGATGTTGGCTTGATCAGATCGGCGATAATTCTGAGAAGTGTGGTTTTTCCGCAGCCGGACGGACCGAGCAGAGAAATAAATTCGCCCTTCTGAATATTCATGCTTACACTCGTCAGCGCCTGCACATCTCTTCCATCGGAGGCAGTATATACCATACCGACATCATCAAGCATGATCTCAACGTCATTTCTGTTTATATCCGGCATAATACCAATCCTTTCAAAAAAACAAACAGCAGGCAGCGGCACCTTTAAGACATAGGCGCCGTTGCCTGCTGAAGCATTTGCTTTCTTAACTGCCCGTATTATACCAACATCATCTGCATCAAGTCAATTCTGGATTTCTTTTTTTGGTATTCTCGTATGATGTTTTTTCCTCGAAGATAATCATTTCCGTTTTTTTCGACAACAAAGACAGAGCCTCGAAATATCATCATTGTGCCGACGCACACAAGGGTATGAACACAGCCATGCCCACGCACATTTCCAAGCCCTTCTTTCTGTTCAAACAAAAGAAACAAATGAAAATTTCCAAAATCAACATTGCAAAAATAAAATAATTTATCGGATATTTTACCGTTATATTGCATAAAAATGAATTTTTGAAATAAAATCCTGCAAATCCGGTTGACATACTGATAAAACTGTGGTAATATAGATTCAGAAACAAGGGTGTTTTCCGTTTACAGCGGAAAAACACCCTTTTCTTTATATGGAGGTATAAAATCAATGGACGAGCTAATCAGAAATTCGGAAACCATTAACAGGCTTCTTGCAAGATACGGAGTCAAATTCGGTATCTACAAAAACGGCGAATTCAAGGAGCAGCTGTTTCCCTTTGATCCGATACCGAGAGTTATCAAACATGATGAATTCATTTATCTCGAAAAGGGTCTGAAACAGCGTGTTGACGCACTAAACTGCTTTCTATCCGATATATATGGCAGAAAGCAGATCGTAAAGGACGGAATCATTCCGGAAGAATTTATCTTTTCTGCAAAGGGCTTTCTGGCTCCCTGTGACGGAGTTGCTCCGCCGAAAAACATTTACAGTCATATTTCGGGAATAGACCTTGTTCAGTCAAAGGATGACAGCTGGTATATTCTGGAGGATAACCTCCGTGTTCCGTCAGGAGCATCGTATCCGATGATTGCAAGAGAGCTTCAAAGAAGAAGCGCACCGGATGTATTTTCGGACAACAGCGTAGTGGACAACCGTAACTATGCCGAGCTTCTCAAGGAAGTAATGGACAATGTGAATACGGGAGGAATCAATGTCATACTCTCGCCGGGCAGATATAATGCAGCCTTTTTCGAGCATTCCTATCTGGCGGAACAAACCGGAGCGGTACTGACAACAGGAAAGGATATCGTATGCGAGGGCGACAACCTTTACTATATCGACTACAACGGCAGAAAACAAAGGGTCGGCGCTGTGTACAGAAGAATTTCCGACGAATATCTTGATCCGATGACTTTCTATGAAGAATCGGTGATCGGTATTCCGCATATTTTTGAAGCCTACCGAAAGGGTAATGTGGCGCTTCTGAATGCTCCGGGCAACGGCGTTGCCGATGATAAGGGAATTTATTATTTCGTTCCGAAGATGATCAAATATTATCTCGGCGAGGATGCCATCCTGATGAATGCCCCGACATATCTTCCCTACTATGAGGAGGACATGAATTATGTGCTTTCCCATTTCGATGATCTTGTCATCAAGGATGTTGCGGAAGCAGGCGGCTACGGGGTTGTGTTCGGAAACTCATTGACGGCGGAGAAAAAGGCTGATTTCATTGCGCTGCTGAAAAGCCAGCCGAGAAGATTCATTGCACAGGAAGTTATCGACTTTTATGATCTGGACATTCTTGATGAAAACGGCGGTCTTGTTGCAAGAAAAGCAGACCTTCGTGCCTTTGTACTCACGGGCAGCACCACCAAAGTATGGCCGAGCGGTCTGACAAGATTTTCAAGAAATCCGGATTCATTCATTGTAAATTCATCACAAGGCGGAGGTTTTAAAGACACATGGGTATTATCACGATAGACAAAAGCGACCACCTTTTCTGGCTGGGCAGATATACAGAAAGAGTACATACAACTTTGAAATATTTTTTAAAGACAGCGGATCTGATGATTGATTCTGACCCCGATTCTTATGCGGTATTCTGCAAAAAAATAGGAATTGCCGATATTTACGGCTCCAGCGAGAGCTTCAGGAAAAAATATCCCTTTGACGAAAGCGATTCCAATTCTATCATCAGCAGTCTTCACAGAGCTTATGACAATGCGATCGTAATGAGAGATTATATCGGTACAGAAACCATGGCATATATCCAGCTTGCCATAGATGATATCAAAAATGCCGAAAAAAGCAATTCCACCATTGCAGCGCTGATTCTCGTCATTGACCATATTCTCGCATTCTGGGGCTGTGTCAACGATATGATCGACGATGAACAAATCAGGAATATCATCAAGCTCGGTCAGGGAATTGAAAGACTGGATCTTTATCTCAGCCTTGACAGTTCCGCTTATGATATCAAACGTGCCTACAAGCGGATGAAAGGATTTTTGAAAAAATCCGGACTCAGATATGACGAAAGTATTCTTTATACAATTGATAATATGCTTTCGGAATCGGAATTCAGCTGCGGCAATATCAAGAACCTGCTGAGAAATCTTATCATGCAATGAAAAGGGTGGTATTATCAAACGCTTAAAATTCAACTATGATCTGACTGCACATTACAGCGAGGCTGTCAACAATCACAGCTTTTCGGTCATGTTCCTGCCGCAGGATACCCAAAGACAAACCATAACCGATCTCAGCATTGATGTTGACAGCTGCGAAAAATTCATGATCACCGATGACAGCTTTAAAAATAAAAAGCTTTACGGCAAGATCACCGAACCCCACAGCACTTTTGCGGTTCGTATAAGCGGAACAGCGGAAGCAGGACTTGATATATTTGAAGAATACACCGATTATCCGTTCGGTGCCATCCTGCTGAAAGCTCAGACAGATTTAACAAAACCGGGAGAAAAACTTCTGCAATATCACAAGGAGCTTGGTGTGCATGGTTTGGAAAGTGCTTATGACAAAGCGCTGTATATTATGAGAACACTTCCTGACGTATTTTCCTATAATCCCGGTTCAACAGAAATTCATGAAACGGCTGAAAATGCTTTTACTCTGGGAAAGGGCGTGTGTCAGGATTATGCACATATTATGCTTTCCCTTCTGAGAATGGAGCATATCCCTGCAAGATATGTTGTCGGCATGATGCTCGGCGAGGGTTCATCCCATGCTTGGGTCGAAGCTCTCTGCAACGGCTACTGGTACGGATTCGATCCGACAAACAACAAACTTGTCAATGATGAATATATCAGAGTTTCCTGCGGAAGAGATTCCAGCGACTGCTCTATCATCAGAGGCAGCTTTTACGGATACGGCGTTCAGAAGCAGAGCGAATCCGTGACAGTTGAGGAAATAAATTAAAGGATTGATAACAATGGTTCAGACAATAGCGTCTGTCGATCTGCCGATAGACGAAACACTTAAGATACAGAAAAATCATTTGATTCCCCAGGAAGGACTGAAGGGCGGAGAAAAAAGAATCAGCATTGTCACAGGAACGCACGGTGATGAGCTGGAGGGGCAATATGTATGCTATGAGCTGCAGAGAAGAATACGGGAGGATTACAGCTCGCTGACGGGTATCGTTGATGTATATCCTGCTGTCAATCCTCTCGGAATAGATTCCATCACCAGAGGGATTCCCGGCTTTGATCTGGATATGAACAGACTTTTTCCCGGTTCTGAAAACGGCTCCATGCCCGAATATATCGCCTCAAAAATCATTGACGACCTCAGCGGAAGTGCAGCAGTCATTGATATTCATGCAAGCAATATTTTTTTGGAAGAGATCCCACAGGTCAGGATCAATGAGCTTTCAAAAGATACACTAGTACCTATGGCAAAAAAACTGAATTTAGATTATATATGGATACATTCCTCTGCCACGGTGCTTGAATCCACACTCGCCTATTCACTAAATGTAATCGGCACTCCGACGCTTGTTGTTGAAATGGGTGTCGGTATGCGTATCACCAAAAAATACGGTGATCAGCTTGTTGACGGTATCTTTGCTTTGATGAAGGAGCTAGGAATATGGAGCGGCGAGGTGAAGGAGCCGAAGGAGCCTATCATATCCGAGGACGGCGAGGTATCCTTCATCAATGCCGGCAGTTCGGGCGTATTCGTACCAAATGTCGGGCATTGGAAAAATGTTAAAAAAGGCGATCATATCGGAGATATCCTGAATCCGCTTACAGGCGAGATCAGCGAAAGAATCCATGCCGAAACAGACGGTATCGTTTTCACGCTTCGTGAATATCCGATTGTTTCAGAAGGCTCGCTGATTGCAAGAATATTGGCGTAAGGGGGGAATCAGAATATGGAAGAAAAAATATTATTTGAGCTTGATTCTCTTTACAGAGATAATATGCGCATAAAGGGCTATACCTTCGGCAGCGGAGAGAAATCCGCCTGCATAGTAGGCGCAACGAGAGGAAACGAAGTACAGCAGGTATATATCTGTTCCAGACTGATCAGCATACTGGAACAGCTGGAGATTCAGGGTAAAATCAAAGCAGGAAAATCCGTGATGATCGTACCGAGTGTCAACCCCTATTCGATGAATATCGGCAAACGCTTCTGGTCAACGGACAACACCGATATCAACAGAATGTTCCCCGGCTATGATCTGGGTGAAACAACACAAAAAATTGCCGACGGCGTATTCAGAAATGTCAGCAATTTCCGATTCGGCATACAGTTTGCCAGCTTCTATATGCAGGGAAGCTTTATCCCCCATGTCCGTATGATGAAAACAGGCTTTGAGGATATCGAGCTTGCCAAGGATTTTGGTCTGCCGTACATTTTCAGACGGGAAGCAAGACCCTATGACACGACAACCCTCAACTATAACTGGCAGATCTGGGAAACAAAGGCTTTTTCTGTCTATACCAATGCAACAGACAGTATCGACAGCGAAAGTGCCGCAGAAGTAATCAATGCTGTTCTCAGCTTTCTTAACAAGCAGGGTATCATCGAATATAACTGTCACGAAGGATATATTTCAAAATTCATAGAGGGTCAGGAGCTTGTTAATGTCAAAACATCAACAGCAGGCTTCTTTATCCGTCATGCGGCGGTCAATGCAAGAGTCAGAAAGGGCGATCTGCTTGCCGAGATAGTGGATCCGTATTCCGGAAAATCCATTGATTCCATCACATCACCCGTTAACGGAATTGTATTTTTTCACGCTGATCAGCCTGTCATTTATTCTCATACGCCGCTGTACAGAATTATTCCGACAGACGATCTGATCTAAGGAGTCTTATAGTCAACGATACTGATTAATTCCTATTACAATTGGGGCATTTCGCCCCGAACCCCGGCAGAAACTGAAGCCCCTGCACCCGAATGTTTTAACAGGCATTTTTTAATTTTGTTTTCTATAATTTGTTAAAGCCTGTATGTAATAAAAAACAAGAAAAAATCAAAGGAATAAGCTGAACCGCACGGAACAGCTTATTCCTTTTTGGTATATAATATTTAAATAACCGTCATTATTCGTAAGTATCAAAGTGTGTCTTGAGACTCTGATAAATTTCGTCATCCGGATTCTGCTCAATCACCTGATCCAGCGCATTTTTGAAAATATCAGTATTGTAGTGCGGCTCAATGTCATAATCCTCTACAAATCCCGAAGAAACAGCACTTTCCTTCAGAGAAACCGTACCCTGCTTGTCCGGGTCGGGGCTGGAGGTGCTGTAACCGCCGTAGATCTCGGTATTGATATAGTCCTTGTCGATGTCGATATATTTTGCAACATCGTCAATAGTTTGGTCATGGTTCTCCTGTGAGAAATGGTATGCACGGATCATCGCACGTTCAAAAGCTGTGTAGGTGTTAGGTGATTCTGCAATCTGCGTATCTGTCGTTACCTGACGGCAGCAGGGAAGGTTGCGGAACAGATCAATATCTGCATCATAATAAACAACCTCATATCCTGTACCCTTTGCGAGAGAAGCATAAGGCGAGTATACGGAGCAGGCATCAATATTCTGGTTGGCTATGGCTGCATAAGCATCCTTCTGACTGTCAAAATAAACAACATTTACTTCATCATCGCCCTCGCCGATGGCAATACCCTCCTGCTTAAGAAGCAGCTGCAATTCAAGGTCATCGGTATTGTTCTTGGCAACGGCAACATTTTTGCCCTTCAGTATGCTGACATCCCAGCTGTCAAGACCCTCGGTATATTCCGGTTTGATAACAAATCCGTGACCGTTTGTCATAGCACCGCCGAAAATGGTCAGCGGATGGCTGTTGCTCTGGAGTGTTACGGTAGCAAAGGAGCCGATCAGGGCAACATCGAGTTTATTGGATTCAAGACCGGAAGAAAGCTCGGTTGCATTCGTAAACTGTGTGAGTGTGACATCCAATCCCTCGTCAGCGAAATAACCCTCCTCTTTGGCAACGAAAGCCAGAAGGTGAGCCGTAGAGTTCAGATATCCCAACTGCAGCTGTGTTTTTTCCAGCTTATCTGTTTCAGCAGCTGACGCCGATACGGGAGCTTCTGAAGCAGAGCTCGATTCTGTCTGGCCCTGTGTGCTGCAGGCTGTCAGCAGCAAAGACACCAGCAATGCCGGTACAACTGCTTTTTTGCTTATCAATTTCCTGTTTTTCATAATTAGTATCCTTTCCTCAGTAAAATTCCTTAATCGTTAATATCTTTCTGTCATTACACCCTTACTGAAACAGAAAGACAGCTTCTCCTTTCCTTTCCGATGATATTTTATAGTCAACGTAATTAATTTATTCCTGATTGCTGATAATCGGGGCGTTGCCCCAAACCCCACCAGGACTGCTCGCCCTGGACCCCGGCAGGAGCTGAAGCCCCTGCACCCGTATGCTTTAATTAGGATAATTTAAATTTCGTTTACTATATACGGGTTACTAAGTCAATAATATATCATTCCTACCGTTCTTTGTCCAATTGTTATTTTTTAGAAATGAATATAAGAAAAACTAATACTATTTTATTTTCACGGAGAATATATCTGACAGTTTGGTCAGCATCGATTCCGCCTAACATAAAATGTTAAGTTTAGTTATTATATGCAAAACGATCCATCCTCCTGTCTTGATATCAATCTTTCATTATGATATGATAAATACAAAAAGGAGGCTGTGCAATGAAAAATATTTTGATCATAGAAGATGATACAGACATCAACAACCTGATCGCCGAAGCATTAACCAAGGCAGGATATGACTGTCAGCAGGCATTTTCCGGAACAGAAGGACTGCTGTATATTGAAAAATACCAATTTTCTTTGGTTATTCTGGATCTGATGCTCCCCGGCAAAAACGGTGAATCCCTGCTGCCCCTCATCAAACAAAATCAGAATATTCCTGTGATAATCATTTCAGCAAAGGACAGTCTTGATAGTAAGGTGACGCTTTTAACCTCCGGAGCAGAAGATTATATCACCAAACCTTTTGAGGTGCAGGAGCTGATCGCAAGAGTCGGTGTGCAGATACGCCGTTTTTCCGAAGAAGAGCAGAAAACAGACATCCTTGCATACAAGGAACTGATCCTTCATGCGGAATCCTATTCCGCCTCGGTAAACAGCCATGAAATTGCACTCACAAAGCAGGAATTCAAAATCATGGAATTGCTGCTGTCCAATCCGCAGCGCATCTATTCCAAACAGGATATATACACCTATGCCTGGGACGATATTTATATCGGAGAAGATAAAACTATCAATGTTCATATCAGCAATATCCGAAAGAAATTAAAGACCGTAACCGATATCGAATATATTGAAACGGTATGGGGAATCGGCTTTCGTCTTGCAAGATAATTCTTTAACATTTCTTTAACTTTACTTTGCGCTTTTTTATCAATTACAGAATATAATAAAGCACAAAGGAGGAAGCATTATGGAATACATACTGACTACCAATGCCATTACAAAACAATACGGCAAGCATAAAGCCGTGAATGCTGTTAGCCTGCACATCCGTCAGGGCAATATTTACGGACTCATCGGACGCAACGGCGCAGGCAAAACCACTCTGATGAAAATGATCAGCGGACTTGCCAGACCGACTGACGGTGATTTTACCCTGTTCGGCAAAACGGGAAAAGCAAAATATGAATTCATGTCCCGCATCGGCTCGCTGATCGAAGCGCCGGGTGTTTATCCCGAACTGTCGGCCGCCGAAAATCTGAAGCTAAAATGTCTTGCCCTGGGCATCCGCAAGGAAGGGTTTATCAGGGAGCTGCTTGATATCACCGGTCTTGGCGATGTCGGCAAAAAGAAGGTCGGAAAATTCTCACTCGGCATGAAGCAGCGACTGGGAATTGCTCTGGCTTTAGTCGGGGAACCCGACCTGCTGATACTGGACGAGCCGATCAACGGGCTGGATCCGCAGGGCATTGCAGAAGTGCGTGAGATCATCTTCCGGTTAAACAAAGAAAAGAACATCACCTTTATGATTTCAAGCCATATTCTGGAGGAACTATCCAAAGTGGCGACCAATTACGGTATCATTCACAATGGAACATTAATACAGGAACTGACACAAGCAGAGCTTCTCGCCAAATGCAAAGAACGGATCGAACTGAAAACAGATCATCCGCAGAAAGCCTGCACCGTTATTGAAGCGATGGGAATCACGAATTACAAGGTAATGGATGCCGATACGATCCATATTTTTGAACGTCTCACCGAAAGCGGAAATATCACCATGGAGCTTGCGAAAAAGGATATCCGGACGCTGAGTATTTCTGTCCGGAATGAAGCTTTGGAGGATTATTATCTGAACCTGACGGGAGGTAAGGGAAATGTTTAATTTATTGAAAATGGATATGTACCGGCTGATCCGTTCCCGGACAACGCTTATTATGGTCATTGTGACAGCGACATTAGCTGTTTTTTGTATGTTTATGACAAGTTTATCCGTGGATATTCACACACAGGAACTGGAAACTGCCGCAGCAGGAGAACAGATTACTCACGATGGTGTTTTTTTTGAATCCAGTTTAAGCTGGACAAATGAAAGTAAAATTGACTTTA
This sequence comes from Clostridia bacterium, assembly GCA_017475765.1. Lineage (GTDB taxonomy): Bacteria > Bacillota > Clostridia > Oscillospirales > Acutalibacteraceae > UBA1213. Next base: position 14,459 of record JAFVEY010000066.1, on the reverse strand, counting down.
CGGAATTATTGACACTTCAGCTGCAGTCAAGACTGCTTCTGGCAGTTGTTGCCGTGTTCACAGTTCTCTTTATTGCTGCCGAGTACAAAAAGGGCTTCATCAAAAATATTGTGGGGCAATTTCCAATCAGAGGTGTGATGGCAGCCTCGAAACTGATAACCATTGCCGCTATGGTGCTGGTGATGCTGATCATTTTTGAGCTGTCGATGTTTTTGACAAGTGTGATATTATTCAAGGACAGATTGGTGCTTGGTTCTGCCGCCGAACTTCTGCGGACAAGCGGATTGAATTATCTTCTGCATTTTGCTTATGCGTGTGTGTTTGTCTTTTTGACTGCCCTTACCCGCAGCAGCGCTTTGGGTATCACACTCGGAATTCTTTTTTCCGGAGGAGTCAGCGATCTGCTTTATTCCTGTTTTGACTATCTGATACCGGGTGATAAATTTAGCATAGCAGAATATACGACCACCGGCAATATCTCAACAATTACTGCGAATATGTCAAATGAGCTTGTCACAAAGGCCGTATTGGTCGGTGTGATCTTCATTTTGGCTTCATCCGCTCTCTACACATTGACAGTTCAGAAAAAGGATATCAATTAAAGGGGTAATCACTATGCTGTTATGGGCTGCTGCTGCAACGATCGCCTTGGTTATATCAATACTGCTGTTTCATTCTTACAGGCGACAGGTCAGAAAGACCTGCCGCCAACTGCGGTTTATCAAGAAACATAAAACCAATCTTCGGCTGACCTCTTCTCTGCCGTTTTCCGAGCTTAACGAGCTGACAGATGATATCAATCAAATCATTGATCACTCACACGAAATCGAAAACACCGCACAGAAAAACGAAACCGACCTGAAAGAAACCATCACCAATTTATCGCACGACATCCGAACCCCCCTCACCTCCATTGACGGCTATATACAGCTTCTGCATCAAAGTACATCGGCAGAAGAACAGGCTCATTATTTCAATGTGATCCAAAGCAGAGTTGCCGTTCTGAAAGAAATGCTTGAAGAATTATTCACTTATACCAAACTGCAGAATGAAGCCTACACCTTGCAGACGGAATCGCTGGATTTCGGAAAATGTGTGCGGGAGACCCTGTTTTCTTTTTATGACGAATTCCAGAACAAAGGAATTGAGCCGAAGATCTTATTTTCTGATGATCCGCTTCCGATAACGGGCAACGAAGAAGCTCTTCACAGAATCATTCAAAACATCATCAAAAACGCTCTGCTGCATGGCTGCGGCGATATTTCCCTTGCGCTTACTGGCACCGGATCGGAGGCTGTTTTCTGCTGCTCCAACGGTGTGCGCCATTCCGAGAAGATTGATACAGCAAAAATATTCAGCCAATTCTATAAAGCAGATCCCGCAAGAACCAACACTTCCTCCGGATTAGGACTTTCTATTGCCAAAGGACTGACTGAACGAATGAACGGCACCATATCCGCCGCTGTCCGGGAAGATCTATTTACGATCGAAGTCCGATTTCCGTTAGACAAACATCTTTGAAGCAGCATATCAAATGGCTGTCAGGCACTTTTTTCATCATGACCGGCATTGTCGTCATCCAATTTTTTGTCCACCGTCATTTTAAGCCTGCGGACAAATCTGACCAGAAAATCCGGCAGCGGAACTTCTGCTTTGGAAAGATTTTCAAGTATGCTGATCAGCTCGTTGATCACCAGCCACACAGTCACAAGATTGCCGAACATTATTGAATAATTCATCACAATTCCTACCTGTGCCAGACCCGTACATAACAGCCAGTCAATGCCCATTCCTGCCGCAACGGCAAACAGATAGCTGATCTTTTTAACAATTCCGACCATGCCTTTTCTGCTCGACAGCTCCGAGTTTATGTATGCCGCTGTCATACCGCTCACATAATCAATGATCATCATAATCACCAATACAGCCAAAGGCACCGCCATCTGATTGAAATAAACCGAAAAAGCGGAAACCGCAGCGCTGAATACAGCCTGTAACGCTCTTTTTTCCATATCTGATCCCTCCCTTCATTCAAAATTAAGGCAAAAAAATACACCTTCAAAAGCAGCCCGATTTTCTTAGAAAATGAACCTCTGAAGGTGTAAATTCATATAAAATTATTTTTATATCAAATTCTGTCAAAAACTCATTGCTGTATTTTCGCAAAGAATCTGCTGTCAGGCTCAAACGGAACATTCAGATCATATCCCAGCTTCATCATTTCCTGCAGCTTTATCAGCATAAGATTTACATCGGAATTCATCACAGCTGCCGTCTGAATAACGTCATAGCCCTGATGTGCAAATTGCAGAACCTCATCATTATCCAGCAAAAGATGTGCTGCAAAGGCATTAGCTTCGTATTCAATACGGCTGTTGTTCATTTTGAAAAGGCTGAATTCACGCAGTCCCGACTGTGCCGCAAGATCTCTGTGCCGTCTGTCGTGTCCGATCTCATGCGCAATTACCATCTGTTCAAGCACCTCATCGAGTCTGTCGCTCAGAAATATCATCCTGTGCTTCCATTGAAAGGTATACATTCCCAGAAGGTTTTTAAAATCCGGACGATATATGATCTTTATTCCGAGTATTTCGGCAATCTCACGGGCATTACGGCTTTTGCAGCGCTTTACCAGAGAATCCGCCTGATGATATATCTCCAAAGAATTCATATTCATCCGCCGTCGCCTTCTTCGTTTTTACTTTTACGGGATTTTTTGGGAGCATATTTTTTATTTTCCGCCTTACATTCAAAATAGGCTTCGGTCAGCGCCCTCATAACGGCGTCCCTGTCCTCTTCGGAAAGCTCTCCGCCCGCAAAAAGTCCTATCAGCTGCGAAACGAGCTTTTCGGCATCCTTATATCCTCCTTCGCCGTATTCTTCTCCGGCTCTTGCGATAAACTCCTCATCTTCTGTCAGAAGATAATTGACATCACAGCCAAAAACACCGGCAAGTTTATAATATATCTCTCTGTTTCTTGGATATCTTCCCTCTGTTTCATAGCTGATATAATTTCTCCGGCTGATTCCGACAGCCTCTGCCACCTCACTTTGCTTAAGTGATTTTTCAGCTCTGAGCTTTGCCAGTTTTTCTGCGAATTTCATATCTGCGCCTCCGATAGTGATATTTTACTTCACTAAAACACTTGACAAGTGAATTGTGATAAGATATAATGTCAAATATGAGAATTTATACTGCACTTATCATACAACAAACTGCACTTAATGTCAATCCAAAAACAAAAAACTCCGCCGTTCAGAAAGTACAATCTATTGCACAGTAATATTTTGACATCTGAAATATTCTGAGTTATAATATTCTCAGCCCGTTATTGACAACAGAATTAATTCTTTGGAATTGATTTTTTAAAGGAGGAACAAAAATGCCCCGTCAGAAACATCAGAAAATCAAGATCATCAAGATATTGGATTATATCCGAGCCGCCAGAGGGCAGGAAGCCGCCCTTACGACAAACCAGCTTTGCTTTATGCTTCACAATGAGGGAATCCCCTGTGACAGAAGAACTCTTTCGGATGATATCGAAACCCTTACCAAATATATCGAAAAAAATCCCGATTATGATTTCACCATTCAATATTTTCATACCTACCGGGGTCACGCCTACTATTCCGCTGATAAAGAAAACATTGAAAAATTCTTCAGCTATGATGAACTGAAAAACCTTATCAATGCCGTCAATTCGCTTCATCTGACAGATGATATTACCAAAGAAACCACCGAGCAGCTCAAACAAAAGCTGATCGAGGCAGCGCCCGTCAAATACCGCTCAAAACTGAGACAGTATGCAGATGATGACAATACCTATGCCCTTGATACGGTTGCGGCAAAGATACTCATCGACTCCATCAACTCGCTGACCTTTATGAAAGATAATATGTCAAGCCATATCATTGATACGATCATCAAAATGTCGGACAGCGTTGACAGAAGGGTTCTTGCAGACGAAAAAAACAATCCTATCTATCACAAGCACAGCGATGAGGGTATCACCATTTATGAAATCGACACGCTTCTCAGGGCAATTGACTCACAGATAAAAATTTCTTTCAAATATTTCGATCTTGACGAAAACAGAGAAAAGGTATATCGTCACGGCGGAAAAGAATATATTGTTGAGCCGCTCACCCTTATACAAAACGATAATCATTACTATCTTATATGCTATGATAAGGAAACAGACAGCCACATCAAAACCTACCGTCTTGACCGCATTACCAATGTGACAGAAAAAACAAGAAGCAAGGGAATATCAGAGGAAGCAAAGGAATTCAAAAAGACACTTCCGACTCTGACAAACCAGATATTCAGAATGTACAGCGGAGAAAGAAAAACCGTAACACTTGAATTTTCCGATAAGCTGATAGGAACCGTGTTCGATACCTTCGGTCCCAACATCAAGATAACACGAAAGGATAACGAAACCTGTCTGATCACAGAAGATATTCAGATCAGTCCTCCGTTCTGGGGCTGGCTGTTTCAGTTCTCGGATGAAATGAAAATCGTTGCTCCTTCGGAGGTTGCCGAAGAATACAAAAACAGATGTCTTTCCATATACAGCCATTAATCCGGCGGAAAGATCCGTTTTTCAGATAATATCAAATGACCCTGCTCAATGCCGAATGATTGAGCAGGGTCATTTATTATCCGGTAATACTTTTGATGTCAAGAACGGCACGGTCGCCGAGAATAATAACAGGAATGTTCAAATTGCCGGACTTGCATACAGCGTCGATCATATTGTACTGTGCAAGCTCCACACGTTCCTTGCAGACCTTTCTTATGCCGCTGTCGCCCACATAGGAATACCATATATACGGTGAAAATGTTGCCTGACCTGTCTCCTGATTCGTTGACATATCAATCTTCCGTTCCTCCACTCTGCCAAGAGCACGTCTGCCCATCGTTTCGATATGTATCATATTGTTTCTGACAACAGCAAATCTAATGAAAACGATAAGAGCAAGCACCACAGCAAAAAGAAAAAGCCCCATTACCACCGCCGAAACAACATACTCTCCCCTGCCGTACTCATCCGTAATGATCACTATCTCTCCGACAAGCAAGGCTAAAGCCACCAGTCCCGAAATGACTGCTCCTATGATATAAAATGCAAGGCTTGATTTTTCCGTATATGTATAATCCGCCTTCAATCCGTTCACCCCATTATATCTCAGAATATGTTCGTCCTGCTGTTCATTTCGATAAATCGGTTGACCTCGTTGAGCGCCACAACTGCCCTCGGTCCGAGAACATATATCGGCAGATTCTGACCCATTTTTTCAATCGCATAATAATGCGCCATCGAAAGCGTTTCACGGCAGGTATGCGGAAATCCGTCTGTTCCCGTATAGCTGAAAAGCACATAGAATTTATAATTGGCTTCCCCACCATTACTCGTTTCTATTTTTGCCTTTTTATCCCAAAGGCGCATCACCTTACCATAGGTTGCCATTCCTCCGTGAATAATATCGGTACGCTTCTGAGCTTCGATTCCCTGTACAAGAGCGAACACAGCCCCTGCTAGAAATGCAACAACCATACTTCCGATCATAAACATACTTTTCCAGTCATGCTCCTGATTTCCTTTGGCAAAGCAAAACAGAAAAACAAACAGAAGGATCAGCGCTATCCCGCCAAGTACGGAAGTCACCGCCCAATAATGACCGGGATTGCGTATGATCTTGAAGTGATTTTTAAATTCAGCGTTCATCTCTATCTCCTCATACAAATTTGTTCAGCGCAGGGTCATATTCATATCCGACAGCTGAAAGCCGGGACTTGATCTCCTCCTGCTGCAATGAATATACCTTGCAAAGCTCCTCAAGAGACGGAAATTCATCTCTCAGCTTAGTATTGATATATGATAACAGAATCACAGGGTCGTTTGGTACAGACATTTTTCTTCCTCCTTACATCTGATTACTTTTTTCCTGAGATCAGCTGCTGCCGTCTGTCTGCTTTTGATCCGCCGCAGCGCCATCGAAAACTCTCCGTAAACACAGCTTTTCACAATTGCTCCGGCAGTTCATTGAATTTCCGGGCATGATCATACCTCCTGAACGGCAATCAATTATTGATATCTTAAAGTATATCACATTGTTTTACAAAATACAACATTATAAAAGCACAATTTTGTATCAGACAGAAATGATAAAATACCGATTGACTTTGAAAAAATGATATGATATAATCTTGCTTGTGAGGGAGTAGTAAACGCATTGCTGCGCAGCAAGTCAACATATCGGGTAACACCTGGCTTGCTTTAAATTGCAAGACTCATGTGTAACTTTTGCTATACATGGGATTGCTGTATATATTTTTGTATTTATGCCTGTGTGTAGCGCCATCTATACACAGGCTTTTTGCTTGTAAAAATGAACGGAGGAAAAATAATGGAATGGAATCTGATGTTTTTTGTCAACAGTATACTTTTCGGAGTGGGTCTTGCAATGGACGCATTTTCCGTGTCGCTGGCAAACGGTCTCAACGAGCCGAAAATGCGGGCAGGGAGAATGTCGCTGATTGCAGGAACCTTCGGCTTTTTTCAGATCATCATGCCGCTGATCGGCTGGGTCTGTATTCACACGATAGCCAATCTCTTTACAGCCTTTCAGGTCTGTATTCCGTGGATCGCACTTGCGCTGCTTTTATTCATCGGCAGCAAGATGCTGATCGAGGGAATACGGGGCGGCGAAAGCGATGAAAAGCCTGCTGTCGGGATGGCTGCTCTTCTGGTTCAGGGAATAGCGACATCCATAGACGCATTGTCTGTGGGTTTTACAATTGCGGAATATTCGCTGACAGCAGCTGTGATTGAATCGCTGATCATAGGTATCGTTACTTTCGGGGTCTGTCTTATCGGGCTGAAGCTCGGAAAGAAATTCGGAACAAAACTGTCGGGGAGAGCTTCCGTGCTTGGGGGAATCATTCTGATTTCAATAGGACTTGAAATTTTCATCACAGGCGTATTTTTCTGAGCAGAGGTTATCTGAGGGAGGAAAAATCCCGTTGTTTTGCGGCGAAAAATGTTATATAATGGGTTCATATCACTCAGGAGGAGGGAAGGAAAATGTTGATGCTCTGTCTGGCTATGATAGACGGAAGCGGAGCTCAGGACAGCTTTGAAAAAATATATAATGACAATAAAGATCTGATGTATCAATATGCTTACAGTATATTGAAGGATGTTTCATCTTCCGAGGATGCCGTGCAGGATGCCTTTATTTCTTTGGCTAAAAACTTTGAAAAAACAAAGCAGATGGATTGTAACCAAATTCGCAGTTACCTGATTATTATAGTAAGACACGCTGCTTTTAAAATCTATAACAAACGCAAAAGAGAAATCAGTACCGAAGATATTTATACAGACGGCGATGACGGTTCGGATCTCGCTGCCGATGCCGAAAGCCGTGAGCTGAGAAAAGCCCTTTTCGGACTGGTCAGAGCGCTGGATCCGAAATACGGCAATGTCATCATGCTGAAATATTTTTGCGATATGAAAGATAAAGAAATCGCCGGCACACTTGATATCAGCCTTGAAAACGTCAAGGTACGTCTGCACAGGGCAAAGACAATGCTTAAAAAACAGCTAAAGGAGGCAGGTTATTGTGACTGACAGGGAATTTGATAAGCTGCTGGAAAAATCAGTGAAGGAATTCGGAAACGAATATTTCGATAATCCTCAGGATGATACCCTCCATACATTTTCAAAGGAATTCGACAATCAGGTTCTTTCAGCGGCTTCAAAAGACAAGAAAAAACAACCGCTGCAATTCCGCAGATTTATAAAAGTCTTTTCCGCCGCCGCTGCCGTATTTGTGATTGCAGTCGGAGCGTATGTTATCATCGAAAACGGCATTTTTCCCGACTCAGGCAGCAGCTCCAACAATACCAACCTTATCAGCTCCGAAAAAAATGCCGCAGCCTCTGCACCTTATCAATTTAGTGAAACATCAGAAGATACAGCGGATTTTCCGGCATACGATCATGCTGAAGAGGACAACCCCCCCGCAATCACGAACAATGCCGATGACAATATGTATCTGCCGGACAATAATGCTTCTTCCGGCAGCAAAGACGATATATCACAATCGACCAATACCTCCCGGTTCGGCGTAACGGTTAAAAAACAGGGAAAATATGTTACTCTGAGCGAGGATAAGCTCAATCTGATGATAGAAACCGCAAAAGAGCTTGTCAGCAATGATCAGCTCATCATAGACCTTACCATGTCATCGGAAGAATTCAACAGCTTCAAAGAGGAAGGTATTTTCATAACCATCGTCCGATCGGACGGCAGGCTCATTGAAATAGACGGCTATGATGTCGGATTTTCAGAAATTGAAATCATGCTGAAAGACAATGCCGGCTATGCAGCGGCTTATTATGAAAACGGAGCGCTGCTTTATTATATTCAGGCAGCACCCGATGTTTATGAGCTTTTTAATAACCTGACAGAATAAACTACGCCAAAAGCAGCATCTTCGGGTGCTGCTTTATTTTCAGGAAATTGTCAACCTGATTTAAAAATAATAGTTGACAATTCAGCAACAATATAATATAATATCAAAGGTCGGATAAAATATTACTGCATGAAAGGATTTTGGAAAATGGATAATGCAAAGGAAATGAAAAAAGAAAACAACAATGGCAACAACAGAATGCAGCATAAAATGCTTCTTGATATGATTTATATTGCTCTGTTTGCTGCCATCATTGCTGTATGTGCGCAGATTCAGCTGCCGATCGGTCCTGTTCCGTTCACTCTCCAGACACTCGGCGTTTTTGCGGCAAGCGGTCTGCTCGGCGCAAAAAGAGGTACGCTTAGTGTCCTGATCTATATTCTGCTCGGCGCAGTCGGAGTACCTGTTTTTGCAGGTTTTTCGGGCGGCTTCAGCGTTCTGATCGGCAGCACGGGCGGATATATCATAGGCTTCCTGCTGACAGCTCTGACAGTAGGTATCATGACAGATCTGCTGGGCAAAAAACTTTGGGTGCTTATCGTCAGCATGGTTGTCGGTCTTGCACTTTGCTATGTTTTCGGCACAGCATGGTTTATTATTGTTATGAACAATCAGGGTAAAGCGATGGATATCGCTACTGCACTCAGCTATTGCGTCATTCCCTTCCTTATTCCCGATGCCGCTAAAATTGCAGTCGCTACCGTTCTTGTCAACCGCCTTGATAAAATCATCAAGCTGTAAGGGTTATGGACAAAAACAACATTCCGATCAGACCGCACCACAGTCTTTGTATTGCTTTTTTTGAAGGAAAGGGTTACAGCGCCGAATTTATAAAAAGCATGACAGATATCATCAAAATGCTGGAAGCAGACGATCCTGCTCTGACTGTTTCCCGTGAATGTGATATTGTATGTGCTTCCTGCCCCCATAATATCAGCGGTATCTGCTGCACCGACGAAAAGGTACATTCCATCGACTGTCGCTGTCTGGAGGAATACGGACTGAACTTCGGTGATGTTTTGCATTGGAGCGAGCTTAAGCGATTAGCTGACAAAAACATCATCTCCTGTCAGAAGCTGAAAACCGTATGCGGTCAATGTCAATGGCAGGATATCTGCCTTCATCAATCACAGCAGTATTGATCACAAAAACTCACCCGAACGACAGGTCTGCCAATCGTTCGGGTGAGTCTTTATTTTTAAGTCAACTTATAGTCAACGTCATTCATTTCTTCCTGAGTACTGATAGTTGGGGCGTTGAGTCTCACCTGCCGGCTCGGTCGGTGCTTCTGCTTCGCAGAGGTGTCCACTGGACACCCGCACCCCCAAACCCCACCAGGACTACTCGCCCTGGACCCCGGCAGGAGCTGAAGCCCCTGCACCCGCATATTTTAATAGGATATTTTTCGCAAAAGGCTGTCTGTTTTTTATCGGGTATTAGTGTCATACATCAATCATTTTGCAAAGCTCGATCAGGTCATCAAATGTGTTCAGCGTACCTGCTTTGCGCCTGAGTGAAGCCGCATCGTGCATTCCCTTGAAATACCATGCGGAATGTTTTCTTGCTTCTCTCATGCCGATATCCTCGCCCTTATATTCACACAATTTCCGGATATGACGGAGAAGCACCGATATTCTCTCAGCATTGGAAACGGGAAGTGAGGGTCTGTCGTAACCGATCAGACTGTTGATCTCTCTGAAAATCCAAGGATTTCCCAGCGCTCCCCTGCCTATCATAACAAGGTCACAGCCGGTCTGCTCATACATTTTTGCGGCTTCCTCAGCAGTCGTGATATCGCCGTTGCCGATCACCGGAACGCTGACCGCCTTTTTTACCTGCCTTATGATCTCCCAATCGGCAGACGGCATATACTGCTGCTCTCTTGTCCTGCCGTGAACGGCAATCGCTGCCGCCCCTGCCTGCTGGCAGATTTTTGCCACCTCAACCGCATTGACGCTGTTTTTGTCCCATCCCTTGCGCATCTTTACCGTTACGGGAACATTCACCGCCTTCACCACAGCAGCAACGATCTCTCCGCAAAGCTCCGGATTTTTCATAAGAGCCGAGCCTGAACCGTTCCCGGCGATTTTTGGCGCCGGACAGCCCATATTGATATCAATGATATCAGGCTGATACCGCATTGCAAACACGGCAGCCTTCGCCATAACATCTGCTTCATAGCCGAACAGCTGGACGGCGGCAGGTCTTTCTTTTTCGGAAAGCTCCAGCAGCTCATAGGATTTTTCGCTCTGATATGTAATGCCCTTTGCGCTGACCATTTCGCCGACGACATAAGCCGCACCGAATTCAACGCATAATTCACGGAATGCTCTGTCGGCAACTCCTGCCATCGGCGCAAGCGCTGCCCATCCGTCTATTTCAACATTTCCTATTTTCATTTTCTCACCCTGTCAATGCAATCTTTATTTTTTGATCTTATCCCAATATGCCTTATATGCCTGCTCGGTTTTGTTATCTCCCGGCACATAGTAGACTGCATCTTTTACTCCGTCGGGAAGATACTGCTGTTTGACCCAATGATCCGGAAAATCATGCGGATACTGATAAAACTGTCCCTTGACCTTTGCATCCTCGCCGTCATAATGCTTGTTCTGAAGCTGACGGGGGAATCCGTGCGCCTTCCCTGCTTCGACATCCTCCATCGCTTTTGCGATCGCCTTATAGGCGGAATTTGACTTCGGCGACTGAGCCACCAGTATCACCGCATCCGCCAGCGGAATCCTTGCTTCCGGAAGCCCGACCATCATGGCAGCGTCTACTGCCGCCTTTACGATCGGAATAATCTGCGGATTGGCAAGTCCGACATCCTCACAGGCACAAACCATCAGACGCCGGCAGGCAGAAGGCAGATCATTGGCGGCAAGGATACGTGCAAGATACAAAACAGCCGCATTGGGGTCTGAACCCCTCATGGATTTCTGAAAGGCAGACAGCAGATCATAATGCTCATCGCCTTCCCTGTCATAGCGGACAGCACTTTTCTGTGTCAGCTGTGATACGGTATCAAGCGTTATCGTTATTTTATCATCAGTCGGTTTTGAAGCAATAACAGAAAGCTCTACCGCATTTATAGCCTTGCGTACATCTCCGCCGCAGGCATAGGCGATATGCTCGGCAGCTTCGTTAGCCACTTCTATATCAGTGCTGTATTCCTTTTCAAGATAGCCGTAAGCACGTTTTACCGCACCGATAACATCTTCCTTTTCTACGGACTTGAACTCAAAAACCGTGGAACGGCTGAGAATAGCACCGTAAACATAAAAATACGGATTTTCGGTCGTGGAAGCGATGAGCGTAATGCTTCCGTTTTCGATATACTCAAGAAGTGTCTGCTGCTGTTTTTTATTGAAATACTGTATCTCATCCAGATACAGAAGTATTCCGTTTATCCCGTCAAAGCCGTTAAGCTCCTCGAAAATATGCTTTATATCGGCAGTCGAGGCTGTTGTTCCGTTGAGCTTTCTCAAGGTACGGTTCGTCTGCTTTGCGATATAGGAAGCAAGGGTGGTTTTTCCGACACCCGAAGGGCCGTAAAACACCATATTGGGAATATTGCCCGATTCTATGATATTCCTGAGCGGTCTGCCCTCATCGAGAAGATGATGCTGACCGACAATATCGTCAAGACTTTGCGGACGCATTCTGTCTGCAAGCGGAGAATTCATTGTAACACCACCTAATTACTGATAGTTGGGGCGTTGAGTCTCACCTGCCGGCTCGGTCGGTGCTTCTGCTTCGCAGAGGTGTCCACTGGACACCCACACCCCCAAACCCCACCAGGGCTGCTCGCCCTGGACCTCGGCAGGAGCTGAAGCCCCTGCACCCGTATGTTTTAATAGGATAATTTAAATGTCGTTTACTATATATTTTGAAAATCGTCTTTTCCGATTAATCATATATATTCAAGTATAGCAAAAATACGGCATAAAATCAATATTACGGATTTTTATTCTGAAATATAATACACAATTAATGATTTGACAAGCTGTCAACTATGCTTTATAATGATAAAAAAGGAGGAGTTATGAACAAACGACAATCAATCATTAAAACAACCTATATTATTTTGATTTTTGCAGCTTTGGTCATGGTAACGGGTTTTATCTATAATATCCCCAGACGTTTCGGGAACGACTCTGCCGTTGAGACGTCATCTTCTTCCGATACGGACAGTTCACAGGAAAAGCCTGTCATCAAAATCAATGAACCCGATGCCGAACTCAGTAACAGCAGCACACCGGAAGAAAACAGCGAAGAATCATTACAAAAAGACGAATCGGCAGATGATTTTGAGCAAGAAAGAAATCATCAGCAGGAAGAACCAAAAGAAATAGATGAATTGGAAGAAGCTCGCCAGAAAGCTGCCTATGAAAAATTCAATGATATGATCGGAAAAGAGCTTTCGCAAAATGCTGCTGAAATTGCTTCTGCCGATGAAATTTTACAATATCCGGAGCTGCCGACAGGATGTGAATCAGTAGCTTTGACGATTGCACTTAACAGTCTGGGATTTCAGCTTGACAAAACAACGATCGCCGAAGATTACCTGATATACGGCGATGATTTTACCACTTCCTATTTAGGTGATCCTTTCTCTGACGGCGGTGCCGGCATATACCCTCCGGGTCTTGTCCAGACAGCGGAAAACTTTTTGAAGGACAACTCTTCAGATTTGACTGCCATAGATACAACAGGCACAGAGCTTTCCGATCTTTACAAGCTGATTGAAAACGGATGCCCTGTGCTTATATGGACTACGATGTATCTTGATTATCCCTATTTCACAGGACAATCCAACACCTACAACGGCGTCTATTATCCCTGGTATATGAATGAACATTGTATTGTGCTGTACGGTTACAACCGGGACTACAATACAGTTTATCTCAGCGATCCGCTTGAGGGTTATAATGTGTGTGACGCTTCTTATTTTGAAGAGATCTATGATGAGATCGGACAATTTTCCATGACGATCATAAAATAATAAAACAATCACTTTTTCTGCCGATTGACGACCTCAGTAAAAAACCGTACAGCAATACAAATGAATGTATTGTTGTACGGTTTTTCTCCCCATTCCCACCCTGATATGCAGTCAATGTTTGGTGTATAAAAATAAAAGAAATAATCAGATACGTCTGTACGATGTCCGGGGCTTGACAATAAATGGGATTTGTCCCTGTGCACACCCTTGATGCCTTTTACATTAGTTATAGCAACTTTTTTGCGGTTTCCTTCTCAGCCGCTGAGATCACATTCGCCCTGCATACTATCCTGATTTTCTGATCAAATGAGCTCGGTTGTCCAGTTCAAAGCTTGAATTTTGTTATCCGTTTCACGAAGCTCTTTGGAAAGTGCGTCTACCTGCTTCTGAATTGCTCTGACATCAACGGAGCTAAGTATTTTTATCTCTGTTCTGGCAGCTCTCATTGCTGTCTGGCTTGCATAATAAATAAAATCCCGATAAACACACAGTTTTACCCTGAGTGTATCTTTTTTTGCAATAAGCTGCGTAATGCTCACACCATTATCTGTGGTCTGACAATTTGTCAGATTAATTCTTGCGATCAGCTCTTCAAGCCTTGTAATACAGCCATCCAGCTCTTTCAGAAGCTCCTGCGGATCCTCTGCTGGTTCTTCCCCCTCCTGAACGGTTGCATTATTTTGAAGTCTTGTACTGAGCTGACTGATTCTTATGTTCAGATCAGCCCTTTCCTGTAATGCTTCTGCCAATTTCATGGTACCACCTCAAATTCAATATGTATTATCTATAATATAATACATCTATCCGCCAAAAACAATCAACCTATGGTTTAATTGCATTTAAAAAAAGTTGGTTTAAATGCTTCCAGTCGGGGTTTCTGTCATCGGGCAATGAATCCGCACAGGATTTATAATATATGAGAGCGTTATCAATATATTCATCAATTTCAGGAATATGTGCCGCCGTTTCG
>JAFVEY010000065.1 GCA_017475765.1 Clostridia bacterium | reverse complement strand
TGTGAAATTCCTTGACGACAACACGACCTATCTTGGCAATCAGCTCGAATGTGAATTTGGCGGTGAGCGCTGCTTTGGTGTGCTGGCGAATATGGAGTTTATTCTGGTCTGCACTTATGATAAAGGTGGTGAAAATCCCGAGCTTGTAATTTACAAAAAGCGGTAATAACATGATTTTAAGGAGAAATGACTTTTGATTAAAAACAGAAAACTGGAGATTGCAGCGTAACCGGGAGGTTTGCTGCAAGCTCACAAGCCTCCCGGAAGTATGGATATAATACACTTTCAGGAGGTATCCCCATGAACAGGGAACATAAGAAAAGACTATTTGAAAAAGGTTATTATAAAACACACCCATGCAATGATACGTTTATTTGCAAGTTCTGCGGCAAAACTGTCGTGCCGACAGGTGCAGGCAGCGATCACCGAAATCATTGCCCATACTGTTTGTCAAGTCAGCATTTGGACAATGAGCCCGGAGACCGTTCGGCAGACTGCGGAGGTATTATGGAGGCAATCAGTGTATGGGTCAGGAAAAACGGCGAATGGGCGATCATTCATCGGTGCAGGATATGTGGGGCGCTCAGCTCAAACCGCATCGCTGCCGATGATAACCCCATGAAGCTGATGTCGATCGCCATGAAGCCGCTTGCATCGCCGCCTTTTCCGCTTGAAAAGATCGAAGAGATGACAAGGGCTATGGGCGGTAACGGAGGGTTGAAGTGGTAATAATAGGGAGGTCGGTTCATGATCGACTTGATGAATGTTCTGACGAGTAAATATTAAAAAAATAGTGGCTGTTGTTCATTTGGTGCAACAGCCACTTTATTTATATTTGGTTGGGTTCAATCACTATTGTTCGACAGTACTGCATATCGCTGACTCCTTTGAGCGTATCATTCTTTTTCATCTCTTCCGAGCTTTTCAAATGTGACCGTTTTATTCTTCATAGAGAGCTTCCCGACATGATATCCGTATTCTTTCAGCCCTTTTTTATATTTCAGAAACGAATGATCTATCGGAATTCCTGCGATTGCCATTTTACATCGGTGTTCCTACTTCAATTAAGTTTCCGTCCGGGTCGTAAAAGCGTATGACCTTCTGCTCCCAGCTATGCGTCATAAGTCTGTTGACATATTTCACTTCCGGATAATACCTTTCAAGCCTTTCGATAAAGCCTTCAATGTCGGCTTCTTCAAAATATAGCTCGCAGGAATTGTTCTCCGGAATTATAGCTCTCCCGATGAACTCTTTCCAGTATTTTTCTTCCTGCAGCACGAGCCCTTCCGTCAGTATCATATTGCCGTCATTGTCGAGGAGCATTTCAAGACCGAACAGATCATGGTAGAACTGTTTGGCTCTCTCTATGTCTTTAACAACTATCAGAATATTTTTTAGTCTCATGTATGTTCCTTTCTATATAAACAGCTTGGCAAACTCCGATTTGTCAGTACCAGTCATATATGACATTGCACACGCCTCTGCCTTTTCGGGATATGCGAGACCTCTATTGTCGGCAACAGTTCTCGCCAACCTTGCAAACAACTTGTGCGTTGCCAACAATGCACACCTGCAATCATCACTGTCGTAGTGTGCAAAACAGTCTTTAAGTTCATCAATTATGGAACTGTCTGCCCAACGGTCAAGAAATCTTCCATCATGCCATATATCCGTATCTCCAAAACAAAGCTGATACTGCCCGATCATTTTAAGCAGG
>JAFVEY010000064.1 GCA_017475765.1 Clostridia bacterium | reverse complement strand
TCCGCCGGTGTCAGTTCATCTTCTTTTATTACTGTTTTGCCGCCAAATAACAGCCCGTTTACCATATCGGCAAACACCTTATTTTTTGATTCAAGGATTTTATTTGTCATGTCTTTTTCTGCCAATAGAATCACCTCGGATGTCTCTATCTTTATTATATCTTTATTTTGCGGAATTTGCAACAAGCATTTTATATAACACGATCTATTCATAAGACTTTGCAGCAAATGGGGTTTCAAGACCCATATTTCTGCCGCATTTACACCACAGGGTTCGGGCAGTATAGAACTTTACCTTGTATGGCAGACTCGTCCGCCCTGCAAATGCTTTATATGCGGTTTCTTTTCGTCAGACCGAAAATTTGCTTTAGGCTTACTTCAGTTTCCACCTCACAATGGACACCCTTGCCCTCAGCTAACACTTCTTACTGCCATTTCTGACAAACCATAAGTAAAATCGGCGAAGCAAATTTTCATATACTCCGCCGATATTGCCCCTGAAGCGTTTCGAGGGCAGTATTAATATAATGATGTCGGGTCAATATAGCTGCCGTTATATTTCACTTCAAGATGAAGATGACTATCATCTTTGATTTCAGAAGGTATCTTTCCGATATAGCCTATTGTATCGCCTGCTTTTACGGTATCTCCCTCTTTGGCGATCGAGGTATCGGTCACACCGCAGTAATAGGCTTCATATCCGCCGCTGTGCTCTATACAGATCACATTCCCTAAAAGCGGATCACTATACAGCTTTTTAACCTTACCTTCCATCATTGCACGCACAGGAGAGCCTTCCTCTGCACTAATATCAACGCCGCTGTGTGTCCGCCAGTCGTTCATCGTTTTTGATTTCAAGGGATTTTTCAGGCTGAATTCCTTTATCACCTCACCCTTTTCGATCGGGGAAGCAGTTTCGGGTTTTGAAGGCTCCGGCTCGACTGCTGTCGGTTGGACATCCTCCTGCTTTTTGTCATCATCTTCTGTCTTTACGGCAGAGGGCTCAGACTGTGCTTTACTCTCCTCTTTGGAAGGTTCCGACTCAGGCGCAGGCTGAGATTCTGTCTTATTGTAGTTCTGACCGCTGACTTCCTCATTCACTTTCGTATCCTTTGACTCCTGAACCGTACTTTCCTCCTGTGTTCCCGTATATTCCTCTATATTACCGTAAGTAGTCCATGCAGCACCAAAAACTGCAGCCAGACAAACGGCAAGGGATATATAAAAGGCAATATTTTTCTTCGGAGACTTTCTGTAATTTTTTTCGTTTTTCATACTGAACATAACTTGCACCTCCGTCATTATTGTTGACGAAGCGCAAATAAACTATACATGTCTATATGAAAAAAGCTGTCAATAAAATACATATTGCTAAGAAATTATATCAGCATAGCCATCAAAAAATACCTGCATTTCAAATAATCAAAAATACGTTTTGTTTTAATATATGTAATTATACTATTCGTATAATTACTGCATATAAAAATCGGGGAACTCATCAACAAGCTCCCCGATTTGTCAGATAACCTCACCGTTAACCTTTATTTCCGCCGATGAACGGTTAATCGCACAAAGTATTCCCCGTGCGGATGCCTTGAATATACCGTGTGATATACCGACACCGAATATATCCTTTCCGTTTGGCTGTTTCAGCTGTATATAACAAATAGCCTTTGAGCCAGAACCCTGTGAGATAGAATGCTCGTTGAAATCAACAATGCTGAAACCGTCCACACCGACAGCCTTCAGCGCATTCATAAATGCGTCTATCGGACCATTGCCCTCGCCGTATATCTCAATATCCTTATCAGCCTTGACAAGGTGTATCGTACCCTTGAAAGTAGCCTCGTCAACACCGACATTGGTGATAACGTGCTTGACAAGCCACAGCTTCTGTTCAATGTCAATATAGTTCCTGTCGAAAACGTCCTTCAGTTCCTTTGGAGAGATCTCTCTTCCGATCCGGTCTGCCGCTGTCTTGACAAGAGCGCCAAATTCGGGGTGCATTGCCTTTGGCAGCTTATAGCCGTAAACCGTTTCCATAATAAAAGCAGCTCCGCCTTTGCCCGACTGAGAATTGAATCTGACAATTGCTTCATATTCTCTTCCCACATCGGCAGGATCAATCGGAAGATAAGGAATTTCCCATTTATCACTACCTGTTTCCTTCACATAGTCAAAGCCTTTTTTGATAGCGTCCTGATGAGAACCGGAAAAAGCAGTAAACACAAGATCTCCTGCATAAGGCTGGCGCTCACCCACCTTCATTTTGGTGCAGCGCTCATAAATCTCACGATATTTCGGCAGATTGCTGAAATCGAGCTTCGGATCAACGCATTGGGTATACATATTCAGTCCAACGGTGACAATGTCAAGATTTCCGGTTCTTTCGCCGTTGCCGAAAAGCGTACCCTCGATTCTGTCAGCACCTGCAAGAAGTGCCAGTTCGGCACAGGCAACGCCCGTACCTCTGTCATTATGCGGATGAATACTGATAATAGCTGCCTCACGGTTTTTAAGATGAGTGATAAAATACTCGATCTGATCCGCATAGGTGTTAGGTGTACACATTTCGACCGTATTAGGCAGATTCAGTATAATGGGATTGTCCTTTGTCGGCTGAATCACATCCATTACTGCTTCACAGATCTTCACGGAATTTTCAACCTCTGTGCCGGAAAAACTTTCGGGAGAATATTCCAGACGGAAATTGGTATCTCCTTCATAGCCGTCGATCAGCTCTTTGACGAGCTTTGCTCCCTCGACCGCTATATTGATAACGCCGTCCATATCCTTTTTAAATACTACCTTTCTCTGAAGAGTAGAAGTAGAATTATAGAAATGCACAATAACATTTTTAGCGCCCTTTACTGCCTCAAAGGTTTTGCGTATCAAGTGTTCTCTTGCCTGAACAAGAACCTGTATCGTCACATCATCAGGAATATGTCCGCCCTCGATCAATTCCCGGCAGATCTCATATTCGGTATCCGAGGCTGACGGAAATCCTATTTCGATCTCCTTAAAGCCCATATCAACAAGCGCATGGAAAAATTCCAGCTTCTGCTGAAGATTCATCGGGTCAACAAGAGCCTGATTACCGTCTCTGAGGTCAACGCTGCACCATATCGGCGCTTTTGTAATCGTATTGTCGGGCCATTGTCTGTTTTCGAGTCTGATCTGCTCGAAAGGAATATACTTTTTATATCCCTGATTCATAATAAAACCTCCATTATCATTGATTACAGCACAATCTTACTGTGAAATTTCCATTAAAAAAGCCGTCCCATGCCGCTGCGGACAAGGGACGGGCAAAAGCTCGTGGTACCACCCTAAATTCGGACACAATCGTGCCCCTCAACACCTCTGACAAGGCTTCGGCTTTTAACGCTGCCAAGCGTACTGCTCTACATTATCGGACAGTCAACTCAGGAATGAGCTATACATACAGCCGTCAACGCTGTCTTACACCGACCGACAGCTCTCTTTGCAAGGCAAACTGCATCTTGTTTCCTTCACAGTCTTTTTGTATATTCTGTATACATATTATATACACATTGAGTTTCATTTGTCAAGAGTTATTTTTTTCATCAAAAACATCAATGCTTTATGCCTTTCGGACAGATTTCACCAATCATTACAGGAAAAAAGCTGTCCAGCACATCCTTCTGATCCCTGCTCAGCTTTGCCTGCCTGCGCAATACGGTTTTTTCATCATATTTCAGTATAACATCACTCTGAACCGGTTCTACCATATTTTTTAATGAATAAGCAGACCGGAAAAATTCATGGATCTCACAGACAGATTTTTTCAATTCATTCATTTTCATCTTCCTTTTGCTGACCAAATTCCATTACAATTGGGGCTTTGAGTCTCACCTGCCGGCACCCCCAAACCACACCAGGGCTTCTCGCCCTGCACCCGAATGTTTTAATAGGGATTTTTTAATTTCGTTTACTATATATATTCCAATTACAATGATTACAGTATTGACTATTGAAGCAAAATAAATTAAAATAGTCATGCAAGAAGAGCGTTGATATATTGCTGCCTGTCAAGCTGAGCAGAAGCTTCACTTTTTTCGGCATATAAAGCCGTCTTTTTGCGCTCATATTATATAAAATTTTTGCTTCTTTGTCAATGTCTCAATACAAATTTTCTGTTTTATGCTATAATAAACTCAAATATTATCAGGAGGCTAAATCTATGACATTTCAGGAATTAAAGGACAGCTTTTATCATTCTATCCTTTCCGAACTCCGTCTTTTTGCACAGACAGAAGCGAATAAAAATATTTATGCAATTGCTTTTGACTGCAACAGCGAGGTTGGTCAGGTTTCTTTGAGATATGGCAGCAATGCACATTTTAAGGAAATAAGTAAGAATTTCCATAAAGTGTCGAAATATTACCGCCCCTACGGAAGATACGGACTGCGGGGGCAGCAATACGATGTCGGTGAGTTTGTATTTATCGGAAGCCTCGAACACAACGGTTACATTTTTTTGAATTTTGACTCAGATACCAGCCATTTCTTTGATTCATACTATTATCATAATATAGGAGATTATTTCGGTGAAGGCGAACCGATCGAAGGATTTGATTCGGGAGAGGTTTTAAATCGTGAAACGGTAACTCCGCTATTTCAGGAAATGGTGATCGACTGCATTAACCGTCTGAAAGAAACCGGCGGTTTAATCAACACAACAGAGGATTTCATCATCTTTATGTGCGATCTCCAGAACTCTCCCGAAGAAAATGAGGAACTGCTCAAAAAGACGGTCGATCCAAAATTATTTGATAAGCTGATGGCAGAAAGTGAGATAAAGGACTGAGCCTATGAGAATTTTACATACAACCCCGAAAAATGACGGCTTTTATATGCCGGCGGAATTTTCAAAGCATTACGGCTGCATATTGATATGGCCTCACCGCAGAGATTCGTGGCAGAACGGCGCTTATGCGGCAAGAAAAGCATTTGCACAGCTTATTGCGGCTATTTCAAAATCCGAAAAGGTAATCGTATGCGCAAGATATGAGGACTATGACAGCGCAAGGGAAATGCTTCCGCCCGAAGTAAGAGTGATCGAGATGAGCAGCGATGATTCATGGGCAAGAGATGTTGCGCCTACCTTTGTAACGGACGGAAAGGAGATCCGTGGCATTGACTGGGGTTTCAACGCATGGGGCGGTCTGTATGACGGACTGTATTTCCCGTGGGATAAGGACAATAAGCTCGCCAAAAAGATGTGCGACCAGATCGACAAGGATTGCTATGATTTCCGTGATTTTATTCTGGAAGGCGGATCCATACATACCGACGGAGAGGGTACACTTCTGACAACGGAGGAATGTCTTTTGAGTAAAGGCAGGAATCCCGAAATGACCAAAGAAGCAATTGAACAAAAACTCAGCGATACCTTAGGGATAAAAAAGGTAATATGGCTGAAAAGAGGAATCTATCACGATGAAACAAACGGACATATAGACAATATATGCGCCTTTACTGCTCCCGGAGAAGCTGTCCTTGCGTGGACGGACGATAAAAACGACCCTCAGTATGCCATTTCCAAGGGATGTCTTGATATTCTTGAAAGCTCGACCGATGCTGCCGGCAGAAAGATTACCGTACATAAGCTGCCGCTGCCGAAGCCTGTTCATATCACCGAAGAAGAATGTGAGGGTCTTGACAATATGGACGGCGAACCGACAAGAACAGCCGGAGAACGCCTTGCCGCTTCTTATGTTAATTTCTATATCTCCAACGGGGCGGTCATTTGTCCGCAGTTCGGAGATGACAATGACGCTCAGGCTGTCAGAATACTGCAAAGCCTGTTCCCCGACCGTGAGGTGATCGGCATATATTCAAGAGATATCCTCATAGGCGGAGGAAATATTCATTGTATTACTCAGCAGATACCGTATTTTGAAAGATAAGTAAGTATACAAGGGGGAATTTCTAATGCGAAATGTAAAGATCGCCGCTGTGCAGATGTCCATGACAAGCAGCGTAAACGAAAATATTAGTAAGGCAGAAGCGCTTGTCCGCAAAGCAGCTTCTGAGGGTGCAAATATAATTCTGCTTCCCGAACTGTTTGAAAATCTTTATTTTTGTCAGGAAAGAAATTATGACTACTACCAGCTTGCATCGGAGCTGAACGACAATCCTGCAGTCAAGCGTTTCCGGACGGTGGCAAAGGAGCTTGGTGTCGTTCTGCCGATCAGCTTTTATGAAAAAGATGTCAACAGCATCTATAATTCCGCTGCCGTCATAGATGCAGACGGAACCATCCTCGGAATATACAGAAAATCCCATATTCCGGATGATCATTTCTATCAGGAAAAATTCTATTTTACTCCCGGAGATACTGGATTTAAGGTCTGGGAAACAAAATTCGGCAGGATCGGTGTGGGGATCTGCTGGGATCAATGGTTTCCCGAAGCCGCACGCTGCATGGCGCTGATGGGGGCAGAGCTTCTTTTCTATCCGACAGCAATCGGTTCGGAACCGATACTGGATCTTGACAGTATGCCGCATTGGAAACGCTGTATGCAGGGACATTCCGCTGCCAATATTATGCCTGTCATAGCCGCCAACCGTGTCGGAACGGAAACCGTTCATCCGAGTCAGGCAAATAATCACCAGTCCTCATCTCTATGCTTTTACGGCTCATCCTTTATCACAGACCCGACAGGTGAGGTAATTGCCTCTGCCGACAGGGAAAATGAAGGTATTATATCCGCTGAATTTGATCTTGATGCAATACATGAAATGCGATTCAGCTGGGGCGTATTCAGAGACCGCCGCCCTGATCTTTACGCACCAATAACAAAAACGGGGAAGTAATTATACCATCTGTATTATATACCAACTGTATATAATACAGATGGTAATATTTATTTTTATATTACTTATTGTATTTACTATAATAAGTAATTTTAGAGATATTATATGCCGTCAGTATAATATTCTATTGGTACTTTTATAATAAAATATACAATAGGTATAATTAATATGCAAAACTAATGGCTCAAAAGCTTTTCAAAATCTTTTGAGCCGTTGTTTTTTATTGCTCTTTCCGACTATGACCCGGACGGCGAATAGGTCTTTCCTGCTTCCAAAAGCTCACCCGGCTCCATCGGCGCAGGATACTGATGATTACCGCCATCGCTGAAAATAACC
>JAFVEY010000063.1 GCA_017475765.1 Clostridia bacterium | reverse complement strand
TTTTCAGGGTGCGATATGCACCATTAGCTCAGTTGGTAGAGCACCTGACTCTTAATCAGGGTGTCCCGGGTTCGAGTCCCTGATGGTGCACCAAAGTGCTCGAAGGCTGAGAAAGACCTTCGGGCAGCCCTGTAAGGCTCGTTGGTCAAGCGGTTAAGACACCGGCCTCTCACGCCGGTAACGGGGGTTCGATTCCCCCACGAGTCACCAGAAACAACGAAAGATTGTTTCGATGATGTTTAAAATTGAGTTCTGCGGTTAAAAGCCGTTGACAGTTGGTGTTGATGACGTCGAGGGTCCACCCGTTCCCATGCCGAACACGGAAGTTAAGCTCGATAGTGCCGAAAATACTTGATTGGTGACGATCCGGGAAGATAGGAAGATGCCAACACAAAAAAGCCGTCCAATAGGGCGGTTTTTTTTATATTTCGGGCAAATACTCATTCACACCACTCTTTTATCAAACGATGAAAAAGTTGTATGAATGAGTATTTGCTTTTTTAGATATTATAAAATACAGTATCTAAAAATAGTATATCTTCATTATTTTTGTAATTTTATTATTGATTTTTTTCTTCTGATGTGATAAAATGAATATACGCAAAAATTGTGTGTCGTAATAACAGAATAATATCACATAGTGATAGTAAAGGAGAAAAATTGTGAAAAAATTAAAAAACGCTTATTTCGATAGGTTTTATTATAATATTGGTGATGACGGTTTTGTCACCCTGTGTTTTAGCATTCTCGAAACATTATAAAAGTCTTAATAATATAAAAGTCTTTAACAGAGATTACTGTACATTTGTGGCATATTCAGATTCATGTGTACTTACTTGTGGTGTGTCTGGCTATACAAATAATTGTAAGTATGCATCATGCTCTTCATACGGGTATGTTATACCAACCGGAAAATCAACGGGTTCATTTGTTAAGAGGGAGAGTACAAATTCCGGTTATGTTAACGGAATCGCAAGTACTACTGCGCATTGTTTAAATGTTATTAATAACCCTTATGTTGACAAAACAATTTTTTATGGAGAAATTTTTTGTGGCGGAACCAATCAAAGTAGAAAGCTCGAAAGAATTTGGGTAACAAAGTACAGAAACCCATCAATAGCTTTATATGACGGTATAACAAAGTTTGACGACTGATTTTGTATTACGGTACACAATTTTACGAAAAAAGGAGGACAATTTTATGTGGTTAGTATTGATATTACAAAACATTAAAAACTTTATACGAACTAAGCCTGTTTTGTTTTTCTTTATCATCATTTCACAGGTTGTCTGTGTTATTGCTACCTTTGCTGTTTCAGGGATGATGGATGCCATCACACCCGTGCCGAAAGACGAGCGTGGATTCAGTCAAAAAACATTCTATATACCATTAAGCAGGCAATCAGAAGCTGATCAGGATTCCGATGTGGAATATATTGAGATATTTGATTACAAAGAAAAGAGGTATTTATATACAGGCGAGGCCAACGAGGAAGCCAGAAAAATCGCCGACGAATCTCCAAATGAAATAGAGATAGTTTCTTATTCCAAAAAAGCCAGTAATGAATCATCCTATCAGGAGATTAAATCAAAGATACAGGATATTCTGAAGACCGCTAATGGGGAAATAAGCTTTTTTTCTATTGGTGGTCATATAGACAATATTAATATTATAGCCAATGGTGATGATACGTGGGCATCTGTGAACAAAAGCAACAACAAGGCGGCTGTCAGTCGAAATCCGTATGAAGATTCACCTTACAAAAATTTGAAGGCGGGGGATAAAATAACCCTCGGAAAAACAGAGTATACTATTTCTGAAATTACAGACAGAACAAGTATACCTCTTACAACAGGAACTAAATTTGAGATTATGTATTCTGCCATAGACGATAATTTTAAAATAGAATGGATGTCCTTAACCATAAAGGATGATACCGATCAGGCAGGAATAGCCAAAATAACCAAAGCAATTACCGACGCTTTCGGTGACCTCGGTTCCGAACTGGAAGTTCCCGAACCTCAGCCGCTTCTTGAAAAGCAATTTAACAATATGATATATGTATTGTCCTTTATTATGATAGCAGTTATTATTCTGAATATTTCAAGGCTGTATACCTATATTATGTCCACAAGGAAAAGATCTCTTGCGATATTTTCTGTATGTGGAGCAAGCAGACTCAAAATCTTTACAATCTATATTGCAGAGATTTTTATGACTCTGATCCTATCCTTTGTGATCGGCTGTGTTTTATTCCAGTTCGGACTGATAGGTATTATTTCTATTGTTTATCCCTCCTTTGCTGAATTTTTCACCCCCTATATCTATTTAACGGTTTTCGGTATGTATATGGGTGCCGGCGTGATGATTATGACGGCAAATATTGTGCCTACTGTCAATAAATCAATAACCGTTCTGACTAAAGGAGGAGAATAATGAGGTATTTTAAATTAGCCTATGATATTATTGTCAACAAATTTCTGTTCAACCTTCTTATTATTGTTGAAATTGCAGCCATGCTTTTGCTCACCAATACAGTAGTTGCTACTTATAACAGTAAAGAAATGCTTTATGAACCATATCGGGAACTTCTGTCAGATGATGGTGTTGTGCTGATGTTGGATAATCAAGAAGAATTGGAGATGAATGATGATGAGGTTGTTCAGAATATCTTAGAAAGACATAACGGAGTTGTTGAATATTCTGAGTTGTTTGACCTTTTCAAAGAGAATTTGAAGGGAAATACAAAGATAGTCTATGCAGGCACTACTGCACTTATCAATGGGGAAGGGGGACTTGTATCGGGAATGGAAGGAGATATTAACCATACTGTTTCCTGCTACTATCTTGACCATTCGATATTTGAAAAGCTTCGTATGCCTCTCGCCGCAGGAAGATGGGCTTCCTCCGAGAAAAACGGAAATGGTGAAATTGAAATTGTCATTTCCGCAGGAACAAATGCACTTCTGAATAAAGTATATGATACTCGGTTGGGAAAGCTCAAGGTTGTGGGAATACTCACCAACAATACCTATATTCCGCCGGTGGATTTTCAAAATACTGTGAAAGATAAAATGAGCATATTTGATTTTTATGATTCTTTTGATAGTAACATTAGTATGAGAGCACCGTTTGCTTTGATAGATCAGCAATTATTTGGGGAAAATCAGCTTATTTTTGCCGGAAGTACAATATTTGTTTCTTACGGAAAAGGTCTCAGTAAAGAAGAAATTCAGACAAACAATGAATATTTGCAAAAGTTCGGTTATATCCGGGATCAATACGGAGAAGAAAACTTTCAGACGATTGCAGATCAAAGTGAAAAATATCTGAATGATATTTATATACACATGCTGCCAATTGTACTTTCAGCGGCTGTTGTTGTGCTGGCGGGACTGATCGGTTCGATTGCTATTTCGACCGTAAGACAGAAGAAACATTTCGGTATTTTCTTTCTTTGCGGTTGTCGTTGGAAGGACTGTACAAAGATCATCCTCGCTTACCTTACAATCCTTTTCGCTATGGCTGCAGCGCTCACCATACTTGGTATTATTGTAATGAAAATACTTAATATGGACTATTTGATCGGTTCTGTATATTCGTTCAATAATTTGCTGGTAAGTATTTTTGAGATTGTTGTTATGTATTTGCTTGCGATTATTCTTCCACATAGCATTATAAAAAATTCGTCGCCTGTTGAAACAATAAAGGAGAATTGAATATGATAAATATTGAAAATCTTACCAAGACATACAATTATAAAAAAACCAACGCTTTTACGGCATTAAAGGATATTTCTCTTCAAATCAATGACGGTGAGCTTGTAGCCATTATCGGAAAATCCGGTGCAGGCAAGTCAACGCTGCTGCATATTATCGGATGTATTGATACTTTTGAAAAGGGTATCTACAAGATTGATGATATAGATGTTCATAATCTCAGCGACAAAAAACTTGCTGCAATACGAAACGAAAAAGTCGGTATTGTTATGCAGGATTTTGCTCTTGTGGAAGAATATACCGTACTTGAAAATGTAAAGATACCTCTTTACTTTGCACAGAAAAAGAAAGGCAGCGCAAATGCTCTTGCTCTTTCCGCACTAGAAAAAGTGGGTATCAAGGAGCTTGCGAAAAAGCCTGTCAACAAGCTATCAGGTGGTCAGAAACAGCGTGTGGCAATTGCCCGTGCGATTGTCAACAATCCGTCATTTATTCTTGCTGATGAGCCGACAGGCGCACTCGATACAAAAACCTCCGCCGAAATTATGGAGCTTTTCAAAAAGCTGAACGAAGACGGCAAAACAATTATCATCATCACTCACGACATGGGTATTGCCGGTCAATGCAAAAGACAAATCACAATCTCTGACGGAAAATTGCTTTCATAAATCGCCCCAAACAGCTTTTATCCTGCAATCAAAATAAAAAGACTGTCACGCTACGATTATTTCAGTAGTGTGACAGTCTTTTCTTTTATGTATTGGTATCTGTTAATCAGTCAGCATACTTGTCGTCAGTTGCATTCCAGGAATACATCTTGCGGATCTCAGCGCCAACCTGCTCCAGCTGATGTTCAGCCTTGATAGAACGTGTGGCATTGAAATGAGCTCTGCCGTTCTTGTTTTCTGCGATCCACTTGGAAGCGAATGTGCCGTCCTGAATCTCTGAGAGAACCTTCTTCATCTCAGCCTTTGTAGCCTCTGTGATGATTCTCTTGCCTGTTTCATAATCGCCGAATTCTGCTGTGTCGGAGATGGAATATCTCATCATTGAGAAGCCGCCTGAGTAGATCAGGTCAACAATGAGCTTCATCTCGTGGATGCACTCAAAGTAAGCGTTTTCCGGAGCATAGCCTGCCTCAACAAGTGTTTCAAAGCCTGCCTGCATAAGCGCTGTAACGCCGCCGCAAAGAACAGCCTGCTCACCGAAGAGGTCGGTTTCTGTTTCAATTCTGAAGGTTGTTTCCATGACTGCCGCACGAGCTGCACCGATACCTGCACCGTAAGCAAGAGCAATGTCAAGAGCTTTGCCGGAAGCGTCCTGATATACAGCAACGAGAGCCGGAGTACCCTTGCCTTCAACATACTCGCTGCGTACTGTGTGACCCGGAGCCTTCGGAGCGATCATAAATACGTCCACATTCTTCGGGGGAACGATCTGCTTGAAGTGAATGTTGAAGCCGTGAGCAAACGCAATTGCCTTGCCTTCTGTGAGGTTAGGCTCAATATCCTTCTTGAAAATATCAGCCTGCTTCTCATCGGGAGTCAGGATCATGATAACGTCAGCCTTCTGTGTTGCTTCAGCGGTTGTGTAAACCTCGAAACCGAGTTCCTTAACATGATCCCAGCGCTTGCTGCCCTGATAAAGACCGATTATAACATTCACACCGCTGTCACGCAGGTTAAGAGCGTGAGCGTGTCCCTGGCTTCCGTAGCCGATGATTGCGACTGTTTTACCCTTGAGTACATTGATATCACAGTCAGCCTGATAATAGATTTTTGGCATTTAAAAAACCTCCAATAAAAATAAATAAATATATATGAAATCTGTTAGGTCGTCATTTGCGTGAGATACTTGAATCCTTTTCGATTGCAACAGTACCTGTTCTGACGATCTCACGGATGCCATACGGCTTAAGAAGATCCGTAAGTGTTTCAAACCTTTCGAGAGTATCTGCAAACTGCAGAGTCATCGTATTGACAGAAACATCAACGATTTTTGCGCCCATAAGCTCGGCAATTTTCATAATGTCAAGCCGCTGCTTTGCCGGGCAGTTGACCTTAATGAGAGAAAGCTCTCTGCTGATATATTCTCCTTCGGCATAAGTTCTTACTTTTATGACCGGAATAACCTTATTGAGCTGCTTTTCAAGCTGTTCAACGATATATTCGTCACCATCGGCAACGATCGTCATTCTTGATATGCTGCTGTCCTCGGTAATGCCCACCGCCAGACTGTCGATATTGAAGCCTCTGCGTGAGAACAGTCCCGAAACCTTTGAAAGAACGCCGGGATGATTTTCTACCAAAACCGAAAGTGTATATTTCATTGTTCGGCGCCTCCTTATCTTGATGAGGTTTTGGGATGTACATTGCATACAAGGACAAACGGCTTGTCGCTTTTCAGCATGGCTTTTGCATACTGTTCAGCTTCTTCATTGCTGGAAGCATAAGCCGCTTCAATGCCGTAAGCCTGAGCAAGTCTGACAAAATCCGGAACATCATCAAGCTCCGTTATCGAATATCTGCTTCCGTAATGAACGTCCTGAAGCTCATGTACCATTCCGAGAACAGTATTTCTCATAACAATAATCTTGATATTGAGATTTTGCTGAGCAATGGTTGCAAGCTCATTCAGCGACATCTGGAATGAGCCGTCGCCGCATACTGCGACAACATCCCGGTTAGGTCTTGCGAGCTTTGCACCGACAGCGGCAGGAACGGAATATCCCATTGTACCCATTCCGCCTGAAGTGAAAAAGCGTCCGTCCCTGATTCTGTAATTATTGGCACACCATATCTGATTCTGACCGACATCGGCACACATGATAGCCTTGGGTTTGAGCATAGAGGAGAGCTTTGCTACAAAACTCTTAGGTTCCACAAACCCTTCAAACCGTTCAGGCTCTTTTGAAAATTCCGCTTTCCATGTGGTGATCTGCTCTCTCCATTCGGCAGGCGCAGTATAGTTGATGTCCTTAAGAATCTGACCGAGTACATTTTTCATATCGCCGACAATCGGGATTGAGGTTTTCATATTTTTGCCGATCTCCGCCGGGTCTATGTCAATATGTATAACATTTGCGTGTTCAACCACCTGATCGGGCGAGGTAACGGCTCTGTCGCCCACTCTTGCGCCGCAGAGAATGACGAGATCGGAATGATGGACGGCAAGATTTGCTTCTTTTTTGCCGTGGGATCCGAGCATTCCGACATACAGGGGATCATCGGTCGGCATGGCACCGATTCCCATCATTGTCGTAACAACAGGTATCCCGGTTTTCTGTGAGAATTCACGCAGCTTGGGCTTTGCTCCCGATGTCAGCACACCGCCGCCTGCACATATTACCGGACGTTTTGATTCCGATATCATTTCAAGCGCCCTTCTGATCTGCATGGGATGACCGTGAACACTTGGTTTGTAGCCGATGATATTAATCTTTTCAGGATAAACGAATTCCTCGATTTCCCCTTGTTGAATGTCCACGGGAACATCGATAAGCACGGGTCCGGGTCTGCCGGTTGAAGCTATATGGAAAGCCTCTTTGAATATTCTCGGAAGATCGGCCGTATTTTTGACAAGGTAGCTGTGCTTGACAAAGGATTCACAGGCACCGGTAATATCCGCTTCCTGAAACACATCTCTTCCGAGTACATCGCTTCTGACCTGTCCTGTGATACAGATCAGCGGAATAGAATCCATATAAGCTGTTGCAATACCTGTGATAAGATTAAGCGCACCGGGACCTGAGGTTGCAACGCAGACACCCACCTTGGAAAGGGCTCTGGCATAGCCGCTTGCGCTGTGAGCGGCATTCTGTTCCTGACGTACAAGAACAGCCTTGATATCGGTGCGGTAAAGATAGTCAAAAAACGGACAAATTACTGCTCCGGGATATCCGAACACAATGGAAACGCCCTCCTCCTGAAGACATTTCACCATGATTTCAGCACCGCTGATCATATTATTCCTCCCAAATTCAATTAACAACTATTATACCATTATCGCAAAAATGTGTCAAGGAGTAATGTTTTAAATAAATTGATTCTCGATTAAGTTTCTTGACATACCTGAGCATTATCTTTATAATGGTATTATTGAGATTTATCGGTGTAGGCTGCAAGAAAGCGAGGGTATGGCACAATGAACAAGGAAAGACTGATCAATGCGGCTATGATGAAGGAAAAACCTGATCTGGTGCTGAAAAATGCCAATATTTTAAATGTATTCACGGGCGAGATACTGGAGGGAGATATTGCTGTTACGGACGGTATTATTGTCGGTATCGGGGAGTACAGCGGCAAAACAGAAAAAGATCTGAAGCAGAAATTGGTGGTTCCGGGATTTATCAATGCTCATGTTCATGTGGAATCCTCTATGGTGACGCCGGAGGTTTATGCGGAAGAGGAACTGAAATGGGGAACGACAACCATCGTAACCGATCCTCATGAAATTGCCAATGTGGGAGGTCTGACGGCGCTTTCGGAAATTCTTAAGGCGGCGGAAAGGTCAAAAATCAATTATTATGTCATGCTGCCGTCATGCGTTCCGTCCACGCCGTTTGAGCATTCGGGTGCTGTTCTGAATGCAGAGGAGCTTACAAGCCTTAAGGATCACCCTTATGTTCTGGGACTCGGAGAAATGATGAACAGCGTCGGCGTTTTGAATCATGATAAGACAGTACTTGACAAGCTGTATGCTTTTTCCGATCAGGTGATTGACGGTCATTTTCCGCTGGGGTCGGGATATGAGCTGAATGCTTATGTCAGCGCCGGAATCGATACGGATCATGAAAGCATTTCATATAAAGAAGCTGCCGAAAAGCTCAGGGCAGGAATGGCTGTGCTTGTTCGTGAAGGCTCTGCCAGCAAAAATCTGGAGGATATCATAAGGGGCGTTGTTGAAAGCGGCATCGACACATCACATCTTGCTTTTTGCACGGACGATAAACATCTGGCAGATATACGTCGGGAGGGAACCATCCGTTACAATATCAAAAAGAGTATCGAACTGGGACTGGATCCGATAAAGGCAATACAGATTGGTACGATCAACGCTGCAAGAATCTACGGACTGAAAAAGACAGGCGCCATAGCCTGCGGATATAAAGCCGATATGGTCATTCTTGACGATATTAAAGAAATGAAGGTGTCAGAGGTATATAAAGACGGAAAATCTTTATCCGAACTGGGAGAGGTCAGAGAAATAAACTATGATGAAAGGCTTATCAGCCCGATTCATTTTGCTCCGCTTTCTCAAGATGCTTTTGTTATCCCCGAAAAAGATACATACAGCGTTATCGGAATTGTTGAAAATCAGATCGTTACCCAAAAAGTAGAAATGTCCGTTGAAGAGATAAAAAGCGGCTTGTCTGACGGTTCTGTACGAAAAATTGCCGTTGTTGAACGGCATCATGCAGCAGGATTCCATGCAGCAGCTTATATAACGGGTTACGGTTTGAAGCATGGTGCAGTTGCTTCAACCGTTGCGCATGACAGTCATAATATTGTCATCATAGGGGATAATGATGCCGATATGCTGAAAGCAGCTGATGAGCTGAAGCGGATAGGCGGAGGCTATGTGATTATTGAGGACGGTACAACTGTCGGAGAGCTTCCACTGCCGCTTGGTGGCCTTATGAGCCTGAAAAGTGCTGAGGAATTTATCCCGGAGCTTGAAGCTGTGATTGAGAAGGCTTATACAATGGGTGTCAATCAGAATATCGACCCGTTTATCACACTTTCCTTTATGTCATTGCCCGTGATACCGGAAATAAGAATTACTGACTGCGGACTTTTTGATGCAGAAAGGTTTGAATTGATAGAATGATGGTTAAAATACAGAAAGAGTATGGTATTAAAAATCAATAATGGAGGTAGTTTTATGGAATGGCTGGGATTGGCGGCTGCCGTTGCGGTGATAGCCGCAATCATCGGATATGCGCTCAGGAATGCGGATCAAAGCTATACGCTGGGAAGCGGACTTTTTAAAAACAGCGAAAATAATCTGACAAAGGACGAACATATAGATCCTGCCGATTATGAATATTTTGACAAAAAAGGCAAGCTGAAATGATTAAATGAAGTCCGGCTGAGAATGAAATGGACGGATGTAGCTAAATTGTATATTTTTGGCTGATTTATGGATTTATTTTCTAATTTTTTGAAATCAATGCGTTCTTGATATTTATGCCGGTAAATTATATAATAGTGTCAGCAATATTAATCTTTATCAATTTTTGTTGCATTTCAGGAGGTAAAAACTATGAAGAAGGCATTTAAATTTCTGGCGATTTTTGCAGCAATGGCTGTGATGGCTTTCTCAGCTGCAGCTTGCAGCAATAGCAGCGAAGGTTCTCAGTCGTCTGCCGGCTCTTCCGTGTCTGCACAGCAGTCTCAGGCGGATGAATCAAAGGATGAACAGAGCAGTCAGGATGAGGAAAGCATGGAAGAAAGCTCAGAGGCGGAGTCGTCAGAGGAAGAATCTTCAGATGAGGAAAAGATGACATTTGCAGAGCTTTTCAGCGAACCACAATTCAGAGATAAACTGAATGAGCTTCAGGAACAGCTGACAGCAAGCAATCCTGCTTTAAAGTGTGAAATCACAATTGAAGGAGATTCGACTCTGCTGATCACCATGAGGTTCAATGAACAGCAAACAATCATTTCTTCTGACCTTACCACTCTGGAGAAGGCAACCGATGTTGCAGGTACACAATTTGTTTCGTTTATTGAAGGTGCGGAAGAACTTACGACAACAGAGAATATTACTGTAAAGGTGGTATATCTTAACGCTGACGGTTCTGATGTTTTTGAAAAGACTTATGATAAATATTTTGTTCCTGCCGAAGAAAGCAGCGAGCCTGAAGAAAGCAGCAATCCGGTTCAGACAAGCGGTCTGACTCCTGTGGGCGAGTTTGCAAACCTTGACGACTATATCAACGATCCGAGAGTGCAGGCTCAGATGGAGTCCGCAATGGAAACAGTAAAATCCAATGGTCTTGATATGACCTATTATTCCGAGGACGGCACAAAGTTTGTTTATGATTATCGGTATACAATTGATATCACAGAAGCGCAGAAGTCCGCTGTTGTAAAAAGTATGGACTCGCTATCCACAACAATGGCATATGTAGCTAAGTCTATTGAGGATGAAACAGGTCTTACCGGTATTTCAGTCATTACAAGATACCGTGATAAGGATGGAAATCTTATCGGTGAAAAGGAATTCTTCCCGGATGATGAGTGATAAAAGCAAAATATAACAGACTGAGCCGTACATTTCGGATGTGCGGCTCTTTATTAGTATTACGATAAAAAAGGATGTATTGCCTGATGTTTTAATTATTGCATTAAAATACACAAAAAAATCGAAAAGAAAGAAAAATATGTATTGAAAATTTTAACAACTTGCATTATAATTATATTATAGCAGTATTTTAATTGGTTATATAAAATAAATTTGAAAGCAGGAGGAAAAATATGAGAAATATACTTTTTGTAGCATCAGAATGTTACCCCTTCGTCAAGACCGGCGGTCTGGCTGATGTTGTGGGTGCGCTTCCTAAGATGATTAACAAGGATGAGTTCGATGTAAGAGTGGTTGTTCCGAAATATATGTGTATTCCGTGGGAATACAGGCAGCATTTCCAGTATGTGACCAGCTTCTATATGGATCTCGGTCATATTCAGGAGCATAAGTATGTCGGCATAATGATGTATGAGCATGAGGGTATTAAATATTACTTTATTGATAATGAACAGTATTTCGGCGGTGACAGTCCCTACGGCAATATGAAATGGGATATCGAAAAATTTACCTATTTCAGTAAGGCTGCACTTGCTATTCTGCCGGTAATTGATTTTCATCCCGATATTATCCATTGCCATGACTGGCAGGCATCTCTCGTTCCCGTATTTCTCAGAACGCTGTTCAAGGATAATGGCTTCTTCTGGAATATCAAAACGATCATGACAATCCATAATCTTAAATTCCAGGGAATCTGGGATCTGAAACTCTTCCGCTATCTGACCGCATTCCCCGAATATGTATTTTCCCCACAGAATATGGAATATTACAAGGACGGAAATATGCTGAAGGTCGGTATCGTTTTCTCTGACTATGTGACAACGGTAAGTGACACCTATGCAGGTGAAATTCAGATGCCTTACTACGGCGAGGGTCTGGACGGTCTTATGCGTCATAAAAATTATGCTCTCTGCGGTATTGTTAACGGTATTGATTATAATGTCTATAATCCTGAGCATGATATTCAGATTTATGAGCATTATAATGCCGAGACTATGCCCGAAAAGAAGGTTCTCAACAAGAGAGGACTTCAGCAGGAGCTTGGTCTGCCTGTTGATGACAATAAATTTATGATCGCTATCATTTCCCGTCTTACCGATCAGAAGGGTCTTGATCTGGTGAATTATACGATCGAGCGCATTACGGATGAGCATACACAGTTTGTCGTTATCGGAACGGGTGAGCCGCAGTATGAAAATACTTTCAAATATTATCAGTATAAATATCCTGAAAGAGTTTCTGCCAATATTTATTATTCGGATAACAGGGCGCATAAGCTCTATGCGGCAGCAGACGCTATGCTCATGCCCTCACGCTTTGAGCCGTGCGGTCTGACGCAGCTGATTTCTCTCCGTTACGGTACTGTTCCGATCGTTCGTGAAACAGGCGGTCTGAGAGATACTGTTCAGCCGTATAACTGGTATGACAATACCGGCACAGGCTTCTCATTTTCAAATTATAATGCAGATGAAATGCTTGACTCCATCAACTATGCAAAAACGGTATACTTCACACAGCATGACCGCTGGAATGAAATTGCACAGCGTGGTATGCAGATGGATTATTCATGGGCTCGTTCCGCAAAGAAATATGAAGAGCTTTACTACCGTCTGACAAGCTGAGGTATTATAAGAGATTTCCATAAGCGAATATTACCGCCTCCGGACGTTTTTCCTCCGTCCGGGGGCATTATTTCTGATTGACAATTCCTATTGTTTATTCTTAAAAAAGCTGATATAATGTATACGGTATTTTAATGAAGATAAAGGGGAGAGGAAAATAATGTCATTTAAAAAAAGAGGATATGTTGTTGCAGAGGTTTCCAAAAAGGCGGAGGCGAGCCTGCAGCACGGTCATCCTTGGATTTATGATGCAGAAGTAAAAAATCTTGATGGAAAACCTGAAAACGGAGATATTGTTGATGTTGTCAGCGGCAGAGGAAGATTTCTCGGTTCGGGTATGTACAACAGCCATTCCAAAATACGCATAAGACTTCTTTCAAGAAATGCCAATGATAAATTTGATGCAGCCTTTTTTGAAAGAAGAATTCGCTATGCCTGGGAATACAGAAAGACGGTGATGGGAGACGATCTTGACTGTTGCCGGATTATTTTCGGCGAAGCGGATACATTTCCCGGTTTGACGGTTGATAAATTCCATGATATACTGGTAACACAGACGCTTTCTCTCGGACTTGAAAAAAGAAAGGATATGATTTTTCCTCTGCTTTATAAGGTTCTTACCGAGGACGGACAGAAAATCAGAGGCATATTTGAAAGAAATGATGTCAAGGTCCGTGAGCTTGAGGGAATGGAGCAGGGAAAGGGGTTCTATGCTCTTGAAGGAACAGAAATACCCGACAGCACCAATGTCATCATCACCGAGAACGGCATAAAATATCATGTTGACTTTGAAAATGGTCAGAAAACAGGATTCTTTCTTGATCAGAAATATAATCGTCTTGCTGTTTCAAGAATTGCAAAGGGAAGACGGGTACTGGACTGCTTTACGCATACAGGTTCGTTTGCTATGAATGCGGTGATGGGGGGAGCCGATCATGTCTGTGCGGTTGATATCTCTCAGGATGCAATAGCAATGGCAAAAAGAAATGCCGGATTGAACGGTATTGAGAACAAAATGAGCTTTGAGTGTGCCAATGTTTTCGATCTGCTTTCTTCCATGAACGGAAGAGAAGGCTATGATTTTATTATTCTTGACCCGCCTGCTTTCACAAAATCAAGGTCAACGGTTGAAAGCGCTGTCAGAGGATATAAGGAGATCAATCTCAGAGCAATGAAGCTGCTTCCTCACGGAGGATATCTTGCCACCTGCTCATGCTCTCATTTTATGACAGAGCAGCTTTTTGAGGAAATGCTCAGAAGTGCGGCGCTGGACGCTCATGTATCTCTCAGGAGAATAGAATACAGACAGCAGTCTCCCGATCATCCCGTTCTTTATAATGTTCCTGAAACAGAGTATCTTAAATTCTATCTTTTTCAGGTTGTATAATTTGTTGTATAAATTTCTGCCGCAGAGCATATTTTCATTCTGCGGCAGAATTTATTTGATAAAATTTATTAATCGAATGTAATTGTCTATTGAAAAAAATGCCGAAATATGTTATTTTAATGAATAGATTTTTTGGAAAAAGGAAGGGTTTGTATGGACTATATGTTCTTGTTGGTGCTTGCGATCATACTTGCCTCGACAAAGATCTTCGGACTTTTGTCGCAAAAGGTAAATATGCCGCAGGTTGTGGGTGCGCTTCTCGCCGGTGTGATTATCGGTCCGTCGGTGCTGAATCTTGTCGGAGCGGATAATTCGCTTCTCAGCGGAGACGGCAGTCTTGCCTTTATCAATCAGACTGCTGAAATCGGCGTGATCCTGCTGATGTTTCTTGCCGGCATCGGAACGGATTTTTCCGAGCTGAAAAAAACGGGACTTGCTTCGTTTATTATTGCTCTTATCGGCGTTATTGTGCCGATGGCAGGCGGCGGAGCCGTTTACGGAGCATTTTACGGCTTCGATTTTTCGGATTCCGTACATCTTTGTAAGATCATATTTGTCGGAGTCGTGCTGATGGCAACATCGGTAAGCATTACTGTTGAAACACTCAGAGAATTGGGCAAGCTGAAAACAAAAATGGGTACGGCGATACTCGGAGCGGCAATTATTGATGATATTATCGGGATCATTGTGCTGACACTTGTGACGGGTCTGCAGGATCCGGATGTAAAGCCGGTTGAATCTATCGTAAAGATCGTGCTGTTTTTTGTGTTTGTTATCGGCTGTGCCGTGTTGGTAAAACTTTTGTCCAAGATACCGAAAAAATTCTATGCCAAAAAGCACAGGATCGTCATTTTCGGAGTGTCCTTTGCGCTGATAATGTCCTTCTGTGCAGAGCATTTCTTCGGAGTGGCGGATATAACGGGAGCCTATTTTGCAGGACTGATTCTCTGTAACTACGGTTCACATGAGTATATTGATGAAAAAGTAAGCGTAGTTTCGTTTGCATTCTTTTCTCCTGTATTTTTTGCAAGTATCGGAATCAAAACTGAGGTCAAGGCAATGGACAGTACGATTCTTTGGTTTACGATCGCACTTCTTGCGGTAGCGATACTTTCAAAAATCGTAGGCTGCGGTATCGGTGCAAAGCTCTGTAAATTCAACAATAAGGAATCGCTTGCAATCGGTATAGGCATGGTTTCAAGAGGAGAGGTGGCACTTATCGTGGCTCAGAAGGGCAATGAAGCAGGCATTATTGATGCTGCGCTGTTTCCGCCGATAGTGGTTGTCGTTATCGTGACAACTATCATAACACCGATACTCCTGAAGCTGGCATTAAGCGACAAGAAAGACGGCAAAAACGGCACATCGGAGCTTCCGGAAAAAAAGAAAAAGAAGGCAGCAGCCGTAAAATGATAAATTTTTAAAAAAATCTTAAAAGTTCTTGCAATTTCTTTTAAGATGTGTTATAATTCGATTGTTACTCAGGCAGATACGAAAGAGGTGAACTCAAATGAGGGACAACATTCATCCTAACTACCAGCAGACAACAATTACCTGTGCCTGCGGCAATGTGATTGAAACAGGTTCAACAAAGAGCGATATCCGTGTTGAAATTTGCTCCAAATGTCATCCGTTCTTTACAGGCAGACAGAAGCTCGTTGATACAGGCGGACGTGCTGACAGATTTAACAGACGTTACGGCATTACACAGAAATAATTTTAACTATGCGGTTATGGCGGCACATTCATACGGGTGTGCCGCCTTTTTCTACCCGAAAGGATATTTGATATGGATATGTCTTATAAAACAATTGAAAAAGAAGCTCAGGACGAGTTCGTGGAGCAGAGGTCAAAATTTATAGGTTATGTGCGGCCGGTAAAGACAGAGGAAGAGGCTCTCGCCTTTATAGAGGAAAAGAAAAAACTGCATTGGGACGCAACCCATAATGTCTATGCCTATGTTTTGCGGGAAGGCGGCATACAGCGTTTCAGCGACGATGGAGAACCTCACGGTACAGCCGGAGTGCCAACGCTGGATGTGATGATAAAATCCGGTGTAACGGATGCGGTGGTTGTTGTGACACGATATTTCGGAGGGATTCTTCTCGGAGCAGGCGGACTTGTCAGAGCCTATACAAAAGGAGCGAAAATTGCTCTTGAAGCTGGCGGAATCATTCAAATGAAAAGCTGCAGTATATGCAGCCTGAAATGTGATTATAATCAGTACGGTAAAGTTTCTGGTCTGATACCGTCCTGCGGCGGAGTGACGGATCATACGGATTTCGGCGAGACTGTCACGATAGAATTTCATATTGCGCCCGAAAATTTTGCTTCATTTGAAAAGCAGCTGGCAGATGTGACCTGCGGAAATGTGAAGGCGGAAATCATTGATGAAAAATTCTTTAAGATGATAACGTAGTACATCTGATGGTGCAACAATACGTATTTTGAAAAAATTTTCAAATTATAATGGTTTGAGCAACTTTTTTGCGTATAAATAATATAGACAGGATTTTTGAAAGAAACGGAGGTGTAAATTTTGAATATAAGAGAGAAAAGCGAGAGTATCGAAAAGTATATTTTTTCCCCCATTGCCTGCTTGTCATCGGAAACAAAGGGACGTGAAAGAAAAGAAGAAAAATGCTCTGTCCGCACCGAATTTCAGCGTGACAGGGATAGAATCATCCACTGCAAATCGTTCAGAAGACTAAAGCATAAAACACAGGTTTTCCTTTCTCCTGAGGGGGATCATTACAGAACCAGACTGACGCATACCCTTGAGGTGGCACAGATCGCCAGAACCGTTGCAAGGGCGCTGCGGCTGAATGAGGATCTGACGGAAGCAGTTTCCCTTGCGCATGATCTCGGACATACGCCGTTCGGTCATGCGGGAGAACGTGCTTTGAACAGCATTGTTCCGGGAGGTTTTCGTCATTATGAGCAAAGTCTGAGAGTTGTTGACCGTCTGGAAAAGAACGGCAAAGGACTGAACCTGACTTACGAAACGAGAAACGGGATTGTCTGCCACACAACAGGAAAACAGGCAGATACCGTTGAGGGCAGAATTGTCCGTATTGCAGATAGAATCGCATACATAAATCACGATATTGACGATGCCATCAGGGCAGGAGTGATCTCCGAAGGAGCTCTGTCAAAGGAAGTAACGGATATTCTCGGCAACAGCACATCTGAAAGGATCAATACGCTTGTGCTTTCTCTGATAGAAAATACCGAAGGTGAAGATCTGAAAATGAATGAAAAAATTCAGGAGGTATTTGACAGACTGCATAAATTTATGTTTGCAGCGGTTTATTCAAATGATTATGCCAAACGTGAGGAAAAGAAAGTACCGGATCTTATCAGCTTTCTTTATGAATACTTTGTAAAACACCCCGATGCTATGCCCGATGAAAACAAACGCACCGCCAATACGGACGGCGTTGAAAGAGCTGTCTGCGATTATCTTGCAGGAATGACCGACCGTTATGCCATAGAGCAGTTTAAAAAGCTGTTTGTCCCCAACTCATGGGTGGGATACAGATAACAGGGAATGAGAAATTGAAACAGAGCAATCAATTGGGAGGGAAACAGATTTGCCGATACCGGACGAATTTATACAGGAATTGAAGGCAAGAACGGATATCGCCGATATTATTTCAGGATATGTACCATTAAAAAAATCAGGAAGAAGCCTTATGGGACTTTGTCCGTTTCATAATGAAAAATCAGCGTCATTCAGCGTTTCAAGAGAAAACGGATATTTTCATTGCTTTGGCTGCGGAGTCGGCGGAGATGTGATAACATTCATCCGCCGAATGGAAAATCTGGATTATGTCGAGGCGATAAAGTTTCTTGCCCAGCGTGCGGGAATGACTGTTCCCGAACAAGGAAAAGATGACGGAACAGGACAGCTGAAAACAAGAATATATGAAGCAAATAGGGAAGCAGCAAGATTTTATCATAAACAGCTATACACTCCCCAGGGAAAACAGGCTCTGGAATATCTGAGAAAAAGACGGCTTTCCGAAAAGACCATCATCCATTTCGGACTGGGATATTCGCCTCCGTCAAGATATGAACTTGTCAATCACCTTAAATCAAAGGGCTTTACTGCTGCCGAGATGATTCAGGCGAATCTTGCCAATCAGTCAAAAAAAGGTTATCCGTTTGACAGATTTTCGGACAGAGTAATGTTTCCAATCATTGATCTTCGAGGTAATGTCATTGCATTCGGCGGAAGAATCATGTCGGATATAAAGCCCAAATATCTGAATACGGCTGAAACCCCGGTATTCAATAAAAGCAGGAATCTTTTTGCCCTGCAGTTTGCCAAAAATAAGGCAGAAGGACAGCTGATACTGGTAGAGGGCTATATGGATGTTATTGCTCTTCATCAGGCAGGCTTTGAAAATGCGATCGCAACGCTGGGAACAGCGCTGACGCAGGAGCAGGCACTAATCATAAAGCGGTACTGCGATGAGGTTGTGATATGTTACGATGCGGATGAAGCAGGACAAAAGGCAACACAGAGAGCAATCAATATACTGCGCCCGACAGGTCTGAAAGTGAAGGTTCTGACAGTTCCTAACGGAAAGGATCCC
This sequence comes from Clostridia bacterium, assembly GCA_017475765.1. Lineage (GTDB taxonomy): Bacteria > Bacillota > Clostridia > Oscillospirales > Acutalibacteraceae > UBA1213. The sequence goes on along the minus strand of JAFVEY010000063.1, from coordinate 27,677 downwards.
GATGAATTTATCAAATCCTACGGAGATCAGGGAAGCGCAAGATTCCGTATGCTTCTTGAAAAATCGGGAAATGATATAGAATATCGTCTCGATAAGCTCAGAACAGGCTTTAACACGGATATCACAGAGCAGAGAGTGGAATTTCTGACCCGTGCGGCAGAGCTGGTTGCCACAATCGAAAATCCGGTGGAGCAGGATGTGTATATCACAAGGCTGGCAAAGGAGCTTGAGGTTGAAAAAAGCGCTTTTGACCGACTTGTCAGGAAAAATGCCCGCAAGGCTGCCGCACAGCAGATGAAAACGATGCAGAGAGATGTCATCAAGGAGCTCAGCGGCAGAAATGACAGGATGAATACAGACAAATCTTATAATCTTCGTGCCGCAAATGCAGAAGAGGCATTGATTGCCATTATGATTCTGAATCCCGATGCAGCGGAAAAAATATGTAAAGAAGTTGACCCGAAAGTTTTTGTAACAGCCTTTAACAGAAGAATATATGAGATCTTACACACCCGGACGGAAAACGGTCAAGAAATATCAATGTCTGATATATCGGGAGATTTTTCCGTTGACGAAATGAGCAGAATTGCAAGAATGCTGGCAGCACGCCCGAAGGAAAACGACCCTTTGGGTTCGGCAGATGAATATATCCGTGTTCTGGAAGAGGAGAGCGAGAAGCTCACCCCCGAACAGATAGCAGCGGCAGATAATGATACTATTATGGAGCAGCTCAGGAAAATGAAGGAAAAGAAGCAATAATTTAGGAGGAGTATTTTTATGAGCGGACAGCAGCCTGAAAAGAAAATATTGACAGACCTTATTGAACTGGGAAAATCAAAGGGACAGCTTACCAATAAGGAAATCTTTGACGCAACGGGTGAAAGTGATATTGAACCCGAACAGATGGAAAAATTTTATGACGCTTTGGAATCAAGCGGTATCGAAATTGTTGAAACGATGGAAGATATTATGCTGGATGATGATGAGCTGACATCTATTTCTGAGGACGGAGAAAAGGAATCTGTTATTTCTGATGGAGTTGTTTCCACCGATGATCCTGTAAGGATTTATCTTAAGGAGATCGGAAGAGTTCCGCTTTTGTCGTCGAGTGAGGAAACAGAGCTTGCCCAAAAAATACTGGAGGGCGATGACGATGCAGCACAAAGACTTGTCGAGGCGAACCTCAGACTTGTTGTAAGCATTGCCAAGCGTTATCTCGGCAGGGGAATGCAGTTCCTCGATCTTATACAGGAGGGTAATCTCGGACTGATGAAAGCCGTTGAGAAATTTGACCACACCAAAGGCTTCAAATTTTCTACTTATGCGACGTGGTGGATCAGACAGGCTATCACAAGAGCGATTGCCGATCAGGCAAGGACGATAAGAATCCCCGTTCACATGGGCGAAACCATCAATAAAATAAAAAAAGCTTCCAGTCAGCTTCTGCACGAAAACGGACATGAGCCCACCATAGAGGAAATTGCCGAATTTCTCGGTACCTCCGTTGATAAGATCAGAGAAGCAATACGTGCTGCCCAAGAGCCTGTTTCTCTTGAAACGCCGATAGGTGAGGAGGAGGACAGCCATCTGGGTGATTTTATTCCCGATGACAGCGCTCTGACACCGCAGGATGCGGCTTCTCAGTCAATGCTTAAGGAACAGCTTGCGGCTGTACTGTCTACCCTCACACCCAGAGAAGAAAAGGTGATCCGTCTGCGTTTCGGATTGGACGACGGCAGACCGAGAACATTGGAAGAAGTTGGCGAGGAATTTGATGTAACTCGTGAAAGAATCAGACAGATTGAAGCAAAGGCACTCAGAAAGCTCCGCCATCCAAGCAGAAGCAAGAAGCTGAAATAATACGGAGGTGCATATAAACGGTATGATGAACGATTCGTATGAAAATATGGCTGATGAGCTTATCACATTGGGCATGACCAAAGGAAATTTGGCTGTCAGAGAAATACTCCGACTCGGTTCTTTCAGCGATATGGATGAAGAAACCTTTAAAAGTTTTCTCAGACAGCTCTGGAGCCTGAATATAGAGGTGATTCCTCCGCAGTGGGAAATCGCCGATCCGGACAGCGCCAAAAAGGCGGCAAAGCGGATAAGAAACTCCAGCGAGGAGGAAAAGGCAGCGCAGACAGGCTCAGAGGATGCAATAGCGCTTTATCTGACAGAGCTGAGCGCCATGCGTCCGTTAAATGCCGGAGAGGACAGAGAACTGATCTATGCTGTCGAGCAGCTTCAGACCTGCGGAAAGAGTCAGGGAGCGGATGAAGCAATATCGGAGCTGATCGAAGGAAGTCTGTATCTTTCGGCGGTGATAGCATCGGATTATACAGGAAAGGGCGTTTTATATCTCGATCTTGTTCAGGAGGGAAACATCGCTGTGATGGAGCTTGCCGGAGAATTTGATTATTTTGATAATATCAGCTTTACGGCTATGGCGGCATACCGGATTGACAGTCTGATGAGAGAACTCACGCAAAGTGAAAATGATACAGTAAATGTTCCGCAGGAACTTGCCGAGGATATGGCAAAGCTGAAAAAATATTATGACAGTATCAGATCGGATGAGGGCAGAGAGCCAAATATTAAGGAGCTTGCAGAGAAGCTGAATATATCTGCCGAAAGAGTGGAAAAAATCATTGCAGCATCAAAGGGCAGGGAAAATACAGCTGCTGTGAAGTCGGATACAGACATATCAAAGACAGCACCCGGAGAAGATGCAAAAACAGAGCAGGATAAAGCAGAGGAACAGCTTTCAAGACAGGTTGCCGATATGCTTGCCGCTCTTCCGGAATTGGAAGCAAAAGTAATATCATTGCGCTATGGTCTGGGCGGAAAGAAGGAAATGACAGCTGAAGAGATTGCAGCAGCGCTTGACATCAGTATCGAAGAGGTCGAAAATGCTGAACTTGAAGCAATGAAGCGGCTGGGAAGATAAATCTTCCGGTATAAGGAAATAAGGGAATGGAGGAAAGTAATATGGCTAATAATGCTCAGCCTGAAAAAAAATCGGTTCTCAAGGAGCTTACCGAGCTTGGAAAATCAAAGGGGCAGCTCAGCAATAAGGAGATACTGGATGCTATCGGAGAGATGGATATTGATGCCGAGCAGATGGAAAGGTTTTATGATTCTCTTGAAACCAACGGTATCGAGATTGTTGAAACGCTTGACGATATCATGCTGGATGACGATGAGCTTACCACGATAGGATTAGAGGATAATACTGATGATTTGCAGGATTATTCGGACAGCGTTGCAATAGACGATCCTGTCAAGATCTATCTTAAGGATATAGGCAAGGTGCCGCTTTTGACATCTGAGGAGGAAACGGACATTGCCATCAGGATATCCAATGGCGATAAGGAAGCAAAACAAAGACTGTCGGAAGCTAATCTCCGGCTGGTGGTAAGTATTGCAAAGCGCTATCTCGGAAGAGGGATGCAGTTTTTGGATCTGATTCAGGAGGGTAATCTCGGATTGATCAAGGCTGTCGAAAAATTTGACCACACAAAGGGCTTCAAATTTTCTACCTATGCGACATGGTGGATCCGGCAGGCAATCACAAGAGCGATCGCAGATCAGGCAAGAACAATCAGAATTCCCGTCCATATGGTAGAAACGATCAATAAGGTCAAAAAGGCTTCAAGCCAGCTTCTCCATATAACCGGACATGAGCCTTCTGCTGAGGAAATAGCCGATCTTCTGGATATGCCTGTCGATAAGGTCAAGGAAATTACAAGACTTTCACAGGAGCCTGTTTCTCTTGAAACGCCGATAGGCGAGGAGGAAGACAGTCATCTCGGAGATTTTATTCCTGATGATGATGCACCGGCGCCACAGGAAGCTGCCTCCAATACACTTCTGAAAGAGCAGCTTTCGGCTGTTCTGTCAACGCTTACACCGAGAGAGGCAAAGGTTCTGCGCCTTCGTTTCGGACTTGATGACGGCAGATCAAGAACGCTGGAAGAGGTGGGAGAGGAATTCAATGTCACAAGAGAGAGAATCAGGCAGATAGAGGCCAAAGCTCTCCGCAAACTGCGTCATCCCAGCAGAAGCAAAAAGCTGAGAGATTTTTTGGATTGATCATCTTATACATAATAAACTAACCGTCCGATGCACTTGCTGATCTGCATCGGACGGTTAGTTTTTGTTATGATTGAGCTGACGGATCAAATGATGACATCGCTCTGTTCAATTCTTTCATTGAGGAAGTTGATGATTTTAATACAGGGTTTGCGTAGAACAATGCCGAGTATGAGGGCAAACGGTACAAATGCAAGGAGCATCAAGATATCATAAGTGAATGCTCCGAAATCGGGACCTGCCACCGCTTCACGAAGAGCGTTGATTCCGTATTTGAAAGGCAGGTACGGCGAGATAGCCTGAAACGGTGCAGGAAGAACTTCTATCGGGAAGGTACCGCCCGAACCTGCTATCTGAATTACCAGAATAACGACCGCAAGAGCTTTTCCTATAACGCTGAAAGTGATGGTGAGAGAGTAGATGATGATGGTATAAACGAAGCTGGAAATCAGACATCCGGCAATGAACATCAGCGGATTTTCGCATTGTATTTTCAGGAAGAAAAGATCTCCGAGTGCGATGATCCATGCCTGTATCTGACCCAGTACAAAGAAAATCAGATATCTTCCAAAGAACATCTGAGTGGAATTTGGTTTGTTGAGTCTGCGCAGCTCATGCTTTGTCAGGTCGGTTCTGGCAATGGCAACAAGGATAATTCCGCCTACCCAGAAGCCGAGAGAGGTGTAGAAAGGTGTCATGCCTGTTCCGTAGTTTTCTATCGGGAACAGTTCGGTTGTTTCTACCTTGACAGGGCTGGATATAAATTCACCCAAAGCTTCAGGATTTTCAATGATAGGTGTGATAAAGTTTTCAATGGTTTTATTGTTTTTGAAATCATTTACCTTTGTCACAAGATTATCAATTTTATTCTTTGCCTGATCAATATAGTCTTTCAGATCTTCAAAAGACTGTTTGATTGATTGGATTGTGTTTGAAGCGTTATCAAGGGAAGTTTCAAAATTCGGAACATCAGAACCAAGATTCTGGAGCATTTCCGAAACATCATCAAGCACAGCCATAGATTTGTCAACAGCCGTATCGATCATATTTTTTATTCCGTCAAATGCGGTTTCAGCCGATTGAAGCTCATTATTGGCGGAGGATGCCAATGATTTTATTTTATCCTGTGTTTCTTTCGGCAGCTTGCCGGTTGAGGTGATTGTATCAGCGGCGGAATTGATCATATCTTCAAGCTGCTGCTGACGATCATTAGCATTTGTGAGCCTTCCGATGGTTTTTGAACAGTCAACACCGAAATTATCCTGCACATCCTGAAGAATGGACAGGGCATAATTATTAACAGAAATAATTTTTTCGTTCAGCAGCGTGACGGTGCGCAGCTTATCGGCAGAAGAAGCGGAATTGGTTTCAATATTCTGAAAAGCATCATCAAGCTGTGTGCTGATATTGTCTGATACGCTCTGAGCAGATTTGATGATTCCCTCCACGGAGCCGCTGACTTTTTTTGATGTGTTGCGTGTGGAGGAAACAGCGTCTTTGATCTCATCGGCTCTGAGACTGCCTTTGTTAAGAGCATCCTGTATAGTAGGGAGCATATCCTTGTTTGCTTTTACAAGACTGTCAACGGTATTGAGAGTGGATGTGAAGACATCAATGGTGGTTTTAAAGCCGTCAATGTCGTTTTTGGCATTTTCCAGCTTTTCGATGATCTGGTCTGAGATTGTATCCTTTGAGTCGCCGACCGTATCAGCTGTTATGTTGAGAGCACTTGCGATTACCTGTGTTACCGTGCTGACATAGGTGGAATTGACGGTTTCCTCAATCGTCTGAATACCCTTGTCAGTTATTTTCGGTGCAATGGCATTTTTCTTTTCGTTGATGTAGTAGTGAAGCTCTGCCTGCTTGAATTTTCCGGTTGTCACGGAAAAGAGATTTTCGCTGAAATCCTCCGGAATAATGACAGCGGCATAGTAGGTTCCGTCTTTAACACCATCAAGAGCTTCCTGTTCGCTTACGAATGTCCAGCCCATCTTGTCGTTTTTTTCAAGATTGCTGACAATCTGTTGGCCTGCGTTGATGGTCATGATCTTATAGGAATATCCCTTGTCCTTGGTGCATACTGCAAAGCCTATTCCGCCTGTACTCGAATACGGATCCCAGTTGGCAGCGATATTAAACCATGCGTAAAGTGCAGGCAGAACCGCAATTCCTATGACAACAATAAATACAATAATATTTTTGGCAATATTTTTCAGGTCATGCCGAAAAATACTGAAGATGTTTTTCATTTCTTGCCCTCCTCGTTCTTTGACAGTTTGTCTGCCGTTCCAAATTCATATTGTGACTTTATTTCAGTTTCAGCAGATGTTTTTTGTTGGACTTTTGTTACAGTTTCTGTTTTGGCTTGCTTGATACCGGGTTCCGGCGGCTTATCCTCTTCATCGTCCTCATCCATTCCGTAATAATCGAATTCATCCGCAATACCCAGATATTCCTTAAATGTATGGTATTTGTAATCAGCTCTTATCATAACAGCCACACAATAAAGAATAACCACAATCCAAAGACAGAGAAATTCTATTTTTGTTTCAAGACTGAAAATAAGTGTCAGAAATACGAGTGCCGATATGATGATAAAAGCCGAACCGTAGCGCCTGTAATTTGTACGCTTGATTTTAGCTTCATTATACTGTTCCAAAATCCTGAGATAGGTAAGATGTTCCCGTTCGCTTTGCGAAAGCGGCGGGATATCTTTGTTTTTGTTGTCGTATTCCTTATGAAGATGTCTTTCGGTTTCCTTTTCTTCCTCTGAACGGTTGTCAATATACTCGGAAGGTTTTTTCGGTATGTATTTTTCGTTTTTTTCCTTCGGTGACATAAATTAACCTCCATTTCTGTGATATACTTTTTTACCTATGATAAATTATATTATAATGTTATTTGTTTGATGTGTCAAATTATATCTATGTCTTTTTGGACAAAAGAATGAATTTGATAGAATGATGATTGCATAATGCACAAAAAAATCCGTACAGTCTGCTGCAAAAAGCCGCCTGTACGGATCTGATTGTGTTAATCCTCTAAGCTCCGCTCATCGAGATAATTGTCAAAATAATTAAACTCATCTATTTTTTCATTATCTGTCATACCGTTTGATGCAAAGCCAAGATAGTCCTCCGCCTCATCCATATTGTCAGGAGCAAAGGCATATTGACTGTTTTCGGGGTGGAGCAAATCATTTTTACGGTTATATGCTTCGGGCATAATATTATCAACTCCTTTGATCATATTATGCCCGTATTTTACAATATTATCAGAATTCTCCGATATCCGAAAGGTTATAGGGTGTCTGCTGATAAACAAAATAGTTCAGCCAGTTAGAATAAAGAATCGTCGAGTAGCTTCTCCAGGTCAGAGCAGGAAGCGCACGGGGGTCATTGCCGGGGAAGTAGTTATAGGGGAGCGGGGGATGAATACCTTTGTTATTGTCACGAAAATACTCATTGGCAAGCGTATTGCGGTCATATTCGGCATGACCGGTGACAAAGAACTGTCTGCCGTTTTTATTGGCAACGATTGCCACTCCGGCAAGATTGGACGAAGCGAGTATTTCAAGCTCCTCATGCTTGCGTATATCCGAACGATGAGTGCCTGTATAGCGTGAATGAGGAAGAAGTATTTTATCGTCAAAGCCACGCATAAGCGGATGAAATGTATTCATCACCCTGTGGACATAAATGCCGGACAGTTTTTCGTCAAGATTATATTTCGGTATGCCGTAATGATAATAAAGACCTGCCTGAGCGCCCCAGCAGATATGGAAGGTACTGCATACATTATGCTTTGTCCATTCCATTATTTCGCAAAGCTCCTGCCAGTAATCCACCTGTTCAAATTCCAAAAGCTCAACGGGAGCGCCTGTGATGATCATGCCGTCATAGCGGTTGTTCTTCACCTCGTCAAAGGTTTTGTAAAAGGTGGTGAGATGATCGGCAGGGGCATTTTTGGAAACATGAGTGGCTGTTTTCATCAGCTCGATATCCACCTGCAAGGGTGTATTTCCCAGAAGTCTGAGAAGCTGGGTTTCGGTTTCTATCTTTGTGGGCATCAGATTCAGTATAATAATTTTAAGCGGTCTTATATCCTGAGAGCCAGCACGTTCATTGCTCATAACAAAAATATTTTCGGATTCAAGAATTTTAAATGCGGGCAATTCGCTTTGAATTTTAATAGGCATATATTTTTTAACACTTCTTTCAATTCTGCATGATAGCTATAATTCATTATATTGCTTGAAAATAAATTATATCACAATACCCGGATAATTTCAACTTATAAATTTTTGTAATATCATGCCTGTATCGTTAATTCCTTACCTATAAACACAGCTTTTGCGTCCTCTCCGTGTCCTATTTCTTCGGTTTTGGCTATCGGCAGCCTGTTTTCTGCCATATTCATCACAAGCTCTTCGATGGTCGGGGAAATTCCTTTTTGCTGCATATCAGTAAATGTTCCCAGAATGATACCGCTTATTTTTTCAAATGCGCCGAGCTGCTTAAGCTGACTGAGACAGGTTCTCATCCGTGCTTCACCGCCGCCGAGAGATTCCAGCAGCAGCAGCTTTCCCTGAAGCTCCGGAAAATATTCCGTTCCGGCAAGTTTCAGAAAGCATCGTATATTGCCACCGACAACAACACCGCTCATACAGTTTCCGACAAGCATTTTATATTTTACACCGAAAAGGGATTGTTCATTCCCGTTAAAGTAATCCGAAAATCTTTTTTTCTGCACACAGCTGAAACTGCCCTCTATATTTCTGACCTGATACAAAACGGAGGCTCTGCCTGTTTTGGCATAGATGGCGTTGATAATAGTGGTGAGATCGCTGTATCCCCAAAAAACAGCCGGAGAGTTTCTGATAATATTATAATCAAGATAGGGAAGGATCTCATTCGCAATATCTCCGCCGGATATATCAAAAATATCGGTGATACTGTCATCTCTGTAAAAGCTCATCAGCTCATCCGCTCTTTCTTTTGCCTCCGCCGAAGCAATGCTGTTTTGACGGGAAAAAATATACTGTCCGGGTGTGATCTTCATCTTTGAGGCAAGCTCTATATCATGAATGAGCTTTTTGAATTTTTTCTGTTCCATGCTGCCATTTCGTCTGCCGTCCGAGCAGCAGACAACAGCGCCGGAGCGTGACCTGTCCATCTGTATTCTCCTTCCTGTAAAAAAAGGAAACGGATTGCTCCGCTTCCTTTGATTGCCTGATAATATCTGTCGATACGGTAAAGTTATTCACCGAAATATCTCTTGAGAAGTCCTGCAAAGCCTGCACCGTGACGTGCTTCGTCCTTAGCCATTTCATGCACGGTATCGTGGATAGCGTCAAGATTCTGAGCCTTTGCCTTCTTTGCAAGCTCAAATTTGCCTGCACAGGCGCCTGCTTCTGCATCAGCTCTCATCTGAAGATTCTTCTTTGTGCTGTCTGTAAGTACCTCGCCGAGAAGCTCTGCAAATTTAGCAGCGTGTTCAGCCTCTTCAAAAGCGTACTTTGTGAATGCTGCTGCAATTTCGGGATAACCCTCACGGTCAGCCTGTCTTGCCATTGCAAGATACATACCAACTTCGCTGCATTCGCCGTTGAAGTTAGCGACAAGCTCCTTGTAGATTTCAGGATCAACACCCTTTGCGGATCCTACTTCGTGTACAGTTGCATAAGCTGTTTCAGCCTTAAGCTCATTGAATTTCTCTTTGGGAGCTTTGCAAATCGGGCACTGTTCGGGAGCAGTTTCTCCTTCATAAACATATCCGCAAACCTGACAGACAAATTTTTTCATTTTGGTTTCCTCCGTTTTTAATTGTATTTTTATTATATTCATATACCGAATATTCTTCGGATATCAATACCTTAATAATTTTCGGAATTTCCACATTCCGAACAAATACCATAAAAGGTGATGCTGTGGCTGCTGATTTTTGCTCTGCATTCAAATTCGACATATTCATAGATACTGCTGTCAATAAATCTTTTTCTGCTGGGAATATCAATAATTTTAAAGCATTTGCTGCATATAAAATGCGAATGCTGTGATACATTTGCATCAAACCGTTCCTGTCCGTTAATGACACCAATTGATTTTATGATGCCCATTTCCTTGAAAATATTCAGATTTCTGTAAACAGTACCAAGACTGAGATCGGGCATTTGCTGTTTCAGCTGATCATAGATCCAGTCAGCTGTCGGGTGAGACGTTGTGGATGCAAGAGTATTATAAATTGCCTCACGCTTGGCGCTGAAGTTGCGTTTCGATGCCATTATCTTTCACCTCTGCTATTAACAGTTTTATACGAGCAATAAAAATAATAATTATTACTATTTAAATTATAATATAACACAGTAATTCGATTTTGTAAAGACATTTTTTATATTTATTGTTTGGAATGGCATCTTCTTTAATTTTCAAAGGTGATATATTGTCCGTAGACATAGCCCTCCAGACCCGAATAACGTGTCAGATACCACTGTCCGTCAGAACCGACGATCGGCAGCTGTGTGCCTTTCGGTATTTTTGCAAGAATGGTGGATTCGGTACTCGGCTGTGCTCGGAGATTAAGAGCGGTGCTTTCTGTTGTGACTGTGCCGGTTCGTTCCGCTGTGGGCTGTCTAAAAGGTACGCCCAAATATTCTGCTGTTGAGCGTGACAGATTTTCTGCAATCAGACCGATATTATCTCTTATCCATTGAGCGTCCTCCTTGTTGTCATGGTATGCGACCTCGATCAGTATGGCAGGTGCATTGGTGCGGACAAGCTCTGCGAGAGTGGTGGTGGGAACAGTTTTGACAAGATTCGGATCCGGATAGATCTCCTTGAAGTTTTTCAGAAAGATATTGGCAGCTCTTTCGCTTCTGGAGGAATTGGGGTAAAAATAGATCTGTGTTCCTCTTACTTTACCAGCATTCGGCGCCGGAGAAGCATTGGAATGTATCGCAAGGTGAAAATCAAAAGCTCCGGCATTGGACTGAGCAACGGAGCTGTTCACATTTTTGCTGGGATCATTTCTTTCATACTCGATACCCGATGCGGTAAGGTATGGTATCATGGCATCGGCAATCAGATTCATATAATATTCTTCATTTCCGCCGTCGATATAGGGGTTATATTCCTGTGTTGAGGGGCTTAGAAATATTTTCGGCATAAATATCCTCCTAAAAATACAGATTCGTTAATGTTATGCGAAGATTCTGTAAAATATGACAATTCATATCTTCTCGAACTTGCCAAAAAAATCTGCTGAGCTGATATTGTCAGGTCTGAGAAAACGATGCAGCTGGAACAGATCATCGGGAGAGTCAATATAATTTATTTTTTCTTCGCAGTCAAGAGCGGCAGAAAATCCGAGGGAACGGACAATATCTTCTGTTGTATCGCTTTTTGCTCCAAAGGGGTATACAACGGCATCAGGAACATTCCCCGTTACCTCTTGTATTTGTGCATTTGACTTCAGAAGATCTTCGCTCAGCCGCTGTTTGTAATCATCGTCAGATTCTCCGGTTTTAGCTGCAGCGCCCTGCCAGCCCTTGTTCAGCTTGTGAAGATCATAGGTATGATTCTGCAGCTCGACAAAACCCGAATCCGACATTTCTTTAAGTTCTTCCCATGTACACTGTGACCACAAAACGCTTCTGTACTCTTCATTTTCTGCTTCATCGGCAGCTTTGCCTATCGGAGATATCACGGCTTTGCACTCATATTTTTCAAGCAGCGGCCACGCATATACATAATTATCATAATATCCGTCATCAAATGTCAGTATGATCGGCTTTTCGGGAAGTTCCAAACCGCTTTTGAAATGCTCGGTCAGCTCTGACAGAAAGATGGTCGTATAGCCGTGTTCTTTCAAGTATTTCAGATCTTCCTCAAGGCAGTCGGGCGATATCATGTATTGATTCCGCCTTGTCGTGCTTTCGCTGAAACCATGATACATAATGATCGGTATGCGCAGCTTTGAATCATCGGCAGCAGCGGGTGAGGCGGTAAATGAAGCAGCAGAAGCTCCGACAATCAATATACACATAAGAACCATAGAAAATACGGCGGCGGATCTTTTGAAGTTGAAAATATAATACAAAATTAATCACGCTCTCAAGGAAAAAATGTTATTTTTTGATAATTTCTATTGAATAATCTGCCAAAATATTGTATAATAAACTAAATTGTTTTTGCTTTAAGGAAAATGATTTAAAATTCATAAAGAGAGGACAGCGTTTTTCGCACGGGTGAATTATTATGTCTGAAACTAATAAGATAATCAACTTCTTTACGGGAACGCCTTCATATAACAACGATAAGGATTATGCGGATTATGCCTTTTACAGCGCACCGCTCAATATGTTTTTTCTTGCGTGCCTTCTTCTTCACAGCGCCTATCTTGTCATATTTTCGCTTTTTAAGGCTCCGCTGATGCTGATGATGGATGGTATATGTGTTGTACTGTATACCACATTTGTTATTCTTCTGAGACATTTCAAGGGTTCCTGGCTTCCTTGTACACTTGTTACCGCATTTGAGCTTTTTATACATCAGATCTGTGCGGTGACTCTTTTCGGACTGTCGGCAGGTTTTCAATATCTTCTGATACCGCTGATGTTTATGTCAGTATTTATCAGGAAAAAGGGTGCAATTTACAGATACCTGAGAATTATTATTATCCTTCTTGCTTCCTGTACATTTATATTCCTGGCAGTTTATTATAATGACTATAAACCTCAGTATTCTCTGCCATACGAATATAATACCATATTGCTGATTATGAACTGTATTATCAGCTTTTTGGTAACGGCTGTATTTACAAGCCGTGTCATTCATTCCCTTGACGCAAAAAGAAGTCAGCTTGATACAAGCGTCAACCAGAAAACCGATGAGATCGAAAATATGCAGAATCAGATCATTATCAGCTTTGCCAACATCATTGAAGCCCGTGACGGCAGCACAGGCAAGCACGTGAAACGCACAAGCGAGTATGTCGAGGCGCTTGTCAAAGAGCTGCACCGCAACGGGGATTTTCAGGATATTCTTGATGAAAGATATATGCACGATGTGATGCTTTCCGCACCTCTTCACGATATCGGAAAAATAACCATTCCCGATGCTATCCTTACAAAAGCAGGACGGCTGACTCAGAATGAATTTGAAATTATCAAGAAGCATACAATAAATGGTAAAGAAATTATTGAACAGTCTATGAGCGATATCGAAAATGAAAACTTCCTCAAGGTTGCTAAATCCGTTGCCCTTTATCACCATGAGTGCTGGGACGGTTCGGGTTATCCTTACGGTATCAAGGGTGATGAAATTCCGCTTTGTGCAAGAATTATGACGATTGCGGATTATTTCGATGCTCTTGTTGCGAAAAGGAGCTATAAAGCAGCACTTCCGACCTCGGTTGTTTTTGATAACATAGAGGAACAGAGAGGGAAGAAATTTGACCCGGTTGTGACGGACGCCTTCCTCAGAATCAGGGATCAGATTGATGAGATCGCAAAGGCAAACGCAGATTAATACATAAAAATACAAAAGCTGCAAATTATAACGGTTTGCAGCTTTTGTGTTGGTGGGGCAATATTATGATAATATTCAATGATTGTTCATAGTTTGTTTACGGAAAAGGCAGTATATTGTATTATAATATACATCATGGAGATGATGTTATGAATGTCGGCTTGGTTCTTGAAGGCGGAGTACACCGAAGCATCTATACGGCGGGAGTTCTTGATGTTCTGATTGACAATAATATATTTTTTCCTGTGACTTATGCTATTTCTTCAGGAGCGCTGAATGCACTTTCCTACATATCAAAACAAAAGGGAAGAAGCTGCCGGACATATATTGACTATATCAAAGATAAACGCTTTCTGAGCCTGAAGCTATTCAGAGAAACCGGAAGTATTTACGGTTTTGATTTCATATTCGGAGAAATTGCCGCCGAACTGCTGCCTTTTGATTATGATGAATTTTTCAGAAGTACCATGCAGCTTGTGGTGGGAGCGACTGACTGTGAAACAGGCGAATCCGTTTATTTCGGAAAAGAAAAGATGAAGAGAAATTTTACCCCTGTGATCGCTTCATCCTCTCTGCCTGTCGTAACCAATATAGTGGAATATGAAGGCAAAAAATTGCTTGCCGGCGCCGTATCGTCTTCCATACCGATCAATAAGGCTCTTAAGGATGGGCAGACAAAGAATGTTATCATACTGACAAGGGACGCCCATTATGTGAAGAAAAATAAACCCGATTTTCCGTTGCCTGTTCTTAAAAGCAAATATAAGAATTATCCAGCGGTTGTAAAGGCAATGCTGGATCGTCCCTCGGTTTACAACAAAGAACGTGAAAGGTGTTTTGAACTTCAGAAAAACGGTGATGCGATCGTTATACAGCCCTCCAAACCGCTGAATATCGGCAGATATTTTTGCTCACAGCAGGAGCTTGATGAGGTTTACAGGCTCGGTGTCAGCGATGCAAAGGAAAAATTGGCGGATATCAGAAGATTTCTGGCGCTTAATGCCTGAAATAAATAAAGACAGACCCAAAAATGATGCGGTATCTTCATTTTTGGGTCTGTTTTTTTAAAAATTCATTTTGACAACAGGACAGATATAGGCTATAATATAATTTAATTATGTTTTAATAATTTTAAAAAGGGGAAATGAAATATGAACAGGCTTTTGGAGCTTTTGAGTGAAAATGCAGAATTTACTCCGTCCGAGCTTGCCGCCATGGTTGGCGAAAGTGAGGAAGAGGTAGTCAGAAAAATTGACGAATTGAAGGCAAGCGGTATTATAAAAGGTACAAAAACCATTATTGACTGGGAAAAGGTGCCGGATTCCGGTGTCAGAGCCATCATAGAGCTGAAGGTAACACCAAAGCCCGAAACAGGCTTTGATGATATTGCGAAAATTGTGATGTCTTATGAAAATGTTGAAAATGTGTATCTTGCGGCTTCCTCAAGATATGATCTCATTGCGATGGTAAAGGGAAGCACTATTCAGGAAATTGCAGAATTTGTTTCAAAGCGCCTTTCTACATTGGATGCGGTTATCGGAACAGCGACCAATTTTGTACTTACCACCTACAAACAGGGCGGTGCTGTATTCTATGATGACAGCGAGGAAGAAGAACAAAGGAGTTTGATTCTGTAATGGATTATACAAAAATTTTAAATCAGAAGATCCAGCAGCTTAAGCCGTCGGGTATCAGAAGATTTTTCGATATTGCCAATGAGATGGATCATGTTATCTCTCTCAGCATCGGCGAGCCGGATTTTACAACACCCTGGCACGTCCGTCAGGAGGGTATAGAATCTCTGAGAAGAGGACGCACATGGTATTCTCCGAACAGGGGATTTGCGGAACTCAGAACACAGATTTCCAAATATTTTGCCCGTCGTTTTGATGTTGAATATAACCCTGATGATGAGATTGTCGTTACCGTCGGCGGTTCGGAAGCAATTGATCTTTGTATCAGATCGGTAGTGGATAACGGTGATGAGGTGTTGATCCCTCAGCCGTCGTTTGTATGCTATGAGCCGATGACACGCATGGCAGGCGGTGTGCCTGTCATTATCAAAACCAAGTCCGAAAATGAGTTCAGACTGACAGCAGAGGAGCTTGAAGCTGCCATTACTCCGAAAACAAAGCTGCTGATACTTCCGTTTCCGAATAACCCCACAGGTGCTGTTATGAGAAGAGAGCATCTGGAGGCGATTGCGGCAGTCGTTGAAAAGCATGATATCCTTGTGCTTTCCGATGAGATCTACGGAGAGCTTACATACGGCAGGGAAAGACACGTGTCTTTTGCAAGCATTAAGAATATGAAGGAAAGAACAGTTGTTGTCAACGGTTTTTCCAAATCCTATGCCATGACAGGCTGGCGGCTGGGATATGCTGTCGGCCCCGAACCTATTATCACGCAGATGCTGAAGCTGCACCAGTATGCCATTATGAGTGCGCCCTCGACAGCTCAGTATGCTGCTGTGGAAGCGCTGAAGCACGGCGATAGTGACATAGAGAGAATGCGTGAGGAATATGATATCAGAAGAAGGCTTATCGTTGACGGCTTCTGCCGGATGGGTCTGAAATGCTTTGAACCGGAGGGAGCGTTCTATGTCTTTCCGAGCATTGAGATTTCGGGCATGGGTTCTGAGGAATTCTGTGAGCAGCTGATTTATTCGCAGCGTGTTGCGATCGTTCCCGGAACAGCATTCGGCGAATGCGGAGAGGGCTTTGCAAGAGTTTCCTATTCTTATTCGCTGAATCATATCAAAGAGGCTCTGGAAAGAATAGAAAAATTCCTTGACGAAAAGAAATAATTTTATTGAGAGGTAGTTAAAGCTATGCGCATGACGGTGGCAGCACCAGCAAAGATTAATCTTTTTCTTGATATAACCGGAAGAAGAAGCGACGGTTATCATCTGATCAATACGGTAATGCAGACAGTTTCGCTTTTTGATGATGTGACAGTAACGATCGACAAAAGCAGAGAGGATATTTCTGTTTCCTGCACGGACGATGAGATTCCATGCGACAGTACCAATACGGCTTATGCCGCCGCAGAGGAATTTTTTGAATATACGGAAATTCCGAGAGTGGGCGTATCTGTAAAAATAAAGAAGCGTATTCCTTCTGGTGCAGGAATGGCAGGCGGCAGTACAGATGCTGCTGCGGTGATATTTGCCCTCAATGAGATGCTTGAAACAGACCTCGGCATGGAAGAACTGGCCGAGATCGGAGAAAATGTCGGAGCAGACGTTCCTTTCTGTATTTACGGAGGAACGATGTCTGCCGGAGGAATAGGCACGATACTGAGTCCGCTGCCCGATATGCCTGATTGTTATATAGTTATTGTCAAGCCTGAGTTCAAAGTTTCCACAAAGGATGCTTATGAGAAATCGGATTCTGTTGGCTATGAGAACTGTAAAAGCTCCGAGGCGCTGACCAATGCTGTATGCAATGGCAATGTTGAAGCTATTTCCGATAATTTATATAACAAATTTGAAGAGGTTGTGGATATTGATGAGATATCCGATATCAAGGCGCTGATGAAAAAATACGGAGCAGCGGGTGAGGTGATGACAGGCAGCGGTTCGGCTGTTTTCGGCATATTTGAGGATAAATCCGATGCCGATGATTGTCGTCAGAAGTTGGAAGAATATTATGAAAAGGTTTATCTTCTGAAGCCTGTTCCGCACGGTCCAAAGCAGATCTCATCGGGCGGCATATTCGGTATGTTCGGTGAAGAATGATGAAGGATCGGCAAATTCCGCCGCATCAGGCATTACAGCCATGAAAATATGGTTTCAAATATCTCAACAATCTTGAATTTGACAATATATTTGTCGCTGTCGGTTACGATATCGGTTTCGCTTTCATTCAGGGCGGAGCCGATATCTTTTTCTGCTGACGGAACACAGACGGCAGGGTAGAGGACGCACCACCAGTTATGTCCCTTGCCTTCGCCCAGCACAATCCTCAGAGCATCATATTTTCCTGCCGGAAGAGTGAAATCATCATATACTCTGGTATCAAAGCTCATGTTTGTCACATATGCGTCAACAGCATAGTCATATCCGTTTTTTCTGACAATATCCTCTGCCTTTGATTTGATGCTCTCAATATTGTTTCTGGCTTTTTCCATAGATTCTTCCTTGTTTTTACAATCGGCGAAAAGCTCCTCTGTGTAGGAGGTTATCTCATCACGGACAAGCAGCTTCAGATTCTGATCCTCATCGCTGTCGGAATTAGCGATAATATGCAGACGGAAAACCTTATCCTCAATATCCTCACACGCACCGCAGAATCCGGTCATAGACAAAAGACAGCCGATAATAACCGCACAGCATACAGATTTAAAAATAAGTTTCATAAGATATGTTCTCCTCAGTAAGTATTGTTGATTAAAGTATCGGCTGACAGAATTGGATTAATCATCAGCGAAAAAATAAAAATCCGTTCCGTGATCTTTGCGATCCATGGAACGGATTTTCTTTCTGTCATAAATTTTTGCGTTCTTGCTTTTTCTTGTCACCGGACTGAGCACTCCCCAATCCTTTCGTTTTTGTTTGTCAGCTTCTTTCTTCATCCGCTTGGACATTTTTTCGTAAGGTATAAACTTTTTCATTGCTAACATCCTTTCTTCGGTACCTTAGTGAACCCATTATAATATATGATAAGACTTTTTTCAAGAGGTACCGAAGGAAAGGAAGATTTTTCATCGAGGATTAAACGTCAGCTGTTGATATCTGATTGCTTGAGGTTGTCTGCATATTTCTGCCGCCTCTGCCGCCGAAGCCCTGCTGGTTTGTGTCGCCGTTCTGATCCGGCATCTGGGGTGTCTGACCGTTATCGCCGCCGAAGCCGCCGGTCATCTGACCTCTGCCGCCGCCCATGCCGCCGGAGTAGGAGGTCACGCCGTTGGAATCAACATAAGTGACAATATCGGAGGGGGTGAAGCTGGTATAAAGTGTACCGCCTGATACAACTGCTTTGCTGTAATAGCCGTTTACTGCATCGCCTGTGGCTGTGCCGCCGATATATACGTTGTAGGTGCTGCTGCTGAGCTCGGATGAGCTGAATATCAGGCAGGAGTAGTTCTTTTCGGGAGCCATTGCCGCAAGAACATTGCCGCTTTCATCGGTGATATATACAAGTGTGCCGGCTGACTGTGTCTGATCAAAAAGTACTGCTACTGTTGTTTGTGTGGAGGAAGCCGAAGGCATTTCAAGCATACCTGATGTGCCTGCTCCTATAATCGTGCCGCCTGTTACGATACAGGTTCCGTCATGGTCAAGAATACCGTCACCGTTGTTGGTTGTACCGTTGATAATGATCGTTCCACCGCTGATATTCATATTTCCGTTGCTGTCAAGACCATCACCCTGAGCATTGACATAAAGTGTTCCGCCGCTGATATTGAGAGCAGTACTGAGGGAGGATGAACTGTCAGCATTGTCTGCTGTGTTTGCTGTCTGGATAACCGTAAACTCGGAATCGCCGTTTTCGGCAGAAGTATTCTGAGTGTTGAACTGCTGACCTGCAAACGGTCCGAAGCCTCTGCCGCCGTCAAAGTTACCGAATCCGCTGCCGTCATTTCCGCCTGACGCATTCACACCGTCATCGGAAGCGGTCAGATCTATGGTGCCGCCGGAAATGTCAATGGCTGTTCCTTCAAGACCCTCATAAGACTGTGAGATGGTAATGGTGCCGTTTTTGATGGTGAGTGTATTATCTGCATGAACAGCATCATCGCCTGTTTTGATGTTGATCGTACCGCCGCTGATGGTAACATCGCCGTTGCTGTGGATGGCATCATCATAGGAATCAATTGTGATCGCTCCGTCATTGATCGTTATATTGCTGCCTGCCTTAAGACCTTTTGCACTTGTCGAATCCGAGCTTGTCGAATTGCTGCCCTGATTGAAACCGAAACCGCCCTGAGAGGTATTGGAAGTGCTTTCGGGAGCGCCGTCGTTGGTGACGATATTGATAGTGCCGTTGTTGATGATAAGATTTTTCTCAGCCTGAATACCATCCTTGCCTGCTGTTACAGTAATGTCGGCATTTTCAATATAAATGTGTCCTTTCTCTTCCTTGTCTGTATCGGAATAAGTGGAGCGCAGACCATCGCCGTTGGTGGAGGTGACGTTTACCGTACCGCCGCTGATATAGAGATTATCCTTGCCTGTGATACCGTGGTGAACGGCTGTGACATTGATAGTACCGCTTGTTATTTTGAGTGTATCCTTTGAGGTAATGCCGTTATTGGAATTGCCTGTTACATTCAGAGTACCAGTTCCGAGGATGGTAAGGTCATCCTGAATAAAGATAGCAGCGTTGGGGGAATTGCTGTCGCTGTCGTCCTCTGTATCAGAGGATTCTGTTGTATCGGTATAATTGCTGCCGTCGGATATGGTATTGGTTGTTCCGTCTTCCAGAACGATAATTGTTTTTTCACACTTTGAAGCATAAATGGCAGCGGTGGTGGAGCTTTTAATGGTGGCATTGTTAAGAATCAGCTTGACGGTATCATTTTTACCGGCTTCGATCACGATCTGTCCGTCATCAAGCGTGCCGCTGATAATATACGTTCCTGCTGCGGAGATAGTGATAGTGCCTCCGTCGGCTTTTGCGCCGTTTCCATTAATATCGGCGCTTGAACCGTTTAGGGTGATTTTGACAGATTCGCTCTCGTTATAGGAAGAATCTGTATCATTACTGTCAACTGTAACGGTTGATGCGGTGCTGTCGCTCGGCGTGGACACAGTTTCCGCACCTGCTGATGAAGCAGAAACAGAAGAGCTGACGGATGAAGCGGCGCTTGTGTCTGTATCGGATGCCGAACATCCTGTGAGTATCATGCTGCCTGCCATGGCTGCTGTAAGAAGAGCTATAATGAACGTGTTTGTGTAATTTCTTTTTTTCATATCTGACATCTCCCGTCTGAATTTGTTTCGTTTGATTTGATGGTTTTATTATATCCATAATATTATACAGAAATATGTTAATGCTGTAAATGGAATGTTAATTCATTCTTAAAAAACTTAAAGTTTCATTTCATTCTGAAGTATTTCAAGGTAATTTAATCAATTAATTTCCTTAAAATCCTGTTATTTTTTAGCAAAGTATGCTATAATAAATATGAAATTAATATAAAAATGATTTAAACTTGAAACGGACAAATAAATGAGACCAAGGAGAATTATAAAATGGAATTTGAGCTTAAAAAATGGCAGGCATCCTATCTGGATGATTTTATGAAAGCAACAGATGATCCGCATCTTTCGGATAACCTTTTTGAAAATCTTCCATACCCGATGGATAATGCTTTTGCAGTCGAGTATATCAGGGAAAGAATCCTGAATAGTGAGGAAAGACAGGTGTGCAGAGCCATCATAGCGGATGGTCATGCAATAGGCGGAGTGGATATACTGATCGGAACAGGTGTTTTTTCCAAAAGCGCCGAAATATCAATATGGCTTGCAAAGGAGTACCAGGCAAAGGGCTTAGGAACAGAGGTAATCAAGAAAATGTGCAGCGATGTATTTGAAAAATACAATATTATTAGAATAGATGCCCATCCCTATGCCAACCATGCTCCGGCGGCGGCGGCTCTGAAAAAGGCAGGTTTTGTGCATGAGGGAACAGTTCACAGCGCTATTTATAAACATAACAGGACATTTGACTATGAAATATTTGCTCTTGTCAGGATTTGATTGCTGATTTCCGGAAATGGAGGGAGCAGGTTCAGACAGTACAAAGCAGCTGCCCTGCCGAAGTTTTGTTTACTGAGAGGTAAACGTACTGCGGCAGGGTGTTTTCATCAAGAGTTTGACCACGATTTTGAAAGGAGAATCAATATGAAGGCAGTTCTCAGATATAAGGATGAAAAGTCGGATAAATTCTGGAGAATAGAAACGCTTGACAATGAATTGGCAGTCAGTTACGGCAAATGGGGTACGATAGGCAAAACAAATTTGAAGAGCTTTGATAACAAGGAAAAGTGTGAAAAAGAAGCCGGAAAGCTGATAAGTGCAAAAAGGAAAAAAGGCTATGAGGACACGGAGGATTTCGATGAAATGTCGTATAAGTATGTCGATGTTGAAGATTACAGTCCGCACATTCTGACAAGTCACCCGATTTTCCGCCGTTACTTTTCCGATGCCATATATTATGACTGTGCAGATGAATTTGCACCGTTTGGCAATGACAGCGGAAATGATGTGATGTGGATGCTGAGTGACCGTGTCAGAAAATATGCCCGTTATTCTGTCAATTCCTTTATTGAAGCATTGATAGAAAGAGAATGGGGCATGACCTATTTGCCCCCGCTGCCCGGCTGTTCGGATGAAGAAATAATGGCAGCAGCGGCGGAGGACTTTAACGGGATGTCCGGACAAGACCTCATGTTTATGTGCGATCAGGTGATAGTGGCAACGGTGTTCGGTATCATCAAGAATATCGGAAGAGTTCCGGACGGATATGCCTATCTGGCGCTTTTGTCATTGGACAGAATGGAGCAGATGGAGAGGCTTCTGTGGAGCGACAGGAACTGCCAACTGACAAAATATACCGGAATTATGCGTAAGGATCTGAAACAATATATCAAGGATAACATCACAGGCAAGACGCCTGTGTGGGAAAATGCGTACTGTCCTCAACCGAAAATATATACGGATGAAGAGGGAAGGCTTTGCGGAGAAATCATTATATTTGACGGTCCGAATACGATTTTACCCAAAAATCCATATCAGGCATATCCGGCAGGAGATAAGACCGTAGACGATCAGTAATTCAAAATTGACAAAATAATATCATTGGTTGTATAATAAAAAAAACACTCCGGAGGAAGAATCATGCTGATCAAAGATGTGTTTGCAAAGAGGATAGACCGTGAATTACAGGGAGTTATCGTTGTAGGTCAGGAAAGGGAAACCAATATTTCTCAGGAGCTGGAGGAATATGTTGTTACAGAAGAACTGCAAAGACATTTCGGAAATTTTTTCTCTGCATATAGAAAAAGTATAGAAGGATTCACTTCGGAAACGGGCGTATGGATATCGGGTTTTTTTGGAAGCGGTAAATCTCATTTTTTAAAAATACTGTCCTGTATTCTTGAAAATAAGACTATCGGAAAAAAGAAAGCAATCGAGTATTTTGTCCATAATCATAAAATAACAGATCCGATGGTATTGGCTGACATGAAGCTGGCTGCACAGACACCTGCCGATGCAATTATATTCAACATTGATTCAAAAAGTGATTCATCCGGAAATCATAAGAGCGCAATCGCCGATGTGTTTTTAAAGGTGTTCAACGAAATGCAGGGCTTCTGCGGTTCTCTGCCGTATCTGGCTGATCTGGAGAAAAAACTCTCCGATGTCGGAAAATTTGAAGAGTTCCAGCGTGTCTTTCGGGAGGAATACGGGGATGAATGGTTCAGCGTAAGAAAGGATTTTGACTTCATACAGGACAGCATTGTTAAAGTATTGTCGCATATCGGATTGATGAGTGAGTCTGCTGCACGAAATTGGTGTCAAAAGACAGCTGAGCCGTATAAGATCAGCATTGAGGATTTTGCAAAGAAGGTCAAATCATATATTGATAAAAAGGGCGGAAATCATCATGTTGTTTTTCTTGTCGATGAGATCGGGCAGTATATCAGCAATGATACAGCTCTGATGCTCAATCTTCAGACTGTTGCCGAGGAGCTGGGAAAGGAATGTGCAGGCAGGGCATGGGTTGTTGTAACAAGTCAGCAGGATATTGATTGCACAGTCAATAGCCGAGAAAACGATTTTTCCAAGATACAGGGCAGGTTTGATACAAGACTTTCGCTTTCATCGTCCAATGTTGATGAGGTGATTAAAAAGAGAATCCTGACAAAAACAGATACTGCAAAACAAATGCTTGAACAGCTGTATGACAGTAAATCTACGATATTAAAGAATCTGATTGTTTTTAATGCAGCGGCAGACAGGAAACTTTATGAGAGCAAAAAAAGTTTTTCGGAGGTTTATCCGTTTGTGCCGTATCAGTTTGATCTTTTAAGAAGCATTCTTCATCATATGAGGAATCATGGAGCTTCGGGAAAGCATTTGTCCGAGGGTGAGCGTTCTATGCTTGCTTTGTTTAAGGAATCGGCTTCCAAAGTGAAAAATGAGGAGATAGGGGTAATTGTACCGTTTTATGGGTTTTATGATGCGCTGGAAGGTTTTCTGGATGAGAGCTATCGGAAAGTGATTTACCGTGCGTATGAAAATGAATTTGTCAATCCGGAGCATAGGAAATCGGATATTTTTACAGTTGATGTGCTGAAAACGCTGCTGATGGTAAAGTATGAACGGGAGTTTGAAGCCGATGCCGATAACATCACAAGCCTGATGGCAGGCAGCATTGCTGAAGACAGAATCAGTCTTAAAGGAAGAACCGAGCAGGCATTGAGGATACTTTGCGACAGTCAGTTTGTCCGGAAAAACGGAAACACCTATCTATTTCTGACAGACGAGGAGCAGAGCATCAACAGGGAAATTGAAAAGGAACCCATAGAAGAACATGAGGTAATACGGAAAATCGGAGAAATGATTTTTGAGGGTATACTGCCCGATAAAAAATATCGTTATCCTTCTTTTAAAGGAAGATATACATTTGCGTTCAATCAATCTGTTGATGATATACCGTATCAATCTGTCAGAAATGGTGATATCGGTGTGCGTATTCTCACTCCTTTGTATGAGGGAGGGAAGGATCCCGGAATTCTCAGACTCCGATCGGGGCAGGAGAAAGAGGTATTGGTTGTCTTGCCCGGTGATACAGAATTTCTGCATGAGATCAGAAGATATCTGCAAATCAACCATTTCCTGAAAAGGAATATCGGCAATGAGTCTGTAAACACTCAGACAAGGGATGGCAGCAACAAAGAAGCACAGGAGAGATACGGCAATGCGGTGGTATATTTAAAGGAGGCTTTGAGAGAAGCCGCCATATATGTTAACGGGGATATGGTGAAGTTAAAAGCCAAAGATATCACCGGCAGAATGAACGAAGCATTGGGAAAGCTTGTACAGACGGTTTATCATAAGCTGCATTATATTGATACGCCTATGTGCCGGAAAGATATCGTGCAAATGCTTGCGAAAACAGACTGCAAGGATTTTACCCTCTCAGAAGATAAAGCAGTTAATCCTCATGCGGTCAATGATGTCTGTGCTTATATTGCTCAGAATACAAAGCTGCGAACCACAACATCCCTGAAAGCATTGAAGGACAGATTTATGCAAGCCCCCTATGGATTTGTTGAGGATGATATTGACTGGATTGTTGCTGTATTGTTTCACAAAGGCAGTATTCTTTTCAGTCTGAACGGGGAAAATATCAGTTTGAATCATATGTCAGCGCAGGAGATCATCGGTTATATTACCGATAAGGATGCTGCCGGACGGCTGATGCTCGTGGAACGGGTACGTGTTCCGGACAGAGAAAAAAGAGCAGTCAGACAAATTATGAAGGAGCTGTTCGGAACATCCGCAGCGTCCGATGATGAGGACACTCTGATGAGGGATTTTATCGGCTGTTCCGAAAATTTGGTCAGCAGGATAGACAGCGTTTATTTGCCGGAATACCAATCCCACAGCTTCCCCGGAAAGCAGATACTGGAAAGAGGCAGACAGCTGTTGATCGACCTCAGACAATATCAGTCTGTTTCCGCATTTTTTTCAGAAATTACAAAAAATCAGGAGGTATTTCTTGATTTTGCGGAGGATTTCTATGATATAGAGAATTTTTTTACCAGCAAGCAAAAAAATATCTTTGCAAGTGCCCTTGACAGCCTTGCCGTATACGATGACAGCCGGATCTATATCAGCAATGAAGATCTTGAAAAAACGGCAGAAAATATCCGGACGATCATTCAGCGGAGTCATCCGTATGCCAATATCAAATTGCTGCCGGAGCTTTTAGAAAATTACAGAGCTATATATTCAGAGGTACTTAGTGCTGAAAAGAGTTCCGTTATTTTCTTGATAGAGGAAATGAAAAAAAGAGTGTTTGCTATGCCTGACGGTAAGTCCTTTGAAGATAAAACAAAAGAAAAATGTCTGAAGCAGCTTGAAGAATTGGCAGACAAGGCTGAAAAATGCAGCAATATTGCACTTCTTCACAGCTATGCGGATAAAGCAAAGGCATTGAAGTGGCGGATACTGCAGCAAACTGCCGGAAAGGATTTTTATATCCCTGTACAAAAGCTGCTGCATTCAGCATCATGGAGAATAGAGAGCAGAAATGATATGGATGCTTATCTTTTTGAATTAAAAGGCGAACTGGAAAAGCTGCTTGAAAACGGAAAAACCATTCATATTGAATTTTAACGGATAAATCAGGTTTGTGGCTTTGATTGGACAATGACAAACAGAAGAGAAAACGGAGAGAAAATGAATAAGAGTGCCATCAGGAATTTTGCAGTATGGGCAAGAGAAAAGCTGATAAACGATATCACCGGCAGAGCGAATCTTCTCGGCATCAGCAAGGAGAAGATTCTTGACCCGCTGCCGCAGTCAACAGATCAGATACAATACTTTGATATTGGTATGTCACAGCCGTATGCCATTCATGGCCATGAAATACAGCAAAGAAATGACATAATAGACAAGATCAGACGAAAACAAATGCCGCACAAGGACGCATTCCTTGCCGTGGTGGAGGAAACCGCCTACACATGGTTCAACAGACTTACTGCCATCCGTTTTATGGAGATCAACGGATATCTTCTGGGAGGTATACGGATTTTATCGTCCTCAGTCAAGGGGAAATCCGAGCCGGATATGGTTGCCGCTCCTTTTGATGCGGATGAAGATTTCAGTCCTGAAGAAACTGAGCTTATTATTGCAATGAAAAATGATAACAGGCTTGACGAGCTGTTTCGCTGGATTTTAATCAGAGAATGCGGCAGACTTCATCAGGTTTTTCCGCAGCTTTTTGAAAAGCCTGGCGATGATACAGAGCTTTTTTTTAATGCTTCGTTTACGGACAAAGACGGAGTGATTCATCATCTTGTCAGCGATATTCCCGAAGAGGACTGGACAGATCAGGTGCAGATCATCGGCTGGCTGTATCAGTATTATAATAGTGTGCCGAAGAATCTGGTTTTTGAGGGACTGAAGAAAAACCAAAAAATCAGCAAAGAAAATATTCCTGCTGCAACGCAGCTTTTTACACCTGACTGGATCGTGCAGTACCTGGTTGAAAATTCTCTCGGCAGACTTTGGCTTGAGGGGCATCGGGACAGCAGGATAAAATACGGTTGGAAATATTATCTGGAAGAAGCGGAGCAGGAGGAGAAAGTCAGGGCGGAGCTTGATTCCCTTCGCCGCCAATATTCCACCATCAAACCGGAAAATATAAGGTTTCTCGATAAAACAGTACCGAGATTGATACAAAAGAAAGACTTGAAATCAGCGTAAACCGCTTGTTTTCAAGCCTTTTTTCTTTTGTGTATTTTGTATTTGGTGCTGTCCGGGTGGCTGCTGAAAAGCAGCTTAAGGTTTGGGTGCATAAATGAACGAACTAAAAGGAGGTTCGTGTAATTATATAGGGGTCTCGTTCATTGATAGAAAAAATAGTTTAATAGTTGCAAAATAAATACACATCTAATGATTCAAGCTACTTTTCAAACTACTAATTCTTGCGTTATTACTTTGAATTATATTATTAATTCTTTTATCTTCTTCTTCGTTGCCCTGTTTCTTCTTTTTAATTCCTTCTACATTATTTTCCATTTGATTCATTTTCTTTTTTGCTTTATCTACTATGTTCTGCTGTCTCGCTTTGATATCTTCATAGCTATTAGAACCTAATGCCTCGAAAAATTGACAAAATGCGACAATTCTATTGTATTTCTTTTCTTCCTCGGAAACAACAATTTCTGCTTCGCTAAGTTTGTCATTTGCTTTTCTCAAGGATTCCGGCATATTTTGGTTTTCAGCACGAAGTCTTGTTATGGAGTCTTGTAGTGCTTGATTTTCACGTTCAAGTTGTCTGATTTTGTTTCGTGTTTCAGTATCCTTGATTG
>JAFVEY010000062.1 GCA_017475765.1 Clostridia bacterium | reverse complement strand
GCGATATCAGCAGCATGATAAGGATGACGGCAAGAGTAATGTAAATATTATTCAGAGCCAAGTTCTGTTCAAAGAGCTTTGCATAATCCGAAAGCTGGAAAAGCAGAAATGCGATCGTGCCGAGAATGGCGCCGCCTGTCAAAATAATGGCAGAATAGGCAAGGGATATTTTCAGACAGCCCTTCCAGCGGCAGCCGCAGAGGAAATAGATACCGTAATTACACAGCTGAGAATAGGTATTCATGGAAACCGAACAGATAAGTCCTGTCACAACGATGATGAAAACACAGAGCAGCAGCGGCAGGAGCCTGATGTATTGCTCATAGAGAAACTCGTCAGATCTTGCTTTGAAATCTGAAATATTCACAATGGTTCCTTTGACAGTAGAGAGCTGTGAGAGGTTGAATTCTCTGATCTCATCTGTCGGTTCGGAGTTGTAGGTGATAAAGGTAAAATTGGTTGCTATATCACGAGGATCGGAAAAATGCTCGTCTGCTGCCGAAGATACCAAAAAGACCGCATTGCCTGTATATTCATTTCCTGTCATATACAGATTTTGAATGTTCATTTTGTTGCTGCCATTTGCGTATACATTCGGAAAATAGTAATTGTCTGTAATGGTTCCGACAATGACAACTTCACCGATATCAACATAGACAATATTGTTTTGTTCGTCAAGGTCAGAATAATCTGCCTTGATCACATCCCCGACTTTAAGATAATCATCCGTACCGACAACGGCAACCGCTTCAATCTGATTTTTTTCGTTTCTTTGTGCGGATGCCCATCTACCGTCCGCCAAAGGAAGATTGAATTTTGAATAAACCTTTTCATCAAAGGTATATATATTTCTGACCTCCTCTTTTGAAAGCGGTGAGCCTTTCAGAACGCTTTTATCGGTTTTGATTTGTGACGTATAGCAGTATGTGAAAGACAGATCGCCCTTCAGCGAGTCCATCAGGTTTTTAATCACCAGTTCTCTGTCAACAGCAGGATCCTTAAGCTTTTTACATTGATAGATATAACCCTCATGCTCCATCAGTTCGGCATAAGGCTCGTTAAGCACCTCACGGCTGTTGGCGGTTGCAATAGCCATATTGGCAACGATTAGCATTGCCGCAATTTCAAGCATAATGATGATATTGAACAGAGGATTTGATGAAACAGAGAATAAGCCGTATTTAAAATATTTCATTATAAATCACCTCCTTTTCTTTTCCATTTCCTTTATGCTCACTCTTGTGGACGGCTGAATCGTAACAGTAAGGATAAGCATAGAGATCAGGAAATATGCCGCAATGATCATGACAATCACTTCGGGAGAGAAAAACTTGTCGAAAGAATGATACATTCCGGCAATGTAATCAAAAAGCACCAATCGGAAAACGGCAAAGCCGACAGCGGTTGAAAGCGCCATTGTGATAAAAATTTCAAGCATATAGATGGCGTGTACCCGATCTCTTGTGCAGCCGCACAATCTCAGTATGGCAAGTGTTTTTCTTCTGCGTGCAAGGACGAAGTTATAAAACTTTGCAATTGTCAGCACAACGATCACCATTACAACTATGGATATCACAAACAGCATTTGGCTGAGCTGCAGTTCAAAGGGGTTGATCGGGTCGGGGAGGGAGGAATCGTTGATTTTTGTTCCGAATATATCTTCAACAATTGAATTGATTTCCTGTATATCCTCTTTATACAAATTATTATCAAAGGTCAGAGAGAAGCCGTCTACTGCACAACTGTCGGGAATCACTTTATACGGTATATACAGGCATACCGAATTATTTCCCACACATTTAAAGTCTTCACTACCGAAAGTATATGTTTCTCCTATATCATAGGGATATTGTTGATTTTTTTTGCCGTTTATGAAAACAGGCGCTACAAAAATATGTTTATCCGAATCAATAATATAGGGAGTTTCTTCAACATAATCCATTGATTCAGGGTAAGGATAAATTGAATATAATTCTTCATCATTTATATTAACTATTATTTTTTTATTTTCGTAAAAATGAACTCTTCCGAGTACGGGCTTAAATTTTGATACCTTTTCAAATAATTCATCTAATAAAGGTCTGGCTTGTGCCATATCCATTGCGTTTGGAAATTCAATGGTTGTTACTTTTGTTTCCTCTCCGGTAACGGGGTCAGCTACCTGATAGTATTTGTCAATAGTGTCGTTATCTTTTATAATGACGAGTACAGGGAGATCCTCTTCGTTTTCAAAACTAAAATAAAACTCTTGTGGATATTGCCTGATTTCCTCCACATAGTTCATATTGTAAGCCATGCCGCAGGAGATAAACACAGCAACACAGCAGACAATCTGAACGATGAAAAGAAAGCTGAACAGGATGGGGTGATAACGAATAAATTTTTTGATATTTT
>JAFVEY010000061.1 GCA_017475765.1 Clostridia bacterium | reverse complement strand
TATTTCTCTTATTATTTTCTTATCCTTCATATTGAGTTCTCCTTTAAAGCCTTTCCGACAGATAACGCATAACAAAGAAATTGCAGGTCATGGTGATCGGTGTGATGAGTATTTTGCTTAACAGCTTGCTGTAACTGCGCACCAAATCAAAGGGGATATTCGTATATATTATTTCATTCACCCATTCGCCGAGCTTTGATATCAGATAGATAAGGATCAGCTGATATATCACATATATCAGATATTTAGCCCATATCGGCAGACTGCTTTTTCCTTTATCAAATATCTTATGCGTTGATACAACAAAAACAAAGCTGGCGCCAATGATCGAGCTGATAAAATTTGCCTGAAGTACACCAAATCCAAGCACCTGTGTCATTACTGTATAGGCACAGAAATCAAAGATAAAGCCTAACCCCGATGTCAAAAAAAATTTAAGCGCTTTTTTGATGATCCCGTCCGCCATTGATAACTGCTCCTTTTTTTCATTCCTCTTTAAAATAAGCCTGCGTTTCATTATACTCACCGAGAATCACCATATAATCATTATATTGCTCAGGCAGTATAAATGCTA
Source organism: Clostridia bacterium (assembly GCA_017475765.1). Lineage (GTDB taxonomy): Bacteria > Bacillota > Clostridia > Oscillospirales > Acutalibacteraceae > UBA1213. The sequence goes on along the minus strand of JAFVEY010000061.1, from coordinate 74,156 downwards.
TTTTGCCGTTTCTGATGCCTTCAAAGTAATATTCAGAATCTATCATACTGACAGTGACCGTACTCTGATTTTTTCCGTCCTTCTGAATATATCCGCCGTCTGCTGCCGCAACAAACGATGTCACGGAAACATCTGCTCCATCGCTGTCAACCGGAAATCCGTCAAGAGAGAGCTCATATTCCGCAACGACCCATTCCTCTCCCTTTTCAGGCTCGGAATAGATAAATTCATCGCTGTTTTCCGCATACAGCTTCACCTCTTTTTTGGCTGCTTCACCCTTCGTAACCGACAGAATCCGCACAGGAACATTAAAATACTTTTGCTCCGCTGTCGAAAACTTTGCTGCCGCTCCCCATTCTTCAAATCCCAGCGGCGAATTGAGCGATGACGAAATCGTTTTTATGCTGTCAGCCGGACTTTCGTTTTCAGCATCCGAAATCTCTGTTTTTATGGCAGATGACACGCTCTCTTCTTCTTTGCTGCTTTCGCTGTTACTGCATCCTGACAACGACAGCAATATCACCGCCGGCAAAATAACTGCAAGAAATTTTTTCATATAAAATGCTCCAAACTAAAATGATACTGAACAAGCCGCCGAGATCGTCGGCGGCTTGAAAAATAGTTGCACATTCTGCGGATTACTTATTTTTACCGCAGCATTTTTTATACTTTTTGCCGCTTCCGCAGGGACAAAGATCGTTTCTTCCGATTTTCTTCACACCACGCACGGTTTTATTGATGGAATCGGCACTTGAATCCATGTTTGTTGATGTTGGCTTTGCAACCTGCTCTCTTTCCATCAGCTTGCCTGCTGCCTTACGAATATCGTCCTCGGAATACGCCTCGTCTGTGCTTTCCTCTTCGGGTTCCTCCACAGTATCTTCGGATTCATCGATCTCCTTTTCAACAGTAGGAGTCTCAGACTCTTCGGGTTCTTTCACAAGATAAGCGCCGCCCTCAAGATCGGATCTGACAGCTTCTCCTGCCTCCTGTGCTTTAAGAGCTGCAATCGCAGCAGCTCTTGCTCTGCCTGCCGCTGTGCGCTTTGTTACCATCTCTCTCATTCTCTTCTGCTCTTCCAAACGCTCGGCAACTCTTCTCGGAATCACAAGCAGCATTTTTACTGTATCCTCACGGATAGATTTGATCATGGCATCGAACATATCAAAGCCCTCTATCCTGTATTCAACGACAGGATCGTGCTGACCGTAGGAGCGCAGACGTATTCCTCTTTTAAGCTCTTCCATGGCATCAATATGATCCATCCAGTAGTTATCAACATTCTTCAGAAGATAAACTCTTTCAAGCTCACGCATGGTTTCTTCGGGAATTAGCGCTTCATTGCTTTCATACAGCTTTGTCGCCTTTTCGGAAAGCTCTGTAACAAGATATTCCTTCTCCAGTCTTTCAAGCTCTTCGGTTGTATAGACCAGTGTTTCCTCATCATCGTCATCAATCAGCCATCCTCTGAGAGCATCACGCAGTCCTTCCAGATTCCAGTTGTCCTTATCATCGTCAAACGGCAGATATTCTCCGACAATGCCTTCCATCGTATCAGCAACCATCTTAAGGATAGTTTCTCTCAGATTTTCACCGTCAAGAACCTTATCACGCTGTGAATAGATAATTTCACGCTGACGGTTCATGACATCGTCGTATTCAAGAACGCTCTTTCTTATGCTGAAGTTTCTGCCTTCCACTCTTGACTGTGCGCTCTCGATCACGCTTGTCAGCATCTTGCTTTCAAGTGCCTCGTCATCTTCTCCCGGCATTCTGTCCATGATATTTTTAATTCTGTCGCCTGCAAAAAGCCGGAGGATATCATCCTCTGCCGACAGATAGAAACGGCTTGCACCCGGATCGCCCTGACGTCCTGCACGTCCCCGGAGCTGGTTGTCGATTCGTCTTGATTCATGTCTGGTCGTACCCATAATGAACAGACCGCCTGCTTCCCGTACTTTTTCAGCTTCAGCTTCTGTCTGCACCTTGAATTTATCAATAAGCTCCCTGTATTTTTCCCTTGCGGCAATGATCTCCTGATCATCCGTTTCCGCATAGCCTGTTGCCTCGTTAATAAGCTCTTCGCTGAAATTCAGGCGGCGCATTTCGTCCTTTGCCATAAATTCCTCGTTGCCGCCGAGCTTGATATCCGTGCCTCGTCCTGCCATGTTGGTCGCAATGGTCACAGCGCCGAGCTTACCTGCCTGTGCAACGATCTCCGCTTCTTTTTCATGGAATTTCGCATTCAGCACATTATGCTTGATACCCTTCTTTTTCAGAAGTGCGCTGAGTTCCTCCGATTTATCAATTGAAATCGTACCGACAAGGACAGGTTGACCGTTTTTATGCGCTTCGGCGATGTCATTGATCAGACATTCGTATTTTCCCTTCTCAGTTCTGAAAATAACATCGGGCAGATCCTGTCTTTGGATCGGCTTATTGGTCGGAATCTCGATAACATCAAGTCTGTATATCTCCGAAAACTCCGTTTCCTCCGTCATAGCCGTACCTGTCATACCCGACAGCTTTTTATAAAGACGGAAGAAATTCTGGAAGGTAATGGTTGCAAGCGTTTTGCTTTCTCTTTCAACCTTCACACCCTCTTTTGCCTCGATTGCCTGATGCAGACCCTCGTTATAGCGTCTGCCGTACATAAGACGTCCGGTAAATTCATCAACAATGATGACCTCGCCCTTTTCATTTACGACATATTCGATATCCCTCTTCATAACACCGTGAGCCTTGATTGCCTGGTTGATATGATGCTGGATGGTGATATTTTCAGGGTCGGTCAGGTTATCTATACCAAAGAATTTTTCTGCTTTCTTGACACCCACAGGAGTAAGTGTGGCAGTTTTTGCCTTCTCATCCACGATATAGTCGATACCTTCATCAATATATTCCTGATCTCTGTCTTCTTTGGTATCGGTTTCCGTAATTTTCTTGCATTTCATGGTCTTTGCAAGCTCGTCAGCCTTTGTGTAAAGCTCTGTGGACTTATCGCCCTGTCCGGAAATGATAAGCGGTGTTCTTGCTTCATCGATCAATATGGAATCGACCTCATCGACAATAGCAAAAGCATGACCTCTCTGCACTCTGTTTTCTTTATATACGACCATGTTATCTCTCAGGTAGTCGAAACCGAGTTCGTTATTGGTTGCGTATGTAATATCCGCATTATAAGCCTGTTTTCTTGCTTCATTGGTGGTATCATGCTGAAGTATGCCTACTGTCAGACCGAGAAAACGGTAGAGCTTGCCCATCCATTCTGCGTCACGCTTTGCAAGATATTCGTTGACGGTAACGACATGAACGCCCTCTCCGGTCAGCGCATTCAGATAAGCCGGAAGGGTTGCCACAAGGGTTTTACCTTCACCGGTTTTCATTTCGCTGATTCTTCCTCTGTGAAGAATAATGCCGCCGATCACCTGAACACGGAAATGCTTCATTCCCAGAACACGCCATGAAGCCTCACGGCAAACCGCAAATGCTTCCGGAAGAATCGAATTGAGAATCTCATCCTTCTTCTTTTCCGTCAGATCTTCTTCATCCCTGAACAACTGCTGAAAGCGTTTTGTTTCTGCTCTCAGCTCATCATCCGTATACTCCTTATATTTATCCTCAAGCTCAAACACCTTATCAACCAAAGGCTTGATTTTTTTAAGCTCTCTTCGGCTGTTGCTGCCGTTAAACCATGCTTTTATTCCCATTGGTATTCACCTCAAAAATTCAGATAGTCAGATTTTACCTGCTGCTTTAAAAACAACTGTGAAATTCATTATAGCATATATCACATTGATTTTACAATGCTTTTCCGGAATTCAAAAATATTTCGCTGCGGCAGTCTGATCCGGCGCTCTGGGCTGCTGCTGATAAAGATCTATCTCCGCACCCTTATCCTCAACATAAACATCTCCGGGCGGCACACCTTTATCCATCTCATATTTCTGCAAAGCAATTCCTGCCGTACTGCGGTTAAAAAGGACATTGTCATATCCTGCCGAAGCAAAGCCGAAATCCTGCCCGTCCACGATATCCGTATACCATTTTGCCTGACAGGTACTGTCAACGATATATTTTCCGGCTGCCATTTCCGCTGTCAATAACAGCCGTTCCGCATTTCCTGATGTATCAGCATCGGAGCCGGATGTGTTCAATTCCCGAAAAGAAGCGTCTTCCAGCATGATAACCCCACCCTTGCATCCGCAAAGGATGACAACAAGCATAGAACCTATCACAAAAAGAACAAGTCCTCTTTTCATTTTCACACTTCCCTTCAGCTTTTAAGCGGAATAAAAATATTTTCATTCAGACTTTTCAGCAGCTTACATTCCGCAATATTTTTACTGCCGCATTTCAGGCAGCTCTTTGCTCTGCCGTAGGCATCCGTATAGGGGATCCTGCTGTTTTCCAGTCTTGTTTTTGCCTTGCGTCTTTCACGCTGTATTTCGGGCGCCGTCAGTTCTGTAATGCTGTCCACCGTTTCGTCAAGACTGCCTGCTTCCAGTCCGTCCACAACCTTTCTGGCAATAACGATCTTGGAAACATATTTATCAAGATCAGAAGCCGTTGCCTCCAGCGCACCACATGACGAGCATCGGGAAGCATACATGATCTCATTGGCAGCTCCGAAAGTTCTGCGCATATCATTTATATCGACATCCTTGCCTCTGCCGATCAGAAATGCCGTCTGTGCAGACATGGCAACCAGAGCGGAAAAAAGCTGACCTGTCCACAAGCCCTTTTCAGGATCGGATATGTTTGAGCTGTCAAGGCGAAAATCGGCAAAACGTCCGTTTTTATCAAATTCCCTGCGGAACATATCACAGTCTTTTTCTGTTTCCCATTTTTCGATACACTCGCTGACGACATCAGCATATTTATCCTTTCCAACTTTTAAAAGAAGCTTTCTGATCGCATTAAGCGTGATTGAATAATAATCCATATATTTGTCCTCCCTGAAAGGATATGATAAAATCCCTGTATACTGATTATATACGAAAAAAGTCAAATATACAATGGATTTTGTTAATTTTTTAAAATTCTGATCAACTTCATTGACAAAATCAGCATGATAACATATACTTTTATATGGAGAAAAGTATATGTCTCCATGATTGGAACGCCCGTAAATCACTATATTATATTAAAGGTATGAAATTATGATAATATGTAAAAATTGCGCAACTCCAAACCCCGATAACTCCAAAATCTGCACCTTCTGCGGTGCTACAATAGAACCGACTCCCGATATGTACTATAACGGGCAATATGATACGCCCACTGCACAGAATACATATCCCGGCGGATATCCGCAAAACGGAAATTACGGAAATGCGCCGCAGCAGCAAAGCGGCGGTTATAATACACCCCCCGGTCAGCCGGGCAGCAGCTTCGGAACAGCAGGAGGACAATATAACGGCTATTACAGCTCCTACGATCAGGGATACGGCAATGCACCGTACTCTCCGTCAGGATACAGCGGTTATCAGCCGTCTGCTTTCGCACCAGCAGCTGCCAAAAACAATTCCGAACAAAAATGGGCAGCACTTTTCAGAACGATCGGCTTTGCTGTGATCGCAATAGGCATCATCGCTATCATTGCAATGGTGACGACAGGATATTATAAGCCTGACGGCAGCGGTTCATTTTCGCTGTTTGATTCCAACAGCGGAGATACCTCCGAGGTGTGGTATTCCAATGTTGCCAACAAAGCCTCCGTCATTGCTGATGATGATTACATCTACTCCATCAGCGACGGTTCTGACGGCTACCATATACAAAAATCCGACAGCTCAAATAACAGCACCACATTATCCACCTATTCGGGTTATGTATCATGTCTTAACAAATACAAGGATCGTCTTTATTATATAGCGTCAATAGGCGGCAAGAATTGTATATGCTCGGTCAAAATTGACGGTACAGACGAGAAAGTGGAAAGCAAATCCCAAAATCCCGATTACCTTTATATATATGGCAGTCATGCCTATTACACAATTAGCGATTATTCGTCAGAAGGAACCTCCGCCCTATTCAGAAAGGATCTTGACACAGGCGATGTTTCAAGCATCGGAGTGATTGAAAACGCTGAGATCGAAACTGTGGTTGAATACAGCGGCAATGTGTATATATGCTATTATGATATTGATGATTATATCGGACATATCAAAATGACAAATGCGGCATCTCCTTCAACATTCAAGGATCTTTCACCTATCGGCGGCAGCGATGAGGATATACAGACCATCACAGCCGCTGACGGTCTTATCTACTTTACCAACATTCCGCTCAGCGATGACACCTACCAGCTTTATTCCATGAATCCTGACGGAACAAATGTCAAAAAAATTGCGGATAAGGGCGGTATGTACCTTACCGTTTATGGCAGCTATGTTTATTATCTGGAACCGCAGGGCTATTTCGGCAACTATACGACCGAACTCAGACGTGTCAATAAAAACGGAAGCGGCGATAAAAGCATTTCAACGAAAAAAATGATATTTCCCGGAATCATCAACGACACCCTTTATTTTACATCAGAAGACGGCACACACGAAACAATGCCGCTGAATTAAGAAATTTTTAGAAAAGGAAGGCTGAATTAAAAATGACAGTAGTGGACATAAGGAATATTTTCTCACAAAGAAATATCGAGCTGTTTGATGTAAACTCCTCCTACATATATTATGCAGAGGAAAAAAACGAGGACGGTCATAATAATCTGTTTATTCTCGAATATAACCGTGCAAACCGCAGAGAAAGACTCATCACCAACTATACGCTTGAAGATCCCACCTTTGTGGAGCATCTTTTCGCTTTCGACAATACCATTGTTCTCGTTCTGGAAAACGGAACCAACAGTATGTGGCTCATTGAGGTCAACAAAACCACAGGCATTGAGCAGAACAGGCGAAAGGTTGTATGCACGGGTGCTTTCAGGAGCTGCATGGCACTTGACGAAAATCACCTGCTCATTTATATGGGACCCGATGAAGCAAATGCCGCCATGTTCAAGCAGTACAGCGATATAACAGGCTGTGAGTGTCTTTGCTATATGTATGATCTCAAAACGAATACCAAGCATTTCATTAAGAATCCGCTTATCGCAAAGCTCGGCACCTCCAATATAAAGAAAATGAGAGTCAGCGGTGAAAATTATCTTGTCCTTCTCGATCCCTTTGCTGATGAGGAAATCAAAAAGGGCTATTACGAAGAGCAAAGATGGATCAATGCCGATATCAGGGATAATATATGGCTTTGTTCTCTTGATCTGCTGGAAAAAGAGCTTGAAGCAGGCGTTGAAAATATTACTAAAAAATGTATTGCAAGCGCCGATATCAAAGCACTCGCAAGATATATGGGAACCGACGGCGATAAGCTATACTTCCGTGCAAAGGAATTCCGTACCGGAATCGAAAAGCTATGCAGCTACGATATAGCGGCAGACGCTCTTTCAGTAGAAGCCGAGCTGAAAGCTCCGGACAAAAGCAATACCGTCTTTATCGTTGAAGAAAAGCCATTCGGACTTTTTACCGTCACGGAGGATAAGGAGCAGACAGCTGTAAAAGGCATTATCAACAGCCATGCAGATCTGAGCTACAACAATTCCATCGGCAGCTTTATGACCTGTATCGACAACAGATATGTGGTTGCACAAAGCGTTGTGTATGATGAAGCAGCCGGCTTTGACCGCAGAATCTATACGATTTATGACTCCGAGCTTGACAAAAGCGAAAGCTACGAGGGCAGTTGCTACCTTTACGGAAATACCCTTGTTCTGTATTGATAACACATCTGTACATATATTTATTCTGCCATTGACAGCATTGAAATTTCAGTTGCTGTTTGAAAAAATGCTTGCAATATAAAGCAAAACATGATATAATGTTTAAGGTTAATTATGTCAGTTTAGTAAAAGAGTGGGGCGACCCACTCTTTTATCGTTAATAGTAACATTGTTTAGGAGGAAAACTATGTCAAAAAAGAAAAGCGGCAATACCGTTGCCGAAGTTACCGCTCTTGTCCAACCGATCATTGAGGAACTGGGACTTACACTTTGGGATGTGCGCTATGTCAAGGAAGGCGCTTCATGGTATCTCAGAATTTTTATTGATAAGGACAGCGGAGTAACGATCGAGGACTGTGAAGCTGTGACAAGAGCCGTTGACGAGCCTCTTGACATACTCGATCCGATTGACGGCAGCTACTGTCTGGAAGTATCATCCCCCGGTATTGAAAGAGAGCTGATACTCGACAGCCACTTTGACAAATTTCTCGGCGCTCCCGTTATGGTGCGCATGATCCGCCCCCTCGAAAGCGGCGAAAGAGATCTGAAGGGTACCCTTACCGCTCACAGCAAGGAAAATGTCGAGCTGACTTTGGAAAGCGGTGAAGAAGCTGTAATAAAGAAAAAAGATACAGTATATATTAAACTGGATGACTTTAATATTTAAATGATAACGGAGGGCAAAGAAAAATGAAAAAGAATAAAGAACCTGAGGAGAATCTGTTTGAGGCGCTGGCGCTGATAGAAAAGGAAAAAGGAATTCCTGCCGATTTTATGGTTGCACAGATCACCAAGGCTATCGTTACTGCCTGTAAGAACTCCTATGGCGGCAATGATGATGTTACGATACAATATAACAAATCCAGCGGCAGACTTGAAGTAAGTCTCAACAAAACCGTGGTAGAAGAGGTAACGGATATCAACAGGGAAATCTCCGTTGCTGAGGCTAAAAAAATCAAGCTAACAGCCGTTCCCGGAGAAAAAGTCGGAATTAAGCTCGACCCAAAGAGCTTTGGCAGAATTGCTGTTATGACAGCAAGAAATATGATACGTCAGGGCATCCGTGACGGAGAAAAGGAACAGGCTCTCTCCGAATACCAGAGCAAACTGCAGGATATCGTGACTGCAACCGTTGAACAGGTCGATCCTGCAACAGGCAATGCAACGCTCAAGCTCGGCAAGACAATCGCAATTCTTCAGAAAAATGATCAGGTTCCCGGAGAGATTCTGAATGTAGGTGATCTCATTAAGGTCTATGTTGTCAATGTAAAAATTACTGACAGAGGTCCGAGAGCTATCATTTCACGCACTCACCCTGATCTTGTCAAAAGGCTGTTTGAAGAACAGGTTCCTGAAATATTCGATGGCATTGTTGAAATAAAGTCCATCTCCAGAGAAGCAGGCTCCAGAACAAAGATCGCCGTATTCAGCAAGGATTCCGAGGTTGATGCTGTCGGCGCCTGCATAGGTCCGAAGGGTCAGAGAGTCGGAACGATTGTCAGTCAGCTTGGCGGAGAAAAGATAGATATTATCGAATACAGCGAGGATCCTGTGGAGTTTATCAAAAAGGCTCTCTCCCCTGCCGATGTTATTGATGTCAGCCTTGATCCGAAGGGAGAAAAAATATGCAAGGCAACTGTTCCCGACAGTCAGCTTTCTCTTGCCATAGGCAATAAGGGTCAGAACGTGCGTCTTGCAGCAAAGCTGACCAACTGGAAAATTGATATCAGACCTGAAAGCGGTTTCTTTGGCGAGGACGACGAAGAAGATAAAAAGGATGAATATATCGGAGACGGTCTTGACGATACCGAAGAGACAGCTGCCGAAGAAGAAAATGCCGAGGCTGAAACATCAGAAGCTGTTCCCTCTGAGGAAGAAGCTGTTGATGACGATACTGCTACCGAAACAGACGAAATCGTTCAGACAGAGGACGAGGCGGCAGAAACATTTAGTGATGACGATGTCATTACAGAAGAATAAGGTATTGGCAAAATAATGCTGCTGACAGGGGGAAGCGTAAAAAAGTGCGTCAAAAAAAGGTACCTGTGAGAAAATGCACAGGCTGCGGAGAAATGAAAGAAAAAAAGCAGCTTGTGCGAATCGTAAAAGCGCCCGACTCCGCCGAGAAGAGCGGAGAAATATCGGTTGATAAAACAGGAAAAAAAACCGGACGAGGGGCATATATCTGCAATAGCCTCGACTGTCTGGCTAAGGCTAAAAAAGCCCGAAGGCTCGAAAGAGCGTTTTCGTGCAGAATTCCCGATGAGGTGTATGCACAGCTCACCGAGGAGCTTGAAGCAGATACTACAAATGAATCGGATTTGTCCGGAAAAGGGTGATCGGAAAAAATGAATGATAAGCTGTTGTCGTTGCTGGGGATTGCAAGGCGGGCGGGTCGATTGTCGCTCGGCTTTGACGCCGCAGAGGAGGCAATAAAAAAAGGAAAATCCCGACTGCTTATATTGGCATCGGATCTGTCCGAGAGAAGCAAAAATGCCATTATCAAAACGGCACAGCTGCAGAGTATCCGGACGATCGTCTTAGATGTTACGATGGACAGGCTGGGAACTGCAGTCGGTAAAACGACGGGAATCATATCCGTCAATGACCGGGGATTTGCAGAAAAAATGAAAACGCTTTGCACCGAATAAAGACAGGAGGAATGTAGTGTATGATAAAATATAAACTTAGTGAAGTAGCCAAAAATCTTAATGTATCTGCCAAGGAGGTTTCCGATGTACTGAAAACCTACCTTAATGTAAGCAAGAAATCCGCTGCCGTTCTTTCAGAGGAAGAACTCAATATCATTTTTGAATATTTTACCCACAAAACAAAACTGCCCAATCTTAACGAATATTATGCCAGCGCAACTGAGACAGAAGCTCCGAACCAGCCCGAACAGAAGCAGCCGGCAAAAAAGCAAGAGACTCAGAAACCGAAAAAGAACGATAAACCATCTGATAAGCAGCCCAAAAAGCAGGAGCAGCAGAAACAACAACCCAAAAACGCAGATAAGCCTGCTCCCAAAAAACAGGAACAGCAGCAGAATCAGCAGCCGTCAAAGGGTGAAAAGCGGAACCCCAAAAAATCCAAACAGCCCGCTGCGCCAAGACCAAAACAGGAAACAAGAATTCTCAGCGGCAAGAAGCTCGAATCCGGTGAGGTTGTCACCGAGGATGAAAGCAAGGTAAGCGAAAACAGGGGCAGAGTGATCAATACCCGTGCTTCTCATGTGAACATAGATAAATATAACGAAAAGTACGACAGACTTGCAAGCGAAAAACTGCACAGAGAACCGACAGCTCAGAAGCAGAAGATCACTCAGCGCTCTCAGCAGAAGGGCAAACCCCGCAATTCCAGAAAGGAAACCGAACAGGAGCGCCTTAACAGAATTGAAAAGGAACGCAAAAATAAACCTATTACCGTTCAGATTCCCGATGAAATCACAGTAGGTGAACTTGCGCTCAGATTGAAGGCTACTGCTGCCGAAGTCATCAAGAAGCTGATGATGCTCGGAGTGATGGCATCCGTTAATGATGTGATAGATTTCGATACAGCTTCTCTTGCCGCCATGGAATTCCATGCTAAGGTGGAAAAAGAAGTGATAGAAACCATTGAGGAAAAAATCATTGACGACAGCGAGGACGATGACGATAATCTTGTCGAAAGAGCACCTGTTGTTGTTGTTATGGGTCATGTTGACCACGGTAAAACCTCTCTTCTTGATGCCATCCGTCATGCTCATGTCACCGCAACCGAGGCTGGCGGCATTACACAGCATATCGGTGCTTACAGAGTCAAGATCAACAACAGGGATATTACTTTCCTCGACACACCCGGACACGAAGCATTTACAACAATGCGTGCAAGAGGTGCACAGGTAACGGACATAGCCATTCTTGTTGTCGCTGCCGATGACGGTATCATGCCGCAGACAGTAGAAGCAATCCATCATGCAAAGGCAGCAGGCGTTTCCATTATCGTAGCTGTCAACAAAATGGACAAGCCCGGTGCTGACGTTGAACACGTCAAATCACAGCTTACAGAGCATGAGCTTGTTCCAGAAGAATGGGGCGGCGATGTTCCGGTCATTCCTGTTTCTGCACATACAAAAGAAGGAATTGACGATCTTCTTGAAATGGTGCTTCTCGTTGCAGATATGAAGGAGCTCAGGGCTAACCCCGACAGAGCGGCAAAAGGTACTGTCATTGAAGCTCGTCTTGACAAAGGCAGAGGTCCGATCGCAACCGTACTTGTCCAGAATGGTACTCTTAAAATCGGTGACATCTTAGTAGCAGGTACAACTGTCGGCAGAGTCAGAGCAATGACAAACGATAAGGGCGCAAAGGTCAAGAGTGCCGGCCCGTCTGTTCCTGTTGAGATCACAGGTCTTGACGATGTCCCGACAGGCGGAGATATCTTCAACGCCGTTTCGGATGAGCGTCTTGCAAGAGAGCTTGTGGAACAGAGACGTGACGCTGAAAAGGAAGAGCGCTTTAATTCAAGAACAAAGGTTACACTTGATAACCTCTTTGACCAGATGGAGCTTGGCGAAATGAAGGAACTTAAGATCATTGTCAAGGCTGATGTTCAGGGTTCTGTTGAGGCTGTAAAGCAGTCGCTTGAAAAACTGAGCAATGAAGAAGTGAGAGTTAACGTGATCCACAGCGCCGTTGGTGCAATCAGAGAATCTGATGTTATGCTTGCTTCCGCTTCCAACGCAATCATTGTCGGATTCAATGTCCGTCCCGACCCTGTTGCCGAGGAAAATGCAAAGCGTGACGGCATCGATCTTCGTCTTTACCGCATCATTTATGATTGTATCGAAGAAATCGAAGCGGCTATGAAGGGTATGCTTGCACCGAAATTCCGTGAAAATATTCTCGGCAAAGTCGAAGTCCGCCTGACATATAAGATTACCAACGTAGGACTTGTTTCAGGCTCCTATGTGCTTTCAGGAAAGGTTGTAAGAGGCGCTCAGTGCCGTGTTGTACGTGACGGTATAATTGTAGCTGACGATAATATTGCATCGCTCCAGCGCTTCAAGGACAGCGTCAAAGAGGTTGCTCAGGGCTTTGAATGTGGTATTACGCTTGAAAAATACAGCGATATTAAAGAAGGCGACATTTTCGAGATCTACGAAATGGAGCAGATTACTGAATAATTAATCATTTACGGCGTTCCGATTTTCGGAACGCCGTTTTTATCTCCCTTTAAAACCAAAAAATTGCCCCCGATTCTTCGATCGGGGGCTTTGTACTGATTTACTATTATTTTGTTATAAATGCGATACCCGTGTCTTCCGTATTAGAGCAAACCCTTACAGATATTGAATTATCGATATATTTATCTGTATCAGGTGTAATGGTCATGCTTGTACAGTTATTAAGAACAACCTCGCCCTTGATTGAATATCCGGTCGCCATAACAATCTCATAGTTAAGAAAAACAAAACTGCCGAGATCCGGATCATCCTTATCAATCTTATGTCTTTTGATTGCGAAAGTAATATGATCGATGCTTTCATAAGTAAGTGCAGCATCAGCTTTGACTGTACCTGAACCATTATCAAAACCTAAAAATGTTTTTACCTTGTTGGGAGTAGCCTTATCAGCAGTAATAAATGCACCCTCATGGTTTTTCATGATTTCCTGCGCATTTTTTTCAAATCCAGCAGTTCCTGTTACAGTATGTTCTCTGATAAAAGTAACATCCTTCGCAGTTCTTGCATGATCAAGAATAAAGGTTTCAACCTGAAGAGCTATTTCCTGCTCTTTGGCAGTAACGGAAGCAGCTGAATAATTCCTCATTGTTGATGCAAAAATACCGATGCCAAAACCCGCAACAATGGAGAGAATCGCAATCGTAACAACAAGCTCAACAAGTGTGAATGCCTTTTTGGTCTTAAACTTTTTCACAGTAATTCTCCTTTCCGACATTACTTTGTAAACGGAACAAACGACTGATAAATGACAGGACCGGCTGCGGATTCAAAGCAGGTTTTGATCATTATGCCCTTTATGTCGTAATTAACGCCGCTGACACTAAGCTGTGTTGTTGTATCTCTCACAGGCTGAATCGTATATTGATAATCATCAGTATTATTCGGAAAAGCGTTAGGCTTTACATAGGTTGCTTCCGGCATATATTCTGCAACAGTATCTGTAATTCTCAAATCGCTGATCTCACCAGTATATGTATCCACACTACTCTCATTCAAATGGATATCACGAACCGTATTAATGATGATCTCATTCAAGGAGGCGTTCAAAACAGCTGCTTTATTCTGATCAGCATTTTTGATAGTTGTTGTATATCCTCCAACCATAGCACCCAGCGTTGAGGCAAAGATAATGGCTATAATCGCAATACCGACAACAAGTTCAACAAGCGTTACACCTTTTTTGGACTTGAATTTTTTTATTTCAGTTCTCATACATTCTTCCTCCTCTATGTCCGACAAAACCGAACATAAGCATAGTCGTATATATTACAATTATACTACAAATTCAGTATGATTCAAGATATTTTTTAAAATAAAAACAACAAATTTTAATAGATATCTTTGGTGTATTTTTCTAAATTACGGTTTGATAAGAACTAACGGCACATTGACAGGAAGCAGGCAGCCAATGCACCGTTATTCTTAGTCTGAGCACAATTTTTTAAAATCGCACTTCATATTAAATCATTGTGCAGACAAATCATCATCAGGTGTTGGCATCAACAACGCTGTAAACACCGAACATCGGCATAATCATAGCAACAACTACCGTACCAACAACAATACCGATAACAACTGTCATAATAGGCGTCATAGCATCCGTAAGCTTCTGAACGGATTCATCTGACTGGCTTTCAAACAGTTCCGCCATTTTATACAGAGAGTCACCCAGCATACCAGATTCCTCACCTACACGGATCATTGAAACAAGGATCGGATCAAATACAGAATGTTTGGACATTGCTTCATTGATCGTCACACCAATCTGCACATCATCAAGTACATACTGAATACAATCTCTTACATAAAGGTTGGTAACAGCATCCCTTGCAAGACCCATGGACTTATGGATCGGAATACCTGAATCTGTGAGCGTTGACATGATTCGGCAGAAGCGAGCAAGTGAACTCTGACGCACAATCGGACCGACAAGCGGAATTTTCAGAAGGAACTTGGCAAACCACATTCTGAACTCGGCGCTGTTCTTGTTTAATGTATAAACACCGACAACAACGACAACAATGACAAATACAAAGATATACCAGCGGTTGACAAGTGCATCCGAGAATGCCATCAATGCAAGTGTCAGTCCAGGCAGCTCCGCACCCATCGAGCCGTATACATCCTTAAAGGTCGGAAGAACGAAGCCGCACAAAATAACAACAAGTGCTATTACGAGAACAACAAGGAACAGCGGATAGGACATTGCACCCCTGATCTTACCGCTGAGAGCCATATCCTTTTTACATATCGTAGTACACTGTTCAAATGCCTCGTCAAGACGACCGTTTGCTTCACCGGCTTCAATAATGCTGAGATAAACATCAGGGAAGCCCTTGAAGTTTCTCATTGCCTGAGAAAGTGTAAAACCGTTATAGAGGTTTTCATTCAGCTCACGCATGATCTTCTTCATGGTAACATCCTTTTCGGAATCGATAAGGATCTGCATTGACAGAGAAAGGTTAATACCTGCCTTCATCATCATTGCCATCTGATTGAAAAGCATCATCAGAGTTTTTGCCGGAATCTTTCGTGTATGGATATCGCCGCCGAGATCCATCTCCCATATACTTGTCGGTTCATCGGAATTTGCTGCTTCAGTAATGTCCTGTACGATAAGACCCTTTTCACGAAGAATACTAACAGCCTGAGTTTGTGTTTCAGCCTCGATAGCACCCTCTTTTTTCTGGTTTCTGGCGTTCATCGCCACATATTTATACTTCAATACAGTTCACTCCCTTTTTTATCTTCTTGCGTCTGTATCACCGATATCAAAGTTCCAAGCCTTTGCAACCTGTTCTGTGATAAGACCCTGAGCAAGAAGATTGTCGATGCTCTTGCTCATTGTTATCATGCCGTACTGCTGACCGAGCTGGATTGACTGCTGGATATTTGCTACTTTATTTTCACGGATAAGGTTACTGATAGCGCCGGTTACGAACATGATCTCAAATGCTGCGATACGTCCGCCCGTTGCTCTGGGGAGAAGTCTCTGTGAAATAACAGCCTTAAGCGAGGTAGAAAGCTGTACACGGATCTGCTGCTGCTGATCAGGCGGGAAAATATCAACTAGACGGTCGATTGTTTTTGCAGCGCCCTCTGTATGTACGGTTGAAAATACCAAGTGACCTGTTTCTGTTGCCGTAAGTGCGATCTGAATGGACTCACGGTCACGCATTTCGCCGACGAGAATGATATCCGGGTCTTCACGCATGGCAGCTCTCAGAGCCATAGGATAGGAGCGGCTGTCAAGACCGATTTCTCTCTGGTTGACGATACAGCGCTTCGGTGTGTGGAGAAACTCAACAGGATCTTCGATTGTAACGATATGCTTGCTCTTATATTTGTTAATCTCATTGATAAGAGCAGCAAGTGTTGTTGACTTACCGGAACCCGTAGGTCCGCATACCAGAACAAGACCTGAATTAAGATCGAGTGTCTTTCGGATGGAATTCGGAAGGCTCATGGCAGAAAGCTCCGGAACAACGCTGTTGATAACACGAAGAACCAGCGATGTGCCGTTACGCTGTCTGAAAGCATTTGCTCTGAAACGTCCGCATTCACCGATTTCAACTGCGGCATCCGCTTCACCGGTCTGAAGGAAGGTTTCAAACCTGGATGTGTTAAGAACCGCCTTAATGATAGCTGTTACTTCCGCCTCATTCAGAGCCGGATCATTTGTAAAAAACACATTACCGTGCAGACGATATGCCGGGTGGTTGCCCGAAGCAATATGGATATCCGATGCACCTTTGGTAACAGCTTCTTTTACAAGGCTATAAAAATCCATTAATAATCTACCCCATTCTCTTTATTAAATTTGTGTTAAACACATTATATATGCTGATCTCATCAGTCATTTGAGATCGTCATGTCAATATACTCTTCATAAGAAGTCAGTCCCTTGAGAACGTCTATCCGCACATTCTCCTTCATGGGGATCATACCCTCTTTGACGGCAAGATCTCTGAGTTCATCAGTACTTACACCATCCGTAATGGCTCTTTTGAGTGTTGTTGTCAGAAGCATTACTTCATGTACGGCGATACGGCCTTTATAACCTTTTTTGTTGCATTTCTCACAGCCGCAGGGACGATAAAGTGTGATTTGCTCATCCGGCTTCAGCATAAGTCCGATCCGTTCATTCTGGTCAGGCTCATATGCCTCTTTACAGCTATTGCAAAGACGGCGTGCCAGTTTCTGCGCAATAATACCAAGAAGTGCCGAAGATACCATGTATCCCTCAATTCCCATATCTATCAGACGGGCAACCGAGCTGGGCGCATCGTAGGTATGGAGTGTCGAAAGCACAAGGTGACCTGTAATAGCTGCCTGAACAGCGATACCGGCTGTCTCACCGTCACGGATCTCACCGAGCATGATAATGTCAGGATCCTGACGAAGAATGCTTCGGAGGGCTGCTGCAAAGGTAAGTCCTGCTTTTTCATTTGTCTGAACCTGTGTAATACCGGGCTGGATCTGCTCAACAGGGTCCTCAACGGTGATGATATTGATATCCTCACCCATTACCTCATGCAAAGCCGTATAAAGGGTCGTTGATTTACCGGAACCCGTAGCACCCGTTACAAGGATAATTCCTCTGTGGCTCTTGACAAGGTGATTGAACTTTTCAAGATTCTCCGGAAGGAATCCAATGTTTTCCTTTTTAAGCTCCATTCCGAGAGAGGTCGTAATACGCATAACGATCTTCTCTCCGAAAATGGACGGGAGAACTGAAATACGGAAGTCGATATCCTTGCCGCCGACACGGTAATTGATACGACCGTCCTGCGGTATACGTTTTTCTGCGATATTCATATTGCCGATAAACTTGATACGAGAGGTAACCGAGGGGATCAGCTCCGGTGCTGTTTCCATATATGTCTGGAGCTTACCGTCAATACGGAAGCGTATTCTCAGGCACTTTTCCATCGGTTCAATATGAATATCGGAGGTTTTTGAATAAATTGCTTCCTCGATCATGTTATTAACGAAACGGATAATCGGCTGGTCATTTGCGGAAGCATCCTGAGCCGCAGCCGCCTCTGCTTCCTGCTGAGCCTTTGTTTTTCCGCCCTTTGATTCAAGGAATTCCTTTGCATCATCGATTGCTTTCTGAGCTGCATACATTTCACGCTGCTTTACGCTGATTTTGGAAGCCTCACCAATAACCGGCTTGATCTTGAATTTGGTGGCAATACCAATATCCTTCAGACCCTGATAATTAAGGGGGTCTGCTATTGCAACTGTAAGGAACCTGCCCTCAAGTTCTATCGGCACAACCATGTGCTGCTGAGCAAGATCCTCAGGAATGACACCGCCAAGATCTTCGGGGATTGTAACCGTATCAAGGTCTATATAGGGAATGAACAGCTGTTTTTCGAGTGCTTTACAAACCTGCTGTTCTGTTACCACTCCGTCCTCGATAAGAATATCGGCAACACGCTTTTTGCTGGTCTTCTGTTTCAGAAGCACCTCATCAAGCTGGTCCTCGGTAATATCTCCCGAATTTATAAGAATTTGTCCTATTCTCAGATTACTTGCTCTCATAATTTCAGCTCCTGCATAGTTTTAAAAAAGATTAAGATACAAACCTACTAAATAATATATAGAATCAAAGAATGCAATATATGCTATAACTGCAGCTGCAATATAGGGACCGAAGGCAAGATATGAACCTAAACCAACACTCTTTTCCTCCGTCTGCTCCTCAGCTGCCGCTTCATCGGCCAGGAGATCACTTTTCTCCGAACCGTCTGTTGTTGACTCCTTAAGGGAACTCTCTTCCCCGTCTTGTTTTTCCTCCGGCAAACCGGTATTTTCTTCTTGGTTTTCAGAACTGCCTGCTGTCAATTTTGATATCAGTATAATGACAACAAAGCAAACAGCTGCCGCAAGGATAGAGATCAAAAATGTATAAATCGTTCCGGGAAAACCTGTCAGTATACCTGCCGCAAAAAACAGCTTTACATCTCCGAAGCCCATACCGTCACGCTTATATAACAGCATTCCGATGAAGTCAACAAGAAGCATTACCGCACCCCCGATAAATGCTCCGGCAATCGGCGACCACCACTGTGTGTGGAATATATGATATCCTCTTGCAAAATCATATATTGTTACAGCCAGCGCCAAAACACCGAGCGCTATTGTAAACTGATCGGGTATGATCTGATATTTGATATCTGCGACAGCGATCAGCAGACAATCAAAAACGATCACAGCGAGCAGGCAGAAATAAATATCATATCCTTTATTGAACTGCAGTCTGCAAAGCACAAGGCAGAGTGCAGCAATAACTGATGCCACAGCGCCTGTCGGAAGAAATTTTACTCTTTTGCCGGTAAGTAGCTCCTCCGACGGCGTTTCATTATAATCGCAAAGCCATTTTGCAGGTACATGGTTGATAATCCAGTAAGCCAATGCTGTCATTAAAACACCCAAAGGTATACATACAATCACCCACATAAGACCCGCAGGCGTATTCAGATAACTAAAAGGCTGCATATAATCCGCTCCGATTAAGCAGCGCTGGATGCGCTTTCATCCGATGTTGCCACAGGCACACCCTTATTCATTTCCTCGTTGAAGTAATAGAGGAAGATATTGATATGTACTGTAAATGTTTCTTCTGATGATTTAATAGATGTTTCGCCTGAAGTATCCGGAACATCTTTGCTTACTGAAATGCTGGAAATATAATAGGAGCCTTTGGATTCACTCTCAAAGTATCTGAAGGTCTCTATCATTTTCTGTCTGGTTGCATCGAAATTGACAGAAATGGTCGTATTATACAGCGGATCACCCGTTGCGGAAATGGCACCGCTGTCATCCTCAACACCTTCGCTTACATTAAAGCTGGTGATATTGACCGCAACATTGTTAAGCATATCTCTGATATCATCGGCTGTCTCATTGGGTTTTATATAAAGAGATTTGCTCTTCTCCTCAAATTCCAGCTTCATCGCCTGAATGCTTTTTTCAACTTCGTCATATCTTGCAAGATAATCCTTATACTTATTGATTTCAGCAGTTGCTGATTCGTGATCCGATGTATAAACTGGAAGTTTCTGTGCAAACGGCATACGGACTGCTACCAGAAATATAAGGCAAGCTACTAAAATTAAGATGATTACAATCAGATATTTCGGCACTGCCGGTTTTTTCTTATCCATTGTGTGTTTACCTCCGTCGAGTTAAATTTGCCGCTTAAGGCGGCGCAAATTATAATAATGAGGTCATATTTCCTCAAAGCGGAAATGCAAAGCATCAGCTTTAGCCTTCAGAAGCCTGATCCGACTCCTGACCGGAGTCTTCCGTTGTAGTTACCGGAGTTTCTGCTTCTGCGGTATTCTCTGCTGAAGCAGCTTCCTCAGCCTTCTTAGCATCTTCTTCCTCCTGTGCAGCCTCAGCAGCAGCAATCGCTTCGGGAGTGATCGTAAGTGTAATATCAACCTTTGTGTACTGAACAGGATTCTGACCTCCGATAGAGGGATCGGTAACATTAGAAACAGAGATAGCGTCACCTACTGTGAAATATTTTTCTTCATTCGTTGAATTTTTAAACTTTACGAAGGTTTCAATATCCTTTACAGCTATGGTTGTTTTGATTGTATGATCATCATTATTGACCGAAAATTCGCTTGCGTCATCAACCTTATCCACGATCTGTTCAAATACCTGTGTCACAACATCTGCGGACTTGAGCGATGTTTTCGGAAGAAGCTCCAGATTCTTGTTGATATCCGCCACCTGTTTCTGCCATAGTGCTTCATCGGCGATAATCTGTTTCGCACTATTATAGGTCGGGTCATTAAGCTGTGAAGTATCATTCTTTTTCTGGAATTCGAGAGCAAGCCACCAGCCGCTGATTCCTATCATCCAAAGAGCGGCAATACCGCCGATTGCTCCTGCAACGATCTTGCCGATCTTACCGCTGCTTTCATTTGCCATAGCGGTAAGGATATTGGATTCACCCATGATAAGGTTAGCCTCGTTGATCGGCATTGTAAGAACACCGTTAAGAGTGATGAACGAGGTTGTATCAAAATCACGCTCCGAAGCAGATGCGGAAGCAACGGGAGGCTGCGATCCGCCTGAAAAGATTCTCGTGATATTTTCCATAGGAGCCGTCAGACCAACATTACGGCAGTAGCCGGAAATATTGGGCAGCTTTGCCAGTGCATCTATCAGAACGATTTCATCTATATCAAGACGCTTTGTCGAGATAACCATTCTAAGGTTTCTCAGAATTTCTCCTGCTGCATTGTCAAGCATTGACATTGTCTGTTTCTGGGTAGCTGTTGATTTGCACTTGCTGCAAACACCAAGACCTTCCTTGCGGATAAGATCGATAGCGCCCATTTTACTCATACCGAATTCAAGAGAAAACAGCTCTGCTATATCTTCCAGAATACTGGTATATGACTGCTGGAACACAGGCGCACCGTTATGCAGAACAACGAGTCTTGTTGCGGCGAAGTCCATACTGATCACAGCTATCGCTCTTGTTGCGGAGTTAACATCCTCCTTACAGGTATAAAGCATACCAGCGATAGGAGGCGTTACCTTTACAACTCGGATGCCTTCCTTTTCAAAGCTTGCTCTGATATCGGTAAGCATACCGGTATTCATTGCAAAGAGGGATGCTGATATTTCATCGCTCTTGTTAGCCTTACCGTACTGCTGACCGTATTCAAAGTTAAGGATCGTATACTTGTCCACTTCCTGATGGAGTACGTTTTCAGCCTCTACTCTTGCAAAAGTCGGAAGAAGTTTTTCCTTTGCGGGAGCGTGCTTATACTCTTTTGTGATAAGTACATCTTCATCCTCTATACAAATAAACAGATCGCCCAGCTCCATGCTTACGCTTGCTGCACATCTTTTCACGAATGCTGCAAGCTCCTCAGTTTTCTCGAACGGATGATCCTTAAGAGAATCGTTAAGCTCAAAAATCTGAGGCACATTGAAGGTCGTCGGCATAGATGATGATCTTTTGTTTCTGGATGCAAAACCGCCTTCGGGCTTATCATACTCTGCAGGAGTAAGAATAAGCAGACCTCGTGTGATCTGCAACACTGTAGCTAATGTTTTCATAAATACACCACACTCTTAAAAATTTTTTATCTGACAATTCCGGATAAAACATCAGGGAACAATGAAAATGACTAAACCCACCGCACTTCATTAGAGCGTTGGGTTTAATTGTACAAACACCCCTAAAGTTCTTATATCCTTTTTGTTATATTATCACAAAAATGCACAAAATACAATGTTTTTTTAATAATTAATTATATTTTGTGCATATAGCTGTATTTTCGAGTTTTATTTTTGTAATAATATACTATTCTATACACAGTAAAATACACTCGAATATTTACTAAGTGTTTTATATTTTGTTGGTTATGCACATAGCATAACCAACATCCGCATCAAATCTCAATTTCAGCAGAAACATTCCGTTCTTCTGCACGACAATATCAGGAGCATATTTCCATCTCCCCTTTGTCAATTGGTGCGATCCGATGTTTTACCAAAATAAACAATTTCATACGCTGTTCTTTAATTATATTGTACAATTTGCAATTTGTCAATATCCGCTGTTACATTTTCAATAATCATACACTATGATATTTAAAAATATTTTTAAATAGTTATTGACAAACAGCCTTTTTACTTTTAAAATATATTTAAATGAATTTTTAAATAGGAGGAGCTTATGGCACTTGCCGAAACCTTCAAGGCGATATCTGACCCTCAGCGGCGTGAAATACTGATCATGCTGCGTGACAGCAGAATGAATGCCGGAGAAATTGCAGAAAAACTGAATATCAGTCCGCCGGCTCTTTCTTATCATCTCAGACTGCTGAAAAAAGCTGAATTGGTCATGGAATATAAAGAAAAGAATTTTATTTATTATGAACTTAATACAAGCATTTTTGATGAAATAATTATATGGATGAAGCAGTTCGGAGGTGATAAAAGTGAAAAATAAAAAACTCATCCTGTTCTTTTTGGCAATGTTTCCCATGATAATGGACATCCCGATCATCATTCATCTTCCTGAATATGTCAAAAGCTGCAGCGGAGAATGGATACCGAAACTGAAACTTTTGCTCACCCCCACTCTTTCGCTGGCAGTCATGGTGCTGTTTTTTTCCTTTATACAGTATATGAACCGGAAATCCTCACCGTCCGACAGAGAAGCAGCAAAGCTCAGCAGCCATATCCATTATTATACCAATATTACACCATGTCTCTTATGCGCAATTAATGTGATGAACATTCTTCATCTCGTGGCAGCCGGCAGAAACGAATTCGATTTTTATCAGGCAATGTCTATACTGACCGGGTCAATGCTCATGATGATCGGCAATTTACAGCCTAAGCTTCAGGATTATAAGGATCCCGTCAAATCAAAATGGAATAGTGCCAAACCGTCCACATGGATGAAAAGCAACAGAGTAACCGGTCTGATATTTGTGGTATGCGGTATATTGATTATCGCCGAGGCATTGATCGTGGGCGGAGCCGAAAGCATGATTATCATGTTTTTTCTGATCCTTGCATCATCGGTAACAGCCGCTGTCATGTCAGATAAAATCTACCGATCCAATGAAAAATAACCGAGGAGGAACTTTATGGAAATTCTGAAAGCCGACAATCTTGTGAAAGCCTTCATACTTAGTGAAAAGCAGCAAAAAATGCTGGAACTTCCCGACAGAAAAAAATATGCCGTCAACGGAATCAGCTTTACAGCAAAATCCGGAGAAGTATTCGGTCTTTTAGGACCTAACGGTGCAGGTAAAACCACCACCATGCGTATGCTAACAACTCTGATAAAGCCTGACAGCGGCGATGTCTTTTATAATGATGTCAGCGCCGTTAAGTCCCCTGCTGAGGTGCGTTCCAATCTGGCATTTCTGACAACGGATCTGAAGCTCGATATGAAGTCTACCGCAAACATCATGTTTGATTTTTTCTCTGAGCTTTATCATATTCCGAAGGACAAAACAGCCGCAAGAAAAGCGGAGCTTTTCGAGGAGTTCGGAATCGGCAGTTTTGCTGATACAAAAATTGCAAAGCTCTCTCAGGGTATGCGCCAAAAGGTATCTCTTGTCATTTCTGTTTTGCACGACCCCGGCTTTATTATATTTGACGAACCGACAAACGGTCTTGACATTCTGTCTGCAAGAGATGTACGCAATTTTATCCTACGCATGAAATCACAGGGAAAATGCGTTATCATTTCCACACACCTTTTCGATCTTGTGGAAAAGGTGTGCGACAGAGCCGCCATGATTATCGACGGAAAAATTGTCGTAAACGATACTCTTCCCCATCTGATGAATGGTAAATCTCTTGAGGATTCTTTTTATGACTATTATCTGCAATATAGCAAGGAGGAGAAATAACAATGTTTCACGATATTCTGACAGTCGCCAAAAAAGAACTGAAAGCCTGCATAAGCGACAAACTGATACTGGCACAGATCATACTTCTTCCGTTTATCGTTGTATTCGGATATTCTCTTCTTATGTCGGTAATGAGTGCTGACAAAAAAACAGATATGAATACTGCATTTTCAGCTTACTGCGTGAATGCTCCCGAATATTTTGAGGAAGGCTTACGGCAGCTCGGTGCAGAATCTATTTCAGCAGATAAGATCACTGCCATCAAAAATGATATATCCAATAAAGACAAAGACATTCTTATCGTTTTTCCCGATAATTTTAAAATTGCGCAGGTCGGATCACAGTCCGTATCGGAGGTGGCAATATGGTATAATTCTGAAAGCACGGAATCACTTGCCGCATTCAATACAGTTAACGCCTTCCTCAATTCCGTTCAGCCGAGAGTTTTCACAGTAAATTCGTCAGAGTCTGTAAAATATGACCTCGGAGATGAAAATGCCGTGTTCCGAACCATGCTCGGAACGATTCTGCCTATCATGGTTCTTATGATGGTATTTATGGTATGTATGAATCTGGCAGCCGAATCTATTTCAGGCGACAAGGAAAGAGGATTTCTCAATACCATGCTTATCACCCCCGTTGCAAGGAGCAGTATTGCGGCAGGAAAATCGCTGTGTATTTTTATTGCTGCTATCGTTGGAGGGCTGTCCGCATTTGCAGGAATGGCTTTTTCGCTCCCCAAACTTGCGGAAGCAATGGGAATTGAAGGCGGAATAAGCTATACGATCGGAGAGTATCTTTTCCTGTTTGCTGTCACTCTGACAGCCGTATTTGTACTGACCGGGGTCTTGCTGATACTCTCCGCACTGGCAAAGGATGTCAAGCAGGCAACTACCCTTGCCCCGATTATCATGGTTATTCTGATGATTGCAGGAATGCTTGGCATGAACGAGAGCTTTACTGCATCGGTGGAAAAACTCGGAAATATCAAATTCATAATTCCTGCATGGAATTCAATGCTTGTTATGCAGAATATCATTGAGCTGGATTATACACCGGTTTCCGTTGTTATCACCTGCATTTCCAATCTGATCTATACCGTCATTGCCATCATTATTGTCGGCAGATTGTTTGAAAACGAGCGTATCGTCAATGCTGCATAGTTGGTTCGGCAATGTTATTTTCCGTTATAAAAATAAAATACGAAAGGAAATAGATGATGATCCATATAGATCTGATAACCGGATTTCTAGGTTCCGGAAAAACCACCTTTATCAAAATGTATGCCAGATATTTTCTGGACAAAGGACAAAAAATCGGCATACTTGAAAACGATTTCGGAGCGGTAAATGTTGATGTCATGCTGCTGCAGGAGTTGGAGGAGGCAGGCTGCGGCATAGAGACCGTTGCCGGTGCCTGTGACAAGGACTGTCATTTCCGCCGCTTCAAAACAAAACTGATTGCAATGGGAATGAGCGGCTATGACAGAGTGCTTATCGAACCGTCGGGCATATTTGATGTTGACGAATTTTTTGATTCTCTTCACGAGCCTCCTCTCGATCAGTGGTATGAAATCGGCAATGTCATTGCGATAGTAGATGCAGGACTTGAAAAGGAACTTTCCAAACAGTCGGAATATCTTCTTGCGTCACAGACCGCCAATGCCGGCGCTGTCATTCTCAGCAGAACTCAGCTTGTACCGGAAGAACAAATCAATTCTATCATTGCCCGGCTTGACGATGCCGCCGCAAAATTCGGATGCAGGCGCACCTTTGAAAGCTCTGTCATCAAAAAGGACTGGCACAGCTTCACAGATGAGGATTTCTCGGAAATTGCCGCTGTCGGATATTTCAATGCAAGCTATGTCAAAGCATTTACAGAAGCAAGGGATTACGGATCTCTTTATTTTATGAATGTACCGTTCTCTCCCGAAGAGCTTCAGCAGACAGCACAAAAGCTGCTCGCAGATCCGGAATGCGGAAAAGTTTTTCGTGTGAAAGGCTTTATCCCCTATGAAGGCGGATGGCTGGAGCTTAATGCCACCAAAGAAAGCATCCGCCTTGCACCGATAAAGAACGGTCAAGCGATCATCATCGTCATCGGAGAAGATCTGCATAAAGAAAAGATCAGCACATTTTTCAACCAATAAATCAGACGGCGGCTTCCGATTTTCGAGGAAGTCGCCGTCTTAATTAATTTTTATCTTTTTGATTACTCCGTTCTCAGCGCCTTGACAGGATCCTGCTTTGCCGCCTTTTTAGCGGGAATCAGACCGCCTATCAGCGTAAGTACGATACTGAGTGCAATCAGAATGAATGCGCTGATTACCGGCAATGACGCATTGACATCATTGGTTTCGGCAATAGCGTGTATGATCGCATTTCCCGGTATAAGAAGCAGAAGCGTTACCCCTATTCCGATCACTCCCGAACACAAGCCGATGATAAAGGTTTCGGCATTGAACACCTGAGATATGTTTTTCTTGGAAGCACCGATCGCTCTGAGTATGCCGATTTCCTTTGTACGCTCCAACACGGAAATATAGGTGATAATTCCTATCATGATGGAAGAAACAACCAGCGATACGGCAACAAAAGCGATCAGAACATAGGATATGACATTGACGATCGTTGTCACCGAGGACATCAGCAGTCCCACATAGTCCGTATAGGTGATTTTGTCATTGTCGTCGGCACTTTCGTTGTATTCCTCAATGCAGGCAGATATGGAATCCTTTGCTTCAAACGTATCGGCATAAATTGCAATGGAGGAAGGAGCATCAATGCTCACAACACCGAATTCCTTCATATTATCGTCATAGCTTCCGGCGGAAATATATACATCATACATTCCCAGAAGCATTTCATTCGGCGCAGTTTTGATATATTCATCAAACTGTACTGCGATCTGCTCGTCCGTCAGCTGCGGCATCTGCGGCATTTCAGTCTCATTCTGCTGCGCTTCGGCAGATCCCATCAGACTTTTTATCAGCTTTGACTTTTCTGATGCGTCCATTTCTGTAAAGTATTTCTTTATGTCGGCAATCTTTGCGGCATCATCCTTCGGCGCAAAGCTCATTCCGTTAAGAACATTGGTTGTTTCGTCAGCCTTCTGAGCCTTTACGACTTCGCTGCTGTCCGTATATGAGATAAGATAATCGGTAAGCGCCTTTGTATAGCCGAGAGCTGTTGTGATCATTTTTGCCTGATTATCCTCTTTGAGTCTGATGACACCTGTTATTTTCAGCTTGAGGGCATTTTCGAGCAGCTTTTCGATCTCTTCCGTTCCGGAAACTTTTGTAAAGGTTCCGTTAGCATTTTCTGTATAATAATCACAGGCAGGAAGTATCATAATTTCCTTTTTGCAGATATCCTCATAGCTCCATTTTTTTGTTTGAAGCTCTATTTTTTCGCCGTTTTCTATCTTTTTCATCACTTCCTTATATTCCTTTGTCGGCATAAGACCCATTTCATAAAGAGCAACGGCAGAAATCTCGTTATCATCGTCAAGAACGAGGATTACCTCATCATAATTTTCCGGATATTTGCCATAAACAAGCTCATAATTTTCTTTGATGGCAGGGCTTACCATACTTCCATCGGCACCCGGCATAATCTGTGAAAGATTATTACTGTTCATTTTTGCAAGCATGGATGTACTTGCCATACTGCTCATCAATCCCATATTGCTTTGAGAAGAGAAATTTTCATCGAGAGTACTTCCGTCAAAATTGACAAGCTCTCCGTTTTCGTCATAGCTGTATGCGTCAAACTTTGTCGAGTAGCTGTAAACAATACCGTTCTGACCCACATACTTTTTGATTTTGCTGTCCGGATCATCAAGATATTTTTTGAATTTTGTCAGGTTATTATGGGTTACGCTTGATGCCACCTCGGAAAGACTTTCAATACTTCTGCCGTTGGAATAGACTGCATCCTTTTCATGGGCTGTCTTGTCGTTTTCAGAAGAAGCATCATCGTTGGCGGCAGACATAAGGCTGCTCAGATCAATGCTCTGGGCGTCAATCGTGATAGGATATGACGTCATTGCATCACGCTGGATATCCGTGATATAAGTATTGACACCGTTGGATATTGAAAGAATGAGTGCTATTCCGATGATTCCTATGGATCCGGCAAAGGAAGTAAGAAGCGTTCTGCCCTTTTTGGTTCTTAGGTTATTGAAGCTGAGTGCCAGAGAGGTCAGGAAGTTCATGGATGTTTTTCCCATTTTTTTATGTTCGGGTTTCTTTTCCTCCTTGCTGTCGGCTTCCAGAGGATTGCTGTCGGAAGTGATTTTTCCGTCCTTGAGTCTGACAATTCTCGTGGCGTACTGCTCTGCAAGCTCAGGGTTATGCGTTACCATGATCACAAGCCTGTCCTTTGCGACCTCCTTGAGCATATCCATCACCTGCACACTTGTTTCGCTGTCAAGTGCGCCTGTCGGCTCATCGGCAAGAAGGATATCGGGGTTATTGACAAGTGCCCTTGCAATAGCGACTCTCTGCATCTGACCGCCCGAAAGCTGATTCGGTCTTTTATGCACCTGCTCCCCTAAACCAACCTTTGTCAGCGCTTCCTTTGCCCTTTCTCTTCGTTCCGATTTAGAAACGCCTGAAATGGTCAGAGCAAGCTCAACATTTGAAAGGATACTCTGATGAGGAATCAAGTTATAGCTCTGAAACACAAAGCCGATTGTATGATTGCGATAGGCATCCCAATCCCTGTCTTTATATTTCTTTGTAGAAATATTGTTGATAATCAGATCGCCGCTGTCATAACGATCCAGACCGCCGACAATATTCAGAAGCGTTGTCTTTCCCGAACCGCTGGGACCGAGAATCGCCACAAATTCGTTATCTCTGAAATTCAGACTTACATCATCAAGAGCGGTCTGAACCAGATCTCCTGTGACATACTGTTTTCTTATCTGCTTTATCTGAAGCATATCAAATCTCCTTTTCCTTTTTCGATAGGTTCGTTTTCGTACCGTCATGAACACAAATTCTGTACAGCCATACCTCCTTTATCCAAACTGTGTATATACAGTATATACAGTCAAAATTACTTTGTCAATACTTATTTTTAAGGAGAAGAAAAAATCAGGACAGTTCCGGGAATTTGATGTATGTTTATTTTCCTCATCATACAAATATCTGCCGGAATAAGCACCTCAAAGTTCCGCAAAATATTTCTTTACCTCTATAAGTGACGGTAAAATCTGATTGGCAAGTGAGGATATTTCCGCTGTCGGCTGCACTAAATCAGGCACCATGATAACGAATGCCCCCGAAGCGTTTGCGGCTCTTATCCCGTTGAAGCTGTCCTCAATGATCACACAGTCCTCTGCCGGAAAACCGAGCCAATCAGCCGCCAAAAGGAAGATATCCGGTTCGGGCTTGCTTTTGGGCACCATATCTCCGCCGATGATAACATCAAAATAGTGGATCAGTCCTGCTGCTGTCAGCTCAGTTCTGACCGTTTCTGTTTTGGTGGATGAAGCAAGGCCGATCGGCACATGGTTATTTTTAAGATATCTTAAAAGCTCTTCTGCTCCCTTTTTGACAGGCAGAAGTCCTCCTTGTGCTTTTTCGGCAAATCGCTTTCTGGCATAGCTCCAGAACTCGTCAAGCGGAAAATCATCGCCATATCTGTCTCTGAATAAAGTAAGCGTTCTTTCTGTGTTCAATCCTATGCAGGACAAACAGGTTTCTTCTATATTTTCAATTCCCGATTTTTCTGCCGCTTCCTTACAGCACTCAAGATAAAGCTTTTCGGAATCGAAAATCACTCCGTCCATATCAAATATAACCGCTTTCAATTGATTCATCGCTTTTCATCCCTCTTATTTTTAATTTTTCTAAATTATAACATATCATCGATGTAAATGAAAGGTACGTTTTTCTTGATTTATAAGGAATAAATTTTTAAATACGAACTCACACCGGCACACCAGATTTTAACAAATAACTACGAACAGCCAAAATTAAGCCAATTATTTCAAAAAAACCACGAATTTGCTGTTGACAAATCCGTGGTTTTGTGGTATTATAATTTACGCATTGAAAATGTACATATATTTAGGGGTATAGCTCAGTTGGTAGAGCAGCGGTCTCCAAAACCGCGTGCCGAGGGTTCGAGTCCTTCTGCCCCTGCTCCGAGAAGCCTTGAAAACATCAAGTTTTCAAGGCTTCTCTTTTTTATAAAAAAGAGCCAATACTGGCGGCTCTTTGCAGATGGTCTGTTATGGTCAATCAGATCATGCGGTACTTGTAAGATATTTGATCATTGAGTCATCATCGTTGCAAACAAGCAATAAATAACGTAAAGCAAATCTGAATACGGCATCAATATATTCGGAAAAAATGCAAAAAATATCATCATCTGAATCAAATTCAAATAAATCAATTCCACTATTCTCCATATAATAATCATCCATAAGTATTGCTGATAATCGTTCCCAATCCTTACTGCTGCCTTGCAGCCCTGCTTTATGAAATACATCTGCTTTATAATTGGTATTGATTTTCAACAATAGTGATACTGTATAAGGATAATGCCCCACAATGAAAAATGGTTTCAGTTTTTGCATGTCTATTTTGGTCTGCATCTCATAATAAACATTTGTATCATAGGATTTCCAAGATGGCATTTCCAACTGTTCTTCTTTAGGAAATTCATATTCAAAATAATCTTTAAAAAGTAAAAACTCTCCTTGTATATTTTGCTAAAATATTATACGCTTTTTCGTAAAGTACCTCAGCTTGTGCAGAAATCATATAATCAACCATAAAAAGCCATCCTTTCAAATCATTTGTCTATCTGAGAAATCGTCAATGTATACCCTAAAGGTGCAAGCAGTTTTTTGAGTGTATTGATGTTGGGAGCAGCCCGTCCGCTTTCCAGTCGTGCGATTGCCGGCTGTTTTATGCCGATCATTTCTGCAAGCTGCCGCTGCGAAATACCCTGTTCCTCTCTGATACTGATCAGCGTTTTTATGATATCTTCCTCATTACTATTCATTATGCTGCTCACTTCTGATATACGATAACACGAATGTTATCTATTGTCAAGAGGTAAAAATGGGACTTCAAGCCCCATGACTCACAGATAATGTTCTTTATATTCTTCTATCACAGTTTTTAAAAATTGATATCGTTCTTCATCTATCTCATCTCTATTTTCTATGTTTCTTAAGCTTTCTTTGTTCACTCATTTTTGACACAACCTTTCTTGTTCTCTATTCTATTTTTTGACTTCGTTGTGTTAAGTTTTATTATACAACATCATTTTACAAGACTATTTTTTCCTTTCAGGACTGTCACACGGCAGTCCTTTTTCTATCTATCCGGGACTTGAAGTCCCACTATTTTTGAAAAGATATGGTTTTTTGTGTTCTTCTATGTTATAATAAAATCATTGTAAAAGTTTTTTAGGGGGGGAATTATGTGTGTGCTTTATATGTGACAGAATCCAAATGATAAAAAATGGAACAAATCCTTTTTTTGTAAAAGAGCTTGAAACAGGATATGTAGTTGTTGGAGATAATCAGCATTTTTATGGATATACTTTATTCCTTTACAAATTTCACAGCGGTAAAACCGAGCTATTCCATCTTGAAAAATTGGAAAGACAGAAATTTATGGAAGAAATGACAATGGTAGCACAAGCAGTACAAAATGCTTTTGGTGCCGAGAAAATCAATTATGAGCTGCTTGGTAACGGAGAAGCCCATCTTCATTGGCATATTTACCCACGCAGAACAGGAGATATTGAAAACTACGGCAATAATGGTAAAGGTCCTGTCTGGTGGTATCCGATAGATAAAATGTATAGCGATGAAAACAGACCATCAGAAAAAGAATTATCGGAAATGAAGATGAAATTACTTGCAGAACTGAACAGATTGGGGAAAAGCTATGCTGATGAACAACAATGAATATATTGAAATAATCGAAAAGATAAAAACAAAAATATCTTCCGCACAATACAGAGCCGCATTAAATGCCAATTATGAAATGACGATGCTTTACTATAATATTGGCAGAATAATAAATGCCCACAAAGAATGGGGAAATAAATTTATTGATTCTCTTTCCGCAGATTTACGCTTGTCATTTCCCGGTGCTAAAGGTTATTCTGTTAGAAATCTGAAATATATGGCTAAAACTGCTTTGACATATACTGACGAAGAATTTGTGCAACGGGCTGTTGCACAAATTCCCTGGGGACATAATATCATCCTCTTGGATAAGATCGGTGATAATAGTATCCGAAGTTGGTATATCAAAAAGACAATCGAAAACGGTTGGTCAAGAGATATTTTAGTTCATCAGATCGAAAGCAATTTATACGGTCGTCAAGTTCTTGCTGACAAAGTTTCAAATTTTGAAAAAAGATTACCTTCTCCTCAAAGCGAGCTTGCTGTGCAGACAATGAAAGATCCTTATATTTTCGATTTTATTC
This sequence comes from Clostridia bacterium, assembly GCA_017475765.1. GTDB lineage: Bacteria > Bacillota > Clostridia > Oscillospirales > Acutalibacteraceae > UBA1213. The sequence goes on along the minus strand of JAFVEY010000061.1, from coordinate 41,264 downwards.
CGTTTCGTGAGGATATGATTGAAAGGGATATTGAAAAGCGTATAAATACAGAGTTATCATAAATAACCATATCTTTCGGACTGCTTCGGCAGTCCTTTTTATTTGCTTGTGTGCTGACAGAAAAGGCTTGATTGAGATATTCGACATAGATATACCATATCACCGCCATAAAGACCACTTCGACAACAACGGAGATACAGGTCAGTATAAACTTTCTGAAATACTGCTTTGTCGCTTCATCCGTCAGACAAGCGAAATACAGGCAATACACATTGAAGCATAGCAAGCTCAAAGTATCTGATAAACAGCTTGACGAACATAATCAGGATAAGCATCACAAGAGGAATAAGCAGGAGAAGTATTCCTGCCGCCAACAGCAAGCCGTTGAAGAAGTCTATCAGCCAACCGATGATCCAAGCGTCACTATGCTGTAAGCTGACACCTTCTGTCGTATCTTCAACATAAACAGGTATCAAATCTGCGCTTTCCTTAACGACAAAGCTGTATGTTTCGGAATAGCTGACAGCCTTTCCGTTTACTTCCCAATGCGAGAACATCTTTCCGTTTTCCGGCTGAGGTGCGGTTACTGTAAGGGATTTGTTCGCAATAAAATTCTTTTTATAATATGGTAAAAATATTGCTTTTTTATGACAGATATGTTATATTATAGCAGCCAAAACAAACAATAAAATGACTGTCACAGGAGAATAACAGTATGCAGGAACATTTGCAAAATATCGTAAAACCGCTTCTGCAATGGTTTGAAACAAACAAAAGGGATCTTCCCTGGCGAAAAGACCGGCATCCGTATCATATCTGGATTTCCGAAATTATGCTGCAGCAAACAAGAATTGAAGCTGTCAAAAAGTACTATGTCAATTTTATGAAAGAGCTTCCCGATACAGAAAGCCTGAGTTTGGTTGCGGAAGATAAATTATTGAAGCTCTGGGAAGGGTTAGGCTATTACAGCCGTGCAAAAAATCTGAAAAAAGCAGCAGAACTGATCATGCAGGAATATGGCGGCAGGTTTCCGGATTCTTATGAGCAGCTATTGAAGCTGCCGGGAGTGGGCGAATATACAGCAGGAGCTATTGCCTCGATCTGTTTTAACGAAAAAGTGACCGCCATAGACGGCAATGTGCTGCGGGTTATTTCAAGAGTGCTGGGAAGCCGAAAAAATGTCTTGCTGCCCGAAACAAAAAAGGAAATTGACCAAAAACTCCAAAAAATCCTGCCTGAGCAGTCCGGAATGTTTAACGAAGCGCTGATGGAACTGGGCGAAATGGTCTGTCTGCCCGGCGCAGCGCCCGAATGTACACGATGTCCTGTTCAGAGTGACTGTATTGCACACAGGGACAATTTAACAGCTGAAATTCCTGTGAGGATCAAAAAGCTGAAACGAAAAAGAGAAGAAAAAACCATATTGGTGTTAATGACTGAAAACAACAGGATCGCCATTGAAAAGAGAACGGAAAAAGGACTGCTGTCGGGTATGTATCAGCTTCCGAATCTGAACGGGTTCTATTCGGAAGAAGAACTAAAATCCATATTAAGGGAGTGGCAGCTCACTTCTATGAAAATTTCCTTTCTAAAAAATGCGAAACACGTTTTTACGCATATTGATTGGCACATGAAGGGTTATCTGGTGACGGTTGAGCAGCAATGCAGCCAATTTCTTTGGGTATCTCCGCAGGAGCTTTCGGAAAAATATCCTTTGCCGACAGCCTTTCAGACATTCATAAAAAATCTGTCAAAATAATCTCCCGACACTTTAAAACGGCTTGAAACGATTGGTTTCAAGCCGTTTTAAAGTATTCCTCTCATACAATGATCCAGGCAATCTTCATTAATTCTTCCCGTAATAGAAAACCTTTTTATCAGTTTCAATATAGTAATCAAATTATATCACCATTTTGTCTGCCGTTCAATACAGAAAGTTTCATTTTTCTTTCAAAACAGCATTTTGATGCTGGCTAAGTCTATATATTGGTCGGATATTGAAGAAAATAGGATTTTATTGACATAATTATTGAAATATATTATAATACTAATTGTGCAATACTGTGCAATCAACCCTGAAATTATCATTTTTTCTTATGGATTTTGCCCGTTCAACCAGCGCTTTAGAGGTTGTCGGGCAGGTCTAATATATAAGTCCTTTTATGAGAAGGTGTAAAGAATCAATGAAGCTGAATATTGATAAAATGAACAGCATAAATGCTGCCTCCTATCTGACCGCCCCTAACGATGCTCTCTTGTACAGAACGGTAATGCGTATCCTTTATATTGAAAAAGAATCCTACAATTCCCAATTAAGCACCGACGATATCATGCTGAAGCTGCGGGACTATGACAACTTCTCTTCACTTGCTTCAGATAAACTAAAATCGGCTCTTTCACAGCTCACAAACTGGGGCTGTGTCTCCCCTATGCAGGATCCGAGAAGAGTCAGGACTATTGAGGAATATCAGAATAAAGTCTACCGCTATTCATTGACCGAGGATGCCGTTATCATCGAAAGAATGACCATTGAGCTTGAAAATATGTTTTCTGAGGGAAATACCTTATCGTCCTCGCTGCTCGTCCGTATCAACGATTATTTGCATCAGACAGAAACCGCCGTCAATGAAATGAGCAATAAGGAGCTTAACGAATGGTGGAGGAATCTGCAGGAGGATTTCAAGAGACTCAGCAGGAATTACTCTGACTATATCTATTCATTCGGCTCTGTCAACGGGGAAAAGCTGATCAGCTCCATTGATTTTCTGATACATAAAGACAGATTTATTGAATACCTGAGGGATTTTATCACGCAGCTTCAAAGACATTCTATAAAAATAGAAAATAACCTGAAAAAAATATCGCCCGAAACGAAAGACCGACTGATACAAAGACTGCTCGAAAGTGAAATTGAAATACCGAGAGCCCATTCGGAAACAATCAGCCGCAGCCAGATCGAAGAAAAGATCAATAATGAATGGAACGGACTGTATGCCTGGTTTATTGCTGTTGACGGTAAAGAATCCTACTGCAGCAATGCAATGGAATATACCAACGATATTATCAGAAAAATGGTGAATAACGCATTACTTCTCATGCAGCTGCAAAATGCAGGAATCAGCAAAAAACAGGAATACCGCAAATATATGGAAATGTTTGCAGCGTGTAGTGATGCAGATGAAGCGCACTGCCTTTCGGCACACGTATTCGGAGTGATGAATATTGAACATTATAAATACAATACAGACAGAGATACCGACAGTATTTTTGAAAATGCAGCAGATCTCTCTCCTCAGATATTTGAGGTAAAACCCGTTACACGCAAATATAAACCAAGAATCAAAGCAGAAGGCATTACCATCAGAAATTGGGAAAAGGAAATACACCGACAGAAAAAACTGGAGCAGATCAATAAGGAACGCCAAATGATCGGCGATTATACCCGAAACAACAAATTATCTGTCTCGGAGCTGACAGGACAAAACATTCCTGTTGAACTGAGAATTATCATACTCAAATGGATCACACTCGCAAGTCAAAACAAAAACAAAACAGGTATAACTGATTTCGGCAAAAAGTTCCGTATGCTTCCCACCAAAGAATCTGTTACCCTCCATTTTGCCGACGGAGATCTTTTTATGCCTGCATATACTTTTGAATTTGAGGTAGAAGAAAATGAATGAATTTACCGACCTTCTTGAAAATTTCTGGTTTATACGAGAAAACGACAGCGGCGAATACTTTCGTATAAAGCGAGCTGTTGACGAAAAAATGAAAAAATTCCTGAATGAATTTGTCGGTTGGAATATTATTGTCAATAATAAGATTGTCAAGCTTGAAAAAACACCTGCTGAAGCAAAGCCTTATATGGGTATACAAAGCTTTGAAAATGCCAATGACTATTGTCTGTTTTGTGCTTTGCTCATATTTTTGGACGATAAATTTGACGGCGAACAATTTCTTCTTTCAGAACTGACGGAAAGTATGGAGAAGATCACGGGCAATATCATTGATATCAATTTCACACGGTTTACCGACCGGAAAGCTCTGGTAAGAGTCCTTAAATTTGCACAGAAAATGAATCTGCTGAAAATATCCGACGGTTCTATTGAAAACCTGGAAAATGACAGAGAAAAGCAGATCCTGTATGAAAACACAGGCCTTTCCACCTATTTTTCCGTCAACCATAATATAGACATTTTTGATTTTGAAAATTACAGAGATTTTGAAAGTCATACGGATGTATATATGGATAATGATACAGGCTATGCACGAACCAACAGAGTTTACAGAAGACTGCTTCTGCAGCCCGCTATGTATTGGGAAAGCAAGGATGATAAGGACAGTATATATCTGAAAAACCAAAGAAGAGCCATCCGGAAATATCTTGACGAATATCTGAACGGACGATTGGATATACATAACGGCGCTGCCTTTTATATGCTGAACGAAAACGACACTTTCGGCAAAATACATCCCTCCGATAATGCACTTTCAGGCTTTGCGTTGCTGATGTGTACGGAACTCGGAAAAGGCCATCTATACAGCCTGCCATATAATGATAAACATAAATATTATATTGCAAAGGAACAATTCGACAGGCTCATCCTTGACTGCCGAAAGAAATTTGGAGCAGGTCTCGGAAAACAGCTGCGAGAGCTGAGTGACAGCAGATTTATCAAACAGGTTACGGAATATTTTTCGGATTGGCAGCTGATGGAAAAAACCGGCGATGACTGCTTTTTGTGCGACGGCATATTTAAAACAGCCGGAACATTTCCCAAGGACTATCAGCCCGAAAACAACAAGGAGGATTAAAAGCTATGGAACGATGGCAAATAAACAGGTTCGGTTTTGTGAATTTCTGGGTATATGACCTTGAGGAATTCCAACCGCAAGACGGAAAAATACTGATAAGAGGCTCCAACGGTTCAGGCAAGTCAATCACCACCCAGAGTTTTATTCCCTATATTCTTGACGGAGACCGTCAGCCCACAAGATTGGATCCGTTCGGAAGCCGTGACAGAAAAATGGAGTTCTATCTGATAGGGGATCAGGATTCCGGCAAGGATGAAAGCACAGGCTATATCTGGATGGAATTTATCAAACCCGCAAGTCAGCAGTACAGGACGATCGGTATAGGCTTACACGCCAAAAAGGGCGGAAGAATGAACACATGGGGCTTCTGTATAACGGACGGAAGGAGAATAGGAGAAGATTTCTTTCTTTATAAACAAGCCGGAGATCAGATTATTCCGCTTGATGCTAAAGCATTGAAAAAAGAACTCGGTGAGCAAAATTCGTTTACTGATAAGCCGACAGAGTATAAGGCAATCGTTGCAGAAAAAATATTCGGTATCAGCAAAGAAAAAATTGACGATTTTGATCAGCTTACCAATATCCTGATCAAAACACGATCCTCCAAACTTGCCTCAAAAGAGAACCTGAGACCTGCTCAGCTTTATTCCATCCTGAACGAATCCCTGCGTACGCTGTCCGATGAAGACCTCCACCCGATGTCTGATGCCATGAGCAAGATAGAAGATGCACACAGCAAAATAGAAAACTCGCTTACCGCTCTTAAAGAAGTGGAAATCATCGCCGAGCAATACGACAGATACAACCGATATATGCTGTGGAAAAAAGCAGGAGTATATCTTGAAAAAAACAGGGAGCTGAAAAGCGCAGAGGGTGAATATGAAGCAAAGCAGGCGGATATCAGCGATGCAGAAGCAAAAATCAAACAGTTCACAGAGCTGTCGGAAAATGCCCGGCAAAAACTGGAAGAGCTGATGACAGAAGAAAAAGGTCTTGATATTACTGACATCACGGAACACGTCAGCAGAAAAAAAGAAAACGAGGATCGTCTTGCACAGTCAAAGAAAAATGAAGCAGATAAGCTGACAGCCATCGAAGCTAAAAAAGATATTATACGGAAGAAATATGCCGAACAGAAAGCAGAAGCAGATAAGCTTGAAGCTGCTGAGGCAGAGATAGAAAAATGTATCAGAAACCTATCGGATTATGAAGAGGATGCGTTTCCGTTTTACCACCGTTTTCTGACCACCCTGCAAAAAGAAGATCTTCTTACGCACGAACAATATTCCAAAGAATATAATCTGTTCAGGCAAAAGCTCGCTGCTTCTCTTGACCTTATCAAAAGATACGAAGCCAAAAAGGAAGAATGCCGGCAGACAAAAGAAAAACTGGCAGTTCTTGACGATGTTTATCAGAAAGCGGTATCCTCCCTGAAAGAAGCGGAACGGCAGCTTGATGAACAGAAGGATGAAGCGATAGAAAGGCTGTATATTGCCGCAAAGGAAAATCAGGAATATATCATTGACAGCTTTATGCTCAAAAAAGCCGAAGAGCTTATTGCAGGATATGAAGGCAGCGGTTCGGCTAACGATTATACGAAGCTGCTTGACGCAAACAAACTCGCTATGCTGTCTGTGCTGACGGAATTACGGATTCAGGCAGAATTTGACAAAAGCATATCAAAGGACAATTGTGACAAACTGGAGAAAGAGCTTGAGGAACTGAAAAACACCTCCGAACCCGTTCCGGATCGTTCCGGACAAAAAAAGGCAGCACGGGAAGCATTGAAGGAACACGGCATACCGTATCGCTCGTTTTATGAATGTGTGGATTTTAGGAGCGATATTCCGGAAGAAGTCAGGGCTGTTATAGAAGCCGAGCTGACCGATGCAGGACTTCTGGATGCCCTGATCATCCCTGAAGAACAGAAAAAAGCGGCTGAATCCGTTCTTGCGGGATTTGCCGACAGCTATATTCTTCCGGAAGAAAATGTACTGACCGAAAGCAGTCAATATTTTGAGATCATCACAGACGACAGCTTCAGAGAAGAAATTGATAAGATCCTATCCTCATTGGAAAATAAGGGCATTTTATCTGCGGACGGATATTATCTTAACGGTATACTCGGAGGACACAGCACCATTGACAACAGCGCTGGCTTTATCGGTGCCGAACGCCGAAAAAAATACCGTGAAAAGCTGATATCGGAGCTGGAAGAAAAACTTTCCGCCGCCAAAAAGATTTATGATGATGCCGGAAAGGCATATAACGATGTGGAAAAACGCATTAATATACTTGATGAGGAATATCAGAAAATGTCGGATATTGCAGAGCTGAATACCGCCCTGAACCTTGTTTTCGGAGAACAACGCAAGGCTGACAGCGCAAAAATGAATTATGAAGAACAGATCAGTCTGTGTGACAAGAAAAAAGCTGAGCTTGATATTTTATACAAGCAGATCGACGAAAGCTGCAAAGACTTTCCGTATTACGAAAAAACAAGCAGCGCCTTCGGCGCAATACTGAATGATGCGGATCATTACATCAGTCTTGTCTATGAAGCCGCCAATCAGATACATCTGAAACAAAATACCGCTGTTCTGATTGAAAATATCAATGAAACCATCGAGGATGCCGAAAATGATAAAGATATGCTCAGTCTGGAACTGAACAATATCAGAACTGCGATCAGAAAGTATGAAGCAAATATACGGATCTGTGAGGAATTCCTTAACTCTCCCGAAAATATCGACAAAGCAAAACGACTGGAAGAAATATACAGGCAAACCGATCAGCTTAAGGCGGATAAAGCGGATTACGATGCAAGTATCACAGAAAATGAAACACGACTTAAAATATATAGTAAAGACATTGAAAAATTCCTTGAAAAAAGAATCCGGCTTACTGAGGAAGAAAGCATACTTGCTGCTTATTTTGAGGAGGAACTGGAGCTGGGATTTGTACTGCAAAGAGAAAACAGTACTGCTTTGAAGCAATATGCTGAAGAAGCTTTATCCGTCATATCACCGGATGATGTGCAGAAAAGCATCACCGATATCTCCCAAAAGCTGAATGATACATACAGAAAAAATTCCAATGTGTTATCCTCAGAATACCGCCCTATGTATGAAACACTTTATGAAAATTCAGGGTCGGATATCATAAGGTCAAGAGTATGTATTACACTTGTGTGGCAGGGAAAACCGGTGGCTCCGGCTTTCTTCAGGGAAGAACTCGGAAAATCTATTGAACATGACAAATCCCTTCTCAGACGTGAAGAAGAAAATATGTTCAAGGAAATACTTCTCAATACCATCAGCAAAAAACTGTCCAACCGCATAAGAGAAAGCAATGAATGGATAAAAGCCATGTCGGAACTGATGGCAGATATCAACACATCCATGGGACTGACATTCCGTCTTATGTGGACACCGAAAAAAGATCTCGGAGAAAATGAGCTTCAGTTTGAGGAGCTTAACAAACTTCTTGCCAAAAATAAAGAGTGGATCAGCGCCGAAGATATCGACAGGCTTACCAGTCATTTCAGAAGCAAGATCGAATATGAACGGAAATTGCTGGAGGAAAGCGAAGAGGATATCAATTATTCCGATATCATCAGAAATATCCTTGATTTCAGAAATTGGTTTGAATTCAGACTGCAGTACAAGGATCCGAAAATGCAGAGCTATAAAGAGCTGACAAACAGCAGATTCAATACGTTCAGCGGCGGCGAAAGAGCATTGTCGCTCTACATTCCGCTTTTTGCCGCCGTTTCCGCACAATATGAAAAGGCAGGCGATCAGGCGCCGAGAATCCTTGCACTTGATGAAGCATTTGCCGGGGTAGACGAAAGCAATATCAGCGAGATGTTTGCGCTTCTGGAAAGGCTGGATTTTGGCTATATTGTCAATTCTCAGGCATTATGGGGCTGCTATGATACAGTACCGTCTTTGGGCATTGCCGAGCTGTTTCACGATAAAAACAGTGATTTCGTTACGGTTATCAAATATAAATGGAACGGCAAACAAAAAATTCTTGCAGAATAGAAGGGATCAGATGTCAGACGCAAAACAGCTTGCTGCCATTCTCAAGGCAGATAAACGCTTTCAAAGAATCATTGATCTGCTTTTGGAAAAATATGAATCCTACGGCGAGCATAAGGGAAAAATCACCTTAAAGGATGCTTCCACAGATGAATGTGAAGCATTAAACTCTTTTATTGCTCCAAAAAATTTTTATAAGCCTCCTGTGTTATCGTTCCGGGTGCAGGAATTTGAAGCTGCCATAAAAGACTCACGATTTTCTTCTGCTTCTTTGAAAGCCGTTCTGGAAGCATATTATGATAAAAGCCTGTTCACCTCTGTCGAAAAAAAGCAAATCAGGCTGACAAAATATGAAGCATTTGAAAAGCAGCATCTTGACAAATACAAGGGAAAGCCATGCAGCGAATGGCTGAAACATATTTTCCAAAAAAAGTGCAGTGGCTATGCTGTCGTTATTAACGAATATAAAACCAACTGCTCCGGCTGTGAAAAACTGTTGGAAAATGTCTGCCTGGCAGTCAATGCAAGGTTCGATAGTGATTTCGAGCCAATACAATTAGCCGTGCTGGGGGCGGATATCACAGGGGATTCCCACTATTTTGATTCCGACAATACCGCCGGCAAATTGCTTTTGAGTGCCATTGCCTTCTATGCCGAAAAAGAAAGCATTAAAAATGCCGCCGACAGACAGTCGCTTTATGATTTCTTCAATATCGAAACCAATCCGATCTTTGCGGCGGCAGCGGTCTTACAGATCCGATTTTTTGACGAAGCCGGAAATGAACATCCCGGTTTTGCGAAATTTGCCGATATGAAGGAACCTGCTTTAATATCCGATATCAATGTCAGGAAAATGAAACGTGCCGAAAGTGCCGATAAGATCATATATGCAGTTGAAAATCCGTCTGTTTTCTCTGTACTGGTCAATTATATTTCAGAAACAGACAGCGGACTGATATGTACCTTCGGGCAGATCAAAACCGTCGGTATACGACTGACAGATATGCTCATAAGCGGCGGATGCACAATATATTATGCTGGGGACTTTGATCCGGAGGGATTGCAGATAGCAGACAAGCTCCTGTCAAGATATCCTCCCGGAAAAGTGAAGCCATGGCGGATGAGCCTTAAGGATTATGAAAGTGTTCAAAAAAACAATGATATCATCAGCCAAAAAAGACTGAATATCCTGAAAAAAATACATTCAGAGCTGCTGCTTGAAACTGCCCGGTCAATCGAAAAAGAAAAGCGAGCCGCCTATCAGGAGCTGCTGATCGACAATATGATACAGGATATCCTCAAAAACTGACACCACCGCAATAAAGCAGCAAAGGAGCGCCCCACAGCCGTTCTTTTGCTGCTTGTTTGTATGACTTTATTATGCTATAATTGATAGAAATAACTGTCATTTCTGTTTGAGAGCAGCATCAGATATTGCTGCGGACAACCGGAGGTTTTGAAATGGAACAATATCATATTACAGGCATGAGCTGCGCCGCCTGCAGCTCAAAAGTTGAAAAGGCGGTTGCCGCCGTACCGGGTGTCACTTCCTGTTCGGTCAGTCTTTTGACTAACTCGATGGGTGTGGAGGGCAGCGCTGCGGAATCGGAAATTATCCGGGCAGTAGAAAACGCCGGATACGGCGCTTTCAAAAAAGGCAAAGCAAAAGACGTATCCGCTCATAAGGACACACTTACCGATAAGGAAACACCCCGGCTTAAGAAACGACTGATCGCTTCTGTGATCATTCTCATACCGCTGATGTATCTTTCCATGGGACACATGATGTGGGGATGGCCGCTGCCTGCATGGTTTGACGGGAATCATGTTGCCATGGGTCTTGTTCAGCTGCTGCTGACAGGTCTGATTATGGTGATCAATCAAAAGTTTTTTATCAGCGGATTCAAGGGTCTGATACATCGTTCTCCTAATATGGATACGCTCGTGGCTTTGGGTTCGGGTGTTTCTTTTTTATGGAGCGTTTATGTACTTTTTGACATGACGGCAGCGGTGGTAAGCGGTAATGAAGAAGCAGTAATGAATGATATGATGAACCTCTACTTCGAGTCTGCGGCAATGATCCTGACGCTGATCACCGTGGGTAAAATGCTGGAAGCACATTCCAAGGGGAAAACCACCGATGCTTTGAAAGGTCTGATGAAACTTTCTCCGAAAACTGCCGTTATCGTGCGTGACGGCATGGAACTGACCGTTCCTGCCGAAGAGGTAAGAATCGGCGATATATTTGTGGTTCGTCCGGGAGAGAGTATTCCTGTGGACGGAGTAGTTCTTGAAGGGCATAGCGCTGTCAATGAATCAGCGCTGACAGGTGAGAGCATCCCTGCCGACAAATCCGAGGGCGACAGCGTTTCGGCAGCAACGATCAATCAGTCAGGATTTCTCAGGTGCGAAGCAACCCACGTCGGTGAGAATACTGCGCTGTCACAAATCATCAAAATGGTGAGTGATGCGGCTGCCACAAAGGCTCCCGCTGCAAAAATTGCAGACAGGGTGTCCGGTATTTTTGTTCCTGCGGTAATGATCATCTCGGTTCTGACGCTGATCGTCTGGCTGCTGGCAGGACAGACAGCCGGCTATGCGCTTGCAAGAGCCATATCCGTCCTTGTGATAAGCTGTCCCTGTGCATTAGGACTTGCAACACCGGTTGCGATCATGGTCGGAAACGGTGTTGGAGCAAGAAATGGTATTTTGTTTAAAACGGCGGTATCTCTTGAGGAAACGGGAAAGGTACAGATTGCTGCTCTCGATAAAACAGGCACGATCACCGAGGGCAAGCCTGAGGTTACGGATATCCTACCTGTTTCCGCAAGTGAGTCGGAATTGCTGCATACAGCGCTTGCGCTGGAAAAGAAAAGCGAACACCCGATTGCAGAAGCTATTCTGAAATATGCAGATAAAAATCACATCACCGCACAAGAGGTTACAGATTTCAAAGCACTCCCCGGAAACGGTCTGACAGCTTTTCTTGACAGTAAAGCTGTGTCGGGAGGAAATCTGAGCTTTATCCGGACAAAAGCAGATGTATCAGATGAAGCACAGCACGTTGCCGATCAGTTTGCACGTGAGGGAAAAACACCCCTGTTTTTCGCAAAAGACGGTCAACTTTTGGGATTGATCGCTGTTGCCGATGTCATCAAGCCGGATTCCGCCGAAGCTGTCCGTCAGCTTAAAAATATGGGAATCCGTGTGGTAATGCTTACCGGAGATAATGAACATACTGCCAATGCCATCGGAAAACAGGCAGGTGTGGATCAGGTGATTGCGGAAGTTCTGCCTGACAGAAAGGAAGCGGTGATCCGTGAGCTGCAAAAGCATGGCAAGGTTGCGATGATAGGCGACGGAATCAACGATGCTCCGGCGCTTACACGGGCAGATACGGGAATTGCCATCGGCGCCGGAACAGATATTGCCATTGATGCGGCAGATGTCGTCCTTATGAAAAGCCGGCTGACAGATGCAGCGGCTGCCATTCGTCTGAGCCGTGCTGCTCTGCGCAATATTCACGAGAATCTGTTCTGGGCATTTATATATAATGTTATTGGTATTCCTCTTGCGGCCGGTGTTTTCATCCATCTGTTCGGCTGGGAGCTGAATCCTATGTTCGGAGCAGCGGCCATGAGTCTTTCCAGCTTCTGTGTGGTCACCAACGCATTAAGGCTTAATTTGCTGAAACTTTATGATGCAAAGCATGATAAAAAACATAAAAACAGGCTTGAAACATTGGAAATAAATGATGTGCCGAAAACAAAAAACGACACATACACTTTTGAAATTGAAGGCATGATGTGTCCGCACTGCGAAGCAACGGTAAAGAAATGCCTTGAAGAATTTCCCGAAGTGGAAAAGGCGGTTGTCAGCTATGAAAAGGGAACTGCCGTCATCAGTCTGAACGGCACACTAGAACATCTTCCAGAGATGAAGCAGGCAATCACCGATAATGGTTATCAGGTTCTGAACTGACCTCAGCACCGGCATGAATCAATATATCAATAAAATTTCAAAAAATCCCATCATCCTCTTTATCATAAAGCTGAAATAAAAGCTCTAATACCGCCATTTCTCCATCCTCCATTTTTATGGCAGTTTCATCATCCACAAATCTGCTGCCGCCCGCCAGTCCAGATATCAGATCAGCAATATACGGCATCATACCATTAGGAACGCTTCCGGCTATCTTCCATTCCTCTGTCCTCATACAAAGTTCAGAATAAATTTTATCCCACAAACTACTGTTCCAGTTATCGTCCATGCGAAGTTCCGTCAAAAAATCAATGATGTTCTTTTTGAGTTCAATCATGGCAATTCACCTTATTTCAAATCCAGTTCCATATATCTCCGGTATGTTGTAAATCCTGCACTTTCATAAAATAATCGTGCACCCTCGTTAAACTCCCACATATCAAGCTCTATCCTGTCAAAGCCCTTTTCTGCAGCATCGGCTTTCATAAACTCTATCAGTTTTGTTGCGACACCTTGTCGTCTGTATTTTTCATCAACACCGAATTCCACAACATTGTAATAGCTTCGTGCATTGCTATATAGTGACTGTGGCTTATGCACATAATCAACAACCGCAAAACCACAGATCATACCATTCGTCACAGCAGCAAACACATCTGAATCCTGACTGTCAAATTTTTCATAAATATGCTCTTTCAGTTCATCACAAAATTCCGCTCTGAAAATATCCGGTCTGCCATTGACATGGACATCATTCACCATTTTTCGCAGCTCGTTTACTCTTTCCAGTTCCTCACGCTTTGCAGGACGTACTGTAATTGCCATCATTTTTCCTCCTTCACAGTTTATACTGCATAAAATTACCGTTCTTCCTTTGCACCTTTAATATCATCTCTATTATAAAAAAATTCTCAGTAAATATCAAGGTCATCACAGCTATAATCTGTATTTTGACATCAAATATCATGCCTCTTTTTATCATTCCTGAACGAATATGTTTTGAAATATGAGGGAAAATAGTATAAAACTATTATTGGAGGTTCGATATGAAACAACATGAAATCCCTGTCGGTTTCGGTATGGCGCTTGCAATGAATCCCGGAGCGATGGATCAATTTGCACAGCTCAGTGATCACCAAAAGCAGGAACTCATCAATGCAGCTCATGCAGTTAATTCCAAAAATGAAATGCAGCAGCTTGTCGAAAGCATTAAATCCATGTATTGACATTATATAGGGAGATTACTATGAGCAACAGACTCAGAAATGAAATCAGTCCGTATTTGCTTCAGCACGCTGAAAATCCCGTTGACTGGTATCCGTGGGGCGAAGAAGCATTTCAAAAAGCGAAAACGGAAGATAAGCCGATTTTTCTCAGTATCGGTTACAGCACCTGCCATTGGTGTCATGTGATGGCACACGAAAGCTTTGAAAATGAACAAACAGCAGAGATACTGAACCGGAATTTTATATCCATCAAGGTTGACCGGGAAGAACGGCCGGATATAGACAGCGTGTATATGTCAGTATGTCAGGCATTTACAGGCAGCGGCGGATGGCCCATGAGCATTTTTATGACTGCCGATAAAAAACCATTTTTTGCCGGCACCTATTTTCCTCCCGTTTCCGCATACGGTTCGCCCGGTTTTTCGGATATACTGAATGCGGTCATTCATCTTTGGAATAATGACCGTGAAAAGCTGATTCGATCAGCTGATACAATTGTCAGCGAACTGACAAATCAAGACACAATCCGAACCGCTGCAAACGATCAGGACATTTCGGAAAAAGCAGTACAGCAGCTCTCTTACAGCTATGATCCCATCAACGGCGGCTTCGGGTCTGCTCCGAAATTTCCGACACCTCACAATCTGCTTTTTCTGATGCTGTATGCAAAACAAAATAACAGAACCGATATATCAGAAATGGCAGAAAAAACACTTGTACAAATGAGAAAGGGCGGTATTTTTGACCATATCGGCTTTGGCTTTGCAAGGTATTCAACAGATCAATATTTTCTTATTCCCCATTTTGAAAAAATGCTCTATGACAATGCTCTGCTCATCATGGCATACTCCGCAGCGTATAGTGCAACAGGAAAGAAGATTTATCTTGATACGGCACAAAAAACCGCAGACTATATCCTCCGGGAAATGACTTCTCCCGGAGGTGGATTTTACAGCGCTCAGGATGCCGATAGTGACGGTGTGGAGGGAAAATACTATACCTTCACCTATGACGAGATCATCAAAGTTTTGGGAAAGGGTAAGGGCATTCGTTTTGCCGAAGCCTTTGACATTACCCCAAATGGCAACTTTGAGGGAGTCAATATTCCGAATACGCTCAAAAGCAATAATTGGCAGACAGACTTTTCGGATGAGATCAATATCCTTTATCATTACCGGAAAAAACGCACCGATCTTCACCTTGACGATAAGATTTTACTTTCATGGAATTCGCTGATGACAGCAGCACTTTGTATGCTTCACAGAGTTTCCAAAAATACCGAGTATCTGAAAGCGGCGCAGAACGCCCAAACATTCATCCGAAAAAATATGTCCGACAATTTACGGCTGTTTTCAGGCTGTCGCAGCGGAAAACATTCCGACAGCGCTTTTCTTGATGACTATGCCTTTTATATTGCATCCCTCATTGAGCTGTATCATTCAACCTTAACGATTGATTATCTCAAAACAGCCGAAGCATTGTGTAATGAAGCGGTAAAAAGATTTTCGGACAGTAAAAACGGCGGATTTCATCTGTGCGAAACAGGTAATAACGAATTATTTATGAATCCGAAGGAACTTTATGACGGTGCAATACCAAGCGGCAATTCCGTTATGGCTTATAATTTTGTCAGACTCAGTCAGCTTACGGAAAATGATGAATATCGGGAACTCGCCGAAAAACAAATCAGATATATATCTGCTCAGATACAGGATTATCCTATGGGGAATTGTCTATTTCTGATTGCTAAATTGCTGTATGATAATCCGCTGCCGCATATCACCGTTGTTGCCGCTCCCGATTCCGGAGCAAATGAAATCAAAAAAAATCTGCCCTTCATGGCTGATATTTCTATAAAATCACAAAGCAGAGAATACCCTCTCAAAAACAACAGAACCACCTACTATATTTGCCAAAATCATGAATGTCTGCCGCCAACAAATACGCTTAAAAATTGAAACCGCAAAAATGACCGCCTGCTGTATCTTCAAAACAGGCGGTCATGACATTTTATTGATTACTTTGTTACAAATCTCCGTTTGCGGGATTATCAAGCACTTTTCCTTCTTTTGAAAAACGAGAACCGTGACACGGGCAGTCCCACGAATGTTCTTCGCTGTTCCATTTCAGCGCACAGCCCATGTGAGGACATCTTTTCTTTGAAATGGTCAAAAGATTTTTCGCTGCTTCAAAACCGTTGACAAAAAGCTGAGGTTTGAGAATATTTCTTGACGGACTGAATATATCTGCAAAATCATTTCTTTTTCCTGTTACCATATCACTCAGTATGATTGCCGCTGTCATTGAACCTGTCATTCCCCATTTATTGAACCCGCTTGCCGCATAAAAATGCGGCGTATTTTTTGAATACTGACCGATATAGGGAACATCATCCAGACTCATACAATCCTGTGCCGCCCAGAAGCAGATCGTTTTTGATGCCGGATAGACTTCATCGGCAAATCTGTGAAGCTCTCTCCAACATCCGCCCTTCTTGCCTGTCCGGTGTCCGCCGCCGCCCAGAAGCAAACAATCCTTGTAATTTCTGAACGATAAGCCTGTTCTGCTTTCATCCACATACATTCCGTCAACATTCTGTGCATTTTCAAGAGCGAGCACATAAGAACGGTGCTGATAGAGCTTCAAAAAATAACTGCCGTGCTTATTGATAAACGGAAAATGCGTTGCTGCAATCACCTTTTCGGCAACAATTCTCCCATGATCAGTTACAGCCGTATTGCCAACCATCTCACGCACAAAGGTATTTTCATAAACATTCAGATCCTTTGAGAGAGCCGCAATGAATTTCAGCGGATGAAATTGTGCCTGAGAGGGAAATTTTACTGCACCGGCTGTTTGCAGCGGCAGCGGTAAATTTTCGCAAAGATCGGCAGGATATCCTATCTTCTGCAATGCTCTCATTTCGTTTTCTAGCTTATTTCTGTCGCTTACCGAATAGACATAATTATCCTTGATCTCATAATCACAATTGATATTCCGGCACAGCTCTGCATATTTTTCAAATGCTGTCTGATTCGCCGTTAAGTATTTTTGCGCCGCTTCTGTTCCGCTGCTTTTGAGAATTTTCTGATAAATCAGACCATGCTGAAAGGTTATCTTGGCGGTCGTATTTCCAGTCGTACCCGAACAAATTCTGTTTTTCTCAACTAAAACATATCTCACTCCCTGCCGGTGCAGAAAACAGGCAGTAAGAATACCCGCCATTCCTCCGCCTATGATAAGCACATCTGTGTGAATATCCTCCTTTTGCTGCGGAAATACGGGAAGAACATCCGCTGTTTGCCATATTGATTCCATAATTAGCTCCTTTGGGATTTATTTTATAATTAATACCATCTGTTACTTAGTATGGCCAATTATGGGAAAAATAAGCGATAATCTGTCAATCACCTGTTACAGTTTTTCGTCTTTTCAATATTGATGTTGTATAATAAAACTTGACACAACAAAGTTTGGCAAATATAATATAAAATAATACTATTTCCACGGGCGCTTTTTATCAGTCCAGCCCTTCATTTTCCAATATTCAACATCGGCTTCGCACCAACCGTTTTTTTGTATCATACGCATAATGTTGAAAAATGCCCTGGTTTTAATTGAGGGCTTTACTTTTCCATGCTTTTTGAGGATGGATCGTGCAAGCAGATCTGTCTTTTTGTCAATGCTCTTTTTTATTTTATCATTCACTCTGTTCCAGGAGGTTTCCCTGACTGCAGTCCCGTATATGTATGTTTTGGCTATGCCCCAGAAAAAAGTACTGTCTGTCATATCTTTGTTGGTGCTTTTCATGCCTGCACCTGCCGCAGTAGAAATACAGACTGCCTGTTTGCGGAACATACTTTCTTCAGGACGATGCACCATGAATCTGTAACCATAATGATCTAAAAACGCTTTCATGGCTCCGGTAACATGATAAACATATACGGGACTTGCCAAAATAATGAGATCCGCTTCATCCATAGCTGATGTTATTTTGCTCAGTTTTTCATAATGAGGACACATCTTTTCGGATTTTACAAAACAGGCGGTACAGCCCATGCAGAATTCACCAAAATCCTTCGGAAGAAAAAATTCCGTTACTTCTCCCCCGACTTTATCGGCAAGCATTCTTGCGATATGATAGGTTGAGCCTTTATGGTTCTGACCATGAATGATGACTGTTTTCATTTTGCATTGCCTCCGCTGTATAGTTTGCTGAATTGCTTGATATGCTTTCAGATCATTTCCAATGCCTGCTGTTCTCTTTCCGGCTGGAATCAGTATAATCCGGATTAGTCTGATTTGAATTATACTATTTCACTTAGACTATGTCAAACGATTATCTATTCTCGAATATTGTTATTCACCGATTTTTAATATTCATTTTATAAATGAGCAATAAGTTATCTGAAATCATCTATCCGAAAAAATCAGCATTCATGTCCTTTCATTCATTACCGCCTGCAGAATTGTCAGGAAAAATATAATCTTATGAAAACACACACGGCGATACATCTTTCCGGATGTTGTCCCGTGTGTTTTTCATCATTTATTCCTCCATCAGCCATTCGATCAGGTTTTCAGACTTTATTCCGTCATAAGAGATGTCCATTCCCGGTTCAAGGGAGAGAACGATTTTTTCATAGTTATCCCTGATCTTCTGCAAAGGAGCAAGCTCACGTTTTCTGACATCCTCGCTCTGCATAGATTCGGTGACCTGTATATAGATCTTATCTTCGGCATTGGTTGCGATAAAATCCACTTCGGCATTGTCTATCTTGCCTATGGATACATCATAGCCTCTTCGCAGCAATTCAAAATAAACCACATTTTCTATTGCATGACCGCTGTCACGATTGCGAAAGCCTAAAAGATAATTTCTAAGACCGATATCGGCAATATAGTATTTACCAAGGGTGCGGAGGTAGTCTTTTCCCTTGATATCAAACCTTTTGATCTCATAGAAAAAATAGCTTTCAAGCAAAGCGTTTATATATGTCTGTACGGTATGAGCGCTCGGTGAACCCTTTCGCTTACCATTCTCAAGCAGTCCCTCATTTACCAATGTATTGCCGATAGATGCAACTGAAATGCTTGAACCGATATTGTCGGCAAGAAAGAGAATGATCTTGCGAAGAAGAACGGAGTCGGTGATCCTTTTCTGCCCTCTGCGATTCTCCCGTTCGAGAATATCACGGATGACCACAGTAGAATAGATACCGTCAAGCAGCGACAAAGCCTTCTCCTGATCAAGCCCGACATCGGATATTCCCGGCATACCGCCGAATCGCATGAAAGCATCAAACACTTCCCTAAGCTCATAGTGCTCACCATTTTTATCATAAACCTGTCTGCGTGTTCCGCCGAGGGCACTTTTTGTTTCACGCAGCTCGAAATCATAAAAATACAGAAATTCACGAAAGGAAAGCGGCAGCATTCTGATCTCGACGCATCTGCCGGAAAGGTAAGTTGAATATTCCGAAGAAAGAAGATATGCGTTTGAGCCTGTCACATAAATATCGCAGTTAAAATCAACACGCATTGAATTGATCGCATCTTCCCATGCGTCTATCCTCTGTATCTCATCGAAGAACAAATACATTCTTTTTCCGTTTACGATATGGCTTTTTATATAATTATATACATCATCGGAGGTAAATTTTCTGAAATCATGGGATTCAAAATTCATTTCCACGATCTGCTCCGGCAAAACACCGGTTTCCCTGAGATGTGCAGACATCAGCTTTAACAGACTTGATTTTCCACAGCGCCTTATTCCCGTTATGACTTTCACAGGCTCTGTATCCCTGAATCCTATCAGCTTGTCAAGGTAATGTTCTCTTTTTTTCAGCTCGTGTGATCCTATCATAGCACAGCCCTCCCATCGCAACTATAATAGCATAAACTTTTTTAAAAATCAAGTTTATGCACTGAAATGCAAAAACTTTGGATTTTCGACAGTTTTTGCAATCAGATTGAAATGATAGGCATTTGTCGGAGGAACTATTCTCTTTCAAAAACAATATTCGCTATATTGTCAACAAAAGAAAAAGCCACAAGAAAAATCCTGTGGCTGGAGCGGAAGCGGTGGGATTCGAACCCACGAGCCCTTGCGGGCTACCTGATTTCGAGTCAGGCCCGTTATGACCACTTCGATACGCTTCCATTTATGTCAATTCCGATACCGGAATCAAACGCTTATTCGGTTTTCTTAAAATTGCCATCAAAACTCATGTTTCCCTCTGCCGTGCAATTGGCTGAAAACAATCTGTCATCAGCATTACAGGAATGTACTGTTCCATGGTACAGACAACCTGTTTGAATCAACAAGAATCAAAAAAGTCGGCAACAATATTATTTTATATTTTTTTTACCCAAATGTCAATACAAAATACGTTATTTATTATAAAAAAACATTGAAAATTCATTAAATCAGATTGAAAAATATAAGAGATGGTGATAAAATAAAATAGAAGATATGATTTTATATAAAAAATCATAAAATCTGTTTCTTTTTTTGTAATATTTGTTATCGTATTTTGGAGGCGACATTGAATGATAGTTGTTGAAAGTAATGAAATGAGAAATATTGAAAAAGCTGCTGTTCGTTCGGGCGGTTCAATGGCTTCTTTAATGGAAAAGGCAGGTGCTGCCGTTGCAGATCTGGCAACAAGAACAGCAGCGGAAAAGAAGCTCAAAAATATCACCGTGCTTTGCGGAAAGGGAAATAACGGCGGTGACGGCTTTGTGATCGCACGATTTCTGTCACTTATGTTTGATGTTTCAGTCGTCATTGCCAACGGTGAACCTGAATCTGATCTGGCAAAGCTGAATTATAATCTTGTTCCCGACAAAGTAAATATATTCAGGTTTTATGAAAACTATGAAGAATCCGTCAATGTGATAGAAAATGCAGATATGCTTATTGACGCCATTTACGGAATCGGTTTCAGGGATTGTCTTGACCCGGGAAGTGCAGAGATCGTACAGCTGTCAAATCAAAATAAGAAGGCTGTCAGGATTGCCGTTGATACACCGAGCGGTATCATCTGCAATACAGGCGAAATTCCGGGAAACTGCTTTCATGCTGATTATACTGTCTCATTTACAGCACTCAAACCTCTCCATGTACTCTATCCGTCTATTGATTACTGCGGTAAGATAACCGTTGCCAATATCGGCATACCGGCAACGATCGTGCAGCAATTCATGTATGCAATGAAAACAACCGATGAATTTATTGCAGAACATCCTCTTCCGGAAAGAAGCAAATCCGCCCACAAAGGTACCAACGGCACCCTTCTTTCAATATGCGGCAGCTATGGTATGGCGGGGGCAGCCGTCCTTTCGGGAATGGCTGCTTTGAGAAGCGGTGTTGGCATACTGAAAGCCGCTGTGCCGAAATCAATCTATCCCATTGCTGCTTCTCAGCTGACAGAAGCCGTATTTATGCCGCTGGAAGAAAACGGCGGTCTTATCAGTATTTCCGAATATGACAGGCTTCTGCTTGAAATAATGGAAAAATCAAATGCGGTTCTTATCGGCTGCGGACTGGGGGTAAATGAGGACATCACCCGGCTCGTGTCCGATATTATCGTAAGCTCCACAAAACCGATCGTTCTTGATGCTGACGGAATAAATGCCATCGTTCCGAATATAGATGTATTAAGAAGATCTGCTGTTCCCGTCATACTAACACCGCACCCCGGAGAAATGGCAAGACTTGCAGGAACTTCAACCATTCATGTTCAGACGGACAGATACCGCACAGCACGGGATTTTGCCTCGGAATACGGCGTTACCGTTGTGCTGAAGGGCGCCGATACGATCATTGCTCTTCCCGATGGAAATGTTTATGTCAACCTCACCGGAAATAACGGTATGGCAAGAGGCGGCAGCGGCGATATTCTGGCAGGAATCACCGCTTCCTTCCTTGCTCAGGGCATGAGCCATGACGAGGCTGCCGTCAATGCCGTATATTATCATGGTCTTGCAGGTGATCAATGCGCCGAAAAATATTCAAGGCGTTCCATGCTTCCAAGAGATGTCATTGAGGAACTGAAATACATTTTCTGATCCGTCCGCCGAAACGGAGGCTGATATATTGAAAAAGATCCCTTTTATATTTGCTGCAGCTTTCACCATTCTGTTTTCAGGCTGCAGTACCGAGCCGAAAGTGCCGCCGCTCACGCTTTCTGCCGACACAGACTGCACTATCAAAATCAACGGAACGGAATACAAATGCAACATCAAATATCTTAGCGACAGCGTTGACGCTATTACGATCAGTTCACCGCCGTCTTTGTCGGGACTTACCTTTCGCCATGCTGACGGAAAATTTTCTCTTTCCTACGACGCTTTGCTTTGTCGTTTTGAAAGCATTGAGCTTCCGTCCGGCTCTTTTCCCGTTACTGTCATGAATATCATGCAGCAGCTCCGGCTTGAACAGGACAATCTGTCGCTTTCCCCCTCATCTGACGGCAGCTGTTATACTTATTCAGGCGAAACACAAGGCTGTTCCTATACAATCAAAACAGACAGCAGCGGCCAACTGAAGGAAATCTCGGCGGCGGTTTAATTTGTCACAAAAAACAATCATCACCCTTCAATAATGTCTGCATGGAATTTTCCGTATGCAGGCATTATTTTACTTTTAGTTTCATTTCATCAGTATTGATTTTTGCAGAATGGTGTTATAAAATATAGAATATGCTCTATTAACGACAAAACAAAGGAAATGAATTTAAATTGAATAAAAACTTCAAAGTAACGATCTGTATTTTATTGCTTGCAGCTTGTATCAGCGGCTGCAGCAATGCTGACCAATCTTCAGTCGGCACAGCGGATGAGCAGAGTTCAGGCATAAAGATTCAGAAAATAGCGCCCAAAGCCGCCGGCAATCCGTCAGAATCTGTGACGGCTGACAAAAGCAATGACGAAAACCTGATCAGTATCAATCAATGTGATATCCATGTCGGCAATATTGTTTACGGCAGCAATGAGGTCGTTCCGGAATATTATATTGTTTATCAGGGGAATAGGCTGAAGCCGGAAACAGACTATACGATAACATTTGAAAACCAAAACGAAATCGGACAATATACTGCAGAAATTACCATGCTGGGAAAATACAGCGGAAGTCTGAAAAAAACTTATTATATCTGTCCGAAGGGAACAACAGTGTATCAAGCGGATTCAAAGGTCAGCAGCATAACGGCTGCATGGGATGAGCAATCGGAAAACACAGACGGATATGAGCTTGAGTATGCCGGTTCTCCCGACTTTTCGGATTATCATACGGTTATCTTTTCACAAAACGATGACCGCTCCTTTTTATTTGAGGATCTTCCTCAGAATACTGTCATCTATACCAGAATAAGAACCTTCAAAAATGTGAATGGCACAAAGATCTATTCCGAACTCAGTAAGACAGAAGCTATGTCCACAAGAAAAGTTGAAGTGATAGATGGGGTTACTTATATAGACGGCATACTGATTGCCAACAAGACCTACTCCCTGCCGCAAAGCTACGGCGACGGCGAAGATCCGGAGGCTGTTGCGGCATTCTATGAAATGTCAGATGCAGCTGCAGCAGACGGTCTGTCGCTGTACATTGTATCAGGCTACCGAAGCTATGATCTTCAGAACTATATATACCATAATTTCTGTGCGGAAAGAGGTCAGGAAAGCGCCGACAGAGTTTCCGCACGTCCCGGACATTCCGAACATCAGTCGGGTCTGGCATTTGATATCAACAGCACATCGTTTTCTTTTTCCGACACTCCCGAAGCAAAATGGATCGCCGAAAACTGTTATCAATATGGCTTTATTCTCCGTTACCCTGAGAATAAGGAGGATATTACCGGCTACACTTACGAATCTTGGCACGTTCGCTATCTCGGAAAGGAAATTGCCGCCGAGGTACATGAAAGCGGACTTACCCTTGAAGAATACCTCGGCATAACCTCAAAATATGCAGAATGACAGAAATGATCTTTGAAGAGGTTTCAAATCTCGCAGAGGACGATGCTGAAAAGCTGTACACTCTGATATGCCTGCTTTTCAAAAAAAGACGATATATTGACCGATTCACAGAAAGCATTTCAGGAGCTTGAAAGGCTGAAAAAGAAATTTTCGCCTCCTGTGAACGATGATAAGGAAGAATATATCAGATATTTGGAGAAAAAGTATGAAAGTCTTTGTTGATTTCCTGCCATTACACCAGATGATTTTCTGAAAAAGATTGACAACCAATGAAAAAATAGCTATAATAAAAGTAACAAGGCGACCAGCCAATTACGGCAGTCCCCTACATAAGAATTACTAAAGAGTAACCGCTTAGTTTGGAAGACCGGCGGTTACTTCTTTTTTATATCGTGGTAAACCTTAACAGCGTTAAGAATAAAACCGGCGATGGCAATTATGACACCGATAGTCTGCATAAGCTCACTATATGTAATCATGCTTACCCACCCCCCTTTTGCAGGGGGCTTTATTATAAGTTTTTTTTGCCCCCTTTGATAAAAGGGGACTGCCGCAATCCGCAGGCTGGTAGCCTTGCAGTAATAGTTTACAACAACATCATAAAAATTTTAAAATTTTTGCTTGACAAACAACGAAGTATGGTATATAATAGATATTGTTCTGAGAAAACTTAATTGATTTGCGAGTGTGCTGGAATTGGCAGACAGGCACGTTTGAGGGGCGTGTGTTTCACGACGTACGGGTTCAAGTCCCGTCACTCGCACTAGCGGTCAGCCGCCGCACCCAATTTTGCGCTTGATTTTTCAAGCGCAATTATTTTTTTGACGCACTCCGAGTGATATCTTTTTTGAATTTTAAAAAATATTTTTTGGTACCTCTTTACAGAAACGACCCGTACTAACGTACGGGTTTCTTTATTCTCCTCCATAAAAATCAATGTTGTAACAAAAATTTATTTCTGACATATAATACATTGATATTTGCATTTATGGAGGAAGATTGGTATATGAATTATAACGATTATGCCGTAAGCTCTTTGGAGCTGCATCTTTTTTTCGGAAGGATCATGAAAGAACATGCCCTGTTTTTAAAAGCAGGATTTACCCCGGTCAATACGTCTTTTTCTCAAAGGGCAGAATATTTCAAAAATGAATTTGAAAAGCTGCTGAGCCGGGCTATAACACTTAGTGACGGTATCATAGGTCACAAGGTTCTGAAATCTGACGAACTGGTTACGGACTTTACAGCTTTGGCAGAAAAACAGACCGAACAATTCACGGGAATTTCTATCAACAAGAATTTAACACAAAGAGAACTGAAGCTGAGAAGCGGCTGCAGTAAATGTAATCATAATATCAGCACAGAAAAGTACCGCCAAGTAAAAAGGCTTAACCGAACAGCCCTTAATTTACTTGACGGTCTGATAACATTCAAAGAAAATATTTTAAACAACGTACTCAATTGCCGGATGTTTACAATGAACTATCCCCTGCTGATCGAGCATATCATACGGGAAGCAAAGCTATACAGAAAATATGTCAGTATGCTTGAAGAAAACGGGTGTTTGTCAGAAGAATCCATGAAAGAAATCGAGTGCTTCTGGAACAAAATCATGATGGAACACGCCATGTTTATAAGGGGCTTGCTTGACCCGTCCGAAGCAGAATTGTTTAATTCAGCCGACAGCTTTGCTAAAAATTATTCCAAACTGCTGGAAACTTGTCACAAGGCTCAGGCTCAGACAATGACGGACGAGTCATTAAGTGAAACCATCAAGTTCAGAGATTTCAAACAGGCAGGTACACAGGGGATCGAACAATGCAAAATACGCTCTGTGATTTTACCGCTGCTGGCAGACCATGTTCTGCGTGAGGCAAATCATTATATCCGACTGCTGAAATCATAAAATCAATCCCTCACAGTTGATTGCTCCGGGCGGCAATGAAAGAATTCCTTTCAGCAATCTGCTGCCATTTCATGGAGTATGCCGTGCTTTTCGTATCTTGCAATATGCACAGGCTGGTTGTTTTGATCAACAAGCACCACCTTCGGCGGATTTTCGGCGATTTCTTCGGGCGTCATATTGGCATAAGACATAATAATCACCGTATCGCCTTTCTGCCCCGAACGTGCGGCAGCTCCGTTAAGACAGATAACACCGCTTCCCCTTTCTCCCGCTATGACATATGTTTCAATTCTGCTGCCGCTGTTGACATTGACAACATGGACACGCTCGTACTCAAAAATTCCTGCTGCTTCCATCAAATTTTCATCCACAGTAATACTGCCTACATAATTTAGCTCAGCCTGAGTGATAACTGCACGGTGGATCTTGCTTTTCAACATTGAAATCTGCATAAAGCTCACCTCTGTTCATATATCTTCGGTAAAGAAGTTGTCGATAAGACGGGTTTTTCCGATATATACCGCCATTGCACACAAAGCAGGCCGATCAAGCTGCTTTATCTGCTGCATAGTTTTACAATCAACAATTTTAACATAGTCAATTTCAGCAAGCGCTTCGGATTTTATCTTCGCTGTCATTGCAGAAATAATCGCATCACAGTTTGTTTCACCTTTTCTGACCATGTCCTCTCCGAGAAAAATGGATTGAGAGAGGACAAGTGCCGCCTGACGTTCCTGCGAATTCAGATATGTGTTGCGGGAGCTTTTGGCAAGTCCGTCTGCCTCACGTATGATCGGGCAGCCGATGATTTGTATGTTAATATTGAGGTCATCCACCATGTGACGAATAACAGCAAGCTGCTGTGCATCCTTTTTGCCGAAATAGGCACGGTCAGGCTGTACGATATTGAACAGCTTTGAAACAACCGTACACACTCCCCTGAAATGAACAGGTCTGCTCAGTCCGCAAAGCTCCTCGGTGAGAACTGTCATATCGACAAAAGAAGAAAATCCGTCATGATACATTTCCGAAGGTTCGGGGTGGAAAATCAGATCTCCGCCGTGAGCCTCGACCAGCGCTGCATCATGTTCAATATCACGAGGATAGCTTTCCAGATCCTCAGACGGGCCGAACTGCATAGGATTCACAAAATCGGAAACAACCGTTCTGTCATTGTCCCTGTGGGAAGCGTCTATCAGGCTTGCGTGTCCCTCGTGAAGATAACCCATTGTAGGCACCAGTCCGACAGTCAGTCCTTCTTTTCTCCATTCCCTCACCTGTCTGCGTACTTCATCTATTGTATTGACTATTTTCATCATTTACTTCTCCTCGCTCAGAATTCTTTCCATTATTTCATCATCTATCTGATAGGTATGTTCCTCTGCTGGAAACGCACCCGATCGTGTGTCTTTGATATAGTCTGTTATGCCCTGTTTCATGATTGTGCCGACATCGGCAAAACGTCTTGCAAATTTAGGCGTGTGACCTGTCGTAAGACCGAGCATATCCTGATATACAAGAACCTGCCCGTCACAGCCATTTCCGGCACCGATCCCGATCGTCGGGATGGCAAGTTTTTTTGTAATTATTTCTGCCAGCCTTGCGGGAATCCCCTCCAGCACTACGGCACAAGCGCCTGCTTCCTGAATTTTCAGAGAGTCTTCAATTAATTTTTTAGCTTTATCATAGCTTTTGCCCTGCACCTTAAAACCGCCGAACACATTAACAGACTGAGGAGTGAGTCCCAGATGGGCAACAACAGGGATGGAAGCGCTGACAATTGCGCTGATCTGTTCACATACCTCTGCTCCGCCTTCCAGCTTTACAGCGTTGGCTCTTCCCTCTTTTATCAGACGCCCTGCATTCATCACAGCGTCATAGACGCTTGTCTGATAGGAAAGAAATGGCATATCTGCCACCACAAAGGCGGTTTTTGCACCTCTTGATACAGCGGCTGTATGGTGAATCATATCCTCCATTGTGACAGGAAGGGTATTTTCATATCCAAGCATTACCATACCGAGAGAATCTCCGACAAGAATGGCATTCACTCCACATTCATCCATAATTGCTGCTGTCGTGTAGTCATAAGCAGTAAGCATCGTTATCTTTTCGCCCGATTGCTTCTGCGCCAGCAAAGTCAAAGCAGTATTTTTCATAATTCAAAGTTCCTTTCAAAGTGTTACCTTTCCGGACAAATGCCGGATAAGATACAATTATTATCAGCAGATACCAATCCATTTTCTGTAAACTATTATGATTTAATCAGCCAACAAATATTCATATCAGCCAACAATAATCTGCGTTTTTAATTATAACACAACAAACCCGTACAAACAAGCAGAAACACACACTTTCAGATGTTTTTATAAAAATTAAAGCAGATACTGATAAAAACAAATCGTGTACCGCCTTCAGGTGTAAAGAATCTGAAAATCATTTAGTAAATATTATTTAACAGGAACAATGATTTATATGATAGTTAAAAAAATATGTTGAATATGCTGCATTATTATAATATAATTATCTTGTCGGATTTTATGTTATGTAAAATGAAAGGATGTAGCTTATGCGAAAAAAATGCTGACGCTTCTGCTTGCCATATTAATGCTGGCGACATTTGCTTCTTGCACCTATCTCGGTAGCCATTGTTTTTTCCGAGGGAAGAACCACCGCTTCAATATCCTCCGTACCACAAGCACGGAGTACGAGCATTTTCTCCTGCATATTGATAAGGATCTGAACCTGCCTCGGTCTGCCGAGTGCTTCTATCGTTCCTTCGTTAAGTGTAAAAAGTCCTTCCCTTAAATCGAGATTCAGTATTATCTTATTCATCGCTGCCCTCCGTCTGCTCTGTGTCATTTGGTGAAATATAACCATCAAGGAAATTTACCTGTGTTGACATATCATGCTCCGCTACCTTCATGCCCAACCTTTCGTTGCCATCAGGAAAGGGTCTGACGACCATTGCCCATGCCTGTGCAACAGCCGCCTTGATCAAAGGGTGAACACTCATATCTGCCAAAAAAGAAGTTATTTCGTTTATGCACCCATTTAGCCTTGCGGCACTCGGCAGAACATAGCTTTCTCCCTGCATGAAATAAATATCCACGCTGTCCTCAGTTCTCAGCTCACCACCGCCGTTGTCAAGACCGTTTGTCAGTATCTGTGCGAGAACTTGAAGATAATCCCTGTTCAAAGGACGGTAAATATTTTCTGCAGCAAAGCTCCCGGCCTGTCTGTTATTGAATATCATAAGTTCTTCCGCATCCAGGGCTTCTTCACCTCTCTGCAAAAATGATACCGCTTCCTGGGCAGATATCTGCGACCCTTCAAGGTATCCCGTGAAGAATATTTCCCTGATCGTCATAACTGAGCTTAACAGCTTGTCAGTATAGTCGTTTTCGTATAATTCATTGACAATGTTTTCGCTTGCGATTATCATTTTGTCTGTCAGCGTGTACCAGTACGGCTCTCCTTTTGCGTTTGTCAGCGGCAGTGTTATGGCTTTAGCACGGCGCTGCTCCAGTACCGTGCTCCATATCTCGTCTGCATTTACCCCCAATGGAAGATAACCGTATAATTCGTTTCTGGCTATGTATTTCTCACCGATAACCCTGAAAAGTCGCTCTCTGTCCATATGCGCACCCCCTTACGCAATAATTCTGATCTTTGAAAGATCAAAGCATACAGCCTTTATTTCCGGATAGCATACAAGCATTTGTTAATTTTTTACATTAATCAGATTATAATTCATTAACAGATTATGTAAAACAGAGAAATTTATAGAATGCAGTTGACTAAATATTTCTAATTAAGATATAATAATAAAAAGATTACATTGTGATTTTATTTTATCTTTCCAGATATGCTATATCGTAGTTTTATACTTTCTTACCGATATGGTAATTTTTTATGAAAGGACAGTGATTACAAATGGCTGATTTTAATGAAGTAAAACATCCCAGCGAACTGTTACTGTCTGAAATCACAAAGCTTGGAATGAAGCAAAAAGAATTAGCTATCCGGACAGGCATGTCAGAAAAGCACATTTCCACAATCATTAATGGTACAAAAACTATTTCAGTATCATTTGCACGTAAGCTCGATATAGCACTTGGTGATGAGATTGGCACTTGGGCAAAATATCAGGCGGATTATGATAACTATATGGCTATGCTTGAGGAAAAAAACGGTATAACTAAAGAGGAAACAAGCATCTATAAAGGCATGAAGGATATTGTGGATCACTTCATTGATGTTGGTGTCATGCGTAACCACTGCGGTGAAGCTGCAAAAATCCTGCAACTCCGCAAAATTCTATGCGTAAATAGCTTGACTGTCATTCCCCAGATAACCTATAATGCTGCTTATCGTGCTCAAATCAGCACCAACACTGCTGTTGACCCATATATACTATTTGCGTGGCAGAGAATGTGCGAATTGCAGACAGAAACAGCCTTTATTGATGTTCCCTTTGACAGCAAAAAACTCACTGAAAGTATACCTGAGATAAAGAAACAAATGTTTGAAAATAACGCAACGACAATGATAGCTAACCTCAAAAGTATTTTTGCAAAATGTGGAGTAGCGTTTGATGTTGTTTACCATTTTCGTGGAGCACCTGTTCAAGGATTCATCAAGCAAACAGACAGTGGAAAAGTCATCCTATGTGTCACTATTCGTGGCAAAAGCGCTGATAAATTCTGGTTCAGCCTGTTTCATGAGGTGGGGCATCTGCTGAATGGTGATTTGAATACTCGTTTTGTTGACTTTGATACAGTCAAAACCGAAATGGAGAACAAAGCAGACAGCTTTGCACGTGATACACTGATTGACCCGACCCTTTATAAAGCTCTTATTACTTCCGGCAAATATCACAGCTTGGAGGATATAAAGAGATTTTCGGCATTTGCGGGAGTTCCCCATTGGATTGTAATCGGAAGATTACATAAAGACGAGTGGCTTGATTGGAGTTTTTTTGCCCATGAAACGCCATCATTTGAATGGAAGAAATCATAAAATACAATATGTTGTAATTTCAATCTTGACATATACTACATATAGTGTTATGATTATCTATATGTTATTATAGAAAGGGGTGTTGCCTTTGAAAGTCTATGACAAAAATAAAGGCTGTACCGATTGTTAGCGCAATCAGCACAGCCCCTGATCCGAATATCTCTACTCGAACCGTCGCAAGCTCATTATAGCAGATATTCGGATCAGTTGTCAATAGATTAGGAACGTAATCGGTAATATGCACAATTATTTGCAACTTTTTTTGCAAATTTATTTGATGTAAAACCCGTTCTTGCTCTGTTGACATTTCTGTTATTATTTCAATTAGCGTTGATTTAATAACAATGCCGGCATATGTTTCCGAATATCTGTACTGGAACCGTCGCAAGTTATAGTAATGATACCTCGGAGACATTCAACCACGGGATTTCTATCCCCTGACCGAATACCAAGGAGGTATTATATAATGAGTAACAAAAAACGAAAAGCCACTATTGACGATGGAATGAATCCTGAGCTTGTTTCCGGTGCTGAATTTGATGGCTATTTCGGAATACCAACTATCAAAAAGCCCGAGGAGATCATTATTCCCGACCGAATCATTCCGTTTTCAAAGCTTAGCAAGGCAAAAAAGTTTGAAGATGCTATTGCATGCTATGAAATGGATAAGGAATTTTCCGATCTGCTAATTCATCCTGATGATTACATCGAGGAACTGAAAAAGCACATTTTCATCAGTCCGGATTGTTCGCTTTATCGCAATGCTCCCCTGTCAGTCCAGATTGCTAATGTTTACCGAAGCAGAGCTATTGGCAGTTATTTTCAGAGAATGGGTGTATATGTCGTCCCACAGGTTCGCTGGGGAAACAGTCTGACATACACAACTGATCTTCTCCCTGAAAAAGTTGCTTTTCTTGGGATTGAGAAACACAGCATAATTGCTATAGGTACATACGGCTGTTCTCAGACAAAGGATGATAAATATCATCTGAAAGCCGGGCTGGAATCAGCACTTGAAACACTGGAGCCTGTCGTTGTTCTCGTTTACGGAAGTATGTCGCCCAAAATCTTTGATGATTACCGCCATACAACTCAATTCGTCCACTATCCGGACTGGACAACATTATCTCATCAGGGAGGTGTTCGCTGATGGGAAGCGGAAGTAAAGGTCCTTACGGATACAGCGGCAGCGGAAACGGTTCTCAGCCTTATGCTCCAACATATCATGTTGTAGGTGAAGCTCTTGAGAAAGATAAGACTGATCCTGACATTTATGATCCACGCAAAGGCTATTTTCACAATCCTACCGCTACATCTTTAGCAGATGCAGTCGATGAGAATAATAGAGTTGTTCTTGATAACAACAGGCAAGATGGTACAATAACATATGTTTTAGATGAAAACGGTAACATCATAATAGGAAAACGGGTTAACCCTAATCATCCTGAAAAAAACAAACGTGCACCGCACCCTACGCTTATAGGAGGGAAAGACCCACAAGTGCGGTGTGCCGGAATGATATCGTTTCATAAAGGTAAAATTTTCAGTGTCAATAATGACAGTGGTCATTTTCGACCTAACCAGAAATCTATGGAGAAGGTATATAATGCACTTAGAAAACTTTATGAAAATAATCCGAAAGTTTTTGACAAAGGCTTTAGATGGAGGTAATTATGAAAAAGATAAATATCTATGAACAAGTACGTTATTTATTTAACCGCCGTTGGGATGAGGAACTAACTGACGAGCAAGATGAAAAGCTGCAAAATGAATACGATATTCTTATCAATGAGTACAGTTGGAAAGTCGTTTTCGATTCAATAGACAATTATATGCGTTCAGAATGCATCGATGGAGAATCAGCATGCAACTTTGCCCACTTGTATTGGGGGTATAACTGTTATGATCCTAAAAAAATAGAATCACCTTACCGATTCTTAGGGTATATATATTATAGAATGGACCTGAATCCATGGAAATATGATGCAGTTGATCTTTTGGATGGAATAGTGAATGATCTTCTTTCTACGCCAGACGATAAAAGTCATAATCCATTTTGGAATCCGGACTATATCCCTGAAAAAGATCCAGAGATCATTGCCGAGGTTGAAAGATTAAGAAAGGAGAAATCATAAATGGACTATACAAAACTAAGCAAGGAAATATCATATGCACTTCGACACGCTCCGTGGGAATATGAACTGGAGCTTGATGAAGAAGGCTTTGTGTCTGTAGAACAACTGCTCCATGCTCTTAACGAAAGTGGAGAGTACAAAGAAACAATAACAGAGGACGATATCCTTCATATCATCGAAACATCTGAAAAGAAACGTCACGAATTGAAGGACGGAAAAATACGGGCTTTATACGGTCATACCGTACCCTCACACATCAGAAAAGAGACAGTCGTACCACCCGATATTCTGTATCACGGCACTTCTCACAAGGCTTATGATTTTATCATGGATAGTGGCTTAAAACCGATGAGCAGACAATATGTACATCTATCGACCAATACTGACACTGCTATTCGTGTAGGTAAGCGAAGAGATAAAAAACCGGTAATACTTGTGGTTGATGCAAAGAGGGCATATGCAGACGGAGTAGTTTTTTACAGTAGCGGATATGAAAAGGTTATTCTTGCCGATTTTGTTCCTGCTGAATATCTGAGTATCAAACAATAACAGAATTTTGCTTTTAACAAATATGTGGAGTGCCGATATTGTTTCAGCACTCCTTTTTCGCATTTTTACAAAAAAAAAGCTCCGTACAAAGGCGAGGCTGGGAATCAAAATATTAAACTGATCTGAATAATAGCTACTCCGGTGGTGTGTCCAACTTTTTCTCTATTTCCTTCCTTGCAAGCTCAAGGGCTTCTATGCGCTTAAGCTCATCTGCCGCATCCTCAAGACCGAGGTGGGTATATACATTCATGGTAACACCGATGTCGCTGTGTCCCATCAGGTATTGAAGCGTTTTAGGGTTCATTCCTGATTTTGCCTGATTGCTGCAGTAGGTATGGCGGCAGACGTGAGGTGTGATGTTCGGCATCTGAATTTTGTAGATGGTATTGTAGCGGTCAACCATGTTATTAAAGCGATGCTCCCAGTGCATAGCCACAAGCGGCATACCTTTGTCATCATAGAACAGGAATCCGCCGTAGCCGTCAATGAACTTTTCTACCACAGGCGGCTCTCTGTGCTCGATTATCGCAGCAAAGCACTGTGCAACATCCTCCGTGATCGGCAGCTTTCTTGTGCCTGAGTTTGTTTTTGTCAATTCAACAATATACTTCATTTCGGAGGTACGCTGGAGCTGGTGATCTATGTTGACGATCTTGTTTTCCAGATCAATATCTTTTAGGGTCAGTCCGCAGAATTCAGAGATACGCATACCTGTGTGGAACAGTATGTAAACAACCTCATAATACTTGCAGTAGCTGTTATGACAAAGTCAATTCCGCTTGCCTTGACTTTTGCAAAGTCAATATTGCCCTGCCATGATGATATATCAATTCCCTTGATCATTCTTATCGTCCTCCTCATCAATTCTGTCATGCAGCTGCTCTAAGATATCCTTGAGCTTTTTTGGAATAGGTAATTCCAGATGAGCTGCGTTTTCCAAAAGCGATATACCCTCGTTTGAAAGATAGAAGAAAATCACCGCCGTCCTGAGTACACTGCCTGTGCCGATTACCTGCACATCAATGATGTTTGCAACACCAACGAGAGTGAATATCAGCACCTTGCGGCAGATACCCTTAAAACCGATTTTGCTGTTCAGCCTATTTTCACTGATAGCGCACATAAGACCTGTGATATAGTCGATGGCAGCAAAAGCCACGAGTGCAATCAAAAGCCCATCACAGCCGCCGAGAAAATATCCCAGCCAACCGCCCAACACAGTGAAAATAAACTGTATCGTGTACCAGAATTCTTTCATTAAGCATCACGATCCTTCAATTAAAAATGTATGAAAAAAGCGACCTCCCGAAGGTTGCCGCCTGATTCCGTAGTTATTCTTCTTGTATTGTGTATGTTATTTTCACAGTCTTATCCGCCGTCTTTATAACGGAGGTTTCAAGATTATTTATCGTTGCTAAGTATGGTGTCCACAAGAATAAATTTTGCCTTGTAGAATTTGCATAATAGCCGCCAAAGCTGAACAGGTAGGGTCCGTATTGAAATAGCGGTGTGCTGGTGTAAGTCCACGGTGCGCTGTCAGCTTTACGGAATACCTTGTCCTCTGTATTGATTCTGAAATCAGAACCCACTATCCAATCACCGAGATTTGCAAGCCACATAGAGCCGCTTCTGTAATAGTCACCGTTGCAGTTATAAGCTGATGCAGATCCCAGAGGAATTTCTTTGATGTCGGCAGCGTTTTCGATGTTTATCTTATACACCTTCGTCTTATCGTAGGACACCATATACAGATAGCCATTCTGCAGAACACTCTGCACATTCCTCTGCGGATTAGTGTTATAGCCGCTGTGATAACCGACAGCCTGACAAGTCACACCGTTAAGCGTCATTCGCTCCTCAGTAAAACTGTAATCCGACTTATTGATTTTTATTTTTGTAATGCTCGCATTTCCGCTTTTATTACCTCCACCCCAGAATCCGTACCAATAACCATCCTTGCCGTCAAAGAAAGCATAATACCACTAATCGAATATTTAAAAACCTTTGATAACTATATAAATTTGATTTTAATAAAAATATTATAATCAAAACTATTGACTTTTGATTTTTAATGATGTACAATAGTCATATATTAAAAAAGGAGCGATAACTATGAAGAAAGCGTTTAATCCGGTCATGTTACCGTTGCCGGCTGATACACTTGATTATAGTGTTTTTATTAATGAGTTATTAGAAGCAACTTCAAAACTTGAGGTTTACAAAGAAAAAATCAAAGATAGCAAACTTGACAGCAGTTGGTTCATGCCGACTTTGCAGCAGAAAGAAGCTATTGCTTCTACAAAACTCGAGGGAACGCAAGCAACACTTGACGGAGTTTTAATCAATCAGATAGAGCCTGATACAAACAATCAGGATTTAAACGAGGTTTCTAACTATTTCAAGGCAACTGTACTTGGACTTGAAATGTTAAGAAGAAGTGGTTTTTCTGATGAATTCTTATGCAAAATTCACGAGTCGCTACTTTCCGGAAATGTCAGAAAGCGTGAAAATGCGTTGATTGGTGAATACAGAAAAACACAAAATTTTATCGGATTGACAAATGGCTCACGGGAAATAACCTATATTCCACCCACTCCCGAGAATGTTCCACTTCTTATGAAAAACCTGATCGAGTATATTAACAATCCACAAGATTCTTTGCAGCCTTTGATTAGAATAGCTATTATCCACGCTCAAACGGAAACCATTCATCCTTTTGATGATGGAAATGGTCGGGTTGGCAGAATATTGATTCCGCTGTATCTTTATGAAAAACAACAAATTTCTTTACCGTGTTTTTTCATAAGTGAAGCCTTAGAGTCTGACAAATTCAAATATTACAGACTTCTGGACAGTACAAGAGAAAAGGGAAATTGGAATGAGTGGATAAAGTTCTTTTTGCAAACAGTAGCAAAACAATGCGAAAAGTACATTTACATCGTTGAAAGAATCAATCAGATGTATGAAGAGCATCTTGCTTTGGCAAAATCTCTTATTTCAAATAATGCAGTTGTTGATTTGATAAATGCCATTTATAAACAGCCGATCTTATCACTATCTGAATTTGAAAAGGAAACTAATCTTTCACCCGCAACCATTAACAGATATATAAATGTTCTCCTAAAAAGCGGAATTATTGATACAGATGGCAGGAAAAGGAATAGGACATTTTTCTGTTACGAACTGCTTGATGTATTAAGGCTATGAAAAAATACAAATAGAAAGGACTGATTCCCATGAACTAATTATCCCGACAAAGAAAAACATACTGATAAGTTGCTGGTAACAACAGATCAGTATGTTTTGGAAAGTTATGTTGGTACATAACTCAGTTGCAAGCGTTATACTAACACAACTTTCTTTCTTTGTCAATTCGCAGATTGAACAAAATATCCTTCATAAATTTTGCCCGGAGGATATTCTGTTTGGGCAAACAGAGGAATAAATAATAAGAAACAATAATGAAAAAATTAATAGAATGGTGTGACGAAAAAATTTCGTTTCTTAAGCAAAATAAGATACAGTTTGTAAACGGAATACCCGTTATTCCAGAAGAAATGTTGTATTCAGATATTCCTGATATGATAGATACCTTTGCACACAGGAAGGAAATACCTTCAGATATAGCTAAGAAATCTTTGATCTCATATTTTGATGATGACACCAATCTGATTAACAGGCTTTTGAATGTTGATAATGAAATTAGTGTCCTCGAACAGTATGGTGGTATTTGCGGTTTTGATTTGAGTCCTTGTGTTACGATGATGAGACCAAGGCAAAAACTAAGCCTTTTGGTATCAGCTGTTTATAATTGCTATGCTGCATTATACGGCATAAAGGTTTTGCCAAATTGTCGTGTTGGCGATCTTGCCACAATGTCCGTTATTAATGGTATCCCACCATATACAAATATTGTAACCGGAGAACTGGGCTGCCATGGCAATAAATTAAAAATGTATGGTCTTTATCAATTAAGGTTGATTGTTAAACAGGTTTGTCCTACAATTCAGTTTGTTTATGGTAATCTTTCAAAAAAGGATATTCGCTACATTTGCGGAAGAAGCGAACAGTTGTTTGTTATGTATCCTGATCATAGACATAGAACACGTGATAACAAAGTTCCTACGGTAATTGAATGGGATGGTAGGACATATCACAAATTTCTTCTTAAGGATTATTTGACAGAGAGGAGTTTTTGATATGGGTGCTAAAGCAATTTATACCGATTTGAGGAATAAACTTATAAACAGCATTGTGATTGCAAATGATGTTGAAGCATTGGCTGGTTTACTCAGAGATCGAGAAGAATTCTATAAGTTTGTCAGCGGTTGGAAAAGGGTTAACCTTGATGAGTACATCGAAAAATTTGTAGGTGAACACAGTATCACAAGTGATGACTTTAATGTTACACATAATCTGCGCAAGATTTCATTTTGGGATGATGGCAAAGAATATGAAATCGTGTGTGCAATGGGTGGAAAGTATTTCCGTATTCAAAGACAGCCGTATACAGATAGTAAGGGTAATTATCATGGAAAAGAGTATGTAAATCTTGATTTAAAATCTCCCTCTATTCCGGGAACTTTTCAAGGTAAAGCCAGAAAAGCTGAACTAAATCGCCTTACACATTTTGCCATGACATACAAGAAAGGAACTGTATAACTATGCGTACTGATAATATTTCTTTTTTTGATATCAATGACTACTGTACACCTGCGAATAAGTATGGTTACTTAGATTTATCTAATTATTACAGGATATTGGTATCACTTGACGAAGAATCTACTAATAAGCTTTGGGGCTGTGAATTGTATGATGAGGAAGATGGAGGAATCAATCGTCAGATGTTATGTCTGAGCTTCCATGAGGATACTTTTTATTATATGGAAGACCGTATCTTTCTTTTTCTGAATGCCAAACTTGGATTACTTATCAATATGTATGAAGAGGAATATATTGATACAGATCAGCTTGATGAGGCTATGGATATCGTTCAAACAATTCTTGACAATACTGATGATAGAGCGGTTACTGATTTCGGAAAAAAATTACTCGAAATGATGCAGATCGCCAAAAGTCACGGAACGATAGTGGGGTTTTGCTTTTGATGAAACACAATATGGAACAAAGCTTTTGGTTTGAAGGTATACAGTTTGATAAGAACGATTATCCTGTAGAAAAGCCTGTCTATATTGACAGTATTGAACATCAAAGTAGTTTGTTTGATGATTATAACTTATTTGATGTTATATATGGAACTAATCGATATGTCAAATTGTCAGAGTTATTAGTGTCAAATACAGAACAGGAATGGAATGATCTTAAGCAAGAGGTTAGTTACTGCAAATCTATCACCATAGTTAATGATATTTCTCTTTGCAATAACGAGCTTAAATTTATAGAAAAATTCTATGTTGAGTCTTTTTATGCTGCACTACAAAATATTAATCCTAACTGCTATGTTTTAAGAAACACTTTGTTGTAAAAGAGTTGAACTGTATCTGCGATTAGCTTCACTTATCTCAAAAATCCCCATAGGTACTTCTTCATATTTGCCGCCAACATCCAAATGAAAGGGTTATCGTGCCATCCTCCAAACTGTATCGGTCAATATCGGTGAAAAGAGAAATTCCCATTTCGGCAGCATAAACTGTGCCAAGCTCTATTTCCGTGTTGCCGCAGCATTGCCGGGTAATATATCCGCTGCCTTTGACAATAGTTTGAAATGCTCCTTCAAAAACGGGCGCAAGGAAGGAACACAGTCCGTCCCATACCGCCATAATAACTTCGCCGATGTCTTTGAAGTTAAAGCCCAAAGCATTGAGCCTGTCAACGATACCCTGAAAAAACTCCTGAAATTTTCCTACGATGCCGTTCCATATCTCCGTCATAGCGTTGCGGAAATCCTCATTCGTATTCCATAGATAAATAAAAGCTGCTACCAAAGCGGCTATTGCTGCGATTACAAGTCCTATCGGATTCGTAAGCAGTCCGGCTAAATTCAATCCCGATATTGCACCTTTGACGGCAGTTATCGCACCAGATATTTTCGGAACAAGTGTCATTATCGTTCCAACAGAGGAGATAACTTTACCGATAACAATCAAAGCCGGACCTATCGCCGCCACGATCAGACCGATAGTAACAATGGTCTTTTTTGTACCCTCATCCATACCGTTCAGCTTATCTACAAGACCCTGTATCCACGAAACGATCTGCCGGATTGCAGGCATAAGAATATCACCGAAGGAGATAGCAAGTTCTTGTAACTGGGATTTCAGAATAGTTATCTGTCCTTCAAGATTATTCTGCATCGTTTCAGCCATATCACCGGCTTTTCCGTCGCAGTTCGTTATTGCTGTGTTCAGCTTTTCAATATCAGAGGGGGCAGCATTCATCAAGGCAAGGAAACCACTCATTGCATTTTTGCCGACAAGTGCCTGTGCGTTAGCCGCTTTTTCGGATTCGGACATCTGACCGAAAGCTACACGGCAATCGGCAAGAATGTCGTTAAGTGACCGCATTGAGCCATCCTGATTAGTAGTTTCAATGGTCATTGTTCCGAAAGCATCACCGGTCAGCTTAACATCCTTTGAAAGGTTGTTCATAATAGAGCGAAGTGCTGTACCTGCCTGTGAGGATTTGATTCCGGCATTGCCCATAAGTCCGATAGCCTCTGCTGTGTCCTCTGCGGAAAATCCTAACGCTCCGGCAATAGGCGCACAATACTTGAATGTTTCGCCCATCATTGAAACATTGGTGTTAGCGTTGGAGCTTGCGGCGGCAAGTATGTCCGCAAAATGTCCTGAATCGTCAGCAGACAAACCAAAGGCTGTAAGTGCGTCAGTAACAATGTCAGAAGTTGTTGCCAGGTCCTCGCCGGATGCCGCCGCAAGGTTCATGATACCCTCAATACCACCGAGCATATCCTCAGTTTTCCAGCCGGCCATCGCCATGTAATTCATAGCCTGAGCTGCTTCTGTAGCGGAAAATTTTGTCTTTGCACCCATCTCACGGGCTTTCGCACGAAGAGCGTCAAAGTCTTTTCCGGTCGCACCTGACACGGCAGAAACTTCACTCATAGCCGAGTCAAAATCCGCTGCCGTTTTTACTGCCGCCGTTCCCAGTCCGGTAATAGCAACAGTCGCAGGAAGGAATTTCTGACCCACATTTGAAATGTTATCGCCTATGGTTTTCAGCTTTTCACCTTTGGCTGCTATTTTCTGAACGGCTGTTGCGGACTGGTTTGCTGCTGTTTCAAGCTTCTTTAGTTCCTGCTCCGTTTCCACAATTTCTCTTTGAAGTGCATCATACTGCTCTTTGGAAATATCTCCGGCAGCGAGGGCTTTATCAGCCTGCTCGGCGGCAGTTTTCAGCGTTTCAAGTCTTTGTTTGGTCTGACCTACTGCGTCACCGAGCAGCTTATGTTTCTGTGCTAAAAGCTCTGTATTTCCGGGGTCGAGCTTGAGCAGCTTATTGACATCCCGAAGCTGTGTCTGGGTGCTTTTTATGGAGCTGTCTACATTTTTCAGAGCTTTTGAAAGCTTAGTGGTATCGCCACCGATCTCGACTGTGATACCTTTTATTCTGTTAGCCATCG
>JAFVEY010000060.1 GCA_017475765.1 Clostridia bacterium | reverse complement strand
GTCAGACCGAGAGTTTGCTTTAGGCTTACTTCAGATTCCACCTCACGGTGGACACCCTTGCCCTCTGCTAACACTTCCTACTGCCAAGCGTGTAGCGGACTTTCACCGCCAAGTTACTGCCCATTTCGGGCAAACTAAAAATAAGCTCAGACCGGCTTTTATGCTGATCTGAGCTTATTTTTTGATTTGAGAAGAATTCGATTTTGTCAAAGCTGAGACAAAAACAGATATGCAGCTGCACCAAGCTGTACCGCAGCCAGTACCAACAGTATCGCAATGGTAATTTTAAGAGATTTAAGCGTGTGCTGATTTCTCTTTTCGGCGGTCATGCCTGTCGAATTTTCAACCCTGACACGCTTTACGGATGAAAGCTGTCTGTCAAGCTCTTCGTAGATTTTGTCTGTTTCGGGTTGATCGGGAAGGGTTTCCTTGAGACTATATATTTCGGCAAGTTTTTTCCTCAATGAAGGGATGAGTGCCTGACAGTCATCGGGATCATCGGGAATAACGGCGATCGTCTGTCTGCCGCTTTGCTTCAGCTTTGCCGCAACATGGTCTTCGGCTTTGATGTCATATTCTTTGATCTGTTTTCCGCCTGTCGGTTTTAATACCTTGGAAAGCACCGCTTCGGTACTCTCAGAGCCGCTTTCCGTTCCGCCGACTATCATAACAAGCTCCGTTCTTCTGAGAGAATCGGACAGCTTTTCGGAAAGCTCTTCGGGAGTTGTGGCAGCGCAGGCATTCTTGAGCGTCAGCCCGACAGCTTCCAATCCTTCGGATATCAGATGCTCTATCTCGGAGGTTTTGCCTGAGTGATAGAAAATGATTTCAAATTTCATGATGATACCTCCGGGCAGGGATTATTCATTATTGCTGCCATCAGGCACTTCGGGATCAGATTCCGGTTCAGGTTCCGGCTCAACGGAAGGCTCGGATGTAATTTCGGAATCAATCTGTTCCTTTGTCTTAACCTTGCTTAAATCGGTCTTTGCATGGTTGACATTATCATTAATGGTATTTTCATCATCAGAACCATTGATAACAGCCGTATATTTTGAAAGGATAGAATCAATTTCGCTTTGCTGATCCGGATAGTATTCATTGGACTGTGCATAGATCTCGATCTGCGTTATCGCATTTTCTCTTGCTTTTTTGAGCTTTTCCTCTGCCAGTCTTGCTTCCTCCGCTTTTCTGGAAGCCTCCTCTTCAGCCAGTCTTGCTTCTTCCGCTTTTCTGAAAGCCTCCTCTTCAGCCTTTCTTGATTCCTCAGCTTTGCTTGACTCTTCTGCCTTTCTGGATTCTTCCGCTAATTTGGATTCCTCCGCCTTTTTGGATTCCTCCGCTTTCTTTGATTCCTCTTCTTTGGTCAGTTCATCGTTTGTTTTGATCTTTGAAAGTTTGTCGATGCCTTCTTTCTTGATCTTTTCGATATCCTCGACCGTTTTGGCAGCATCTATCTTCTTGTTGTATTCATCAAACAGCTTGTTGACCTGTTCCATCTGCTCATTACGGTAGCTGTTGCCGGCAATGGAATTATGAAGTTCAACCTTGGCGCTTGCCTTTTTGCTTGTTACCTCCTGAGCAGAAGCAAGTTTATCGCTTTCTTCTTTTTCGGATACGGTCTTGAATTTCTTGAAGTCATTGAGAGCATTGTCATAAAGCTCATTGACCTCCTGACCGCTGCTTGCCGAATTGATAAGCTCGATATACTGTTTTAGAAGATTGTCGATAGCAGCCTTATCCGTTTCGTCAAATTTGCGGCCTGAAATATATTTATTCAGAAGATCAACAGCATTCTTTTTGCCCTCATCAAGTGTTTTGGTAAGATCCTTGTCATCGTTTTCCGACCAGTTGGTGCGATTGCCGTCATACCAGCTGATCTTTTTATTGTTAAAAGCGTCCTGGAAGGTAGTGACCTCCGGTTTGGTTCCTCCGTTATAGTTATACCATATATCAGGATATAGCGTGTCGGGATTTTTGGCCGCCTTTGAAACATCTACTGATGTATCCTCTCCGTCACGAACCTTTCTTGCAACAACGACAAAGCGGAATTCCTCAAAGTCATAAGCACAGGTGGAAAGCGTCACGAGAGTATCGTTTTCGTTGACAGATACAGGGCAGTCAATGATGGATCTTTCACGAATCTGATATACGAAGTTAAGGAAATCATAATCATTCTGGAAGCTGCCTCTGAGATAATTGAAGAAATCTCCCTGATAGTCAAGTGTATTGGTTTTGAAGATGGAGATGATTTTCCATTCGCTCTTTTCATATATCGTATTAAAAGTAAAGGTTGGGGTGGATTTATAGAAATCAAGATCCTCAAAATTTTTCAGATTGGCAAACATCCTTCCGTCCTGCATATGGTGTCCGTGAAGTATCAGATTTTTGGAATCCAGCTTACTGCGGTAATCCATAAAGATAGTTCCGTATTTTGTATCATTGCCATAAAAATCACGGTAAAGATAATATTCCGGATCCTTATCCTCCTGCGGCTTTACGACAACATAGTCAATAACGGTATTCGGTACTGTGATCCAGCCTATCGTATCGGGGTTTTCTGCATACAGATTGCTGAAATCCAGCAGTATGCCCTGAGAACCATCAATGGGTTTTTTGTTGGGGTTATTTCCGCTG
Source organism: Clostridia bacterium (assembly GCA_017475765.1). Lineage (GTDB taxonomy): Bacteria > Bacillota > Clostridia > Oscillospirales > Acutalibacteraceae > UBA1213. Next base: position 19,934 of record JAFVEY010000060.1, on the reverse strand, counting down.
CCATCATCCGTTGATACAAGCATATCCTTGATGCTGTTGTTGGTTCTGTCATTGAAAGCAGGCTCGATGATAAGGATATTGATCAGCATATATGACGATACAATAAATGTGCATATTGCAAGCAGAAGTATAACCTTTCTGACAACATCAAACGGACTGTCGCCTGAGCAGGGAATAAATCTTTTCCAGAAGGCAGACTTTTGCTTCGGGTGCATTACAGCATTGGAAATGGAGCATAATATGGTGCTGAAATCAGCTCTGACGGCTTCCTCTGTCGGCAGCAGGATGATCAGTTTCTTATTATATTCCACAGAAAAAGCATAGATGATGTTTTTGTTTTGTACATCTGCTTCCTTCGTTTCGATTTCAGCAGTATCTCTGGCAAAAACCGGATCGGGTTCATCGCCTTTATCCAATGTGAGGGCAGGCTTTGCCGGCGATTCGATTTTGATTCCCAGAGCTTCCTCTATCACAATGGTATTTCTTTTTTTCTCATTCGGTTTTGTGCCGTCTTCATTTTTTTGAGCAACTTCAAGCCTTTTGACTTTTCCGCCGCTAATTCCCAGTTCCTCAAGCAGCGCTCTTGCCTTTTCAATATCGTCCTCTTTGACGGCATCTGCGATCATGATCAGATCAATCAGATCTTCTCCGGACGAGGTTTCTTTCAATGCCTGACTGATGCTTTCCTTTGTCAGATTGACTTCAGTTTTGTATATAATATTGATATCCAGTTCGCTGAGCTGTTTGACGGTTCCCTCAAAATCCTTGTCGGTCGTTTTTGAAAAGGACTTTCCGTCACGAGGAAAATACAGTTCGGTATACAATATGGTTCACTCCCTTGATCATTGATATTGTCACGGTCATTATCAGCTGATTTCCATTATCCTGACATTTTCGACAGCCTCTTTGACCAGCTGTCCGAAATCTATCTTGTTTTGTTCCTCAATCACATTTTTAAGAACGGGGCGTGTGCGTGGGTGCTTCGGTGTGAATACCGTACAGCAGTCCTCGTATGGCTGAATTGAGATCTCGAATGTATCAATTTTTCTTGATATTTCGATAATCTCCTCTTTGTCCATTCCGATAAGAGGTCTGAAAACAGGCATGGTGCAGGCATCATCTGTGCAGGCGATAGCACCGATGGTCTGGCTTGCGACCTGTCCGAGACTTTCGCCTGTAATGAGTGCCTGACAATCATTTTTGCGGGCAATTTCTTCCGCAATCGTCATCATAAAGCGGCGCATGATAATGGTGAAATACTCTTCATGGCATTTATCACGGATCTGCTCCTGAAGCTTTGTGAAAGGAACGGTATACATGGTGATCCTGCCGCTGTAAGCCGAAACCCTTTTCAGAAGCTCCGTCACCTTTTCTTCAGCTCTTTCGCTTGTATAAGGTGGACTTGCGAAATGAACAGCAGTAAGCTCAATACCTCTTTTTGCCATCATATAAGCTGCCACAGGACTGTCTATTCCGCCGGAGATGAGGATGGCAGCCTTTCCTCCCGTTCCCACAGGAATACCGCCCGCACCTCTGATGACGCCCGAATGGATATAGGCAGCTCCGTCCCTTATCTCGACAGTAACGACCGTATCAGGATTATGAACATCCACCCTGACATCGGGGAATCTCTCTGCCAGATAACCTCCGACCTCACGGGCAATTTCGGGAGAAGTGAGGGGAAATTTTTTATCCGACCGTTTTGCTTCCACTTTGAAGCTGCCTGTAACTGAAAACTGTTCCTCCAGATATTCACCGGCGGCTTCCTTTATTTTTTCAATATCCTTTTCGGCGGTGCAGGCACGTGAAAAAGCCGCAATACCGAATATCTTTGAAACACATTCAACCGCTTCATCCATATCAATATCGTCAAAAACAGGAGCGACCGTAATGATCGACTGAGAAGCCTTTACTTTGAATGCGCCGATTTTGTGAAGTCTGCGCTTAATGCTTTTGATTAGTGTATCCTCAAAGTTTTTTCTGTTCAGTCCCTTGAGAACGATCTCTCCGAGCTTTATCAGGATTACTTCCTTCATTTCTTTTCACCTCAGTTTTAATAAGCCTGTCATTATCTATACAACAGAAATTGTATCACTTTTATCTTTTTCTTGCAAGTGTTCCGATGCCTATTTCCAGTTGTTTTATAAAAATATCAATATCTTCCTCGGTATTTTCATCTGAAAAGCTGATACGGACAGCCGAGTCGATCCTTTCGTCAGAAAGTCCCAGAGCAGTCAGAACATGACTTTTGTGACCTTTTGCACAGGCAGAGCCGCTTGAAACATAAATTCCTCTTTCTGCAAGAAAATGCAGCATCGTTTCCGAACGCAGACCCGGAACCGAAAAATTGATAATATACGGCAGACAGTCCTCATGTGAATTGATGATCACTCCGTCTATTTCTGAAAGTCTGTTTCTGCAAAGCACATTCAGTTTTTTGATGTATTCCGTTTTAGCCGAAATACTTTCAGCTTCTTCAATAGCAGCACCCATCGCACAGACAGATGCTATCGGTTCCGTTCCGGGACGCAGCTTTTTTTCCTGGAGTCCTCCGAAATGCAAAGGAAGTATCCGAACCCCTTTTCTCACATAAAGCGCTCCAACTCCTTTCGGAGCGTGTATCTTATGACCGCTTACCGTCATCAGATCTATTCCGTATTTCTTGGGTTTTATCGGAATTTTCATAAAAGCCTGCACAGCATCAACATGAAACAAGGCGGGCGAGCCGGCAGCTATGATTGCCTTATGTACGGATTCAATGGGCTGAATGGAGCCCACCTCATTATTTACTGCCATAATGCTGACAAGTATCGTGTCTTTTGTGATGGCAGAGCTGATATCCTCGCTTCTGATTTTTCTACTGCTGTCCGGAGACAGGTAAACGACCTCAAAGCCTTCCTTTTCAAGCTGCTGCATTGCCTCCATTACCGATGAATGTTCCAATGCTGTTGTTACGATCCGGTTTCCTCTTCTTTTCAGGGCATGAGCTGCACCAAAAACCGCCGTATTGTTGCCTTCCGTTCCGCCGGAAGTAAAATAAACCTCTTCCGGGGCAGCTCCCAGCGCCGCAGCGGTTATTTTTCTTGCCTTATCCATTTCGTGCTGAGCCTCAAGACCCTTTGAATGAAGAGAGGACGGGTTCCCGTAACAGACGGTCATGATTTCAACAGCTTTTTCGGCAGCCTTCCGGCTTACTTTTGTGGTGGCGCTGTTGTCAAGATAAATTTCTTTCAAAAAAACACTTCCTTCATGCTTGCTGATCATGTTTAAAAATGTATAAAAATATGAAACACGGAAATAATAATTAAAAAATTGAAAAGGACTGTATGCTTATGACAATAACAAAAGAAGAATACGCCGCAATGGTCGATGAAGCATCTCCAAAAAGTCATATTCTGAAAGACTGTACGGGTGCTTTTTTATGCGGAGGACTTATCTGCCTGATCGGTCAGGCTATGACAGACGCTTATCAGTATTTTGGCTTTGCCGTCAAGGATGCCCGCTGCCTGACAAGTGTTACGCTTGTGTTTATCGGTGCAGCGCTTACCGCTCTGGGATGGTATGATAATATTGCAAAAATCGGCGGCGCCGGAACGCTTGTGCCAATCACAGGATTTTCCAATGCTGTATGTTCGCCCGCCATTGAATTCAAAAGTGAGGGATATATTCCCGGATTGGGAGCAAAAATGTTTATCATTGCCGGACCTGTCATTGTTTACGGAACGGTTGCCTCCATACTGTATGGTGTTGTGTATTACTTTTTTATGATGTAGCCTGAGCATCAGCCGGGTTTAAAGGCAGGAGCCGGGTCAGATATGGGTTTTGTTTCGGAAAATAACAAAATCCCGACCGCTCCTCGCTAAAACTAATTGCTGTTGTGCTTGTAAAATCAGCAAAAGTGTGGTATGATGGTTATAATGTTTATGTCGAATAAAATAAGCGGATCAGAAATGCTTATTTTACGAAAGGAGAAATAAAACCATGTATGATAAAATACTCACATCCCTTTCTTACGGTATGTTTGCCGTTGGCGTAAGAGGGGATCAAACTCCCAATGCCTGCATTGTCAATACAGTCATACAGATATCATCGCTTCCAATGACAATTGCTGTCAGCATTAACCACAGCAATTATACAAACGAATGTATTAAAAAATACGGAGAATTTACCGTCAGCGTTCTTTCAGAAAATACCTCCGGAGCTGCTATCGGCGCTCTCGGCTATACATCCGGCCGTGACGGCAACAAGCTGTCCAACGTCCGCTATAAAGTCCTCAGAGAAGGTGCACCCGTCATTCAGGAGGATATCTGCTGCTGGTTTCTGTGCAGAGTAGTCAATACGGTTGAAACAGTCACCCATACCATATTCATCGCCGAACCTGTTGCCGGCAGCGAATCTGTTAAGGGAAAACCTATGACATACGATTTCTACCGCAATGTCATAAAGGGTAAATCTCCGAAATTTGCGCCGACCTATATTGAAGAAAAGGAAGAGGAATCGGAAAAATACGTCTGCACCATCTGCAAATATGAATACAGCGACAGCCTTGTTCCTTTTGAAGAGCTGCCCGATGATTGGGTCTGCCCGATATGCGGTGCGCCTAAATCGGTGTTCCGAAAGGAACAATAATATTTCTTTTGTATTTTATCATACAGGTACATATATGTCAAGTAAACTTGTCAATTTTCATCTGAACGGAGCTAATTTTTGTGACAATTCTGAAAATCAGACGGGTGTCTTGACGGATTGAACTATTTATGTTATCCTAATTGAAAGCATACTAGAATGATATGCTTTGTTAAAAATAAATGAATTTGGAGTAGGTTGATTATGACGATCAGGGAAGTGCAGGACGAAATTCTCAGACTGAAAAAAGAAAATGATATTTGTATACTGGCGCACAGCTATCAGGCGCATGAGATATTGGAAATTGCCGATTTTACGGGCGATTCCTATGCTCTCAGCAAGCAGGCTGCAACGGTGCAGAATAAAAATGTTCTGATGTGCGGAGTGCGTTTTATGGCTGAAACGGTGAAAATGCTTTCTCCCGAAAAAAGAGTGCTTCTTTCCAGTCCGATCGCAGGCTGTCCGATGGCGGAACAGATGGATAAGGAGCTGATCGAAGGTGTCAAGGCGCAGTTTCCTGATTATACGGTAGTTGCCTACATAAATACGACTGCCGAGCTGAAAACTGTCTGTGATATCTGCGTGACATCTTCAAGCGCAGTAAAAATCGTGAAAGCCATTGAAAACAAAAACATATTGTTTATACCCGACTGTAATCTGGGCGCTTATGTTGCGGCTCAGGTGCCGGAAAAAAATATCAAGCTTCTGCAGGGAGGCTGCCCGATCCATGCTGCCGTTACAAAGCGTGAAGCAGAGACGGCAAGAGCCATGTACCCGAATGCCGAGCTGCTTGTGCATCCCGAATGTGTGCCTTCGGTTGTTGCGCTGGCGGATTATGTCGGTTCGACAACGGGCATTATGAAATATGCAAGAGAATCCGACAAAAAGGAGTTTATTATCGGTACGGAAAACAGTATTGCCGAACACCTTCAGTACGAATGTCCCGACAAGCGTTTTTATCTTCTTTCACAGGCTCTTATGTGCAGGAATATGAAGTCAACCACTCTTGTTGATGTTCTTAACTGTGTGCAGGGCAGCGGCGGCGAAGAGATTTTCCTGGATGATGAAACGATTGTCAAGGCAAGAAAATGTATTGACAAAATGATAGAAATGGGCGGCTGAATATAGCATATAACAGGCATGATGGGGATCATTGTGCCTGTTTGTTTTTATCAGATACAATAATTTGTACATCATGTAAAATACAACTTGAAATGACAGAATGAAATGTGATAATATAATATCGCATAAAGGAAAATAAAGGATCATCAAACAAATTCTGAACGGGAGGGAAAGAATATGAGGAGAAATGAAATCCTGACGGTCAATTCAACGCTTGGTAAATCGGGCAGAAAATCGCAGAAGGTGAAAAGACAAAGCACGGATATCCATTCGGCACATAAAGAAACAGCAAGTCTGAAAACGGCAATGATCGTTTTGCCGCTTCTGATAATCGGCTTTGCGGTAGCTGTGCTGATGATCGGTATCAATCAATATCATTCGATGTTTGCGGAAAGCGATGAAACCGTCAGCAAAAATGAATCGGCGGTTCCGTCTGCGGCAGATGAAAGCAAGCTGCTTCTGGTGATCTCTCCCGATAGTCCCCTTCCCTCCGACTATAAGACCGATCTTGTTTCATACGACGGTGCTGATGTGGACAGGATTATTCTGAATGATCTGAAAAATATGATGAATGCAGCGGTAAAGGATAACATCGCCCTTAAGATAACAGGCGGATATGTTTCTGCCGAAATGCAGCATGAACTGTATATGGACGAGGTTCGCCGGCTGATGGCACAGGAGGGTTACGGAGAAGCAAGGGCAATGGAAGAGGCTGAAAAGACCGTTCCAATGGAGAATCATTCCGAGCTTCAGAGCGGATTGGCTGTTACTTTCTCTTCTATGCTGACCGCTGATTTCTCTCAGAGCGAGGAATATCGCTGGCTGTGCAAAAATTCCATAAAATATGGCTTCATACTTCGTTATCCGGAGGGAAAAGAACGAAACACAGGATTTGAATTCACACCATCACAGTTCAGATATGTCGGAATACAGAATGCGGAAAAAATAAGGACATTCAATATGTGTCTTGACGAATATGTTTATTATCTTGAGTCAAGAGAATAAATGAAATACATTATTTATGCTCACTCTGTCAAAGGACAGGGTGAGCTTTGTCATTTCATGGCAAAAGAAACAGCGGTTCTATTCAATATCGGTACTGGCATAATAATTATAAAACAGATGGGGGGGACATGAAATGAGATATGAGGATCAGCACTTTGAGGAAGTGTCAGGAAGTGAACCGGAAAATATCAATGAAGAATCTGAAAATGACAATCCTCAGGATGATGAAACAGCAAAAAGGAAAAATCACAGTCTGCTGCTGACCTTTCTGCAGCTGGGTGCCTGTGCTGTCATTATCATAGCAGCAGGGGTTGTCCGATTGATCGGAGGAACGGTGTACAGCCAGGCCGCCACATGGTTTTATGATAATTATAATAATTCTGTTTTTACGGATACTGCCGAAAATGTACTGCCCTTTACGGATAATGTAAAAGTCACCAAAAATGAATCGCCTGTACGGACAACCGGTACAGACGACAAGACGGAAACCATTAAAAACAGCATTATATGTCCGGTCAGCGGAGGAACGGTAACATCGGGCTTCGGGAAAAGAGAATATAACGGAACCGAGCAGGAACATAAAGGCATAGATATAGGTGCAGACGAGGGTACAGAAATTTGTGCGGCTCTGGACGGAAAGGTGATAACCGCCGAGGAGGACAGTTCTTATGGAAATTATATTGTCATGGAACATCCGGACGGAATCAAAACACTTTATGCACATTGCCTGAAGCTGTTTGTCAAAAAGGGTGACAGCGTAAAAGCAGGAGACAAGATCGGCCTTGTCGGGGCGACAGGTGACGCTGACGGCAATCATCTTCATTTTGAAGTCATCGTCAACGGAGAAAATATAGATCCGGAACAGGTGCTTTGATATGCGTTTTCGTTTTGGCAGTCTGACATTGGAAATGAGTTTTCCCCTTGTTGCTGTTATGACGGCGGCGGTGCTGTATGACAGCACATTGTCTGTTGCGGTATGCTTTGCTGCTGTGATCCTGCATGAGGGCGGACATCTTTTGGTGCTTTGGAAGCTGCATTCCATGCCAAAGCATATCAAGCTGACTCTTTTTGACATTGCGATCATTGACAAAAACAAATCTGTCAGGGGAACAAAACGGGAGCTGGCTGTTGTGCTGGCAGGAATAGTGTCCAATCTCTTGTTCGGGGCATTATCGGCTTTGCTGCTGCATTTTACGGGCATTGCATTTTTTGAGGGACTGCTCAATGCCAACCTGACGCTGGCAGTTTTCAACAGCCTGCCTGTGGATTCTCTTGACGGCGGACAGGCTTTATTTCTGCTGCTTTGTGAAAAGATGAATATGTACAGAGCCATGACAATTCTGGACATTATATCTGTGATCGTTCTAATACCGACAGCCTGTCTTGGATTTCTGGTGCTGCTTAGATCGGGATATAATTTCACCCTTCTTCTGACAGCTTTTTATCTGATGGGTGTTGTTATCATGCGGCACAGCAGGATCATAACGGATAAATTCGGTGAGCATATTGAATAAACGGTGAAAAAATGATATCATTGTCATATAAAACAACGGAGAGGATAACGATGGATGAAATATGAAATAACAGCAAGGGGCGCCGAAATCATTTTGGAAGATGCGTTTGATCTGAAAAATACCTTTGACTGCGGTCAATGCTTCCGATGGACAGAAAATGCCGACGGCTCCTATACGGGGATCGTCAGGGGCAGACAGGCAAGCGTCATCAGCGAAAACGACAAAATCATTATAGAAGGTGCCGACAGCAGCGATATGGAAAATATATGGAAGGTATATTTTGATCTTGACAACGATTATAATGCCGTCAGGAAAGAACTGGCAGAACTTTGTCCAGAGGTGTGCTGTGCCGTTGAGAGCATAGACGGCATACGCATACTTGCTCAGGAACCATGGGAAGCACTTTGTTCGTTTATAATATCACAGAATAATAATATTCCCAGAATCAGGGGAATTGTTCACAGGCTTTGCGAGGGTTTCGGAGAAAAATGCGGCAGCGGCTATTCATTTCCCCCACCGGAAGCTTTGGCGGACTTAGAACCGGAAGATCTTTCCGGACTAAGGGCAGGCTTCAGAGCAAGATATATAATAGATGCCGCAAGAAAGGTATCTGGCGGAGAGGTAAATCTTGAAAAGATGTATTCCGCACCGATGGATGAATGCCGCAAAGAGCTTATGACTATAACAGGTGTAGGTGCAAAGGTGGCGGAATGTACGCTTCTTTATGGACTTCACCGTTTGGAAGCGTTCCCGATAGATGTATGGATGAAAAAAGCGTTGGCAACGCTTTTCAGCGGAGTGAGCGCCGACAGCCTGGGAAGATATGCCGGAATTGCACAGCAGTACATTTTTCATTACAGCCGGCTGAATCCGAAGTTGGTGGAAGTAAATATGAAAGAATGATTTCATCTAACGAAATGTCATTTAAAGACATACCTACCCCTCCATATAGTGTTTGCTACTAAAATTACTGTTATATCTTAATAATCTTTCTCGAAAGACTCAAAGAACAATTATTGACTGTTTTTGTCAAAACCAAATTGATTATAGCATACAGATTGTAGCTATATTTTCTATAACCACAAAATAAAAATAGGGGGGGAGCGTTATTCTCTGTGAAGATATGTTTCTTTAACAATGTCATATGCTTTCTCAAACCAAGTAGTAAGCTCGTCAGGATTATTTCTTAACAATTCATCCAGTTCGGAGGTAGTAATCCATTTGCTGTTCTTTGCTTCTTTTGGATTTAACATTATCGAACTAACAATTGAATGATCTGGTATAAAAAGAAAGACATAATCAACTTCGTTTTCAGATATATCCCCCATAGTTTGAGTAATACTGAAACTTATTAAGAAAATACATTTTATAGCTTGGTAATTCTAAACCAGAAAACAACATTTCATCTGTATTACCATAAAAATCAATATTTAAACCAAGTTCATTTAACAATGCTCTTTGTATAGCTTGTATCCAACTTTCCGACTTGTGTGGATGAGAACAGCAAGCATTGCTCCACAACCCACCTGAATGATACTTATCATCAGCACGCTGTTGGAGGAAAATTTTTTTATTATCTTCATCAATTATAAAAATTGAAAAAGCACGGTGAAGAAGTCCCCTCTTATGCGTATCTATTTTTTCTTCATAACCTAAAATCTGATCTTCTTCGTTGACAATCATTAAATATGACACTAAAACACTTCCATTACATTTATACTTATTTGTTAAACTATATTAGAGCATTTTTTACTTTTTCAATAGTTTCAAACTTATGGCAGCCTATTATCGTTATTTATATCCATCTTTGCCCTCCAAGATTTGAATATAAATAGCTTCTAACTGTGTCCTCAGTTCTGATGGAGCTTCATATCTATCCATTTCTACCGCAGCAATAGCCTTTTGTGCAATTTTTCCCACCGAACAAATTTTTTGACTGTCTTCTTCAGTAGAATCGAAACTAATGCTGGTATCTGGTGTAGTGAAATGATTTGCATAGTATGGGAGAGGTGGTTTTTCTCCATTTAACCTCCGTAAAAGAGCATGATTTCTGTCCGAAGCAGTATACGAAGTGTGGAAAGCGGATGAATCAATAATTATTGTTTCTCCCTTTTCGTAAAAAAATTAAGCAAATATTTAGGGACGAGTGTTGAATTTTATAGTAGTATAATACATTTTGCCACGCTTGTGATAACAGATAACTATTATTTACAAAGCCTCGCTATTTCATATACTATTAAATTCTTCTGTTATATCGTCATAATACCTGTCAAAAGATTTATATTCCTCGATATACTGCTTGAATTCTCCAGACATACGGCTGAAGATCTCTTTAGCATTTTGTGATTCTCTCATACAGTCTCGGCTAATATTTTTCTTTCGTTTGTTTGTTATCAGAATATGTCCTATTCCTCCGATAATTCCTACAACAGTAACAACAAAAAGTGCTGGCATGGAAAGTAATATCGCACCAACGCCACCAAGCACTGCTGCACCAAACCATACAAAACTTGGCCATATTTTTTGTTGAGATCTTAGTGCGACTGCTTTTTGTGTGAAATATTCATCGATCTTTTGATGTTCAGCTGATTCATTTGTTAGATCTGCATTTGTTTTATATTCCCCTATTTCTATATCGGCCTGATTGCGCATACTTTCTCTGTATTCCTGAATATTCTTATCTACAGCTTTCTTACTAAGATTGCTTGTCAAAATAAAAATACGTTGTTTCTCTGCTGAATTAATGTCTGTATCTCCGGGATTATATATCCATTCAATCATCTCGCTTATAATATTGAGCTGATTGACATTATGTTTAATCCATTCATCGTATTCCTTGTCTGCTGCTTCTTTTTCACCGCCATGCTTTATTATAAGCTTATTGTGATATATTTCATTGCGTACATCAGTTTCACTGGAATTTGAACGTCTTATAACATCATCAATAAAGCTATTTATACGATTTTTCTTTTCAATCGACGAAATGTGTATAACCTTTCTGACAAACTCAAGAATATTGACATTGTTTTTTGCACTTGAAAGTATTTCAGAATAAAGTCCACTTTCTGTACAATATTTGTTCAAAACAGGATATTTCAACAAATCGTGGGTAGACATTGCTTTCAGATATCTGCATATTTTTGAAATCATGTCTTGCTCACTATATCCCTCAGCTGACAAACATTTTTGTATAGTATCGTTAACGAAATCATTTATTTCATTATAAAGCTTATCGTCACATTCTTTTTCTGCACTTCTGCTTAAAAGTGAAAACATAAACAGAATATTAACATCATCCGTACCAGTCAGCTCACAATTAACATAATTCTTAAACCATTTCAGAGCAACACCATTTTTATCCATTCGAAGGTAAAAAGCAAAGAAAAAAACACTTGTATTTTTCATATCAAGTTTACAAGCCCTTTCCAATGCTTTTTCAGCCATTGGACGATCATCATTTCTCCATGCCATAATACTTAAAAGGGCACAGGTCAGCCAATAATCAGGCAGTTGGAGATGTTTTACCTCTATTGCCTTTGTTAAAATACTATCCCTTACAAAAGCCACCTCAATGTTATTAAGCATAGACTCAACAATTTTTCTTACTGCATTATAGTTTGCAAATTCATAATATATTTTGTTTTGAAGCTCTCTTATTTTTTTGTTTGCTGATTCAACATATTTATAGAGTTTATAGATCCTTTCAATATCACATTGAAGCTCATATGCCTTCAAAGCCAGTTCATGTGAGCTATTAACTCTGTTATGACCTGTTATCAAAGTGTTATTAATGTGATTTGTAATCTGATTCCATTTGTTTTCCGCATTGGAAATTCCACTTTCAAGCTCATACAGTTCAGACTGCAATCTGCTTCGTATTGCCCTTTGCTCACTAACCAATGCCTGCATTTCACTTACACTTGCCAATTTCTATCACTCCTTATCTTTACGTGCAGACACTGCACGTTCATTGCCCCAGGCTCTTATCCTTTGAATAGCTTCCGCATCCCTTTTTATTATTGGAACAACCTTCAGGAAGTTTTCCCGAACTGTTTGCATATTTAGGCTTTGAGCACCGTAAATCAACATCTGTTGGGCAACGTCTTTTATTGCGTATTCAATTTCGGCATATGAAAAACCTTCTGACAATTCAATCAAATCGTTCAACTGTTCCGGGCGTAAGGTTATATGCAGACATCTTTTTATATACTGTTCAATAGCCAAACTTCTTTCAGAAGGAGTCGGAAGATCAATAAAGAATATTTCCGAGAATCTACCCTTACGAAACAGTTCAGCCGGCAGTTTTGTAATATCATTGGCAGTTGCAACCATAAACACACGACTCTTTGATTCTTGCAGCCAAAACAAAAACTGTCCAAGAATTCTTTTGCTTGTATCATTTCCTCCGTCAGACACCGCTAGAGCCTTTTCGATTTCATCTACCCACAGGACACATGGAGATACATTATCTATAAACTCCAAAGCCTCTTTCATTTTTCTTTCGCTTTCTCCCATCCACTTATCGTAAACAGAGCCTATATCAAACCGAAAAAGCGGAAGTTCCCAAAGAGATGCTACCATTTTGGCAGAATAGGATTTTCCGCACCCCGGAACTCCCGCAAGAAGAATTCCTTTAGGAGTTTCAAGTCCAAATTTTTCAAGTTCAAGGTCAGATGAAAAAAATACTTTTCTTTTTTCTTCCAGCCAATCCTTAAGATTTTCCAAACCTGCAACAGCCAATTCCCTGTCAACATTCACCTGCTGTATAGACGATACAGACGAATACAATCTACTTTTCTGTCCGGCAAGAGTATAGATGTTTTCTTTAAAAAGACCTCTTGCAGATATTATCTCATTTGAAAGAATGTTTTCTATCTGTATTTCTGTAAAACCTCTGAGAAGACTGGATGCCCTGAATACATCACTCTTGTCCCATTCAACTGTAAATCTGCCACTGTAAGCATTTATAAATTTTTGAATATGTTCACACCGCTCCATGTCATCAGGATAGTCCAGTTTAGATATCATTCCAAATTGAGTTATCCTTTGAATAACTTTATCATTAGTAATAAGTATCAAAGTGGAACCTGATTCCTTTGCAAGATAAAGAACATTGATGAGATCCCGAGTGTATAATGTGTCTTCGCTGATTTTTTTTACATCACCATAGGCAAAAATTGAGCCCCGTTTCTTTCTGAAAAGAGAGGCGATATAACCTATTGGATCCGAATCAGTATCTACAGACGGTGAATTTGAATTTAACCGTATTACCTGTTTTGAATCTGTGTAATAATACACATCGGACATCAATTCCTTACTAATCGCAGTAAGCATTTTTTCAATTCTCTCTCTCTCTGAGGACTGTATAATTATCAAAGGTGTCCTGGCATATATGTAGTTTTTCACTTCATTTAATGTATCTTTATAATTGCTCATAACTATTTTACTCACAATCTCCAAACAATCGAATCTTATTTATCATATACAGCTGATCCTCAAGCACAGTACTATTGCTCTCAATACAGGCAGTATATATATTTTTCACTGCTTTTTTCCAATGATCTTTTGCATTGGAAATAACAGATCTGCTAAGTTCCCTTTTGAATTCCAAACTCATAAACTGCAAATCAACAAAAAACAAACAGACCGTAAACTGCTTTGCCAACAATTGAAAAGGTTCATATAATCTGTCGTATTCACCGTATGAAAGATATATCTCCAAAGTTTTGCCAAACTCCCCTAAATACCTTTTCAACATTATGTTTTCGGTTTTAATCAGTTGCTTTTCAAAGTATTCAATAGTCGTATGAGAATCACTGCAGCTCCCATTTTTAAGCAGCTGCAATTCATTCATACTGATACTTTTTTTCTGCAGCAAATCAAACCAATCCAGCCATTCGGCATAGCAGTTAGGTACATTAAGGTCATGCGAATTCATTTCAGAAATTTTAGAGGCGGCTCAAGGTTCCATGAGGGGAGTTTTTTATTCATTTCCTTAAGACGCTCATCTGATGCTCTGTCGCTCGTATCAGCAGCAGCCTCACCAAAGTTATCTCTTATTTTGTCCTGCATCATTGTTTCAAAATCCAAATCATCATTACTATTTGGTGTATTCATTTCAGTACCTCCATGTATTTAATTATTATTTGATCGTAAAATATCATAAACAGTCTGTTCAATACGACATTACATAGTTTTCAATACTTTACGAACTATTTCAACATCATTCTTCTCAGTAAACTTCAGAAATTATTACCTGATGAAAAATCATTGGCAGAATCTGCATTGTTCCCGGTCTGCTTTGTTTTTTTCAGATTTTTCAGCATCCAGAAAAAAGCTTTGAACGCCATACCTAATCCAACAAAATATTCTAATACATAAGACAAAAAGGGGATAGGTCTGAATATTCCTATAAAAATCTTTTTAAAGTTAAGTATAAACGACATTACTGCAAACGGAAAGAACACGACAGCCAATGCGCCTGCACCTATAAGCGAACCTATATCCATATTATTCGCATTTACGCCTACCATAACTCCAGCAAGGATTACTCCAAGTACACAAGAAACAATAAATTTTGTTTTCATTTGCTTTGGGTTACTGCCATACAGCTTTTTTTCATATTCCATTTTAAACACTCCATTTCGTTTTTTATAATTTTATATCTTACATAAGTATCATGATTCCATCAGATAAAACTCAATTTTGAGATAATATCATCCTTCTTGCGAACATTTTCTGTGAAGAACCTCTGAAATTCAATGATCTGTGCAACTGTTCCTTCAAGATTATAAACAGCAGTCTCAATTCTGGCTTTATATTTTTTTAATGCAGAAAGTATTCTTATCACCAAAACGATTACTGAAATTACTATCAATCCTATTCCAATAAAAAGCATATATTTCGGATCTGAAGTTGTTGTTTTCACAACCGAAACCACTGTTATGATTAGTGATAAAAAGAATATAATCAATAAAGCTATATTAAAAGGATTGACACATGTCAGCTTAAACTTATTATTTTCAAAATAATTTTGTAAAGCCGTCCTTTGCTCATCAAGATCTCTGCCATTACTGGTTGAAGTCCATCCATCTATGCTGAGATGATATTGCAATGGACATCTCTCTCTCAGCTTAACTGTCCAGTTTTCGATAGCAGTCTTAAACCATTCTTTAGTATTTCTCAGAGCAAATTTTCTGACATCAACATTTGTCTGACCATCATCGGAATAAACAGCCCAGTCTATCATTTGTTTTCCAATATTAAAGCCTTCACTTCTCAGACTTTGGATTTCCTCAAACTGGACTTCAGCCTTTTCCTTATCACCTTCGTTATCTATAATAAGTCTGTAATACTGTTGCTCCTCTTTAAGCTCTCTTTCCTCTTCATCGTAATTGGTAATAAGGCTGTTAAGAACCGCATCTACACGACTTTTATAGTTTTCATCATTCTGTATCTGATCCTCGACATTTAGATCATCTATAAGCTGTAAAAAAGTATCATATTTTGAAACATCTATAAAACTTTTTTCCACTTCACCTGAATTTACACAAAATGCTTTTACCATTTCATAATTACATTTTGTCTTTACAGGACTGTTTTCAAAATACGCCTCATATCTTTCCACAAGTTCTTTGCATATTTCAGCATCCTCTGATATTATCTGTATCCATTCATTAATGATAGAGGTTACTTCATGCTCAAGCTGCTTGTCTTTACCAAAAATCCCACCCATAAATGCCTGTATCATTACAGCTGTTTCCTGTTGGAGCATTACCGGATTCAAAGTACGACAATATACCTTGAACCATTCTCTTGCTGTCTGTATTCTGTCAAAACGAAGATTTAGCAGACAGAAAAACAACGAAGTCTTGATATTATCCTTTCTTGAACTTTCTGAAAGTGCATTTTTTGCAACCTCGGGATAATTATTTACCCACGCAGTTACAGCTAGAAGTGCATAAGAAAGCCAATATCTTGAACTGGTTATCCATAGTTCCTCGGACAATTCTTCGATAGTGCTGTTGCGCACCAAATTAATATCAAAATCTCTCACTATACCAATGATAGTTTTTCTGATTGCATCATAGTTTCCAAACTGTTCCTTTATAACCTGATCCAGTCGCATAATATTTTCATGTGCGATTTGTTTCTCCTCACCGTGCATGATATCCTTGCGGAATTCATCAACTCTTTTATATACGCTTTCGGCAACCTCTTGAACCTTCTTAGTGGATGTATCAACATTATTAACATGAACATTTACCTGAGATTGAAAGGATTCTACCGAATTATTTAAATTGTTAATTGCACTGCTTACATTAGACATTCTCTCTTACCTCCGACATCAGAACTTATCTATTGAACTTTTCAAGTCGTCAAGCATACTGTATCCCCGACGCACCAAAGTTCTCCATGCTGCCATCTCATCAACTGCACTTTTCAATTTCAGTACTGACAATCGACAATATTCTTTGAGGGCTTTTACTTTATCAACCCAGCGTCTCCACACAAGGAATCCGCTTACAATGCCCAGTACGATACCAAGTGTCAGCAATACAGGAAAAACTTCATATCCAATGGTTAATCCAGCAACGGCAAGTATCAGCACTGCTGCCGCAAGCATAACCAAAAATACTTTCATTAATTTGTCTCCCATGACGAACTTCAGTTTTCTTTTGTCAAATTCTTTTTCCATGTCTGCTACAGTCTGCTCAATGGAAATTTCATTACATTCAGTTTCATAGGGTGGAAGTTCGGATACGGACGTGATAACAATTTTATATTTTTCTTTCATATTTTGAAAACTTTCTTCAAAATATCTGACCATACCATTTCGTATTCTATCTTTCAGATAGCTCAATGAGAACTTCTTTACCATAATATTGGTTTGTCTTGGATCCTCAGAAAGAGCCCATCCAAGCAAAAGATCCCCGAACGTCTTCTTTACACCCAAACTTCCATAAAGTTCGTTAAACTTTGCATTTGCTTTTCCGGTATCTCCCTTTGCTGCAATAACAGCCTCATTATATTTCATATTCTTTATAACCTTAAATTCCTCATCGTCATAGTCATTTATTAGATTATAGAGAACATTTTCTATTTGTTCATGCAGGTTTTCATCAATATCCTCTTCTGCTTGATAAATATTATCAAAATACTTTGCAAGAACGGATATCTTTTCCATACTGCTCAATAATTCAAGCATACTACTATATTCCGGACAGGTTTCCTTAAGCGTAGGATACTGCTCTGAGGTAACTGTTATATAATTTTTTGCAAAAGTATAACCTTTATCTGCCACTTTTTTATTGAAATCAGCTGATGTTGCTTCCGTCTGGGCAAGCATATTTTTAAAATAGTTTGTTGCCATATCTGTAAGAGCTTTATCATTTCTCATAGCTCCTACTAGATATGCATGAAGTACATATTGCCACTCTTCACCAAGATTATTCGCATCCGATTTTTCAAGTAGTGTAATATACCAGTTCCTTGCAACGTCGACTCTACTAAAGCGAAGATTTATAAGCATATAAAATACACAGCTTTTATAGCCGTCCATAGTCATTGCTTTATTCATTGCTCTATAAGCAGCCTCTTGCTCATCGCTTGCCCAAAGCATTACTGACATAGCAGCATATGCAAGCCAATAATCTGTGTTTTTTAGATAAACCTTCTCTACCTTTTTTCTCATTGATTCATCAGATACAATATGAGCATCCAGTCCGATTACAAAACCAAGTGTTACTCTGCGAAGCTCATGATAAAATGCAAATTTCGTATAGTATTCATCATTATACTTCGTCATCATTTTGGATGCCTCTGACAGATTTTTGAACAGAAAATAATTCTGTGTAACATCGGTCAAAAGATTCAGCAGCCTTGTGATAATATCATCTGCATCTGAAATCTCATCTGCAAGAAAATGTACTCTTGATACAGCATGATTTCCGACGGTACCAATATTTCTTGTTACTGTATAACAATTGTCGATACCTGCCTCCAATTCAGCAGCTAACATTTCGTTTTCTCTGACAAGATAATTATACTCATCAACTAATCGGTTATACTCCTGAGCTTCTTCTTCAGTCATTCATTTATTCCCCCTTTAAACTCAGCTGTTCTCATACCAGATTAAGCTCTTTATAAAACGGCTTAAAGCCGACAGAAACCATTCTTAGCATCATATACATATATGCATCATTAAGTTCTTTGTCAAAACGACCTGTTATTAAGAACTTTTTTAGGATGAGATCAAAAATTGCAAGTGTCTGCTTTTTGTATTCAGTAGAAAAGGCTGTGTCATCATCGGCACGAAGATCACACATAACCTCAGCGGATGCAGAAGAAAAATCTAAATTAGAACAGTTATACTCTGTTACAATACCGGTTTTGGGATCCATTGACATCCATTTTGTCGGACGCCTGACACTCTTGTCCTTTAATTCCTGAGCCTGATACAAATAGACGAATGCACATACCTTGTATTCACCGTCTTCGCTTTTTCTAAACACAGGGTTTGAAACTCCATGGGGTATTTTCTTACCACCTAATGCAGAAACAGCAAATTTTTTCATTATCTCCCTGACATTCATTATTTGATCCATCGTATACCTCCTTAATCATAAAACACATATTATCCAGAACAATCATCCACTTTTACCTGTATCGACAGGTACATTTTTTGAAACAACAATGCAGGTCGGATCAATCATCTCCCTGCCAGATTCTCCAAAACACATCCGCTCATATTTTTCAATATCAGCATAGCTTTCGCCGCCGCCTGAATCTATAATATTAAATCCGATGATTCTTCCATCAGTATCCCTGTCTACTCCAGTAACAGTTATCCAGTGGTCAGTACACACATCCTCAGCCAATTCGCCGGGAATATGATCATTCTGATCCCATAAGGTTGCGGAATCAACAGCGATATTAAGTACCGACCCCTCGTCCAGTTTATCAGCCATTTCGTCAATGGAAAGAGCCTTGTCGTAGTCAAAGCATTCAACACTCAGGCGATCACCAATTTTTTCATTAACCTTTTCATACAGTTTCATAAAATCTTCGGTACCTGTACCGCCGTTATCAGCAGGATCCATGCTATCAGTTTCACATAATTCGTTCTCCACTGCAACAGTCAGGACCTTATTTTCTGTTATTTCATTAGTTCCCAACAATGCATTTATTGCATTTGCCTGGGATGTAGGTCCGCATGTACCTTCAAATCCGTACTCATTGATACCTTGATCATAGAAGCTTCCAGATTCATAATATTCAGGTGCATCAACCTTGACTAAATCCTCAAACTCACTATCATCAACAAAACCTGAAAGATCTCCAGGAAGTTCGGTTTCATCAGTCAATTCATCTGTATCATGATTAATATCCGAAATTGTTGTATCAACATTGTCCGGCGTATCGCCTGTGAACTCGCCGCCTGTTTCCTCGATAGGCTCCGCTGTTTCTTCATCAGCTTCTGCTAATTCGTCGTCCGGCATATCGTCTGTAAACTCGCCGCCTGTTTCCTCGATAGACTCCGCTGTTTCTTCATCAGCTTCTGCGAATTCATTGTCCGGCGTATCGTCTGTGAACTCGCCGCCTGTTTCCTCGATAGGCTCCGCTGTTTCTTCATCAGCTTCTCCTAATTCGTCGTCCGGCATATCG
>JAFVEY010000059.1 GCA_017475765.1 Clostridia bacterium | reverse complement strand
ATACAGGAGACTCCGGCTTCGGTTCTTCTGCCTGTGTCTGCTCTGCTTCTTCTGTAAAATCGTATACAGGAGACTCCGGCTTCGGTTCTTCTGCCTGTGTCTGCTCTGCTTCTTCTGTAAAATCGTATACAGGAGACTCCGGCTTTGGTTCTTCTGCCTGTGCCTGCTCTGCTTCTTCTGTAAAATCGTATACAGGAGATTCAGGTTTTACTTCCTCTGCAGTTGTCTGTTCCGGAAGCTGTGATGTTTTCTTTGACGGAAGCACAAAGTTCCCGTTTTTACCGGAACTCTTTTCTGAAGATTTATCCCACATATCTCCGTCCGAGCCATCCTGTTCCTCCCAGACACCGCCGGACTGGATCAGCAGCGGACTTCCCTTTCCGTTTTCACCGGATTCATTAATATTTTCGGGAATCTGATACATATGGATATTCGGCGTTATTCCGAACATCGGCACATTCCAGTTCAATGCATAAACGTATGTTTCAACAACATAGCAAGCCCATTTTTCAGCCATACACGCATCCTGTGTGAGAACCTTGATTGACTGGAGTATTGCAATACATTTATCAATTTCAGGTTCGTCATGTGCCAGATAGAGAGCGTTGCACACGCCCGCCTCGTAAGCATCCATAAACACCTTGCGTTCCTGCTTCAGATCCGGAATAAATTCATCCAGCGCAGTTCTGAGCTGCAATCCGTCGATTATTACATCTACTCCGTAAGTTTTAACTATGTATCTCAGCGCTTCCTTTGCGTTCTGAAATGTCAGCTTGTCCTCTTTTTCCTGTTCAAGCTTAGCTCCGCAAAAGGGGCAACTGGTTATGATACCGGCACGATTGTTGGTTTTCCACTCGCTGCCGCAATTTTTACACTGCATTTATATCACCGCCTTTTGTGGAATTTGAAAAACGGAAGAAATACTAATCATCGTTTCAAAAATCCCTTCTCTAGTTCGTAAACTACATATATAACTATACTAAATTTTTTATGAAATTTCAATAGTTATGACGAAATTTTTATATATTTTATTAAACAACTCAAAAAATCATCGTCAATTTTTATAAAAAAGAAAAATCACAAAGAAAATAATACAGTAAAAATGAATAAAATAAGATGTTCCGAATTTTGCTCCGAAAAGAAGCACCAAATCAAAACACCTCAAATCCCGGAATATGCCAATGACACATCCGAAATTATTTTTATATAAATAGTATACTAAATAAATACGAATAAATCAATAATTTTTGCAATTTTATATAAAAAAAACTGTACAAAAATATAATCAATTTTTTTACACCAAAACCATAATTCAAAATTTTGCACAACAGCATCGGGGAATACGATTTCCCGTATCCCCCGACTTTCAAAGTACAGCGTTTTCCGCCTGTTTGTTATTTATTGCATGGAGCGCAGCACTCGGCGATCGTCTTGCCTACGTCTGCCTTAAAGGTATAGCGAACGGGGATCTTGATACAGATTTTCTGCTCCAGGATCAGTCTGCAAACATTGTCCGGCTTACCATCGTCACACATAATGACAGGCTCTCCGCAACATTCCATTTCAACCTTGCCCACATGAGCTTCAGGTTTCACATCAATAGGAACGCATATATCGACATAGTGCTTTGCATTTTTTTCACACTCATCAGGTTTTCCGCCCGGATGATCTCTATAAACTTCATACGGTTCATTCATATTATACACCCTCATTACTTTTTTCACAGCTTTTGCAAGGGACAATCTGTTTTTATCCGTCTTTGCTTTTGCTGTCCGTTAATATAATATGCTTCCGCCGTCAATATGTTCATCGTTCTGCATGGCCATTTCCTATTGCAGATGACTGCCCCCCGCCTTTGCAAAAAGTCTTGCAATCTCAAAAGCAAGACCCCTGTGTTCCTTCTGCTCCAGATCCAGATCCGCTTCCAGTATCATTCTTGCAGCCGATTGGGTATCGTCCAGCATTGCCATGTCTGACATACCTGCCACTTTCAGTTCAGGTAAGCCGTGCTGTCTTGCTCCGAAGAAATCGCCGGGTCCCCTGAGTTTCAGATCTTCATCAGCGATTTCAAATCCGTTATTGGTTCTGCACATAACGCCAAGCCTTGCAAGCGTACTTTCCTTCTGCATATCTGAAACCATAATACAGTAGGATTTTCTCTTTCCCCTGCCGACCCGTCCTCTCAGCTGATGTAGCTGAGAAAGTCCGAATCTCTCAGCATTTTCAATCATCATGACAACTGCATCAGGCACATTGACTCCCACCTCTATGACCGTTGTCGAAACCAGAATATCAATATCCCCTCCGGCAAATTCGTTCATGATCCTGTCCTTCTCTTTCGGCTTCATTTTGCCGTGAAGAATCGCTGTTCTACAGCTGCCCAGAACCGTATCTTTCAATTTTTCGGCATATTCTTCGGCAGAAGCAAGCTCCATTTCGCTCTGACCGACAAGGGGACATACAATATAGCATTGTCCTCCTGCATCTATCTGTTTTTTAAGAAATCCGAAGGCTCTTTGTCTTTTGGCTCCATCAATCAGAAATGTGTCAACCTTTTGTCTGCCGGGCGGCAGCTCGTCAAGCACAGAAAGGTCAAGATCACCGAATATCATAAGCGCCAGCGTTCTCGGAATAGGCGTTGCGGACATGACCATAATATGCGGACTTTCACCCTTTGAGATCAGCGCCGACCGCTGGGCAACGCCAAAGCGGTGCTGCTCATCGGTGATCACCAGTCCGAGTCTTTGAAAGACTACGCTGTCCGAAATAAGCGCATGAGTGCCGATGACAAGGTCTGTTTCCCCGTTTTCGAGAGCTTCATAGACAGAACGCTTTGCAACAGCTGTCAGAGAACCCGTCAAAAGTGAGATTCTTATGTCTGTACCGCTGAAAAGCTCCGACAATGACTGAAAATGCTGAGCCGCAAGAATTTCTGTTGGAACCATGAAGGCACATTGAAGCCCGTTTTTAACAGCCGTATAGCAAACCGCTGCCGCAACTGCCGTCTTTCCCGAACCGACATCCCCCTGAATCAGTCTATTCATCGGGTAAGGACGGTTCATCATATCGTCAATACATTCTTCGACTGCCCTTTTCTGCGCACCTGTCGGAGAAAACGGAAGCAAAGAAAAAAATTCCCTGCTGTAATCCTTTTCCAATCGATGAGTCGTTGTTTCCTTTCTTCCGCCTTTGAGCTTTGCCATACCCAGCTGAAGGATGAGAAGCTCTTCAAAGGCAAGCCGCTGTTTTGCCTTTTCTGCATCGCTGAGTTTCTGCGGAAAATGGATATTTCTGATCGCAAAATCAAGCGTGCAAAGATGATATTTCCGGATAATATTTTCGGGAATGGGATCGTTCATTTTTTCGGGGAGGAGCGACATTGCCTGCCGCATTGCTGCTTCCGTCTGCTTTGTGGAAAGACCTGCGGTCTGCGGATAAACCGGATGTATTCCTGCCGATCCGACAGGAGAAACGGTGGGAGAAGTCATTTCATAGCCGTAGGCGCCATTTCTGACAGTTCCGTAAAAAAGAAACTCTCCTCCGAGACGGAGCTTTTCATACAGATATTGCTGATTGAAGAAGGTGACTTTCATTCTGTCCGAACCGTCGCTGACCTCAATTTTAAGAAGTATCATCCCTCCCCTGATACGTACCGGCGGACTTGCCGCTTCAATCTCTGCCCTGACACAGCAAACAGTATTCTGCGGCGCTTCTGCGATTGTATACGGCTTGCTCCAATCCTCATAAGTGCGTGGGTAAAACCGAAGCAGCCCACCAACGCTGTCAACACCAAGTTTGTGAAACAACTCAGCTTTTCTTTTGCCAACACCTTTCAGCTTGTCAATCGGCATTTTAAAAAGCGACGGCATTTTATCCCACCTTTCTCATCAAAACCGTTTTTCCGACAATCATTTCTTATCCATTTCCCTGTCAATATAATCCCTTATCAAATCCCAGAAGCCTTCATAATCGTTATTCAGCGCAAGGCTGTCATATATTTCTTCAAGCTCATCATCAGGCAAAGTGTTTGCTTTTTTCAAAAGTTCCGCTTCATCGTCAGCGCCTGCATTTTTGAGAGCGATAATGATATTATCAGCCTGATCTGCCATACTGCCGTGTAAAATATCGTCAAGACCTCCCATCTGCAAGGCTGTGTCATAATCAATGATCAGAATAATATCTCTCACAAACCGGGGATATTTATCAAGTTCCTCCCGTACCTCACTATAATTATAGATATCCGTCATCGCCTGCAAAAAGTCATCTCCATGCAGACCGTCAAAAAACGCTTTATCAATAAAGTTCATAATGCTGTTTCACTCCCACATTCCCTTTTTATAGTTCTTATAATGCTACCTATCATCTTATCCTGTTTTTATTAAATTTTAATTCTTAAATAGAATTTTTACAACAACTTATCATCTAGTATTCAGCCGTTTCCCTTGCCTTTTCACAGGAAGAAAAACAGCCGA
Source organism: Clostridia bacterium (assembly GCA_017475765.1). GTDB lineage: Bacteria > Bacillota > Clostridia > Oscillospirales > Acutalibacteraceae > UBA1213. Next base: position 15,482 of record JAFVEY010000059.1, on the reverse strand, counting down.
TATCAAAGCCCTCTTTGTGATTATCATCGGAAAGTTCTTTATCAAATATCAGCAGATGATACACTTTGTTCATTTTTGCTCACCTCATCCAACACTCCAAAACACCGCCATACAGATTTCTGGTCTGCATGGCGGTATTTGATTCATACCGTAATTTTCAGTTTTTCCGCCATGGGATAAGTCCAAGATATCATCACAGCTTTACTGCAAGGAGTCTTTCCACTTCCGTTTCACTCATATTGCAAAAATCTGCAATTTCCCGAACCGAACGTCCTATATTTTTCAGCTTGCGGATCAGTCCTGCTTCGCCTTCAATCCTGCCTTCTGCTCTGCCTTCTGCTCTGCCTTTAGCTTCATATTCCACTTTTGCTTCAGCAATATCCTGTTCTGTAATTTTCATTTTGAAATACTCCTTTCCTGCAAGATTATCAAGATCTGTATATCCTATGGTTTTATTATATAATACTATCACATTTTGCCCGCTTTTACTGATCCTCATTCTACCGAAAGTATGAAGTAATATATCGGCTGACCGCCGTCAATAAGCGATATCTCGATATTGCCTGCCTTTGCCTTAATAGCGTCAACCGCCGAATTAGCCTGCACCTCAGTAATTCCGTTGCCATAAATAACGCTGATATATGATGTATCTCTGCTAATCATCTCTTTTGCGAGCTTTACGACAGCCTTTACAGGATCCTTTTCCTTGATCGTCAGCTTACCATTATTCAGTCCGATGATCTCGCCTTCTTTGATCCTTGTAAGACCAAATTCGGAATTTCTTGCTGCATAAGTGACCTGACCCGTTGAAACATTTGAAAGAGCCGTTGTCATATAATCCCTGTTAAGCTCCGGTGTGGAATCAGCCGCATAAGACAGCATGGCAACGATCCCCTGCGGAATCGTCTTTGTGGGAATAATCACAACATTTCTGTCCTCAACGAGCGGAATCACCTGTTCAGCCGCAAGAATAATGTTCTTGTTGTTCGGGAGAACGAATACCGTCTTTGCCGGAGTCGCCATAACTGCCTGATAAATGTCCTCCGTGCTGGGATTCATACTCTGACCGCCGCTTACGATATGATCGCATCCGAGATCCCTGAACAGCGCTTCAAGTCCTTCACCGCTTGCAACAGCAACAAAGCCTACCTCATTTTCAGGTTCAACAGGCTTCAGCTCCTCTTGTTTTTTTTGTGCTGCTTCGGCAGCAGCCTTTTCTTTTTCATATTTTTCGGCAGCCTTTCTGTGCTGCTCCTTCATGTTCTCTACCTTGACTGTTAAAAGCTGACCATAGGTAATCGCTTCCTCCAGCGCCTGACCCGGATTTTCGGTATGGACATGAACCTTTATAATGTCCTCATCCTCGGCAACAACCACACAGTCACCGATGGTTTCAAGGAAGGACTTAAGCTCAAGCGGACTTTTTGAAAGCTCCTCCGCCTTGCCTATAATAAACTCCGTACAGTATGTAAATCTGATATCGGTATCAAATTCGGCAGCGGCATTTCTGAAAAACTCGTCGCTTGCTTCAATCTGTGCCTGAACGCCTGTACCTGGCTCATCCTCTGCAGCAGCAGGACTGATAATCACGCCGTCTCTGAACAAAGAAAGCATACCGTCAAGTATCAGACAAAGACCTTTGCCGCCCGCATCAACCACTCCTGCTTTTTTCAGAACAGGAAGCATTTCCGGTGTTTTTTCCAAAGCATCATGTGCAGCCGAGCAGAGAGCGCTAAAAACGATAACCGGATCGGACTCAACCTCTGCGGCGGCTCTTCCGGCGTCAAATGCCATTCTCGCCACAGTCAGGATTGTACCCTCGGTCGGATTCATAACAGCCTTATATGCCATCTCAACGCCGACATGAAATGCTGAAACAAGGGCTTTTCCGTCCACCTCTTCCCTATCCTTAAGACCGTTTGAAATACCTCTGAAAAGGAGTGAAAGTATCACGCCCGAATTTCCTCTTGCACCCTTCAGCATAGCAGAAGCCGCAGCAGAAGCATTCTCCGATATGCTTTGCGAGGTGACATCCTGGAGCGCTTTTGCGGCAGCCTCGATCGTCATCGACATATTGGTGCCTGTATCTCCGTCCGGAACGGGGAAAATATTTAATGCGTTGATTTCCGATTTGTGCGCTGTGATGTTGTTTGCACCCGAAATGAGTGCGTTTCTGTAACTGGAGCCGTTTATCATTGTTAGCACTTCCTTAAAATATGATTAATTAAATAAAAGCCGCAGTCTTCGGCTGCGTCGGCATGGCACCGGAAACAACGGCTTAAAATACATGACAGACAGAATTTATCTGATTTCAACAATCAGCTTGATCGCCGTTCTTTCAACGCCATCAATCTCTATTGTTGTAAAAGCCGGAATACAAACAAGGTCTATTCCCATCGGTGCAAGATAGCCTCTTGCGACTGCAACCGATTTAAGCGCCTGATTGGTTGCCCCTGCGCCGACCGCCTGAACCTCGACACAGCCGTAGTCACGGATAACGCCTGCTATTGCGCCCGCTACGGAATTCGGCGAGGATTTTGATGAAACCTTCAAAATTTCCATAAATATCTCCTCCAAAAATATGTGAATGAATACCTCTGATATTATGCTTAATTGGAATTACAATATATATAATATACATAAATGAAACATTATTCAAGAGTTTTGTGCAAAATTCCTTGTTTTGCACAAATTTTCAATGTAATTCTATACGTTTTATTGAAATTGTACTTCCTGTTTTCTCGTCAATTTCAAATATAATACAGTCCAGTTTACATTTTCCGTCTGCAAGATCAAACCTTACAGGCAGCTTATCCCTGAATTTCCGGATAGCAAGCTCCGGTCTGACTCCTAAAACCGAGCTGATCGGTCCGGTCATACCAACATCCGTAATATATCCCGTCCCTTTTTCCAAAATAGTTTCATCAGCTGTCTGAACATGAGTATGTGTGCCAAAAACAGCCGACACCCTTCCGGCAAGATAGTATGCCAGCGCCAGCTTTTCAGCTGTCGCTTCGGCATGAAAATCGACTACGGTGATTCTTGTTCCCAGCTCACCAATCAGCCTGTCGGCAGTCCTGAACGGATCGTCAAGACTTTCCATATACATACAGCCCATAAGGTTGATTACCCCTACCTGCAGCCTGCCGAAATCATAGACAGCAAAGCCCTTTCCTGGAGTGCTTCCCTCCGGAAAATTTGCTGGTCTGAGAAGAAACGGAGATTCGTCATAGAAAGGATAACATTCCTTCCTTCTGAAGCTGTGATTTCCGCCGGTGATGATATCAACGCCGCTGGAAAAAATATAATTTGCCGAGGAAGGCGTGATTCCGTTGCCGTCAGCTGAATTTTCTCCGTTCGCTATAACAAGGTCAATCCCCTCTGTTTTTTTTAAAGCCGGGAGTTTTTCACGAAGGAATTTACATCCGATCGTTCCGACAATATCACCTATCGCCAAAATTTTCATTTTGTTTCCACCTGTTCCTATTTTTCCATTTTAAGCAGTATCAAAATATACACGCTCCCCTTCAAAGCGACTATATCCGACACATATCAAAGATATACCCGTATATATTTTAAAGTTATTTACCCCTATTGTCAATCTTATTTTCAAAAAAACTAAAAAAATCAAGAAAATCCATGAAAGTTTTCATTTATTATGCTGTAAAAACCAACATATTGTTCAAAATCCTGTCCGAACATTTTCATACAGCCGCCGCAAAAAATTTGCCGACCCTGAAATGATCAGGGGCGGCAGTTTTATTGTTGCTAACTGATATTATTCTCCGCATCCGCAGCCGAATCTCTTGTTTCTGTCGCAGGGCGTATCGTTTGGAAAAAATTCGCTTGTTGGGAATTCTATGCTGCTGAAAAGCTCGCAGGGATCTTCGGAGCTTGAAATGCACTCCTTTTTCGGCATACAGAAATCGAGTGCGGGAATCAGCATTTGGACATTTCTTTCCAACTGGACGATACTGAAAATACCGATAGAAACAAGAACTTCCTTGTTGGATTCACTCTGAACGAATTCTCCTCCGTAACGTCTGAGAATACTTTCGGGGATCCTGTACGGCGGCATCGGGCAGGGTCCTCTACGCTCGGAAAGTCTTGCCGAAAGAGCAATAGGTTCTGCCACCTGAACAACAGCCTTCGGGCAGTTCTGAGTCGGTGTGCTGAGTGCTTCGGGACCATCCGCACAATCTGAGGTATATACCTTTACACTGCCCTCGCTTCCGAAAAGCACCGCTCTTTTGGAGAATACCGCAAGACCCTTGACAGGCATCGGCAGCGCATTAGGTGCCATGAACGCATCAAGGCTCACATCAAAATAGAACGTCATGTCAACCGCATAAAAACCGTTATGGAACGGAACCTGCTGAAGGCTTACCGCAACATTGCAGACGCTGACATTATTGAGTCTGACGCTTGTTGCCTTGTCGATAAGACATTGTCCCGGCTTTGTCAGCAAAACGGGGAGATCCTCCAGACAGTCCTTGTCGGAGCAGGAATCATAGATTCTCGGCGCATTGATGCACACGGACTCTTTGATATTGCCGCCCGGAAAGCCGTCGTCATGACCGCCTCCCATAATATTTTCCGACATAATGTATTCCTCCTTATCATGAAGCAACCGCCGGCAGACTGCCGGAAATATCTTCGCCGCAGCTTTCTGTCGGCGCCGGATATCGGTTATACCAACATAATATGACACAAATAAAAAATGGTGACTTCCATCGGACAGACTTTCCCGATATCAGCATTGACCAGCGATACTTCTAAAAAATATAAGAACCGGAAGTATATCCACACTTCCGGTTCTTTCTGGTTATTTAGCGTATTCGATTGCTCTGCTTTCTCTGATGATATTCACCTTGATCTGTCCGGGGTATTCCACCTCGTCCTCGATTTTTTTGCAGATATTTCTTGCAAGCAGAACCATTTCATCATCCTTGATGATCTCCGGCTTGACGATAATTCTTACCTCACGGCCTGCCTGTATTGCAAAGCTTCTTTCAACACCCTCGAAAGAGGAGGCAACCTCTTCCAGCTTTTCAAGGCGCTTGATATAGTTTTCAATATTCTCTCTTCTTGCTCCGGGTCTTGCAGCAGAGATAGCATCTGCTGCCTGAACAAGACACGCAATGATGGTTTTTGCCTCCACATCGCCGTGATGTGCATGGATCGCATGAACGACAAGTTCGCTTTCCTTGTATTTTCTTGCAACATCAACACCGATCTCAATATGTGAGCCTTCAATTTCATGGTCAAGAGCCTTTCCGATATCATGGAGAAGACCTGCTCTTCTTGCCATTGTAGGTTCAAGTCCCAGCTCCGACGCCATAATTCCGCAGAGATAAGCAACCTCAAGCGAATGATCAAGAACATTCTGACCATAGCTTGTACGGAAATGAAGTCTGCCGAGCAGCTTGACCAGTTCGGGGTGTATATTGTTGACACCTGCCTCGATAATGGCTCTTTCACCCTCGGATTTGATCATTGCCTCAACTTCACGTCTTGCCTTTTCATACATTTCCTCAATCCTTGCAGGATGTATTCTTCCGTCGGATATAAGTTTTTCAAGCATTACCCTTGCAATTTCCCTCTTGACGGGTTCAAAGCAAGAAAGAGTAATTGCTTCGGGCGTATCGTCAATAATAAGGTCAACACCCGTGATAGTTTCAATCGCTCTTATGTTTCTTCCCTCTCTGCCGATAATACGACCCTTCATTTCATCGCCGGGAAGCGGAACTACCGAAACCGTAGATTCGCTGACATGATCGGCAGCCACTCTTTGAATGGCAAGCGATATGATCTCTCTTGCGGTTTTTTCGGATTCCTCTCGTGTTTTCTGCTCGAATTCCATGATCTTGACTGCCTTCTCATGCGTAAGCTCATTATCAAGATTACTGATGATATAAGCCTTTGCCTGTTCTGCAGTCAGACCCGAAATTTTTTCAAGCATTTCAAATTCGCTCTGCTTGATTTTTTCAGCTTCGGCAAGCCTGGACTCAGCCGCCTTATTCTTCTGTGCGATAGATTCTTCTTTCTTTTCAAGGCTGTCCATCTTTTTCTCGATGGTTTCTTCCTTTTGCTGGATACGCTTTTCCTGACGCTGTATATCCCTGCGCCGGTCAGAAATTTCCTTCTCAGCATTGGTAAGCAGTCTGTGAGCCTCATCCTTACCTGCGATGAGTGCTTCTCTTTTTGCTGCTTCAGCCGATTTCTGCGCATCCTCAAGGATCCTTGCCGCCTCCTGTTCAGCAGAGCCTATTTTTTCTTCGCCGACCTTCTTACGGTACTGAATTCCGACAAAAAAAGCTCCGATGCCTGCCGCCAGGGCAAAGACGATTATCAGCACTACTGCCAAAATGGGATCCAATTGATCTGACACCTCCTAAGTCGATTTTTTAATCATTTTCAAGTCTGCAATCAGCTCAAAGGTGCCGCATAATATTATATTTTTATTTATAGTCAACGATACTGATTAATTCCTATTACAATTGGGGCTTTGAGTCTCACCTGCCGGCTCGGTCGGTGCTTCTGCTTGGCAGAGGTGTCCACTGGACACCCGCACCCCCAAACCCCACCAGTACTTCTCGACCTGAACCTCGGCAGGAGCTGAAGCCCTGCACCCGAACGTTTTAATAGGAATTTTTTAATTTCGTTTACTATAATTTATTAATTCCTGTTTTTCCGAACAGTCCTTTGATAATAAGTATTAAAAAAATAAACGCTCCCTGCAGCCGTAAGCCGCACAATATTTCAATAATAATTCATATCTCTGAATATAATGCCCTAAAAATATAATACATATCAAACGGCATAGTTTGAGTTGAAAATTCAGTCAACGGGCAATGCCCGATCCAAGACGGTACTCCGCCTTCCTATATATTGTATAACTAATACTGCTATATTGTCAAGATTTTTATATTCTCTTTTGAAATTTTGTACAAAATTCTACAAACCCGCTTGTTTCCTTGCAAAAAGCAGATTGCTGCCGTCCGAAAGACCCGAACGGCAGCATTATGGTATTATTTTACAAAACTTACAGCATTATTAAATTAAACCATAATTTGCTTTCATCACGACTTTCAAATAAAAATATTAATATAACATCATTTCATATTTTAACCAAAGGCTATCAGAAAAGTCAAAAACCCTGTGGATGTCAAGAAAATTAATTGACAAAAATGAAAAAATCGTGTAGAATAAAAAAGCAAGGTGATTGACCTACGGATTGCGGCAGCTCCCCAAGTTTTTTAACACAAGGGGGCGAAATACTTTTTATGCTCCCTGAGTTTAGCGAAGGGAGGATTGGTATGATGCTTACATATGGTGAAATTATTGCCACAGCAGCTCTTTTAATATCAGTCGCTCGCTTGGTGCTTGACGTTGTTAAGTATCTTGATGAGACAAAAAAGAAATAACCGCCGGTCGTCCAAACTGCGGTTATTTCTAAAATAAATCGTATGTTTAAAGGGGACTGCCGTAATTGGTCAGTCACCTTGTGTTAGCTATATTATAGTATATAAAAATGCAGATGTCAAGAAAATTGATTGACAAACTAACAAAAATTTTCGCCCCGCCAGTACATATTACTGACGGGGCGATTCCAATATCAGACTGTTATTTTCAGCGTTTCGCCGCTGTAAATCAGATCGGGATTCTTTATATTATTTTCCTTCACGATTTTGGCAACGGTTGTGCCGTACTTTTTGGCGATATAGGTCAGGGTATCGCCGGGCTGCACAGTATAGGTGCAGGTTTTCTTGCTTGTATCGGTATTCACCTTGCGGAGGTATTTTGCGTTTACAGCCGCTGTCACCTGTCCGTCTATGCCGATAACGATCCTGTCTCCGACAGCCTCGATAACAGTATATTTTTCGTTGGGATATACGATAAATTTTTTTCCGTTGTCATAGTTGACCGGATCCAGCACCTCCACCTCATCGCCCTTTTTAAAGACCTGATGAGTTTCCGAAGAGCTGCCGGAAGCAGTTCCGTCGATTTTTGTATCATCCTCATATTTCACATTGCTGTGAGCATACATAATATCAAGGTCACATTCACCGCTTATGCCGTCAATACAGCCTTTTCCGCCCACTTTATACTGCCACACAGCACATTTCACAGACGGCTTTGATACGTCCCACTGAGCAAGCCAAATTTCATATTTTCCGACAAGCTCCTCCTCATATACATAGTTCTTCAGCCAGTTCGGATTGATATAAATACCCGTTTCATATCCTTCTTTTTTCATTCTGTCACAGAAAGCCTTCGCAATGTCCGTGCATACTCTCTTTCCGCAGCGGGCAACAGAAGCATCCTCCAGATCAATGTAAACAGGAAGCTCCAGTTTTGTGCCTTTGATGCACTTAATACAGTATTCCGCTTCCTTCACAGCGTCCTCTTTGCTCTTTGCATAGGAATAATGATATGCTCCGCAGGGGATGCCCTTTGCATGAAAACCCTTGATATTTCTGTCAAATTTACTGTCCTTCTGACCATCCTCCCAGCCGTAGCTGCTGCGCACTATCGCAAATCCGACCTGATTTATACTGATTTTGTCAAAATCAATGTTTCCCTGTGCATAAGAAACATCTATACCTTTTTTTATTGACATAAAATTTTCCTCCTTTTGATATTTTGAAAGACTTGCTTTCAAAAGCAGGTGAAAATTCAAAGGTTTTATCCCTTAAAAGGTCAACTTCTGCGAAATATTTTTTTCAGACCGGAAATGATATGTCTTTATTCAAATTTTTGCACAAAAAATCCGCAGAAATTCCTTCTGTAACATAATTATGCAGATTTTTAAATTTTTGATAATTTATACAAGGAATTTAGTTTGCTATTATGCGGATTTTGATGTAAAATAGAAAGGTAACATTTATAAGAAACAATTTACCGAGAGGAAGTTTTATTTTGAACGAAGCATCATATTCCGAGCTTGCGGCTCTGCGCAGGCAGATCATCGAAAATGAATTTTCAGGTCTTAACGATATGCAGCAGCAGGCTGTATATACCGTAACAGGTCCTTTGCTGATTCTCGCCGGAGCAGGAAGCGGAAAAACAACCGTACTTGTCAACAGAATTGCCAACCTTCTCCGCTGGGGCAGCGCTTATGAAACCGATTATATCCCCGGCGACTACGAAGAAAGCGAAATAGAGGAAATCCGGGCAGCTGCCGAAAACAAAATCCGTCTTTCCGATGAGCTTGCACAAAGACTTTCCGTCAACGCACCTGCTCCATGGCGCATACTCGCCATTACCTTTACCAATAAGGCAGCAGCTGAATTAAAAGACCGTATCTGCGCAAAGGTAGGCGAAACCGGACTTGATATATGGGCTTCCACCTTCCATTCCGCCTGCGGAAGAATCCTCCGCAGAAGCGCACATTTTCTCGGTTACAGCGAGCATTTCACCGTTTATGATACCGACGATCAGAAACGGCTCATAAAGGACTGCCTTAAAATCCTGAAAATAGATGAAAAAATGATATCTCCGAGAGCTGCCATGAGTGAAATATCCAATGCCAAGGATAATATGATGACACCCGATGACTTTGCGGACTATGCGGACGGCGACAACAAACTGATGTCTATTGCTAAAGTATATAAGCTCTATCAGGACAGACTTATCAAGGCTGACGCAATGGATTTTGACGATATGATTTTCAATACTGTCATTCTTCTCAGAGATTTTCCGGAAGTGCTTGAAAAATACGGCAATCAGTTCAAATATATTATGGTTGACGAATATCAGGATACCAACCATGTGCAGTATGAGCTTGTCAGACTTCTTTCAAGCGTACATAAGAACCTTTGTGTTGTGGGTGACGATGATCAGAGCATTTACCGTTTCAGAGGGGCAACGATCAGAAATATTCTTGAATTTGAAGATACCTTTGAGAATACCTGTGTTATCAAGCTGGAGCAGAATTACCGCTCCACACAGAATATCCTTTCAGCCGCCAACTTCATCATTAAAAATAATTCTGCACGAAAAGCCAAAACTCTTTGGACGGAAAACGGTCCGGGAGAAAAAATCATCCGTTATAATGCCCATGATGAGCATGACGAAAGCAAATTCATTATTGATACCGTCACAGATGGTATCGCTTCGGGAAACAGCTATTCGGATTATGCCATACTTTACAGAATGAATTCCCAGTCACAAACTCTCGAACGTGCCTTTGTTAGAGCCGGTATCCCCTATAAGATCATCGGCGGCAGGCGCTTCTATGAACGCCGGGAAATCAGGGATATGATCGCTTATCTGAGTGTTATCAGCAACCATAATGACAATAACCGCCTTAAAAGAATTATCAACATTCCCAAAAGAGGCATCGGCGACAAGAGCGTTTCCCAGATCGAGGAAATCGGTGATATGCTCGGTCAGAGTATGTATGAAACCATGCAGCGCAGCGATGAATTTGACGCTCTGATCAAAAGCCGGGAAAAGCTGCTTTCGTTCTGCAAAATCATTGATGACATGGCTCACGAGTTGGAGGTCGGCAATCCGATATCGGATATGTACAGCAAGCTGGTCGAGCGGATCGAATATGTTCCGTTCATCCTGAAAGAAAGCGATCACGGCGATGAAGCCGTTGAAAATATCCGTGAGCTTAAGTCGAGTATCATGCGCTATGAGCAGGAAAACCCCGACAATGCCACTCTTCAGGGATTTCTGGAGGAAGTTGCTCTTCTTACAGATATCGACAGCTATAATACGGACAGCAGCGAAAGCTATGTTGTGATGATGACGCTTCACTCGGCAAAAGGACTGGAATTCAACCATGTTTTCATTCCCGGCATGGAGGAAAACACCTTCCCCAGCTATATGGCGCAGATGTCCGAGGAGGAAATGCAGGAGGAACGCCGCCTTGCTTATGTCGGCATTACAAGAGCCAAAAAACGGCTTTATCTGATAACCTCACGCTCCAGAACACTCTTCGGCAAAACAAATTACAACCGCCCCTCACGTTTCCTTTCCGAGCTGCCTTCGGGTCTTATTGAGGAAAAAGAAAAGCAGCTTCCTGCCAACTTCGGAGCGCCTGCCGCAAGTCAGAAGGCAAAGCGCCGCAATGATTTTGCACAAAGCAGGGTCATCTCCTCTATGCCCCAAAAGCAGGAAAGCAATATTTCCTACTCGGTCGGAATGCGTGTGGCACACAAAACCTTCGGAGAAGGACTGATCATCGGTTCCCGGAAAATGGCTTCCGACACGCTGCTGGAAATCGCTTTTGACAATGCAGGCACAAAGAAGCTGATGGCAAACTATGCCAACCTTACAGTTTTATAAAAATCGGAGTTGTTATTATGCCGGCTGTTATTTCACACTATCTTTTAGCGGAAAGAGTTATCCCGAAAATCACAAAAAATCTTCCCGAATTGAACCGCAGCGCCTTTCTTTTGGGCGCAAACGGTCCTGATATATTTTTCGCACACAGGATCATGCCATGGCAAAAGCAGAGAAGCCTTGCCTGGATATCGCATATTATGCACAACGGCAGACCCGATGTGCTGCTGAATTACCTGACGGAATATGCACAGGCGAATCACGATACCGCCGCATTAAGCTATGCCTTGGGTTTTGTCACACACTATGCCTTTGACAGCGCTGCCCATCCGTATATTGTCAACTATGCGGAAACCGCCGCCGAGGGCAGAAGCGTTCATCTGCCGCTGATCGGCAGAGCGAATGAACAGATCGCAGACGGCATAAAGCTCAGCTCGGTATATCACAATAAGCTGGAGGGTTGTCTTGATACAATATTTCTGATGAAAGAAAAACGAATTCCGGTGTATCGGTTCAGGATAGAAACCACCTGTCCGAATGACATGGACTGTTATATTGCTGCTGCAAAGGCGCTCAGATCCTATATCACCGATCATCATATCTGCACCGATGTGCCGACAGAAGAGATCGTCCGTGCGCAAACAGACTGGCGCAGATGCCTGAAGGTGATCAACGACAGCTTTTCTGTCAAAAAAAAGCTCATCACAGGCGGCGAAAGGCTGCTGCATATACCGCCCGTGGTTTCCGTATTTCTCAGGAATATAGACATGGATTATTCCGAAGATTACGTTAATTTTGCACACAGAGAATGGACATCTCCGGCAGACGGAACAAAGCATCAGGACAGCTTTTTTGACCTTGCGGACAAAGCCGAGGAAAAATCAATCATACTGATAGAAAAGCTGCTCGGCGGCAATCCTCTTTCGTCTGTTGACTGCCGGGACAGCTTTTCGGGCAAGCCTATAATACAAGAAAAATGATGTAATACCATTGAAAAAAACATCTGCAACAACAGTAACCGACTCTGTTATTGCAGATGTTTTTGTTTAATAAATTCCCTGAACCGTCACTTCTCCGGAATTGATGGTATATTCTGTTCCGCTGTCGGAAAGAATGACAAGCTCACCGCCTGGCGTAATATCAACCGCTTTTCCCTCAATAAGCAAACCGCCTCTTTGAACGGAAACTTTCCTGCCGACAGTAGCGCAGAGCTTTTTAAAATCGTTCATCTCATCAACCGAAAGGCTGACTATAAAGGAGGACAGCACAAGATCAAGCTGGCGGATCACGCATCGGAAAAATTCGTTTCTGTCCGTTTTCCTGCCAAGTTCGATCAATAGCGAGGTAGCCTTGTTTTTGATCTCATCGGGAAATTCCTCATGGTTTACATTGATACCGATTCCTATGGCAACATAATCCAGCCGATCTGTCTGAGCAGCCATTTCCGTAAGGATTCCGCACACTTTTTTATTGCCGATGATAACATCGTTCGGCCATTTGATTCTTGCGTCAAGTCCGGTGTATTCTCTTATCGCCAGACAAACCCCGTACCCTGCCGCAAGCGTGATGGAAGCAATATCGCTCGGAGGAAGGTCGGGTCGAATCAGTACTGTAAAATAGATTCCGCCGCTGTCCGAGCTCCATGTTCTTCCGAGCCTTCCCTTTCCCCCTGTCTGCCTTTCGGCAGCAACAATAAGACCACTCTTCTCTCCGAGAGCAGCTCTTCTTTTAATTTCCTCATTGGTGGAATCCACGCTTTTCATCACATCAAGCCTTGTTCCGACAATGCTTGTTTCCAGACCTTTTCGGATCAAGTCCGCATCCAGCAGATCGGCACATTTCTCAAGCCGATAGCCCTTGTTCGTAACAGAAGCGATCACATAGCCGTCGTCACGGAGTGCATTGATATTTTTCCATATAGCGGTGCGTGAAACACCCAGACGGCGGCTGAGTTCTTCTCCCGAAACATATCCCCCGTCCCTTTTCAGTACCGATAATATTTCTGCCTTCATTGTTCCACCCCGTCAGTTAAGAATACCGTTCTGCCTGAGAAGTTTTTTCAGCGCAGCAACTATATTCTCCAGATCCTCGGAAACTCTGTCCGTATTGCTGTACAGATCAGCAAAAAGGCGGCTGATATTTTTCTCGAATTTATCGGGCAGAAGTCTGCACTTCTTCTGGCAGATCTCAACAAGCCTTTTTTCTCCCGGATGCGTCAGTCTGTTAAGCGCAAAAATAATATCAAAATACGATTCCATAAAAGCCGCAGTACGATGATTGATGCTGATGATATCCTTTCTTTTGGCTGCCTTCAGAATTTGTTTGTCATAAGCAGGCAGTCCGTCACAGAGCAGGGCAAGATTTCTTCTGATAATATTCATTCTCAGCTCTTCGGGATAGGCAACAGAAAAACGCTTCTGTATTTCGGCAAATTTTCCTTCTCTGTCAAAAATAATCTCACAGGTAATCAGGTTATGCCAGAAGCAGGTCGTGTAACCGTTCATCGCATGATGCTGCTCCACAATATAAGGCATAAACTGACTCAGCTTGTCAAGACTTCTGTAAATCACATCCAGTCCTGTTCCGCCGCTGAGAATATAATTATCCTCATATTCAAAAAAACTGTTGCCTATCTCCATTTTGTCACAGTATTTTTCAAAAATTTCCCTGCGCTTTTCTTCTGGGATCTTGTCAGAGCAATAAACGTAGAGATCGTAATCGGACATTTTATCCTCATTTCCGCTTGCTCTTGAGCCTCCCAAAACTATTGCGTCAACCTGCTCAAGTTCCGCCAGCTCGCTGTATATTTTTTCGATCATATCAAAACCCTTTCAACGTATACCAAAAGGGAACACAGCCGACAACCCCGGTGTGTTCCCGTATATTATTATTTGTTTATGCTTCCTCGCTGTCGTTTACAGCCTTTTCCTCTGCTGTTTTCTCCGCAGCCTCTTCCGACTTACTTTCATCTGCATAAGCTATTGTGATATCTGCATTTTCCTCTTCCGCATCATCGTCAGTATTCTCTGCTTCGGTATCCGCAGTATGCTGCTCATCATTCTCAGCATCGGCAATATGACCCATCTCTACCGACTCACCGGCATGATTCGGGACGCCGTAAACCTTGATATAATCATATCTTGCCTGAGCCTTTTTCAGTCTTTGCTCGGAGAATTTGATTGCCTCAATGATCTGCGAAAGATCGCCTGTTTCTGCTTCTTCCCCTTCAATGACCCTGCGATATTGCTTTCCGAGTGCAATATAAGCATTATTGATCAGCTCAGTTTCGGTACGGATAATGGTGCTAAGACGATTGAGCTGCGCAATTTGTCTGTTTTTATCAACAAGCAAATCAATGGAAGCCGAAACGCCTGCGCCTACCTTATCTATAAAATTCATAACAAAAACCTCCTTAATATTTTTCAACTAAAGTAATTATACAACATTCCGGACATAAATAACAATAGTTTTTGTAAATTAATTCAATAATTTTTTATCTGAAATCTCTTTGCAGCTTTTGTCAGCTATGCCTGTTTTCATTTTTCTTCGCAGAATCACAAATACTGATGCAGCTGTCAGTATCAGCGTCAGAACGGAAAATACGACCGCAACATCCATCATTCTGTTTTGATATCTCAATTCGACCGTATAATTTCCTTTCGGTATTGTTGCGGTAACATAGCCGTCAGGATCCTCTTCAGGAATGATTTCGGAGAGATTTCCGTCAGCGTCATACAGTCTGATATGGTAATGCGGATCATATGTCATTTCTATCGTGATATCTGTTTCATTTTCAAATGACGTATCAAACCTGAGCATATCCAGAGCTGTTTCCATATCGAGCTTCTGATTTCCGTCATAGGAGCTGATGGGTCTGACGCCGTCAAGCTCTATCAGGGTCAGATCATAGCACCATGGAATGGTACGTTTAATGCTGAGTCTGTCACAGGCATCTATTATTTCCTTAAAAATATCATAAATCTCCTGCGATTTATCTGATACAAATACATACTTAACACCGTTGTTGATCATTTGCTCTTCAAACTCCCGGATATCATTTTCATCCTCAGTATATTCCTGAATTTTATAGATATCGGAAACAATATTAGACATCCTACCCTCACTACTGGGGCTCCACATAATTTTATTGCTTTGATTAAAGCTATTCATAGAGAAAATATTAT
>JAFVEY010000058.1 GCA_017475765.1 Clostridia bacterium | reverse complement strand
TTTCACCGATAATCAAAATCACGCTAAAATACGTCCATTCGCAATAAATTTGTTATTGATTTTTTTTTGCAGATGTGATATAATATTATTGAACAAGAATACTATATAAGAGGTGCATACCATTGGCTAATAATGTTACAGCAGAACTCACTCAGGAAGAACAGCATCAGAGGGATTTAGAGCGTTTGGAAAAAATGCGTCCTATTGATGATGATTTTATGCGTGAGCTTTTCCGGAACAATATACCGCTTGCACAGCTTGTATTAAGGATCATGACCGGAAAAGACGATCTGGTCATCACCAGAGAAGAAACACAGTACGACCTTGAACGCCTTTTAGGGGCAAGATCAATTTGCCTTGATGTGTTCGCTACCGACGCCAAAGGGCAGATATTTAATCTTGAGATACAGCGTTCCAATAAAGGCGCAACACCTAAAAGAGCAAGATTCCATTCAAGCGCTATAGACGTTGAGTTCCTGAAAGAAAAACAGGAGTTTGACAAACTGCCTACGACCTATGTGATCTTCGTTACAGAGAACGATGTACGAAAAAGCAATCACCCTGTGTATTTCTTTGAAAGAAAGGACACTCTCACAGGTGAATCATTCGGAGATGATGAATACATTATTTTCGTGAATGGAGCATACAAGAACCCTGATGATGATTCGGACTTAGCTAAGCTGATACATGATTTCGGCTGCAATAAAGCCGAGGATATGTATTTTGACCTCATGGCAGAAAGAACGAACTACTATAAGAAAACGCCGAAAGGAGTGAGCCATATGTGCAAGATCATGGAAGATATGAGAAATGATGAGAAAATGCAGGAAAAAATCAGAACCGCTGTTCGTATGCTTGCTGACGGTACTTTGACCTATGAGCAGATCGCCAAGTTTACAGTACTTCCTGTTGAGAAAATCGAGGAGCTTGCAACTCAGTTGGCTTCTATCACTGCATAAACCACATCTACCTAAGCACATTCCCCACATCGGGGAGTGTGCTTTTACTTTTTGGGATCGTTATTCGCTTTGAGTCGGAAATACGCCTCAGTTGTTATGTTGACAGGGATCATATAGTTTGAATACTCGTTCCCGATATATCCTGCCTTTCTGAGAGCATAGATAACCTTTGCAGCAGTATCCTTGTCAACTTCAAGCCACTCACGTATCTGCTTGTTAGAGGTGTACCTGTCAAGCGAGATGTGATAGATAAGTATGTCCATGTCTTTTTCCGAAATCCCGTCAACCTTAACGGAATCAAGCGGAGCAAAACTAGGGGTGTCACAGCCCTTTGAATTGCTTGCAGAGAAGCAAATTTTGAAGTAGGCAGAACGAACGCCGCCCTCTGCCTGCCTGATACCAAATGTAATCGCCGTCGGGCAGATAAATCCTCTCTTTCTCATTGTCTCTTGTATTTTGGAACTTTGACTCCGTCGTAGTCAAAGTTGATCCACGCAAATCATCAATTTTCAAAAACTTGACAGACATGATAAAATAGAATTATGAAAAAGAACGGAATAACAGAGCATTTTGAGGAAGTAAAAACAGAAATACTCAATCGGTGCTTTGCAAATTGGATGTATTCCTTTATGCGGATAACATACTTGATTCCCTTTGCTTCAGGATGCCCGATATTGTTGTACGAATCATAATTTCTATCAGCGATGGCAATGGAATCGTGATGAATATTCTCAAGCATGGAAATGAGAGCTTTATTCTCATTTTCGCAGCGGCTGTCCTGTAAAACAGCGTCTATATATCTTCGGTTCATAAGGTCATAAACGGAAAAAGTGAATCCCGCATTAAACAGAACGGATACATAAACGCTGACTGCTGTAATCCGGGTGACGGTGTTACAAATGCCGACGCATTGACGATACAAAATATAAATTATCGCTTATTTCATCACTCCCTGATAAAAAGTAAGTGTATATACTCTACCGCAAACGCAATTATAAATATTTTTTGTTCAACAGCAAAAATATTTTTAGTTAATCCGATAAAAATTTGATTTTTAATAAAAAAATTATTATTTTTTGTCCAATTATTTCAAGTGCCTGCGAGTACCTTATATGGGAGCGATCGTCCTGACTCAAAGGAAGGGAGGAATATAATTGACTGACAAAGAATTCAGAGCAAAGATGAAAAAGTCACCTGAGAATGCCCGAAGAGAAGTTTTTGATGAATATTGCAGCTATGTTTATACGATAGTCATGAAAAAGCTGAGCCGTCATTGCTGCCGTGAAGATATAGAAGAATGTGTCAGCGATGTGTTTATAGATTTTTTCAGGTCAACTGATAAGATCGGCAAAAAAAATGACGATCTGAAAGGCTTTATCAGCCTTATTGCCGAACGCAGAGCCGTTGACACTTTCCGTCGGCATATAAAGGATTACGAAAACAGTACGTCCATCAACGAGGAAAAATTCGGCGAGCTTGCATCATCGGAAAATATAGTCAAAGATGCGGAGCGCTCCGAAAGGAATGCGATCCTGTTTGAAAAGGTCCGTGAACTGGGCGAACCCGATTCAACTATAATCATACAGCAATATTATTTTAACCGAACTCCTATCGAGATCGGAGAAACTATTTCTATGACAGCAGATGCAGTAAGGAAACGAAGTCTCAAAGCCCGCAAAAAACTGCGCTCTATGCTTGCTGATGCCGATGTCAGTACAGGAGGATAATATGTCACATCGTACCAATATAAAAAGCGATGATACGAAAAATAATATGGCAGACAATTTCTCCAAAGAAACCTATGCCCTTACAAATGAACAAAAAGAACGTATTTATTCGACCATGATCAGAAAATTGAATATCGAAATGACCGACAGCACAAAAGTGATAACAGGAGTTGAGAAATGCCCGAGAAACAGCATTTTCCGCATTACAGCCACCGCTGTATCAGCTGCTGCGCTTATCGCCGGTATCGGTATCAATTTTACCCTTATGCACAATATGAATAAAAGCATTTCCGAAATATCCGTCACAGATGACAGTCTCACCGCAAGCGAAGCTGCTTCACAGTCCCCTCGGGAAGAAATGCCTTTGTTTATAGGATCAACTGCTGTCAATGAATGTGCAACAACTGCTGCTGTTCCTGCAAAAACAGTCAGTATTTCGGTTTCCGAAAGCAGTATAACGACGTCCGTTCAGACAGCAGCTTTAACAGAAACCACTGTCACGGAACCAGAAGCTTCCGCTGAAACAACAGAATCCGAAACCGCTGTGGTCGGATCGGAAGCTTTCAATGAGACAGCTTATCGCAGTGAAGATGATAATAATGTTCCGTACAGCGGTTCGGTCGTAGATGACATCGACGATTTGTGCAATGACGATTACTTCACGAACAAGAGCTACAGGATAGAAGTAAGAAATACCCCGAAGGATCAACCTTCCATCAAGGTCAATTCCATCTCACTGAGAGACGACCTCGGCAATATCGTTGCACAGAAAACTCTCGATAACGGCAGTAACGGCGGTTAT
>JAFVEY010000057.1 GCA_017475765.1 Clostridia bacterium | reverse complement strand
TGCACCCAAGCCTTAGAAAATGCACCCAAATGCACCCAAGACAGAGATTTCGTTCAGTTGTATCATTTTTGGGTCGCTTATAGACCCGTGTATGGGAAGCGGTCATATACTCGTATATGCCTTTGATGTTCTGATGGAAATATATCTGTCGCAGGGATATAACGAACGGGAAGCGGCGCAAAGCATTGTGAAAAATAATCTTTACGGTCTGGATATAGATGACAGAGCCGCTCAGATCGCCTATTTTGCAGTTGTAATGAAGGCAAGGGCTTATGACAGACGGTTCCTGACAAGAGGTATCCGTCCGAATCTGCTGGCAGTACAGGAAAGCAATTCTGTCAATTCCGGATGTCTTGATTTGTTCGGGGAGCTGCATGATGCAGCCAAAAAACTGTGTGACGAATTTACGGATGCTAAAGAATACGGCAGTATGATTCAGCTCCAAACATCTTCCGCAGAGATAGCAAAGCTGACAGAAAGGGCAGAAGCAATCTGTGCGGCAGAATATGAAGTTCCTGCCGACCAAATCAAACAGGATCATATCAGCAGATATTGGATGCCGATATTGAAGCAGTCTGAAATTATGGCGGCAAAATTTGATATTGTCTGCACCAATCCCCCGTATATGGGTAAAAAAAGTCTGAACCCGAAAATCAGCCGTTTTCTTGACAGACACTATCCCGCAGGAAAATCGGAGCTTTATTCTGCCTTTATGCTGAAATGTATTGATTTTGCAAGGACTGACAGATTTGTTGCAATGGTGACGATTCACACATGGATGTTTATCAGATCGTTTCAATCGCTGAGAAAAGAAATATTGGATAAGACAACGGTACAATCCTTTCTTCACACAGGAGCTTCGACCTTTGAGGAACTGAGTGCCTTCAATGTTCTGGCTTCGGCATTCTGTCTGAGAAAATCAGTCATTGAAAATTACAGGGGGAGATATGTCAGACTGACGGATTTTATTGATGTCACGGAAAAGCAGCAGCATATTTCCGATTCTTCATGTAATTATATCCTGCAGCAGTCAAGGTTTCATACGTTACCGGGGGAGCCGCTTGTTTATTGGATATCCCAAAAGGCAGCAAACCGTTTTTCTGTCGCAAAGCCGCTGAGAGAGTATTCAGCGCCCAGACAGGGAATGGCAACCTCTGACAATGAACAGTTTGTCCGTTTTTGGTTTGAAGTGGAAAATACAAAATCGGCTTTCAGGTGCGCAACGGCGGAAGAAGCGCTGCTTTCGGGATGCAAATGGTTTCCCTATAACAAAGGGGGCAATTTCAGAAAATGGTACGGAATGAACGAATATGTCGTGAATTGGGAAAATGACGGCAATGAGCTGAAAAAGAATAAGGGTGCAATTTTGAGAAACACGTCCTGTTATTTCAAGCCGGGAATCACATGGTCGCTTTTTGGTTTTGAGAATTTTAGTGTAAGGTATAAAGACAGCGGTTTTCTGTTTGACGTTTCAGGCTCTTCCATGTTTCCTGACGGCGATATGCTTGCATATATTCTTGCATTTCTTTGCAGCAAGACGGCGTTGATGTATCTTACCCTGCTTGCGCCGACGGTGAATTTTCAGGTGGGCAATATAGGGGATCTGCCGCTGATCACGGACGATTCAAAAAAGGCTGAAATAAAAAAGCTGACAGATGAATGTATCAGGGAGTCTGAGGACGATTGGGACGCCTTTGAGCTGTCATGGAATTTCAAAAGGCATAAGCTGCTTTAATATAGTTTTGTTCAGGCAGAAGGTGAGAATGATGAATAAATCGGCCATCAAAAAGTTTGAGGTATGACATATGTCTGACGCTTCGGTGATGGTGAAGGGAAATGTCATCCGGCAGCGAAAATGCTTTGCGGAAGCTGTCAAAAAGAAGAATCTGCCGCTTAAGGAAGCTCTTTATGCCGTTTTGTAGGAGCAGCCTATACATGGTTCAACAGACAGATATGAAGGAGAATAAAGATGGCAGGATTGATAGCCGATAAATACAAGGAATGGGAAAAGGAATGTGAAGAACGCTTTAACCGGATGAAAGCAAACGAGGAAGAGCTGAACAGGATTTTTATCGAAATATATGGACTTCAGGACGAGCTGACTCCGGAGGTGGATGGCAAGGATATTACTGTGAGAAGAGCCGATTTGCAGAGAGAAATCAAAAGTCTGCTTTCCTATGCGGTGGGCTGTATGTTCGGGAGATATTCTCTTGATGTTGACGGTCTGATTTATGCTGGCGGAGAATGGAATACGGAAAAATACAGGAGCTTTCAGCCTGTTGAGGATAATATTATTCAGATAGCGGATGATGATTATCTTGATAATGATATTATTTCACTTCTGTGTGAGTGGCTCCGAGCTGCCTACGGAGAGGAAACGCTGGAAGAAAATCTTGCTTTTATTGCCTCGGCTTTGGGCAAAAAGGGCGATACATCAAGATCTGTCATAAGAAATTATTTTCTTTCGGATTTTTATAAGGATCATTGCAGGATCTATCATAAAAGACCTATCTACTGGCTGTTTGACAGCGGAAAGAAAAATGCTTTCAAGGCGCTTATTTATATTCACCGTTATCATGCCGATACGATCGGAAAGCTGCGGATTGATTATCTTCATCCGATACAGAGGATTTATGAAGCAGAAATCGGAAGAATGAGAAGTATTGCCGGAAATTCGGAAAATACGGGAGAAAGATCGCTTGCAGAAAAGCGTGCGGAAAAACTGCTCAAACAGCTTAAGGAGTGCAGAGATTACGATGAAAGATTGGGTTATCTTGCGCTTTTAAGAACAGAACTTGACCTTGATGACGGAGTAAAGGTCAATTATGAAAAAATTCAGACAGGTCTTTCGGGTGAAAGGTACGAGGTTCTGGCAAGAATCAGATAACAGGAGAGCGAAGGGTGATAGTGTATGTATAAGCTGATGATAGCAGAGGACGATCAGGGAATTGCGGCAGCCATCAGGGAGCAGGCACAGCTTTGGGATTTTGAGGTGCTTATCATTGAAAATTTCCGTAATGTTATGTCAGATTTTGCCCGATTCCAGCCGCATATTGTGCTGATGGATATTTCTCTTCCGTTTTTTAACGGCTTCCATTGGTGCAGCGAAATCCGAAAGGTTTCCAATGTTCCGATCATATTCATATCGTCTGCATCGGATAATATGAATATTGTGATGGCTGTGAATATGGGTGCAGATGATTTTATTGCAAAGCCTTTTGACCAAAGTGTACTGATGGCGAAACTCAGGGCGCTTCTCAGAAGAACATACGATTTTGATGTGACTGTTCCTCTTTTAGAGCATAGGGGCGCTTTTTTGGATACAGGCGACAATACACTCAGCTTTGAGGGCAAAAAAACAGAGCTGACCAAAAATGAATACCGCATCCTGTGCTGTCTGCTGGAAAGCAAGGGCAGGGTCGTCAGCAGAGAAAAGCTGATGGAAAGGCTTTGGGAAACCGACAGCTTTGTTGATGACAATACTCTCACAGTCAATGTCAACAGGCTCAGAAAAAAACTCGACGGCATCGGACTTGACAGTTTTATCACAACCAAATTCGGTGTGGGTTATATCATAGAATAATGACAGAGGGAGCAAAAATGAAACTGTTTTTTTCGTATCTTAAGCAGCGCAGAAAAAATTTTATTTTGTATTTACTGTTTTTGACAATATTCTGTATCATATTGTATCTTTATCATATTCCGCTGTTTGTAATGCTTTACCCGTCTGTACTCTGTACATTTATTGCTTTGATTTTTATGATAGCCGATTTTATCTCCATAAAGCGGAAGCATGACCAATTTTGCCGCATAAAAGGTATGACAGCTTCGGAAATAGCGGCTTTTCCGCATGAGGTTCATATCACAGAAAATGATCTTGCAGATATTATCAATGAGCTGATTGCGCAAAGTATCAGGCTTGAAAATGATAAAAACGAACAATATAATGATATGATTGAATATTATACGCTTTGGGCGCACCAGATAAAAACGCCGATCGCTTCCATGCGGTTGACCCTCCAAAATGAGGACAGCAGACTTTCAAGACAGCTGAAATCCGATCTTTTCCGGGTTGAGCAATATGTTGAAATGGTTCTTGCGTTTTTACGGCTCAATTCCGAATCAACCGATTATGTTTTTGCACAGCACAGTCTGGATAAAATTATCAAACAGGCGGTAAGGCGCTTTGCAGGTGAATTTATCGTAAGAGGGATCAGTCTTGAATATGAGCCGACGAATATGGAAATCATTACCGATGAAAAATGGCTGTCCTTTGTCATCGAACAGATCATTTCCAATGCTCTTAAATATACAAAAGAGGGAAGCATCAAAATATATTCAAAAAAGCCGAAGCTGCTTTGTATAGAGGATACGGGAATCGGAATCGCTAAGGAGGATCTTCCGAGGATATTTGAAAAGGGCTATACGGGAAAGGGCGGAAGGTCTGACAAAAGTGCAAGCGGAATCGGTTTATATCTGTGTCGCAGAATATGCAGCAATCTCGGAGCAGAGATCAAGGCTGAATCGGAACCGGACAGGGGAACCGTCATAAGCATTAACCTTGGACAGTATCAATTAAGATCAGAGTAACTTCTTACATCAATGTAAGAAGTGTGCGGGAAATGTAAGCCGATAAGATGGAGCTGCATTTCCCTTTTTGCTATAATTTTTACATAAGATAAACAACACAGTTTGATTGGAGATAGTCTTGGACATGAGCAGAAGTTGTTTATCTGTAAAAAAACAGGAGGAATTTAAGTGAGTATTTTGGAAGTCAAGGGATTAAAAAAAACGTATTCGACACGCTTCGGCGGCAATAAGGTTGAAGCGCTGAAAAATGTCAATTTCAGCGTGGAAGAAGGAGAATATGTTGCGATAATGGGTGAATCCGGTTCGGGAAAAACAACGCTGCTGAATATTCTTGCAGCGCTTGATAAACCCACGGGAGGAAAGGTCATGCTTTCCGGAATTGATCTGACATGCGTCAAGGATTCACAGATGGCGGCATTCAGAAGAGATAATCTCGGTTTTGTTTTTCAGGATTTTAATCTTCTCGATACCTTTACTTTGGAGGATAATATTTATCTTCCTCTCGTTCTGGCAGGAAAACAGTATCCGGAAATGCACGAAAAACTGATGCCGATAGCCCGGACGCTGGGAATATCAGGACTTCTTAAAAAATATCCTTATGAGGTTTCCGGCGGACAAAAGCAAAGAGCGGCTGTTGCAAGAGCGGTGATATCCGACCCTAAAATCATTCTTGCAGATGAACCTACGGGAGCGCTGGATTCAAAGGCTTCCGATGAGCTTCTGAAAATGTTTGAGGAGATCAATTCAACGGGGCAGACAATTCTGATGGTAACTCATTCCGTAAAGGCGGCAAGCACAGCAGGCAGACTGCTGTTTATCAAGGACGGAGAGGTATATCATCAGATTTACAGAGGTAACGACAGCAATGAGCAATTTTATCAGAAAATCACAGATACGCTCACACTTCTTGCAACAGGCGGTGAAAGAATATGAAAAAGGGATTTTATCCGAAGCTGGCGTTTGAGGGAATCAAGAAAAACAGACAAATGTATCTGCCGTATATACTTACCGGTTCATGTATGGTGATGATGTATTACATCCTTGTATTTTTGTATACAAGCGAAACGGTAGACAAGATCGCAGGGTCAGCAGCGCTGAAAGATATCCTTGAGCTGGGCGGCTGGGTGATTGCGATTTTTGCAGTAATTTTTCTGTTTTATACTAATTCATTTCTGATGAAAAGAAGAAAAAAGGAATTCGGTCTGTACAATATTCTGGGAATGGGAAAGAGAAATATAGCTGTCATATTGTTCTGGGAATCACTTATCACAGCGGCAGTATCATTTGCAGCGGGTATTGTGAGCGGCATTGTTTTCTCAAAGCTGGCAGAGCTTATCCTGATCCATATACAGAACGCTGAAGCAGATTATCAGTTTTCCGTTTCTTTGCCGGCTGTGGGAATGACAGCGGCAGTATTCGGAGTCATTTTTGTCCTGATCCTTTTGAATTCTATTCGTATGATACGATTTTCGAGCGCCATTGCTTTGCTGAGAAGTGAAAATACAGGCGAAAAACCGCCGAAGGCTAACTGGCTGATCGGCATACTCGGAATTGTCGTTCTTGTCGTGGCGTATTATATTGCTGTTACCATCAATAATCCTGTGAAAGCCATGACAGTATTCTTTATTGCGGTAGTGATGGTTATTGCTGCAACATATATGATCATGATATCCGGTTCGGTTATGTTTTGCAGACTGCTGCAAAAAAATAAAAGGTATTACTATCAATCCAATCATTTTGTTTCCGTTTCTTCAATGGTTTACAGAATGAAGAGAAATGGGGCAGGACTGGCTTCAATATGTGTTCTTGCAACCATGGTGCTTGTCATGATCTCTACGACAGTAAGTCTTTATTTCGGTGGAGAAGATTCTGTCAACAATCTCTATCCGAGACAAATTGATATGACATTCAATATACAGGAAAAAGAAAGATTGTCCGATGAATATGTCGGAACAGTAAGAAGTGACCTGACAGCATTTCTGAAAAAATATGATGTTGATCCGTCAAATGTCATTGATTACAGAAGAGCCTGCTCTTTCGGAACAATGAAAGACGGAAGGGTTGAATTGCAGCCGGAAATAGTCCTTGATGATTTGTCTGATGAATATTACTTTTATTTTGTTCCGATCAACGATTACAATCGGATGACAGGAGCAGATGAAATCCTTGAAAAAGATGAAGCTGTCATATATATGGCTGATCATGAATATGACAGAGATACCATCTCGTTTGACGGCGGAAAGGACTTTAAGGTAAAGAATCCCGAAAACAGCTATGAGATGATCAGCAATGATGACTCAAATATAATCCCCGCAGTAATGGTATTTGTTAATGATCTTGAAGATGTTGTTTCGGATATGAAGGAGCTTTCCTGTTATTGGGAGTATGATTTCAATACAGATCTTGACAGTAATGCTCAGACAGAGCTTGCTGCAAAGATAAGATCGGAATTTTGTGCCGAATCTGCCGATAAAAATGACACACACTGCGTTGTGGATAGCAAGGAAAATGCAAGAGTAGAATTCTTTTCAATATACGGCGGAATGCTTTTCATAGGAATCATGCTCAGTATCGTGTTCATATTTGCGGCTGTGCTTATCATCTATTACAAGCAGATATCCGAAGGCTATGAGGATCAGGCAAGATTTGCAATCATGCAGAAGGTCGGCATGACAAAAAGAGAAATCAGAAGAAGTATCAATTCTCAGCTGCTTACTGTATTTTTCATGCCTCTTATCATGGCAGGAACTCACCTTGTGTTTGCATTTCCGATGATCAAAAAGATGCTTTTGGTGTTTAATATGAATAATGCTGCACTTTTTGCGGCAGTAACCGGAATATGCTTTCTTGCGTTTGCATTGCTTTATGTGCTTGTTTACCGTATCACCTCAAATGCCTATTATCAAATTGTCAGCGGCTCAAAAGCTGACAGCTGAAATGTATACAAACACTGTTTTATCCTGCAAAAAATCAAAAGTCCTCACTCCGTAATCCTGCTTTTACCTCTCCGGAAACAGTGTTTTGTATAAATACAAAGGCGCAATGCTGTTGATGCTGCAAAGCAGCGGCGGCATTGCGCCCCTTTTATCATTTTGTCCTGCGCTGAAACATTATTCGACAGTTATCGTGCAAGTCTATTGAATATTTTATTCAAATATGTTATGATATTGACGAAAAGATACGGATTTTTCTGTATATTAAGGATAAGGAAAGCGGGAGAATGATATGACAAACAAAGAAGCAGCTGTAAAATATTCTACGGGCGGTGCCGGTAAGGCAAGTATGTCGGTTCTGAGGATGGCAGCAGAAGCCTTTCTTGCCGGAATGTTTATCGCACTTGCAGGAGCAGCCTCAACCATTGCGGCATCAACGATAGAATCGCCGTCTGTTGCGAAACTTGTAACTGCATTGATCTTTCCGGCAGGACTTGCCATGGTGATCCTTAACGGAACGGAGCTGTTCACCGGAAACAGCCTGATGATCATATCGCTGCTTGACAAAAAGATCAAACTGACGGGTGTTCTGAAAAACTGGCTGATCGTTTATGCAGGCAATTTTGCAGGCTCGCTGTTTGTAAGCGCCATGTGTGTATACGGTCATGTATATACTCTTTTCGGCGGTGCTGCCGGAGTTTCGGCAGGTGCGGCTGCGGCAGCAAAATGCAGCATATCCTTTGAGGATGCTGTTCTCAAAGGCATACTATGCAACATACTGGTATGCGTTGCGGTTATGATGACGGTAATGACAGAACACGCTGTCGGAAAGATCATAGCACTATTTCTGCCGATCATGGTATTTGTGATATGCGGATTTGAACACAGCGTTGCCAATATGAGCTACATCAGTACAGGTCTTTTCCTGCAGGTTTCGGGACAGCTTGACTCTTCAATCAATGCAGAAAACCTGACATGGGGAGCATTCCTGATAACCAATCTTGTTCCGGTTACTCTCGGCAATATCATAGGCGGCTGCTTTACCGGATTTGCTTACTGGTTTACCAATATATATAAAACGGCTTGATAAACGAAAACAAAACAAGATAAAGCGATCAGACAATTTTTTGCTTGACCGCTTTACTCATAATTATGCAATCAAATCAACAGGCGGCAGACCGTGCTGAAACGGTTTGCCGCCTGAATGTTTTGGTATTTTAGCTGTTCAGTATCAATCAGCTTTTGGCAGGAGTTGCCGAACGCTCTTTCAGTTCTTCATATCTGTCAACAGACTTCTCTTCAGCCTTCTGGAAGAGTTCTTCTGCTCTTTCGGGGAAGGAGCGTGTGAGTGCGCTGTAACGAGCTTCGCCGAGAATGAAGTCACGGTAGGAAGCAGACGGAGCCTTGCTGTCAAGCTGGAACGGGTTCTTGCCCTGAGCCTTAAGGAGCGGGTTGTATCTGAACATATTCCAGTAACCGCAGTCAACAGCCTTCTTCATCTCAGCCTGGCAGTTCTTCATGCCGCCCTTGATAGAGTGCATTTCGCACGGAGCATAGCCGATGATGAGTGACGGACCCGGATAAGCCTCAGCTTCCTTGATAGCCTTGAGTGTCTGATTCTGGTCAGCACCCATAGCGATCTGTGCAACATAGATGTAGCCGTAGCTCATAGCAATATCAGCAAGGGATTTCTTTGCAATTGCCTTACCTGCTGCCGCAAACTGAGCAACCTGACCGATCTGTGAAGCCTTGGAAGCCTGTCCGCCTGTGTTGGAATAAACCTCTGTATCAAATACCATGATGTTGACATCCTCGCCTGCTGCAAGAACATGGTCAACACCGCCGAAGCCAATATCATAAGCCCAGCCGTCGCCGCCGAAGATCCATACAGACTTCTTTGCAAGATATTCCTGATTTTCGAGGACATCTTTTCTTGTCGGGCAGTTACAGTCGAGCTTTTCAAGCTCTGCAATAACAGCCTTTGCAGCTGCGCCGTTCTTTTCTCCGTCGTCTTTGGTAGCAAGGAACTCTGCAATCGCTGCTTTTACGGATTCGGGAGCCTTTTCGCCTGCTGCGATCTTTTCAAGATCAGCGATCAGTCTTTCACGGATAGCCTTCTGACCGAGGTAGAGACCGTAGCCATGTTCTGCGTTATCCTCAAACAGCGAGTTAGCCCATGCAGGACCGTGACCCTCTTTATTGACTGTATACGGTGATGTTGCAGCGGGACCGCCCCAGATAGATGAGCAGCCGGTAGCGTTTGAGATGTACATTCTGTCGCCGAACAGCTGAGTGATAAGACGTGCGTAAGATGTTTCCGCACAGCCTGCGCATGAGCCGGAGAACTCAAGAAGCGGCTGTTTGAACTGGCTGCCGATGACATTAAGGTTAGCGGTTGTTTCGGGCTTTTCTGTGACATTGGCAACGCAGTAATCGAATACTGCCTGCTGAGCATCCTGAGACTCTCTTGCAACCATCTTAAGCGATTTTGTCGGGCAAACACCTGCGCACACAGAGCATCCCATACAATCCATGGGGGAGATAGCGAGGGTGTATTTGTAGTTTGTCTTAACGACAGGCTTCGGAGCGATCTTTGTACCCTCCGGAGCTGCTGCTGCCTCTTCTTCCGACAGAGCGAACGGTCTGATGGTAGCATGAGGACAAACAAATGAACACTTATTACATTTAGCACAGGTTGCTTCGTTCCATTCAGGAACCATAACGGCAACTCCACGCTTCTCATAAGCTGATGCGCCAAGCTCGAACGTGCCGTCCGTATGCTCAACAAAAGCGGAAACAGGGAGACTGTCGCCGTCCATCTTGTCAACCGGCTCCAGGATATTCTTAACCATTGTAACGGTTTTTTCACGTCCGTCAAGAGAGGTTTCGCCGGCATTATCTGAAGCATCTGCCCAGTCAGCAGGAACATCAACCTTGACAAAAGCGCCGACACCAGCATCAATTGCCTTGTGGTTCATGTCAACGATATCCTGACCCTTTTTAAGGTAGGATTTTGTTGCAGCGTCCTTCATGTGCTGAACAGCTTCGTCAATCGGCATTACCTTTGCGAGAGCAAAGAATGCAGCCTGAAGGATCGTATTGGTACGCTTGCCCATACCGATCTGCTCGGCAAGGTCAATAGCGTTAACTGTGTAAAGCTGGATATTGTTCTTTGCGATATACTGCTTTGTCTCTGCATTGAGATGAGTATTCAGCTCGTCTGCACTCCACTGGCAGTTGATGAGGAATACGCCGCCCGGTTTAACGTCCTGAACCATCTTGTAGCCCTTAAGGATATAGGACGGGTTGTGGCAGGCAACAAAGTCAGCCTTATTGATATAGTACGGGCTCTTGATAGGCTTGTCGCCGAAACGGAGGTGAGAAATGGTAACACCGCCTGTTTTCTTTGAGTCATACTGGAAATAAGCCTGTACATACTTCTGTGTATAGTCACCGATGATCTTGATGGAGTTCTTGTTAGCGCCAACAGTACCATCGCCGCCGAGACCCCAGAATTTGCACTCAATGGTGCCTTCAGCTGCTGTGTTCGGTGATGGCTTCTCTTCCAGAGAAAGGTTGGTAACATCATCGTTGATACCGATGGTGAACTGAGCCTTCGGCTCTGCCTTTGCAAGCTCCTCATATACTGCGAATACACTTGAAGGAGGCGTATCCTTGGAACCAAGACCGTATCTGCCGCCGATTACCTTGATGCCTGTTCTGCCCTGAGCAGCAAGTGCAGCAATCACATCGAGGAAGAGCGGTTCGCCGAGTGAGCCGGGTTCCTTTGTTCTGTCGAGAACGGCAATGCTCTTGACAGATGCCGGAATTGCTTCCACAAGCTTGTCAGCTCTGAATGGACGGTAAAGTCTTACCTTGATAAGGCCGACCTTTTCACCCTGAGCGTTCATATAGTCGATAACCTCTTCTGCAACATCACAGATGGAGCCCATAGCGATAATAACACGCTCAGCGTCCTCTGCACCGTAGTAGTTGAAAAGCTTATAGTCGGTTCCGAGCTTTTCGTTGATTTTGCCCATATATTTCTCAACGATAGCAGGAACGGCGTCATAATACTGATTGCAGGCTTCTCTGTGCTGGAAGAAGATATCGCCGTTTTCGTGTGAGCCACGCATTACAGGGCGCTCAGGGTTAAGTGCTCTTTTTCTGAATGCGTTGACAGCGTCAAAGTCACACATTTCCTTAAGATCTTCATAATCCCAAATCTGAATTTTCTGTATTTCATGAGAGGTTCTGAAGCCGTCAAAGAAGTTGATGAACGGAACTCTGCCTTCAATTGCTGCAAGGTGAGCAACGGGAGCAAGATCCATAACCTCCTGTGGGTTGGTTTCTGCCAGCATTGCGAAACCGGTCTGACGACAGGCGTAAACGTCCGAATGGTCGCCGAAGATATTAAGGGCATGAGAAGCAACACAACGGGCGGAAACATGGAATACGCCCGGAAGAAGTTCACCTGCAATCTTGTACATATTCGGGATCATCAGGAGAAGACCCTGAGAAGCTGTGAAGGTTGTTGTGAGTGCGCCTGCATTAAGGGAACCGTGAACGGTGCCTGCTGCGCCTGCTTCGGACTGCATTTCAGAAACCTTTACGGTGGTGCCGAAGATGTTTTTCAATCCCTGAGCCGACCACTGGTCAACATAGTCTGCCATCGGGCTGGACGGAGTGATGGGGTAGATGCCGGCTACCTCGGTGAACGCATAAGCTACATGAGCAGCGGCGTTGTTACCGTCCATTGTTTTCATTTTTCTTGCCATTGGAAAATTCCTCCTTTGAATTGTATAAAAAATGACTATTAAGCGGCTGATTTAGTCGTGTGATACAATTAAATTGTATCGACTACCATTTTAACACTTTTTTTCTTTTATGTAAAGACAAAAATGTAAATTATCTATATTTTTGTGTAGATTCATGTGTAAAAATTTAAGCAATAATCATAAAATAATACAATTCAACCTTATTTTTGCACTAAAATGAAAATTAGATGTATTTAACAATAGTGACTTTTTTGTGTGATATTTGGATATTTACTTTTTAAGCAGTATGAGCTATAATATAATGCAGTAAAAGGCAGGAGGAAAGAAAATGAAGCTGTATGAAAAAACAATTGAATCTGAAAGTATTTTTGAGGGCAAAGTCATTCATGTCAAACATGATACGGTGGAGCTTGAAAACGGTGAAAAGGCAATGCGTGAAATAGTAGAGCATCCGGGTGGTGTATGTGTTGCTGCCCTGACCGAGGAAAAGGAGCTTCTTTTTGTCCGTCAGTTCCGATATCCATATAAGGAAGTCGTTTTGGAGCTTCCGGCAGGAAAGCTTGAAAAAGGACAGACTCCTCTTGAAAACGGCAAACGTGAGCTTCTGGAGGAAACGGGAGCGATAGGAAGGGAATATATGACGCTCGGCAAGCTCTATCCCAGTCCCGGCTACTGCGGAGAGATCATTCATCTTTATTTTTGCAAAATTGACCGATTTGAAAATCAACAGCTGGATGAAGATGAGTTCCTAAATGTGGAACGTATCCCTCTTTCAAAAGCAGTTGAAATGGTTATGAATAACGAAATCCCGGATTCCAAAACACAGGTAGCGGTTTTGAAAACAGCGGCAATACTGAATAAATTAAACGGAAAGTGATAAAATGATCAATCCGATACTTATCATCATTGCAGCAGCATTGGTGCTTTCGGCATTTGTTGTTGCATTACTGAATAAGCCTAAATTTCCTCTTGTGGCAGGAATGCTTATCGTCATACTGATATTTTTTGTTTTCGCAACCTTTCTGATTGATAGTGCGCTCACGGAGCTTGCATCATCAGAAGGTCTGAGTATGTTTGTCAATTTCCTTCTTGTGGGAGACAACCCGACCTATGAAGAGCTGGAAGCAGCATTTAATGTGTTTATGTACGTTGATATAGGTCTATTTACCGCTTCTTTGATTGCAATGTTTGCAGAGGCTCTTTTTATACTTCATAAAAATTCGGACAGATGAGTGCTATGAAAAAAACAGGAGTTTATATCCATATACCATTTTGTGCAAAAAAATGTCCCTACTGCGATTTTTATTCCCGAACGGGAAATGAGCAGATGTATGACGATTATACTGATGAGATTTTGAAGAAAATTGCCTTCTGGAGCGAAAAACTGCATTGCAGTGCCGATACCTTATATTTCGGCGGCGGTACACCGAGCCTTATCGGTGCGGAAAGACTGAACAGGATGGCGGCCGCTGTGAGAGAGGTTTTCGGGAATCATTTGGAAGAAATAACAGCAGAAGTCAATCCGGCAGGGAGGGGCTTTGATTTTTCTGCACTCAGAAAGAGCGGTTTTAACAGAATATCTGTCGGACTTCAGTCTGCCAACGATGACGAACTTTCATTTCTCGGCAGACTGCATACCTCTGCTCAGGCTGCGGATTGTATCCATTTAGCGAGGGCTGCCGGATTTGACAATATTTCCCTTGATCTGATGATTGCGCTTCCTGGACAGACAAAGGACAGTCTTCGGCGGAGTGTTGAATTCTGTGTCCGGCATGATGCCAAGCATATTTCGGCATATATTCTTAAAATAGAACCGGGAACGGTATTTTATAAAAATAAGGATCGTCTGAATCTTCCTGACGATGACGAGGCGGCGGACAGGTATGAATATCTTTGCGGACTGATGAGGGAATACGGATATGAGCATTATGAAATATCCAATTTCTGCAAAAGTGGCTATGAAAGCCGTCATAATCTGAAATATTGGCATGATGAGGAATATATTGGCATCGGACCGTCTGCACACTCGTTTATTGACGGACGGCGATTTTATTATCCGAAAAAAATAACGGATTTTATTGAAAACAGGATCACCGATGACGGTGACGGGGGAAATGTTGAGGAATTTATTATGCTTGGTCTGAGATTATCCGAGGGAATCACAAATGAACGCTTTAAAGCCCGTTTTGATACGGACATACCTAAAAAGTATATGGCAAAAGCAAAAATGCTGGAAGGATTCGGACTGACAAAAGTATCTGACAGCGCCTTTTCTGTGACAGAAAAAGGATTTATGGTTTCAAATGTAATAATATCTGAAATATTGAACTGATTTGAAATAATAGTTACTGAAAACCTGATATTTTTGGCTCCGGTGTGTATCAATGATATGCGCCGGAGCTGTTTCTGTTTTTTGATACAGATAAAATGATTGACAATGGTTGTTACCTGTGATACCATAAATACTATGAATATGATAGGTATTATAGGATATATAGGAGGAATTTACAATGGAAGAAAAAGAATTATTCAAAAGAATATCGGCAGAGGAGTTTACGAAGATTCATTTTAATGAAGTAACGCTTATTGATCTGAGGGAACCTGACGAGGTGACGGTAAGCGGCATTGAAGGCGCACTAAACATTCCATTTTCTGCTTTGTCTGCCCGAATTGATAGCATACCCAGAGATAAGCCTGTTTATGTGTACTGCCGTGTCGGAGACTGGAGCGAAGAGGTTGCCGAAATTCTTGCTGACCGTGGTTATGATGTTACCAATCTTGACGGGGGATATAACGCATACAGGAAATTGACCGAAAATGCGCATGACGCTCCGACAGCCAAGGCTGTCGAAACGGTGAAAATAGATGCCAAAAATCTGAAATGCCCCGGACCGATCGTGAAGGTAGCGGATACGCTGCGTGATAAGCCTGCCGGGACAAAGGCTTATGTTGAAGCAACTGAGGACGCTTTTGCTTCCGATATAAAGGTTTGGTGCGACAGAACCCAGAATACACTTGACAGGCTTGAAATATCCGATGGCATCATCAAAGCTGAAATTACAAAGGGAGTCCATGCAGTACAGACACCCGCAGCAGCCGAAAAAAACGATAAAACATTTGTTGTATTTTCGGGTGATCTTGATAAAACGATCGCCGCCTTTATTATTGCAAACGGTGCGGCAGCGATGGGAAGAAAGGTGACAATGTTCTTTACATTCTGGGGACTGAACATACTGCGCCGTCCGGAAAGGGTGAAGGTCAAAAAAACCTTTATTGAAAAAATGTTCGGCTTTATGATGCCCAGAGGTTCCAAAAAGCTCGGTCTTTCCCGTATGAATATGGGCGGAGCAGGGGCAAAGATGATCAGAGGGATCATGAAGAAAAACGGGATAAGCTCACTTGAAGAGCTGATCGAAAGTGCCAAATCCCACGGTGTCAGAATAGTTGCCTGCCAGATGTCGATGGATATTATGGGGATCAGCCAAAAGGAACTGATTGACGGTGTTGAGCTGGGCGGTGTGGCTACGTTTATCGGTTCAGGAGAAACCTCTGATATGAGTCTGTTTATATGATATAAATTATATTTATCAATCTGTATGGATTTTTATAATTGGACAAATTGAAATAAATCTGATAGAATAAATTCATCAAATCAACAGGTCGGCATAGTTTAAGTAAAACGGTCGTTTCATAAACGGAAAGTTGCAGGTTCAAGTACTGCTGTCGGCGCAATTTGTCCTTCACCTCCTTACAAAAAGTATGCGTTTTTTGATAAAGCGCATACTTTTTTTAGTATGATGAAAATGAGGTTTGTTGTCGGTTCATGAAAGCTCCTTTGTCAAACATATAAATGTTTTCAATTATTGTACATAAAATTTCAGTATTGGACAATATCGTGTATCACTCGGTAAAATATATCAGGACTCTTATAGTTGGGAAGGATATTCAAAATGAATCAGAATGATATTTCGCTTAAAAGACTTTCGGTCATTAATCTGAGGCGTCATCCGTTTCGTTCTGCCGGTCTGATAGTCATGACGGCACTTCTTGCATTTTTAGCTTTCGGCGGAAGCATATTGTCGCTGAGCCTTGACAGAGGTCTTGAAAGCGTCAGCACAAGACTCGGCGCCGATATAATGGTCGTTCCTATCGGCTATGACAAAGAAGCGGAGGGCGTTCTTCTGAGAGGAGAACCGAGCTATTTCTATTTTGACAAATCGGTGGAAACACAGCTGTCTGAGGTGGAGGGTGTTGATAAAGTAACATCACAGTTTTTTCTCACCTCAAGCAATCAGGACTGCTGTGCCATCCCCGTACAGTTCATCGGATTTGATCCTGACACGGATTTTGCCGTTCAGCCGTGGATCAAGGAAAGTTACAGCGGTGATCTGGGTGAAAATTCTATCATTATCGGAAACGATATTCTGTATGACGGTTCAGGTATCATGAAGTTTTTCGGGAAGGAATATAAGGTAGCTGCCGTTCTTGACAAGACAGGGACAGGCTTTGATACCGATATTTATGCCAATATCGAAACTGTAAAGGATCTGTTTGAAGCGGCAAAGGACAAAGGGTTCCGGTTTACGGATGATATTAATTTTGAAAGCTCCGTATCCTCCGTTCTGATCAAGATCAGCGATGGATATGACATTGATACGGTGGTGCATAATATCCGTATGAATGTGGACGGTGTGCAGATCATCAAGGGAAAAACCATTACCTCCGACATATCGGACAATCTGAGCGGATTCAGGCTTGTGCTGATTCTGCTGCTTCTGGTGATAGGTATATTCTCCGTGATCGTCCTGATCATGACATTTTCGCTTTCTGTCAATGAGCGCAGAAGAGAATTTGGCATACTCCGTTCCATCGGAGCGACAAAGGGAATGGTAGTATCTGTTGTGATAAACGAGGCGCTGATCATCGGAGCGGCGGGAGGCATTTTGGGTATATTGCTGGCAGCAACGGTGCTATTCCCGTTTAATACATATATCAGCAATTCGATAAAGCTGCCTTATCTGCTGCCGGACGGTGCGGTGATTTTTGCATTGGGTCTGCTGACGGTTATTTTGTCTCTGATCATACCGCCGCTGACCGCTGCCTATTCCGCAGTAAAAATAAGCAGAGCCGAAACATATCTGACAATGAGGGATAATGACTGATGTTGATTGAAGTAAAAAATCTGACAAGAAAATACAGCAGAGGACTGCGCCATATAACAGCGGTTGACGGTGTGAGTCTGACAGTCGGCAAGGATGAGTTTGTCATCATAAAAGGAGAATCCGGAAGCGGCAAAAGCACGCTTCTGAGTATGCTGGCAGGGCTTCTGAAGCCGACAGAGGGCAGTGTTGTCATCAGCGGTGAAAATCTTTATAAGCTCAGCGACAAGGAGCTTTCGCTTTTCCGTAACAGGCATATCGGATATGTTCCGCAGGGACATGAATTTTTGTCGGAGCTGACGGTGTATGAAAATATTCTTCTTCCGCAGAGGCTTTACAACAAAGCATCCGGTGATGTGAAGGACAGAGTGATCGAAATTCTGAACCGTCTGGGTATCAGCGAATTGAAGGACAGCTATCCTTCGGAGCTTTCCGGAGGAGAGCGCAAGCGTTCGGCAATTGCAAGAGCGCTTGTCAATGCTCCCGATATTCTTCTTGCAGACGAGCCGACAAGCGATCTGGACAGAAAAAATACAACGATTGTCCTTGACGCATTTTCAGAAATTGCAAAGAGCGGTACTGCCGTGATCATGATCACTCATGATGATCATATTTCATCCTATGGCGACAGAATTCTGAATATGGAAAAGGGAAAACTAATTTAAATTTCCGGGGTACTTTTAGCATAAGTATCCCGTTTTTTTAGTACTGCTTTGCTATTGGATTTACTTATAAGTGGGTCTAAATTTTTGGAATTAGACGTGATTCCATTCAGGTGATAAAATATAGTCAATGAAAGATAGGGGGGTCGTACATGAAATGAAAATTTGTTCAGCAAATAATCTTTCCGCCTTTATATTGAGCGTTGAGCGAATGTGAACAAGCTGACAGCTTTTCAACAGTAAAATACAAAATCTATTTTAAGGAGTAAATTAAAATGAAAAAGGTTAAAATCAGTTCTCTTGTGGGCGTACTTTTGGTAAGTTCGAGTATTCTTCTTACAACAGCCTGTACTTCTCAGCCGGCTTCCACCGAAACATCCGGCACCGCTTCAACAGGCAGCACAGACACAAGCACTTCTTCACAAGGAGATACATCCGCTGCACAGACAGAATATAAATACGGAAAAATAGATATTCCCGGCAAGGACGGCGCACTCTGCGGAGCACCGATATATATTGCATACGATAAGGGATTTTTTGCTGAAGAGGGTTTTGATGTGAACCTCATTTCAGCGGATGCAGAAACAAGAAAAATCGGTCTTAACAATGGTACCATTCCCATCGTAAACGGTGACTTCCAGTTCTTCCCGTCTGTTGAGGAAGGTATCAACGTAAGCGTTGTTGACGGACTTCATAACGGCTGTATCAAGTTCCTTGTAAGAAATGATTCTGACATAAAAGAAGCAAAGGATCTTGCAGGAAAGAAAATAGGTGTTGATGAAATCGGCGGCACACCGCATCAGGTTGCAAGCGTATGGGTAGAGAATGCCGGTATTTCCGCACTTCCCGACAAACACGAAGTAGAATTCGTTCCCTATTCAGACGGTAACCTTGAGCTTGAAGCTCTTCAGAAGGGTGATATAGATGTCGCTGCACTCTGGGATCCTTTCGGAAGCGTTGCTGAAAAGGAAGGCAAGGCTAAGATCATATTCGATCTCTCAACAGATGAAGTATTTGCAGGCAAATATTGCTGCTTCCTCTATGCTTCCAACAAGGTTCTTGAAGACAATCCCGAAGAAGTTGCCGCACTTCTCAGAGCATACCGCAAGGCACAGGACTGGATATCCAAGAATCCCGAAGAAGCAGTTGATATCATTATCAACGGCAAATATTCTGCCATAGAGGACAGAGAGCTTGCTATTGAGCTTGTAAAGAGCTATGAGTATCCGAGCGCTGAGAGCCGTTCGGCAGATACACATAATGTCGCTGATGATGTCAAGTACTTCTCACAGGCGCTTTATGATATCGGTTACCTCAAGACTGACCCGCAGGAATTCACAGATAAGATTTACAAAGAGGTAAATGTCAACAACTAAGGCAGGGTGAGCATATTGAGTGAGGCTGAAAAAATAAAAGACGGTAAACAGACCGAGAAAAGGAAACGTATCAATATAAAATTTATACTTACTATTTTATTTACAATTGCGGGATTTGCAGCTGCCATAGCTGCAAATCTCATTATTCCCCAGGTGTCTGAGGGTGTAAAGATCGAGGTTCATCAGGTCGGATCAATCTATGCGACAATGAATAACGCATATATCTGGGTTTTGATTGCGCTAATCCTTCTTTATACAGGTATCGGTATCTTTTCGATATTCAAAAAAGAACGCAGAAAAAAATACCGTTCCCGTGCGCCTTTCAGATTTGCTGTGGGAATTGCGCTGGCATTGTGGGATCTTTTGGGAACAAAGCTGCAGGCACTTCCGCAGCCGTTCTTTCCCGGTCCGGCAGGCATTATCGAAGCATTTCTGATTGAGGGCGATTACATACTTCAGAACACGCTGTATTCATTAAGACTTTTCGGCGTAGGTTTTCTGCTCGGCATAGTTGTCGGAGTGGGAACGGGCATACTGATCGGATGGTTCCCGAAGGTGTATTACTGGGTTTCACCGATATTGAATATCACAGGCGTTATTCCGGCAGTTGCATGGATGCCGTTTGCGCTGACACTTTTCCCGACTCCGTTTTCGGCAGCGGCTTTTCTGATTGTGATATGCACATGGTTCCCTGTTGCATCTTTGACAGCGTCAGGTATAAAAAGCACACCGAAAGCAAAATTTGAAGCGGCAAGAACGCTTGGCGGCAAAACACCGTACCTTGTGTTTCATGTAGCGATACCTCATGCGATGCCACAAATCTTTACAGGTATCGAGACGGCAAATGCTTTTTCGTTTACCACCTTGGTAATGGCTGAAATGATGGGTCAGCCTGGAGGACTCGGATATTATATCAATGCCTCAAAGGTATGGAGTGCATATTATAAAGTTTTTGCGGCTATTGTCGTAATGGCAGTACTGTTCAGCCTTATCACATGGGTTGTCGGACTGGTGAAGTCCAGAGTTCTCAGATGGCAAAGGGGGCTTCTGAAATGAGTGAAACGATACTTGAAATTAAAAATATCAACCGTACTTATAAGGATGAGAACAATATCGTTGAAGCCCTGAAGGATATTAATTTCAGCATCAACAAAGGCGAGTTTGTTTCGATCATCGGCTCATCGGGCTGCGGAAAAACAACGCTTCTCAGACTGATCGCAGGACTTGACAAGGCACAGTCGGGAGAAGTACTGCTTCATGGCAAAAAAATAACTGCACCCGATCCGAAAAGAGGATATGTATTTCAGCAGGGAAGCCTTTTTGAATGGCTTACTGTTGAAAAAAATATTGCCGCAGGACTTAAGGCAAGACACGTTTATAAAGAAAACAAGCATAAAGTCGGCGAGTTTATAGAGCTGATAGGTCTGAAAGGCTTTGAAAAGGCATTCCCGCATCAGATCAGCGGCGGTATGGCACAGAGAGTTGCCATTGCAAGGGCGCTGATCAATGATCCTGAGGTGCTGCTGCTCGACGAACCGATGGGCGCATTGGATTCCTTTACAAGAGCAGGTATTCAGGATAAGCTGCTTGAGATCAGAAAAACAAATAATGCAACGATGATACTTGTAACGCATGATATTGACGAAGCCTTGTATCTTTCGGACAGGATTGTTATTATGACACCCCGTCCGGGAAAGATAAGCGAGGTTGTCGATGTGAATATACCGCATCCGAGACACAGAGGAGGAGCTGAGTTTCTTGCAGAAAGAAGAAAGCTGTTGGAGCGTTTCCATCTTGCGACAGCACAGCCTCAGCCCGAATATAATATATAAAATAAATGATCGGTTATTG